>JADLFN010000042.1 GCA_020845475.1 Planctomycetota bacterium
CCAGCGCGCGCCAGCGCAGGTCGTCGAAAATCACCATGGCGTCGGGCGCGATGTTGTTGACCTTCTTGTAAATCTTCGCCGGGTCAAAGTAATGCGTGACCATGGCGCGGCCCTTGTCATCGGGGATCGCCTTGAGCTCCGCTTCGAGCTTGGCCGAGAACGCCGCAACTTCGCTCGGCTCGAGCACGCCCGAGGGCTCGCGCCCTTTGATATTGAACATGATGCGCGAGTAATAGCCGCCTTCGGCCCAGACTTTCGTCTTCGTCCAGTCCACGAGGCCCGCCTTGATGAGTTTCGAGAGGCCGATTTGTTCCTTCGGGCGTTCTTTGAGAGTGAGATAGCCTTTGTCGATTAGCCACTCGTTGAGGTGGATGCCGCCGTCCATGCCGCGAGCACCATGGTCGGACACGACCATGATCGCGGTCTCGGGATCTTTCTCGTAGGGCGCAATCAGTTCGCCCATGAGGCGGTCGCAAAGCGCGTAGTAATCGCGCATCGCGTTATTGAGCTTGTGGCCCTTCTGGTAGTAGCGGTGATTGGGATCGGTGAAGCGCCAAAGCGCGTGCACGATGCGGTCCGTGCCCATCTCGACCATCATGAAGAAATCCCACGGCTTGGTTTTCAGCAGGTGCGCCGCGAGCTTGAAACGGCGCTCCGCCATGGTGATCAGGTCGCGCAAAATCGTTTCTTTGTCGTCCGCGCGGAATTCCTCAACGTCGGGGATGTAATCGCAAACCGTCTTGATTTCGTCTTTGAGCGTGGCGGGGTAGGTGTAGTTTTCTTCGGTCGATGGCAGCGGGAAGCCGCTCACCATGACGCCATTCAAAGGCCGCGGCGGGAAAGTCTGCGGCACGCCCAGGATGATGTTCTTCTTGCCCAGCTTCGAAAGATGATCCCAAACGCGCGGCTCGCGGATGGCTTTGCCGTCGGCAAAGACGAAACTGTCGTAGGAGTAATCCTTGCGGTTGCGAAAGCCATAGAATCCCAGCACGCCGGGATCTTTCGAAGTCACCATGCACTGCCAGGCGGGAATGGTGATGGGCGGAACGCTCGAGCGCATACGCGCAAAAAGCCCCGTCTTGCGCATGCGCGTAAGATTCGGCATCGAATCCGCCCATTGCTCAAAGGCGTAGCTCGGCTCGAGACAGTCCAGTCCGACAACGATCAGTTTCTTGGCCATTCACGCTCCGTAGGGGCGACAAAATACGCGGACAACGACCAGCTACAATTCGCTCGTCAATCCGATGCGATCAAGCTGTGGGGATGAAATGGGAACCTTCCATACAGTGGGCTTCCGTGCATTTAGCGCTGCTTGCACGATGAATGGCCAGACTTTGAGAAGTTGGACTGCTCGGGAATGGAATTCGCCATTCCACCAGTTCTTGGCGAGCACGAAGAATGTCAAGTTTGTTTCGCGCAGAACTGAACGCTCGGCCTGGTTGCGTAGAATGGCCCCATCACCAGAAATCACCGCCCATTGGTCAGGTCGTTTACTCAAGGCCTGAAGCCAATCAATGTCTGGAGTTTCCGGGCGAAATTCGTCATCTAAGTAGACTACGCGATGACTCGCTTCGTAACCGATGATCATTCTGGCCGCGCGCTCCGGGCAATTGCGGTCGAAGAAGAAATTCACGCAGCACGCCTTAGTGATGAATGATCGGCCTGTAAACCCTTGAGGAATCGAACCGCGTCAAGTACTTGGGCCTCGGAGACATTGAACCAAGCGGCAACGTTCGCGGCGTTTCGGTTGTTCCCTTCAAAAGCCCCTGCGAGAATTTCTGCTGACACGAAAGAGCCAACAACCACAGGCTTACCGAAGTTGATTGAAGGGTCGACAACAATGCCTTCGCCAACATTCCAGCGATAAGCCAATTTTGTGCCAGGGTCGAACTCGAGTTGGCTCAAGAATGGCAGCAAGACCTTAGTCAAGATGAGCTGATTGTCCAAAAGATCGACAAGCTTTTCCTTGCCTTCTTCATCTACGGCATGCAGGAAAACGCTGTGGCCGTCGGTCTTAAGCGTTTCGTGGCAGAAGCCGTGTTTATCGCCGAATTTCGATTGGAGATTCGCGAAGATTCTTCGAAGGCTTTGAAGGCTGAGTCCACGGTCGCGAAACTGGCTGGCGACGTACGCGTCGATCAGGTCGCGGAAACTGATCGCAATGTCCGACCCAACTCTAGGGTGGTCAGCAAAAAAGAACGGCTTCTGGTCGCCTCGTCCTACGAACCACGTTCTCAATTTGCGAGGAGCGAGGCCGAGTAGGTGTGCCGCTTCTGGAAGGGAATACACGCCCTTACCCAACATGTGTTCTTTTTTTGGGACACTAGACATCTGCGCACCTCAAATCTGCCCTACACAATACAACGCGCCGCGACGACGGAGCCACATCTAACTTGTGTACCATTAACAGAAACCCGCACTCCGTTCTGAAGGGTTGCCTTAAACGTCAACTATAGACTAGCTAACCTAGTGCGCGAACCAGCCAAGACCTCGCCTTGGAACATTCGTTCACTCTCGAACGTTCTATTCCCGAAAGAGGCATATCATGGCAACCAAGCGCAAAGTCGCGGGCATCTATCAACCTCCGCCGCACCATATGGTGGGCGATGGCTTTCGGGTTCATGGCTATTTCAATGTCATTCCGGATGCTCATGAGAAGCTGAGCCCGTTCCTTCTGCTCGATTATGGGCCGGAGTACAACTTCCCCGCCACGACCAACACGCGCCGGGGCGTGGGGCCGCACCCTCATCGGGGCTTTGAGACCGTCACGATTGCGTTTGCCGGCAGCGTGGCCCATCACGACAGCGCGGGCCATGGCGGCACCATTGGGCCCGGCGACGTGCAGTGGATGACCGCGGGCGGCGGGATTCTGCACCGCGAATATCACGCGCCCGAATACGCGCGCAAGGGCGGCCCGTTTCAGATGGCGCAAATCTGGGTCAACCTGCCCGCCAAGCACAAGCTTGCCAAACCCGGTTACCAGGGCATCACGGCCGACCAGATCGGCGTGGCCAAATTGCCCGGCGGCGAAGTGCGCGTGATCGCGGGCGAATATGCCGGCGCCAAGGGCCCCGCGAAAACGTTCACGCCCATCAACATGTATGACGTGCGCCTGAACAAGCATGGCCGCGCGGAGTTTTCGTTCCCCGCTCAGGAGAATGCCGCGATCTTGATCATGAAGGGCAGCGTGAGCGTGAACGGCAAGAAGGCCGTGATGCACGACTTCGTGCTCTTCGAAAACGAGGGCGCGGAAATTGCCCTTGAAGCCGGCGAGGATGCGCAGTTTCTCGTGCTCAACGGCGAGCCCATCAACGAGCCTGTCGCGGCTTACGGTCCCTTCGTCATGAACACCAGCCGCGAGATCCAGCAGGCCTTTGACGACTATCGAAGCGGCAAATTCGGCCATCTGGAAGATTAGCAACCCCCATTTGGCAAGCGCGGCGGGCCTTTTGTGAAGTATCCTGTACGGGTCTGGCATGACCCTTTCCGTAAGCGAGGGTCAGGGACCATGTCCTTCGGAAATTGAACCAGACCCCGGGAGGCAGCCATGTGGGACCGTTCCTACCGTTGGCAGCGCAGCGCGCGGCTACTTGCCGGCACCAGCGCCATTTGTGCCGCGACTGTGGGTCTTGCGCGCTTTTCTCAAACGCAGGCCGCTGAACGCAGCGTTGCGGCCCTCAAGGAAGTCGCGCGCGAAGCCGACCCCGATAACGTCTCGCGCGTGAATGTGCGCCTGCCTGCCGAGCTGGCCGTGCGCCAGGGTGTGCTCGTTCACCGCGAGCGCGAAGATGGCGCCGCCGAAATCGTGGGCCGCGTGATCGCTGTGCGCAACATCGACAAAGGCACCGACGAAGCCACGCTCATGCTCACGCCCGAGATGGCCAAGATGGTGCGCAAAGGCGCGCTCTTGAAAGGTGCAGCACCCACCGTGAGCCTGGAAATGGCGGTGCGGCTATTGCTCGCGCCCGATATCCCGCGCGATGAAGCCGCGATTGCGCGCGACGCGTTATGGCCCACGCTGAAAACCGAGGTGCTGCCGGGCATCACGGCGCGCATGGAAACCGAGCTCGTGGCAGCCGCGCAGAACCTGGACGAAAAAGACCAGGATCTGCTGCGCATCGCCATGGATCAGTTGCACAAAGACCTCGCGCCGCTGGAAGAAAAACTGCTCAACCGCCTCGCCGAGCGAAGCTGGGAGGTGATTGGCGTAAGCGGCGTGGCCGAGGGCGTGGTGCGCAAGGCCGCCGATGGCGCGGGCAACACCTACAAGACGGTCAAAGACTGGGTCAAAGGCATCTGGGGCGACAAAGAAGAATCCACGCCCGAAAACCGCGACTTTCTGAGCGAGGAAAAAAAGATCGCCCTTCGCCTCGCGCTCGAGGAAGAGGCGATGAAGTTCTGGGATGACCACCGTAAGGAAATCGTCACGGCCGTGGGCAAAGTGATTGGCGAGCGCAAGGATGATTTCGCCAAGGCTTTCAACGAGCGCTGGGCGCCGCGGCTTTACGAAAAAGCGGTCGTGCCCGCGTGGTTTGACGGCGAAAAATCGGTCATCAAGGCCGCCGAAGCTTACGCCGTGGACTTCGCCAACCGCCGACTGCTGACGCAAAACGGCGGGCCGCGCCTGCTGCTGGCGCACGCGCTGCGCGGGGCGCTGCACATCTCCGATGCGCCGCTGCTGGTGATTGCAAAATCAGAGAAGGCGGGAGTGGCGTTCGAATATCTGATCCCGCCGCTCGATGGTGAAGGCAACCGATAGAGGCGACTTCCATGTCGCCCCTTGGCAACCATGACCAACGCCGCCACAGAGTCCGCCCCTCCCCCCACCAAAGCGCCCGACAGCGCTCCCGGGCCGCGCCTGGTCATTGAATCGCTTGCCGTAAAACTCGGGCAGGACGCATTGCGGCTGCAAGCGCCGCTGACAATGCGCGCGGGGAAGCTTTACGTGCTCTGGGGCCCTTCGGGCAGCGGCAAATCCAGTTTCGCGCGTGCTCTGCTGGGCCTGGGCGAACTCTCCCAGCCGCGCGCCGAAGTAAGCGGCGAGGCGACGCTTTTCGATGCGCTCACGATGGAGCACCCGCTGTGGCGCGGCAACGCCTACTCGCCGCAGGCGCGCGAGCAGATTGCATTTCTGCCGCAGGCCGAAAAGCTCGGTTTCATTGATGGCCTGAGCACGGCCGAAAACCTTCGCCTGTTCTCGCGCCTTCCCGCCAAAGACGCGCAGGTTCAGGCCGATCTGCTGGCGGCGCGCTTTCACCTGATGGGCCTGCCGAAAAAACTCGCGCGCGCCTCGGGCGGCGAGCGCATGAGGCTGAGCGCCGTGCGCGCCTTGATGCCGCGCGTGGCAGGCGAAGCGCCGGCGATGCTGATCGCCGACGAGCCTACGGCGGGGCTCGACACGGTGGCGGCGCACACGCTGGCACGCGAGCTTGTTTCGCTCGCACGGCGCAAAGACTGCATCGTGGTGATTATCACGCATGATCCGGCCATTTTCACAGGCCAGGAACCGCCGGAAGTGGATCGCGCCGCCAACGCAAAGACCGTGCGTGTGCTCGAATGCGGCTTGGGTGAGGGCGACGTTTGCCCGATTGAGCGCGAGGCAGGGCAATTGCGCATCGAGCCGGGCCGGCCGGAGAATGAATACGTCGCAGCGGCAAAACAGGGCGTGATGGAGTTCCTGGCGCTGCTGGGCGGCCTGGTGCTTGCGCCGCTGGCGTTTCTTCTGGGGCTTGCACGCATCAAGCGCCCGCTGTTTGTCGCCAGGCAAACGCTGGGCGATGCGCTCGGGCCGGGCACGCAATTGTTCTCGTGGCTGGGCTCGCTGCTGATCGCTGGAACCGTGGCCTATTTCATATTCATGCAGTTGCCGCGCCCCGAGCTTGTGGAGCCTTTGCTCATCTCGGACATTCTCGAGGCCACGGGCCACACGCTGGCGCGCGTGGTGCTTCCGCTTGGCGCGGCTGCGTTCATCACCGGCAAATTGGGTGCTGCTCAGGCGGCGCGCTTGTCTTCGAGCGTGCGTTCGGGTTTGCTTGAAACGCTCGCACTCGCGCGCTGGCCCGCCGAGAGTTTTGGGCTGGTAAGCGCTGTGCTGGCGCAAACCATCGCCATGGCGCTGGCCACCGGGCTTGCGCTGAGCTTTGGCATGATCCTGGCGTCTCTCATTTATGTGGCAGGGCACGAGGGCGCTTCGCTGGGGCTGGCGCTAGATCTCATGAAGCAGGGCCTGGCCAAGACGCCGACATGGTCGAACTTTTTGATCGCCAAAGTGCTGCTCTCAGGATTTGTGGGCGGCTCGATTGCGGCGCTGTTTGGTCTTGCACCCGCCACAAGCGAGAACGACGTGGCCAAGGCCGTGCACCGCACACTGCTGTGGAGCATTTTGGGTGTGATTGCCACCCAATGCATCTTCATCATTTGGGAATTCGCGAAGTAAACTATCGCCGTGCAAGCCGATGACCTTCATCTGACCCAGCGCCTGGCCCAGGGCGATGATGCCGCGTTTGAGGCCATCGTAGCCGCGCATCAGGACGTGATCGTGCGCCTGGCGCGCACGATTACCGGCGATGATTCCGCGGCCCATGACGCAGCTCAGGAAGCGTTCATACGGTTGTGGCGCAATCCGCGCGCGTTTGTCGGCGGCTCGCTGCGCGCGTGGCTTTGCGCCGTGGCGCGCAATCTGGCCTTGAACGAATTACGCGGCGGCAAGCGGCGCGCGCTGCGCCACGATCGCCGCGAGGCAAGCGATGCGCCCACGCCGCCGCCCATGAAAGCCGAGGACCGCGAGAAGCTCGCGCAAGTGCGCACGTTCATTGAAACGCTGCCGGAACAGGAACGCAGCGCGCTGTTGCTTTACGCCGTCGAGGGCCTCGATCAAACCGAAGTGGCGCAGGCGCTGGGAACTTCGCCCGCCGCCGTCAAGCAGGCCGTGCTCAGCGCCCGCAAGAAGCTGCGGGAACAATTCGGCGAATAGCGGGCGAGTTCTCTATCCCTGCGAGCGGCGCGGGTGGCCGGGTGCTTTGGGGTTGAGCGCGTGCGCGTGCGTAATCGGCGGCATGTGCTCGCGCTTTTTCTCTTTGCGCACGGGCTTGAAGTATTCCGCACTGGCCTGCTCATAGGCCGAGTCACGATCAGCGCCGCCCTCGCCCGAACCCTGTGCATGCTGCGGCGCACGGTCGCGCGGCCCGTGATCGCGCGGGCCGTGATCGCGCGGGCCGTGGCTGCGATTTCCGTGGGAGTGCCGGTTCTCGTGCGGCCTGCGTGCGCGCTGGCCGCGCGCGCCGCGTGAACGGTGCGCTTCCACATGGTCGTGCGCGTCGTCATCGGGCAATGCTGCGCGGCCGGCTGCCGGGTTGTTCAGGCGTTCGCGGAATTCGGGCGAATCGGCGCGCAACTGGATCAGTTTCTTCTTCACCAGGCGCTCGATGTCGGCGAGCGAGCCGAACTCTTCCGCACCGCAGAACGAAATCGCCTCGCCCGTGGCGCCCGCGCGGCCGGTGCGGCCGATGCGGTGCACGTAAGTGTCGGGCTCATGGGGAATGTCGTAATTGAAAACGTGGCTGACGTCGTCGATGTCGAGGCCGCGCGCAGCGATGTCAGTCGCGACCAGAAACCTGGTGCGGCTTGACTTGAAATTCTCGAGCACGCGCGTGCGCGCGCCCTGTGTTTTGTCGCCGTGGATGGCCTCGGCGGCGATGCCCCAGCGGCGCAGTTGCTTGACCACGCGATCGGCGCCGTGCTTCGTCTTCACAAAAATCAGCGCGCGCGAAACCGGCAGCGTGGAAAGCAGGTGCGCCAGCAGCACGGGCTTTTGGTGCGTGGCAATCTGGTAAACCTGCTGCTTGATCGCGTCAACGGTGGTGGCCGGAGGCGTCGCTTCGACCGTGACGGGGTTGGTCAGAATCGTATCGGCCAGGCGGCGGATTTCACCGGGCATGGTGGCCGAGAAGAACAGGGTTTGGCGCGCCTTGGGAACTTTGGCCACGATACGCCGGATGTCGAGAATGAAGCCCATGTCGAGCATGCGGTCGGCTTCATCGAGCACAAGGTACTCAACGTTTTCAAGGCGCACGTGGCCCTGCTCCATGAGGTCGAGCAGTCGGCCGGGCGTGGCCACGAGAATGTCAACGCCCTTGCGCAGCGCATCGGTTTGCGGGTTCTGGTTCACGCCGCCGAAAATCACGGCGGAGCGGATTTCGGTGTGCTTGCCGTAATCGCGGAAGCTTTCAAAAATCTGTGCGGCCAGCTCGCGTGTGGGGCTGAGCACCAGCACGCGGATTTTCTTCGAGGCCGGCTTGGCCAGCAGCGAGTGCAGGATCGGCAGAGCAAACGCAGCCGTCTTGCCGGTGCCGGTTTGCGCGCAGCCCAGCACATCGCGCCCCGCCAGCGCGTGCGGAATGGCCTTTTGTTGAATCGGTGTAGGTTGGGTGTAGCCGAGCGCCGCAACAGCCTGCAGGATGGGGGGCGCCAACTTCAGTTCTTCAAACGTCATTATGCCTGTTCACGTAGTGTTTTCGAAAATCAAGCATAGGGCAATGCGCGCAATGCGCAATGACCGGATTGTGGCGCGGCTTGACTAATATTCGATATCTCGCAGCCGGATGCGCGGCCCGGCAAAACAGCCAACGATGACCAAGGCCGTGCAAGGAATCATGGGGCCCACGGTCTTGCGCCAATACCTGCCCCAGCCGTTATCTTCGTAGTGAATCACAAGCCATGCATATGCGGCAACCAAAAGGACGAGCGCCATCACCGTGGCAGCGGTGCGCAGTTTGAAACCGCTGCCAAGAAACAGCACGGGAGCCAGCGCCAAAGCAGCCACGAGATTCAGGAACACAAAGGGCACCCAGATCACAACCCAGACTTCCTGAAGGATGTTGATATCCCTCATTCCGTAAGCCAACCCCCCGATGGCGGCAGCGTAACAGAGCCCGAGCAGAAAGAGCCGCCATCTCGTGTTCACGGGTGCTCCGTATCGAGGAGTCGGTTCTTGGGTGTGAATCCAATCGGCTAACACGAAGCACAGAAGTAACGAAGAAGGGCGCTTGCGTTAGGCTTTCCTTTGTGTGCTTCGTGGTTCTTCGTGGCCTTCGTGTTGAAGTTTCTGGAAGTGCGGCACTAGTCTTCGCCTGACTCTTCGGCAGGCGGGACTTCCGGCCCTGCTGCTTTGTATTTCTTGGCTGCGTCGGCGGCGTAGGCGCACCAGGAATAATCGCGCAAGAAGATGCCGAACTCACGCTTGGCGCCTTCTTCGTCGCCGGCCAGTTCGTAGCTCAATGCGTACTGGTAAGCCGCGTCGTCGCACACGGTGGATACGCGGTCGCACTCGTCGCGCACGCCCGCAAGCATTTTGCGCGCTTCCTCGAACTTGCCCACGGTGTTCAAACCCTTGCCGATGCGATAACGCGCCAGCGGCGCGCACAGGTGTTTGGCGTTCTTTTCCAGCCACGCGCCGTAGGCCTTGAGGCCCTCGCTTTCGAGCCACTTCTTGAGGGCATCTTTGCCGCCGCGCTCGGCTTTGGCTTCGTCGCCGCGCAGCTTGAAGTAGTCGTCGTAAGCGCCGCCCAGCGCCTTCTCAATCTGCTCCTGGGTGTACTTGGCCGCAGTTGCCATGACCTTTTCGAAGGGCTGCTTGCACAGGTCGGCGATGATGGCCTTGTAATCTTCGCCCTTGATCAGGCGCTGGCAGAACTTGTGGGTGCCGTTGTCCTGCCTAGCGAGCCACTCGAAGAACATCGCGTCTTCGAGGTAATCGTCCGTGTTATGGTCGGCGTCGCGGTCGGCTATGCCATCCAGCACGGTGCGCGGGTCTTTGCCGCCGAAGGCGAAATTGCTCAGGATCTGCGGCATGCGATCGGGCAATTGGCCCGCGCCGTATACGGCCAAGCCTTCGCGGATCCACTTGGGCAGGTCGAGGTACTTCTGGCCCATGATGCCGCGGAAGCCGGCGTGTTTGAGTTCGTGGATCACACGCGAGTGGAAGTCTTCTTCGTCGAGAACCACGAACTCCGTGTAGAACGTCATCACCGTCCAGGGCAGGCCCTTGCGCCCGATGGTGCCGGTCGTGGCGCGCTCGCCATCGCGCGATGCGCCTTTGTCAGCAAAGCGAAACACCACGTCGCACTTGCCCGAGATGTCCACGCCCAGCGATTTCTTGAGAACCTCGAAGGCTTCCTTCGTGTATTCGGGCAGCTTGGCAATGGCGGCCAGTAGCCGCGCGTCGCCTTCGTATTTGCCCTTGTAGCCCTGCACGACGTTGTTTTTGTCCAGCGTCCAGGGCGGGTCGATGTCGCCCAGATAATTCTGCGCCCGGCGCACGAAGCTCGATTTGGGCCAGGCCTTGATAAAGGCTTCGAGCGCTTTCTTTGCCTCGTCAAAACGCCAGAGCCGGAACTGGCACTCGGCGCGCAAGAACGTCCAGTGTTCAACGCGCGAATCCTTGGGCAGCGCCTTGAGGTTGTCATCGATCGCCGCGATGCAGGCTTCCAGTTGCCGCGCCGAGGATCGCGCCAGCACGTGGCTATGGCGCGCGGCTGGGGCCTCCGTCGCCCCGGGGAAGCGCTGGACAAACGCGCTGAACAGTTCGGCGGCGCGGGCGTATTCTTTGGCGCTCTGGCCGGCCCTGCCGCCGATCAAATAGGCGCGCGGGGCGTTGTCGTCATCGGCGTGCGCAGTTACGAAATCCTCGGCAAGTTTGAGCGCATCAAGCCAGCGCTTTTCGGAGTCCGCTTTCTCCAGTGCCTTGAAGTCGGCCTGGGCGTCGTCGGAGGCCCGGGCAGGAACAGCAGCCAGCCAAAGCGCCAGCAGAGCCAAAACAAAGGTGGTCGCGCGTTTCATGGCCACATTGAAGCACGCGCACCTGCTCTGGATAAGGCCCTGATGGGAAATGTAGAATGCATAACATGACCAAGGCGACAAAGGAACTGCTGGAGAAGTTCAAGGCGCTGAGCCGCAAGGAGCGCCTGTCGCTGCTGCGCGAAATCGACGAGTTCGAGCTGGAAGCCGCGCCGATTCCTGACTGGCAAAAAAAGGCCCTGGAGGAAGCGCTGGATGACGAACGGAAAAACCCGGATGAAGGCGAGGATTGGGATCACGTTTACAAGCGGTTGATGTCCAGATACAGCCGGCCTGGCCTGCAAAGGGCCGTAAGTGAAGCAGCGCGTCAAGACAAGCGCGCGAGCTCTAGTCGACCTTGAGACAGCGCTGGAATACTTCGAAGGTGAAGAAAGCGGGCTGGGAGCCCGTTTTCTGGAGGCCGTTGACGCCGCCATCCAAAGGGCGCGCAAGAATCCTGCCGCGTATCGAGCAATCTGGGGTGCAATTCGCCGTGTCCAGCTATCGCCCTTTCGATACAACCTCTTTTTTCGACACGATGATCGCCTTTTCAAAGTGCTGCGCATCCTGCATGCGCAAAGGGATCCCGACGTAATCGAAACGCTTGTGCAAAGCGAAGACGAATAGGCCGAGTTGCAAACATGCGTCCCTCATTCGTATATATAGCGCATGGATTTCGCCCTTGAAACCAAAGGCCTGACCAAAACCTACAAGCGCGGCCGCATTCAGGCGCTCAAGGCGCTCGATTTGCAAGTGCCCAAGGGCTGCGCGTTTGGTCTGCTGGGGCCCAACGGCGCGGGCAAGTCAACGCTGGTGAAAACGCTGCTGGGCATCGTGCGCGCCACCAGCGGCAGCGCGACGTTGCTGGGTGTGGATTATCGCAAAGTGGATTCGCGCAGGAGTGTGGGCTACCTGCCCGAGGGCCACCGCTTTCCCAGCTATCTCACCGGGCGCACGCTGTGCGATTACTTCGGCAAGCTCTCAGGCCTGCGCGGCGATGAACTGAAACGCCAGATTGACGAAAAGCTCGAGTGGGTCGGCATGAAGGAATGGGCCGACACCAAAGTCAGCAAGTATTCCAAGGGCATGGCGCAGCGCGTGGGCCTGGCGCAGGCGATGCTGGGCAACCCGCAACTGCTGCTGCTAGACGAGCCGACCGACGGCGTTGACCCCGTGGGCCGCATGGAATTGCGCCAGGTGATCAAGCGCCAGCGCGAAAAGGGCGTGACGGTGTTTTTCAACAGCCACCTGCTGAGCGAAGTGGAGCAGGTGTGCGACCGCGTCGCGATCATGCACCACGGCGCAATTCTCCATCAGGGCACGGTCAAAGAGCTGATCCAGAACATCACCGGCGGGCAGGGCACGCTGCACGTGCGATTTGCCGTTTCGCGCGTGGATGAAGCGCTGGCGCAGAAACTGGGCACGATCGCGCCCTGGGGCCAGGTCGATGGCGGATTCATGATGACGCTGACCGGCGCGCAGGGCATCACACCGGTAGTGGATCTGCTGCGCGAGCAGAAGATCGAGATTTTCGCGATCGAGCCCCAGCACGCCAACCTGGAAGAGGCTTTCATCCAGCTCATCGGCCGGCAGGCAAACAAGAGCGTGGGAGGGACGCACTGATGCAGGCATTCCTCGCCATCGTCCAGGACACCTGGCGCCAGAGCAAGCAGCAGTGGGTGTTCCTGATCCTGCTGGTGATGCTGGGCAGCGTGACCGGCCTGTTCTGCGCGGGCACCAAGGTTTATCGGCACAACGACGGCAGCGACGAAAAACACGCGCAAACCCTGATCTGGCGCTGGCAGGACAAGCCCGATGAGAAAATGGCGCGCGAAGACGGCTGGGAAGGCATCTACGCCAACCACATTTCCAAGCAGCAGGGCCGCGACGAACTATTGCTCGAAGCCGACAAGAAGGTCAACGAGATCGAAGAAGACGCACTGGTGCTGAAGCAGGAATGGATGGCCAGGCGCCGCGAGATCGGCATTGACCCCGTGGAGGCCAGGTTCGCCGCGCTACAGCGCGAGCGCGCGGCTATCCAAGAAGAGCTCACCCAGGCAAAAAAGGACAACGCACCGGAGGATCGGCTCAAGGCCATCCAGGATCGTCTCGACGCGAAATCGAGCGAGATTGCGCCTGTCGAAACGAAGCTCAACGAGCTGAATCTTCAGCTCAGCGAAATCGATCAGCGCTACAAGCCCGTGGCCCAGAGGCTGGCGGACGCGGAGAAGGCCAAGTCGGACCTCAGCCTGCGTCTGATGAAAGAAGCGCGCGAAGAGGTCAAGCGCCGCAGCGCCGACATTTCCGATCTGCAGAAGGCGCTCGAAGCGACATTGATGGATTTGACCACGTTCCTGACGGTGCTGACGATGCTGGGCTTCATTGCGGCGAGCTCGGGCTACTTTCCCGGCCTGATTGCACAGGGGTCGGTCGACAGCGTGCTTTCGCGGCCGGTCAGCCGCCTTCAGGTGTTTCTCGGCAAGTATGTGGGCGGGCTGGCGCTGATTTCAGCCGCGCTGTTTGCCTGCTGGCTTGCGACGTTTGTGAGCATGGGCGCGATTTCGGGCGTCTGGCACTGGCGCTTCTTCTCGGCGCTGCCGATGACGCTGCTCTCGGTGGCGCTGCTTTACGCCATCGTGGCCTGGGTCGGTCTGATGACGCGCAGCGCCACGCTGGCGCTGGTTACGGGCTATTTCTTCTATCTCGTCGTGGACACCGCGGTGTCGGTCATGATTCAGCTCGCGCCCATGATGCCGCTGTTTTCGGATATGAAATGGATCGTGACGCTGGCCGAGATCATCAAGGCCACGTTCCCCAATTTCGCGCTGATGCGCGCATCGGCTGTTGCCAGCGTGGCCAACGTTCCCATCTTCGAGTGGCAGCCGATCCTCGTGGCCTTCGTATGGCTCGGCCTGCTTCTTTACACCTCGTACTCGCGCTTCCGCCGTACCGATTTCTAGCGCCACATTCCGCGTGAGACGACGGCGCCCCTCGGTACTATTTTATACCTAAACCGTTGGAGCGCCTTCATGCCCCGTCGTTTGCTGACTCTTTCTCTCTGCTTGCTCGCTTCGCTGACTGCCGTCTTCGCCATCTACGCCCAGGATTCCGACAAGCCCGACCCCGAGGCCGAAATCCGCCAGGCCCCGCGCGTCATTGACCGCCGTCAGTGGCGCATCGGCGAGCTGATCGAGGACATCGCGTTCACCGACATTTCCGGCAAGGCCGGCAAGCTCTCCGATTACTCCGGCCACACGCTGGTCATCTTCACCACCAACACCACCTGCCCGCTGTGCAAGAAGTACCTGCCCACGCTGGCCGAGTACGAGAAAGCCTACGCTGACAAAGTGAAGTTCCTTTACCTCAACGTCACTGAGGGCGAAACCGCCGCCAAGGCCGCTGAAGTCGTGAAGGCCGCCGGCCTGACGGGCCGCTATGTGCTCGACCCCAAGGCCGATCTCGGCAAGGCACTGCGCGCCGACACCACCACTGATTGCTTCGTGCTCGATGCCTCGCGCACGCTGCAATATCGCGGCGCCGTCGATGACCAATACGGCATTGGCTATTCGCTCGACAAGCCGCGCGTTAGCTATCTGCGCCAAGCGCTCGATGCGGTGCTCGCGGGCAACCAGCCCATCTACCAGGCGACCTGGGCGCCCGGCTGAGACCTTGACCTTGAGCTCGGTGAGCTCAAAACCGGCGGCACCGTTACCTGGCACAACCGTATCTCGCGCATCATCGCCCAGAACTGCCAGGAGTGCCACCGCGCCGGCGAGAACGGCCCCTTCGAACTCATGACCTACGCCGACGTCAAAGCCCAGCGCGGCATGATCAAGAAAGTGGTCAAGAACCGCACCATGCCGCCGTGGTTTGCCACGCCGGGCGTGGGTCACTTCCGCAACGACCGCTCCCTGACGGATCGCGACCGCGAAGATTTGCTTTCGTGGCTGGAGAACGGCCTGCCCGAAGGCGACGCCAAAGAAGGCGCCAAGGCGCGCACCTGGCCCGAGGGCTGGCGCATCGGCAAGCCCGACCAGGTGTTCGAGCTGCCCGAGGTGCAGAAGATCCCCGCCAAGGGCGAAGTGAAGTACCGCTACATCCGCGTTGATTCCAATTTCACCGAGGACAAGTGGGTCAAGGCCATGGAGATTCGCGCCACGGCCCCGCAGGTCGTGCACCACGTACTGGTGTTCCTCGAATACCCGCGCAACCACCCCCGCGCCAAGGAGCAACCCAAAGACATGGGCGGCCTCAACGGCTACTTCATGGGCATGGTGCCCGGCCAGGGTCACATCATCATGCCCGAGGGCCAGGCGAAGTTCATTCCCAAGGGCGCAACGTTCGTGTTCCAGCTGCACTACACGGCCAACGGCACCGAAGCCGAGGACCAGACCAGGATGGGCGTGATTTTCAATGACGGTCCGCCGGCCGTCGAGGTCCAAACCAAGGGCGTCTCCAACACCTTCTTCCGCATTCCCGCGGGCGACGACAACTACAAGGTCACCTCGAGCTGGACCGTGCCGCAGGACATCAAGATTCTCGCCTTCGACCCCCACGCCCACGTGCGCGGCAAGGCCTGGAAGTACGAGGCGCTTTATGCCGACGGCAAACGCGAGACGCTGATCGACATCCCGAAATACGACTTCAACTGGCAGTTGCTCTATGAGCTGCAGGAGCCCATCACGCTGCCCAAGGGCACCAAGATCATCTGCACGGCCTGGTACGACAACAGCGACAAGAACCCGGCCAACCCCGACCCCACCAAGGACGTCTTTTTCGGCGAGCAAACGTGGGAGGAAATGATGATCGGCTACGTAAACTGGATTCCAGCCAAGTAGTGGCGCAGGCTTCCAGCCTGCGGGCGGACGGGCATCTTGCCCGTCCGTTCTTTTTTCCGTAACGCCCCGCCGGGCCCGCCGGTAGTGCTTGTGTCAGCGGCGAACCCCTTCAACCCCACAAGGACGAACGATGAAACTGCTTTTGGCAATGCTCGCGGCAGGCCTTTTTGGCGCGGCTCCTCTGATGGCGCAACGCGCCGAGGAACCCCAGACCTCCGGCAAGGTGGTCATTCTGGGAGATGACGAAGAATGCCCGGAATGCGAAGGCGAAGAGGTTGACGAGGCCGATATCGAGAAGGCGCTCGAGGAAGCGCTCAAGGACAAGGACATCCCCCAGGAATTCAAGGACGCCCTGCGCAAGATCCTCGACAAACAGCGCAAGGCCGCCAAAGACAAGAGCGACAAGGACGAAGGCGACGTTGACGAAACGACCACAGAAACCCTGCCCGACGGCACGAAAGTGGTGCGCCGCATCGTGCGCAAAACCGCCAAAAGCGAGTCCACGGAGAAGTCCACCGAAACGCCCAAGGCCGAAGGCAACAAGAAGCTCGATGACGAACTCAAGAAGCTGCACGAAGAACTGAAGAAGCTGCAGGAAGAGATCGACCGCCTGATCGAGGAAGAACTCGGCGGCGGCGACGGCGATGCCACCGAGACGATCGAAAAAGTCCTGCCCGATGGCACGCGCGTCAAGATCGTCAAGAGCGTCTCGCGCAAAACCTCCGGCGAAGCTCCCAAGGCACCCAAGAGCGAAGACAAGCCCAACAAGCAGTGATTTTCCGCGCGACCGCACTCTCTCCGCGCGGCTGAGCCGAAAGGCTCAACAAGGAAGGCCGGCCCACCCCGCCGGCCTTTCCTGTTTTGCCGCATCGCATGCGGTTAGTGCATATGTGATAGCTTTCGCTCGGCTTCCGCTGCCGGCGGAATTCAAAATGCAAAATGCAAAATTCAAAATGTCATGAGCCGCCTTGCACGCGAGATCACTTTGAATTTCTAATTTTGAATTTTGAATTGGCGCGACAAGGCACGCAGGAGCGGCACAGCATCAACGACACCCGGTTGATTATTGCCCACAGATAATTGATAACACCGCGCCTATGCCCGTCCCTGTGCTCAACCTCAAGGCGCAATACGCCTCAATCAAATCTGAAATCGACGCCGCCGTTGCCGACGTCTTCACCAACCAGAGCTTCATCCTCGGCCCCATCGTCGAGGGCTTCGAGAAAGAAGCCGCGGCCTATCTCGGCGTCAAACACGCCATCGGCGTCAATTCCGGCTCTGACGCGCTATTGCTGGCGCTCATGGCCGCCAACGTCGGCCCCGGCGACGAAGTGCTCGTGCCCGCGTTCACCTTCTTTGCCACCGCCGGCGCCGTGGCGCGGCTGGGCGCCAAGCCCGTGTTCTGCGATGTTCACGCCGACACGTTCAACATCGACGTGGCCGATGCGCAAAAGCGCGTCACGAAAAAGACAAAGGCCATCATCCCCGTCGATCTCTACGGGCAGTGCGCTGACCTCGAAGCCGTGATGGATCTCGCCGCCAAACACAAGCTCACCGTCATCGAAGACGCGGCTCAGGCCTTCGGCGCCACACGCCACGGCAAGAAGGCCGGGCAGGTCAGCCACCTGACGACGTATAGTTTTTATCCCACCAAGAATATCGGCGGCGCGGGCGACGGCGGCATGATCGCCACCAATGACGACGCGCTGGCCGACAGCGTGAAGCTGTTGCACACGCACGGCGAAAGGCCGCGCTATTTCAACAAGGTTGTCGGCATCTGCGGCCGCCTCGATGCGTTGCAGGCGGCGGTGCTGCGCGTGAAATTGAAGCACCTCGATAAATGGAACGCGCGCCGCGGTGAAATTGCGCGCATCTATGACAAGCGCTTTGCCGGCGCCAAGCACCTCAAGACGCCAGTGACCTCAAAGGGCAACACGCACATCTACCACCAATACACGCTGCAGGTAGGCGACGGCAAAGATGCCAAGCCGCGCGACGACATGATGGCCAAGCTCAGCCAAAAGGGCGTGGGCAGCACGATTTATTATCCCGTGGCGCTGCACCGCCAGGAATGCTTCGCCGGCGTCGGCCAGAAAGAAGGCTCCTGCCCGGTAAGCGAAAAACTCACACGCACGGTCTTCAGCCTGCCCATGTACCCTGAACTGACCGACGCCCAGGCCAACGAAGTTGCCGACGCCGTACTAGGTTGAAGCGCGCCTTGTTCTCCATGCGGCCAGCAAGCCACACAGCGCGGCCAGCGCCAGCCACGGCGCCACGTTGGCCGCTGTCGTGCAGCCGCCGTCATCGCTATCGTTACCTCCGCCTCCCGCTGGCGCCGTTTGCACATTGATCGTGAACACCTGCGAGTCGTTACCGTTGGTGTTTGTGGCCGTGATCGTGATGCTGCCGCTGACGCCGAGATCAGCGGCGCTGGGCGTGCCGCTGAGCGTGTTGCCGCTCAGCGTGAGCCACGCCGGCAAGCCCATGGATGAAAACGAGATCGTCGGCGAGCCCGTGGCCTGGATGGTGTACGAGTAGTTTACCCCCACATAGGCGTTGGCCGGGGGCGTGCTGATGATGTTCGGCGGCGCGTTGACGAGATCAAGCCGATAAAGCGTGCCGCCGCCTGGCCCGGCCCCCGCGAAGAGATAAATCCAGCCGTTGGGCGCTTCCTCGATATCGGTGATGCCGCCATTGCCGCCGTTGTAGGCAATGCTCTGCGCGCCAAGCTGAGCAAGCCCAAGGCCAGTGAGCACATAGCGTCGCACGCGGCCGGTGTTGAAATCGGCCATCAACAGGTTGTGGTGGTATTGCACCGGATAATTGGCGTTGTCGCTCACGGCCACTATGCCCGTGGGCGCGATGGTGGGTGTGTATTCGGCGATGGGATCGACGAAGCTCGGGTTGCCCGCAATGCCCGTGACCGTGGGCCAGCCGTAGTTGCTGCCCGCAACGATGCGATTGAGTTCATCGTCGCTGCCCGGGCCGTTCTCCGTGGCCCACAGATCGCCCGTGTCCGGATGAAAGCAGAAGTCAAAACTGTTGCGCAGGCCCAGGCACCAAAGGCGCGGCTCCGTTCCGCCAAAGCCGGGATTGCCCGGCGCGGCCGCGCCTGTGGACGAGCTGATGCGGAGAATCTTTCCGAGCACATTGTTGGCGTTCTGCGAGTTGCTCGAAGTTGCGCCGCCGTCGCCGATAGTCACGTAAAGGAAGCCATCTTGACCAAAGTGCAGGTTGCCGCCGTTGTGGTTGCCCGCGGGTGATGGAATGTTGTCCAGCAACACCAGCTCGCTGCCCCCCACGGCCACAGTGTCCGGCCCGCTGGTGGTGAGTGTGAAGCGGGAAAAACGGTTCACTATCGGGCTTGAACGCGTGTAGTAACAGTAGAGATAGCCATTTGACCCGAAGTTGGGGTCGAGGCACACGCCCAGCAAGCCTCGCTCACTGGCGCTGTCCACACTGACGTTGAACACGCTGGCGGCCTGAAGCGTGAAGGCCTGTGTGCCGGAGTTGTAGTTCATGACGCGCATGTTGCCGGTGCTTTTTTCCGTGTAGAAAAGCCGGCCATCGGGCGCAAAGGCCATGGCCACGGGAAAGTTCAAGCCGGGCACGACCTGCGTAAGCGTCATGTCGCCGGGCGTGGGTGTCTGCACCGTTATGTTGAGATTGAACGTGGCCTCGGTGTTGGCGAGGTCGTTGTTGCTTCCGTCCGCGAGTGTAAAGCGCAGCGTGTGCGCGCCCGAACTCAGGCCGTTGAACTGCGCGGAATCGGCGGCGACCCAATGAATGAAATGAGTGTGCGCGCCGCTGCGCAGAACTTCGTTCGTGGATCCGTTGTAGAAACGATTGGCAACAGGATCGGTGTCCACGTAGATCGCGAGGTGGCTCTGGCCGGGATTGCCGATGGTGTGGTTGCTCACCGTGAACTGCACCACCAGCGGCCCGGCGGCAACGCTGGCACTCTGTGCGGGCGAGGTCACGTTAATGGTGGGCACTTGGGCGAACGCAGGCGCGGCTAATACTAGTAGAAGGAAGTAGCGGAGCATGCAGGTCTCCCTTGGGTTGACTTCATCATTTCACACTTCAATGATTCAGTCTCATAGCGTTAAATCTGCGCAAATTCGGATTTCGTTGCTGCGCAACGGTCGATTGCCCGTTACTTATGGTGCCATGATCATCCGCGCAGGACAGAATCGCTGGTGGTGGTGCTCCCTGAAAGGGTGGCACGCCGCGTAGCTTTTTGAGTCCTTAGCGCACAGCGACCACCCGTACACGCGGGTGGTTTTTGTTTGCACACACATACTTTTCGGACCAGATCATGCCTTCCATCCTCGCCGACCTCGAAACACCCACGTCGCTCTTCTTGAAACTCGCGCCGCTGAAGCCGTCGTTCTTGCTGGAGAGCGTTGTGCAGGGCGAGCAGCTCGGTCGTTACTCGTTCATCGGCCTTGATCCCGTCAAGCGCGTTGAGTACCGCGGCGAAACCGGCGGTCTCCAGGCATTCATCGCCCGGGAGTTAGCCACCATCAAGTTCCCCGCCGAAGCCGCGCATCGCTTGTGCAACGGGCTTGTGGGTGTGATCGGCTATGAAGCCGTGCACGAACTTCTGCCCACGGGCCGCAAGCCGGAGATCGGCGAGCTGCCGCTGGCGGCCTTCATGGTGCCGCGCGCCGTGCTGACCTTCGACCACGTGCGCCAGCGCATCGAAATCAGCCACAGCGAAGGCAATGGCGCGGCCCAGAGACTGCTGGATGAAGTCCGCGCATTGACCGCCCGGGCAGTAATGCCCGCGCACGCCGCAGCGGCGCAGGCTAAACCGGCCTACGAACAACCCGTAGCATCCATGTCGGAAGCGCAGTTCACGAACATCGTCGCCAAAGCCAAAGAGCACATCGCGGCCGGCGACATTTTTCAGGTCGTGCTCTCAATTGCCTTCGAGGGCAAAACCAACCTGCACCCCTATCAGGTTTACCGCGCGCTGCGCCATCTCAACCCTTCGCCCTACCTCTATTTCATCGACTTCGGAGACTACCAGGTGATCGGCTCCTCGCCCGAGGCGCTGGTTCGCCTCGAGAACAAGCAAATCCTCGTGCGCCCCATCGCCGGCACGCGCGCCCGCGGCATAACGCCCACCGAGGATGCGCGCCTGGCCGAAGAACTCTCGCGCGACGAAAAAGAAAACGCCGAGCACAACATGCTCGTTGATCTCGCGCGCAACGACGTGGGCCGCGTCGCGGCGATTGGCTCCGTGCAGGTTGAAGGCCTGCGCAAGATTGAAAAATACAGCCACGTCATGCACATGGTCAGCACTGTTACGGGCACAGTCGCACCCGGCGTCGGCGCGCCCGAAGTCTTCCAGAGCGCGTTTCCGGCGGGCACGGTTTCCGGCGCACCCAAAGTGCGCGCCTGCCAGATCATCGATGACCTCGAACCCCGGCAGCGCGGCTTCTACTCAGGCAGCGTAGGCTATTTCTCAGCGCAGGGCGAAATGGACCAGGCGATCTATATCCGAACCATCGTGATGCACAAAGGCCGTTACACCGTGCAAGCCGGTGCGGGCATCGTGGCCGACAGCAAACCCGAAGCGGAGTACCAGGAAATTCGCAACAAAGCAGCGGCACAATTGCGCGCGCTCGAATTTGCGGCAACGGAGTTGTAGGGGCGACATATATGTCGCCCCTACGGTGCACTCTCCTCGGCAAGGAACCCGAACCATGAAGCTGCTTCTGATCGACAACTACGATTCCTTCACTTTCAACCTCTACCAGATGTTGGGCGCACTCGGCGCTTCCATCACAGTACGGCTGAACGACAAGATCGCGCCCGCTGATGTTACTGGTGCAGACGCTCTCGTGATCTCGCCCGGCCCCGGCAACCCCGATGAAGCCGGCCAATGCCTGAGCATCATCCGCGAATACGCGCAGAAAAAGCCAATCCTTGGCGTTTGTCTCGGCCACCAGGCGCTCGCGCAGGCCTTTGGCGGGCGCATCGTGCGCGCGCCGCGGCAGATGCACGGCAAGCAAAGCAAGCTCTATCACGACGGAAAATCGCTCTACGCCGGCGTGCCCGCACCCGTGAGCGTAGGCCGCTATCACTCGCTGATCGTCGAGGAGCAAAGCCTGCCCAAAGACTTCGAGATTTCGAGCTATACCCGCGATGGCGAAATCATGGGCATACGCCACCGCTCGCTGCCGCTTGAGGGTGTGCAATTTCACCCCGAGAGCATCCTGACTGAAAACGGCAGCGCCATGCTGCGCAACTTCGTGGAATCCTTGTCCTGACTCGTAGGGGCGACCCATGGGTCGCCCGGAGCGCACATGCAAGCCACTCTGGATCAACTCTTGAACGGTGAAACCCTCGCCCAGCCCGAGGCCGAAGCGCTCATGGCCGCCATGCTACACGAGGAAACGCCGGACGTCTTGATTGCCGCCACGCTCGCGGCGTTGCGCACGCGCGGCGAAACCGCCGAAGAACTCGCCGGCTTCACGCAAGCCCTGCTCAACGCCGCGCAGCCATGCCCCGCGCAGCAGCCCTGCATCGACACTTGCGGCACGGGCGGCGACGGCGCAGGCACGTTCAACATCTCCACGGCCACCGCGCTGCTGTGCGCCGCGCAGGGCCTGAACATCGTCAAGCACGGCAACCGCAGCGTAACGAGCAAAAGCGGCAGCGCCGACGTGATTGAGGCCCTGCGCATTCCCTTTGCCGCGCCGGGCGAAAACTCCACTGCGCGCTTTCGGTTCCTGTTCGCGCCGCAGTATCACCCCGCGCTAAAACGCCTGGCGCCGCTGCGCAAGCAGCTGGGCGTGCGCACCGTGTTCAACCTGATCGGCCCCCTGGCCAACCCCGCGCGCCCACAGTTGCAGCTTGTGGGCGTAGCCGCGCGCGGGCGCGTGGAGCCGGCGGCGCACGCGCTGCGCCTGTTGGGCGCGCGCCACGCCTTTGTGGTCTGGGGTGAGCCGGGCCTCGATGAAGCCACGCCCGTGGCGCCCTTCGTGATTTTCGAAGTGCAGGGTGAGCGCGTCAGCGAACGCGAAATGAAAGCCGACGATTTCGGACTGGCACGCTGCCGCCTCGAGGACCTGCGCGGCGGCGACGCCCGCGAGAACGCGGCCATCATCGAGAGCGTGTTCAAAGGCGAAAAGGGCCCGCGCCGTGATGTGATCGTGCTCAACGCATCTCTCGTGTTCATGCTCGCGGGCGTCGCACTCTACCCCAAGGAAGCGGCGGCACTCGCCCAGCGCGTGCTTGACAGTGGTGCTGCTATGAAACTTCTGGACGCCTTGAGAGACCATGCCTGACTTCTTGCAGAAAATGGCGGATCTTTCCAGAAAGCGCGCGGCTTTGCTTGAGCCGCACGCTGAACTCGTCCGTCGCGCCTCCGACCGACCCGCGCCGCGGCCACTCTCCCTGCGGCCGGGCCGGCTGGAGGTCATTGCAGAAATCAAGCGCCGCGCACCCTCGGCGGGCGCGCTCAATGAAAACGTCGATGTCGCCGCTCAGGCCGGCGCCTATGCAAGCGCCGGAGCTTGCGCGATCTCGGTGCTGACGGAGCCCAACGAGTTTCTCGGCAGGAACGAAGACATCGCGCTGGCCTCGCGCGCGGGGGCGCCAATCATGCGCAAGGATTTCCTCGTGAGTTCCGCGCAAGTTCTGGAAGCGCGCGCGCTTGGCGCCGATGGCGTGCTGCTGATCGCCGCAATCCTGCCCGGAAGTGAACTCGCAACGATGCTTCAAGCCGCCAATGAAGCGGGTCTGTTCGCACTGGTGGAGGCTTTCGATAAAACGGACATCCAGCGCGCGGCCGAAGTCGGCGCGAAGTTCATTGGCGTGAACTGCCGCAATCTGCGCGACCTGAGCATAGAGTTCGCGCGATTTGAGCAACTGCGCGGCTTGATTCCAAAGGGCGCGCAAGCAGTCGCCGAGAGCGGCATTTCGAACCCGCAGCAAATTGCACAAGTGCGCGCGCTCGACTATGACGCTGCATTGATCGGCAGCGCGTTGATGAAAGGGGCGACCGTGAGTGATCTCTTGGAACACCGCATCCACGCGCCGGGTTCGGGGGGCCGATGATGCCAGTCTGGGTGAAAATCTGCGGCATCCGCGACATCGCCACCGCGCAGGCGGCCTGTGAGGCTGGTGCGAGCGCCATCGGGCTTGTGTTCGCCGAGTCGCCGCGGCGCGTAAGCATTGCGCAGGCGCGCGAGATCGTGGCCGCGCTACCCTCCGGCGTGGAGTCTTTTGCCGTGGTTCGCGGCATGAACGTGGATGAAATCCGCGCGCTGCTGGCAGAAGTCACGGTCAGCGCGCTGCAAGTTCATTGCGACGACGGCATGTTTCCTGATTTCGACTTCGGCGTGGAGATGGTGCCGGCCATCCCCGCTCCGTTTCTCAAGGCCTACGGTACGGGCGGGCTGCAGGGGCGGCGCTACGTCGTGGATTCGCCCTTTGGCGCCGGAACCGGCAAGCCCTGGGATTTCAGTGAAGTCGCACGACTGGGCGGGCGCATGATTCTGGCCGGCGGCCTTGACACCCGCAACGTCGCGCGCGCCATTGCGCAGGCACAGCCATGGGGTATTGACGTGTCAAGTGGCGTCGAGAGCGCCAAGGGAGTCAAGGACGTGAAGCTGATTCGAGAGTTCATCCGCATCGCGAGGCAGTCATGACCACAACAATGAAACCCGGCCGATTCGGCGTCTTCGGCGGGCGATATGTGCCCGAAACGCTGATGGCCAATCTGATCGAGCTGGAGGCGGCCTTTGAAGCGGCCTGGGAGGACAAATCGTTCAAGGCCGATCTGGCTGCAACGCTTGCCGATTTCGTGGGCCGGCCCACGCCGCTCTATTTTGCTGAACGCCTGTCTGGGGAATGGGGCGGGCGCGTGTTCCTTAAACGTGAAGACCTCACCCACACCGGCGCGCACAAGATCAATAACGCTGTCGGCCAGGCGCTGCTCGCCAAACGCATGGGCAAGCAGCGCATCGTGGCCGAAACCGGCGCGGGCCAGCACGGCGTCGCCACCGCCGCCGCCTGCGCGCGGCTTGGCCTGTCGTGCCGCGTTTACATGGGTGCGCTCGATTGCGAACGCCAGCAACCCAACGTCGCGCGCATGAAGTTGCTCGGCGCCGAGGTGTTCCCGTGCGAAGGCGGCACGCGCAATCTGAAAGTGGCGATCAACGAGGCGATCCGCGATTGGGTCGCGCATCCCAACGAAACCTACTACCTCCTCGGCAGCGCCGTAGGGCCGCACCCCTACCCCACCATCGTGCGCGAACTGCAAAGCGTGATCGGCATCGAAGCGCGCGAACAATTTTCGCGCCGCGAGGGCAAATTGCCCGATGCGGTAATCGCATGCGTGGGTGGTGGCTCCAACGCCATTGGCATCTTCGCGCCGTTTCTCGACGACAAGGTGGCGCTCTTCGGCGTGGAGGCCGGCGGCGATTCGCCGCAGCACGGTTCATGCACGCTCGCCCACGGCCGGCCGGGTGTTCTGCATGGTGCCTTCAGTTATGTGCTTCAAGACGGTGACGGGCAGATCACCGGCACGCACTCGATTGCCCCCGGGCTTGATTACCCCGGCGTGGGCCCGCAGCACAGCGCGCTCAAAGACAGCGGTCGCGTGCGCTACGAAATCGAGACCGATGAAACGGCGCTCGCGGCCTTCCACGAGCTCTCGCGCATTGAGGGCATATTGCCCGCGCTCGAAAGCAGCCACGCGCTGGCGTTTGCCAGACGCTATCTACGCGAGAACAAGGGCAAAACGGTGATCGTGAACTTGAGTGGCCGCGGCGACAAAGATCTTCCTTCGATCATGGCGCGTAGCACGGGCCTCCCGGCCCGTGACGGAGGGGCCAATGCCCGCTGACTTGAACTCAACTTTCGATCGCCTCCGCGCCGTGTATCGCAAGGCGCTGATCCCGTTCCTCGTAAGCGGCTACCCGACACGCGAACGCTTCCGTGAAGTCCTGCGCACGACGGCGCAATTCGCCGACGTGCTGGAGATCGGCATCCCGTTCTCTGACCCGCTGGCCGATGGCCCCACGATCCAGGCGGCTTCGAGCAAAGCGCTCGCGCAGGGCGTGACGCTCGAAGGTACGTTTGCCGAACTGCGCGAGCATTACCCCAAAAGCGGCCCGCCGCTGGTGTTCATGATCACGTACAACCAGGTACTTGCGGCGAAGAACTTCATCGCGCGCTGCAACGAGCATCGCGCTTCGGGTTTGATCGTGCCTGACTTGCCCTTTGAGGAAGCGGGCGACTTGCGTGCGCAATGCGAAAAGGCCGGCGTCGCGCTCGTGAACATGATCGCGCCCACTACAAGCGAAAGCCGCGCGCGCCAGATTGCCGCGAGCGCGCACGGTTTCATCTATCTCATCAGCGTCGCGGGCACGACAGGCGCGCGCGGCGAATTCGCACCCGAGACGCTCACCTACATCCAGAAAACGCGCGCGCTGACAGACAAGCCTCTCTGTGTCGGCTTCGGCATCAGCAAAGCCGCGCATATCCAACAACTGCGCGATCACGCTGACGGCTTCATCGTCGGCAGCGCACTGGTGAATGCGATTGATGCAGGCAAGGAACGTGAATTGCTCGACGAGTTGCGCGCGGCTTGCGGTTAGGGGTCTGTCCCCAACGGGGACTGTCCCCGCTTCAACTGGAGCGCGAGTCAGACGGTTACAAGGAAGGCGTTCAAACCGGAATTTCTACAAGGAAGAGCTGCTGCGACCTAACCAGTTGAGACGGGGACAGTCCCTCGCGCTTCGCGCGGGGACAGTCCCCTGGAGACAACCATGATCATCGCCATGAAACCCACTGCCACGCTTCGCGAAATCACCGCCGTGATCGCGCGGCTTGAGGATCTCGGCATCACACCTACCGTGAGCAAGTCTGACGACGCCACCATCATCGGCATCGTGGGCGGCAAGAAGGGCGTCGAGCTCGCGCCCGTGGCTCAGATGCCCGGAGTCGCGCAGCTCGTTGAAACGCAGAGCCCATTTAAACGCGTGAGCCGCGAGTATCACCCGGAGGACACCGTCGTGCGCACCGGGCCGCTCACGCTGGGCGACGGCGGATTTGCCGTGATCGCCGGCCCCTGCGCCATCGAAAGCGAACAACAGATTTTTGACGCAGCCGCCCACGTGAAGAGACTCGGCGCCACGGGCCTGCGCGGCGGCGCCTTCAAGCCGCGTTCAAGCCCGTATTCGTTCCAGGGTATGGGTGAGCAGGGATTGAAATTCATGCAGGCCGCGGGCAGGCAGCACGGGCTGGCGACAGTCAGCGAAGTCATGAACGTGCGCCAGATCGAAGTCATGGTGCGCTACATCGACGTGCTGCAAGTCGGCGCGCGCAACATGCAAAATTTTGACTTGCTCAAAGAACTCGGCGCGGCCGGCAAACCCATCATGCTGAAGCGGGGTCTGAGTGCGACCATCGAAGAACTGCTGCTCGCCGCCGAATACGTCATCAACAGCGGCAACCCTAACGTCATCCTCTGCGAGCGCGGCATCCGCACGTTTGAAACCGAGACGCGCAACACGCTGGATATTTCCGCGTTCCCGCTGTGCAAGCAGCTTTCGCATTTGCCGATCATCGTCGATCCCAGCCACGCAGCGGGCCGGCGCGATTTGATCAAGCCGCTCACGCTTGCCGGCATCGCGGCGGGCGCTGACGGCGCGATGATCGAGGTGCACCCCTGCCCGGACAAAGCATTCTCCGACGCCAAGCAAACGCTTAGCTACGAGCAGTTCGGACTGGTGATGGCAGGTGTAGCGCCGCTGGTGGAAGCGATGCGTTTGGCGAAGTCTTGACGCGTCAATAGCGCGCAATTTTCAGAATGATCAGAATGCCAGCCAGAATAGGCAGGATGAAAAGCAGCCGGTGATTCTGACCATTCTGGGCGTAATCCTGCCCATAATGTTTGATAACCCATCGATTTAGTAGAGATATAAAAACGGCACAAACTATTCATTTATATGCAGTTATGATTACACGCTCGCCCAAAGGCTGCATTGGCTAATATTTTCTGCGGAATTCTCTTGGCATTGCCTTAACCCGTCCTATCTTTGCGCGCCATGAAGAACATCGCCAAGAAGTGCTGCATGTGCCCGCCCTCCGGTGGGTCGTGTAGCGTCTTGGTTTAGAAATCAAAACCAAACCTCACGAAGCCACCGGAAACGGTGGCTTCTTTCTTTTCCGGACATTGCTGTAGGGGCGACATATATGTCGCCCCTACGAAAGGCAGACGATCATGGCACACAAGGGATTCACACTCTGGTTCACAGGACTCTCCGGCGCAGGCAAGACCACACTGGCCGACCTCGTTGCGGACAAGCTGGCGCAATCCGGCGTGCCGCGCGAAGTGTTGGATGGCGACGTCGTGCGCACGAACCTGTCGAAGGGCCTGGGCTTTTCCAAGGAAGACCGCGACACAAACATCCGCCGCATCGGCTTTGTGGCCAAGTTGCTTTCGCGCAACGGCATCCCGGTGATCACGGCGGCGATCAGCCCATACCGCGAGGTGCGCGATGAAGTGCGCAAGAACATCGGCAAGGGTTTCATCGAAGTCTACGTCAAAGCCAAGCTCGACACGCTGGTCAAGCGCGACGTCAAGGGCCTCTACGAGAAGGCGATCAAAGGCGAGATCAAGGCCTTCACGGGCGTGAGCGACCCCTACGAGGAGCCGCTCAACGCGGAAATCGTGATCGACACCGACGCCGAAGGCGAGCTGCAAAGCGCGGACAAGATCTGGAACTACCTGGTCGAGAAGGGCTTTGTTGTCGCGGAACCGGCCCTGGCGCGCGCATAGGCAACTGAATCGGCTGAACCATGAAAACGCTACTCAAACACACGTGCGTGAAGTGCCGCATGGGCGGGCGGCCCGGGTGAGTTCTTGCGTCATCGCAGACTCCCCGGGCCGCTCAAGCGGCCCTTTTCTTTGACCCACAAACCGAGAACGAACATGCCAACGATTACCGAGAAGATCCTGAAGTTCACGCCGCGCGTGCTGCCTCCCGCTGAGGCTGAAGCCTGGGCCGTGAGCGCCAAGCACGTCATTGCACTTCCCCTTACTGATGCAGGCGTGGGTGCCCTGATTCAACTTGCGCTGGGCGAATTCGCGCCATTGACGGGTTTCCTTGAAGAAGCCGATTACCTGAGCGTGCTGCTCGACGGCAAGCTGCGCGACGGTACGCCGCTATTGGCGCCGCTGACGCTGGCGATTACCGCGGAACAGCGCTCGGAAATCACGCGCGGCCAGCTTGTGGCGCTCACGAATCTGGCCGGCCAGGTGGTGGGCCGCCTCGAAGTTCGCTCGATCTATCCGCGCCGCGGGCACGCCGAATCGCTCGCGCGTACCGGCAAGACCAGTTCGCAGCGGCGCGCGGCCGTTGCGCGCGAGTGGCTGGTGGGCGGGCCGGTCGATGTGTTGCCCAACGTGATCAAGCGCGAAAGCCACGCCGAGCAACTTTTTCCCTGGGGATTGAGCTAGCGATGCAGGGGCGAGGCATCTGACTTCGCCGAGGCTTCTTCGGACCAGGGCCTCACCCCTACGAAAGGCGATCATGGAAATCGAGACGCGATTCAACGGCAAAGAAGACTACGCCAAACACCTCGTCAGGCGCAGCAACGGCGAGGTTACGGTAGATGGCCTGTACCCGGAGAAGGCGCCGGGCCAGTTCATGGTGCGCGTTCGCATTCCCGGCGGTCGCATCACGCTGGCACAGGCAAGCGCGCTGGCCGATTTCGCTGAAGAGCACGCCGATGGCGAGTGGCACGTCGATACGCGCGAGAACATCGAGTTTCATGGCGTGACGACCGAGCATGTCGTGCCGCTGGTCGAAGCCATTGAAACCATCGGCCTGACCACGCGCGGCTCCTGCGGCGATACAGTGCGCAATATTGTCGTTGGCGCGGAGTCGCTCGTCTTCGACACAACAGGTCGCGCGCTGGATTTGCAGAGCATCGCCGAAAAACTCTCGCGGCGCTTTGCGGGCAACCCGGAATTCGAAACGCTGCCCCGCAAATTCAAGATTGGCTTTTTCTCGGCCGACGACCTGGAACCCTTGCACCGCATCAACGATCTCGGCTTCCTTGAAGAACGCCACGAAAGCGGCCCGAGCACGCTTTCCGTTTACGTGGGCGGCGGCCTTGGGCGCGAGCCGCGCCTGGCGGACCTGTTTTTCGCAAACGTGCCGGCGGACGTGACGACGCTCTATGAACTGATCGTCGCGGCGATTGGCGTGTTTCATGACCTGGGCGATCGCAAGAACCGCGCGCAGGCGCGCTTCAAGTTTGTGCTCGAGAAGCTGGGTGCACAGCAGGTGCGCGAATTGATCCTGGAGCGGTGGAATGCGCCGAGTGTGGTTAATGTGCGGCCCATCGAGGACCCGGCGATTTCTGGCCATGCGCTGGCGACGGGCGTTGCCAGCCACGGATCTCACCTTCAGGCGGACGGGCGTTATCGCGTGTTTGTGCCGTTGATTGCGGGCGACCTGACGTCTGATGTGGCTCGCTTAATCGTGGCGGCAGCGCGCCACGCCAACGCCGAGGCGCTGGTACTGGGCACGCGCCAGAACATCGCCATTGTGGATGTGCCGGCGCAGAACGTCAGCGCACTGCAGCGTGAACTCGCGGCAATCGGCCTTGCGCCCGAGGGCTGGAACGGGCCGCGCGACATCGTGGCCTGCCCCGGAAGCGCCCAGTGCCGTAAGGCTTACCTCGAAACGCGCAACTTCGCGCGCGAGTTGGCCGAAGCCCTTGACGCGTCAAGTGCCCCTGCGTGGGCCAAGCGCCTGCGCATCGGCCTGAGCGGCTGCCCCAACGCCTGCACGCAGCCGCAAATCCAGGAGCTGGGTTTCCGCGGGCAAGTCGGCGTGGTAAACGGCAAGAAGCGCCAGGGCTTCGATTTCCTGCTCGGCGGCCAATTGCTGGGCGGCACACGCATCGGAGAGCAAGTCGCGCGTTATCTCAGCGCGGATGAAGTGATTGCCGTAAGCGTCGCAACTGTGGAACTGTTCGCCGAACTGGGAAGCGAGCGCGAGTCGTTTCGCGAACTGATCGCGCGCGTGGGCATTGAGCGCTTCACGCGCACGCTGAGCCTGCGTGTGAAGTTGGCCTACGGCCATTGGGAGGACCGCGTGGCTCGGGACTCCAGTCCCGAGTTTGAGGGCACAACGTTTGGACCTGGTTCACCCGACGAAGCCTTGGCGAAGTCGGGAAGTCCAAGCCACGCGCTTACCCCCCGCGAAATTCTGGCTTGGGCGCTGAAGACTTATGGCGACGATTTGCTCGTCACTTCAGCGCTGAATGCGGGTGGCGTGTTGCTGGGGAGATGGCTCTCCGAACTGGCGCCACGCCACCCGATTTTCTTCATCGACACCGGCAAGCATTTTCCGCAAACGCTGGCTTATCGCGATGCGCTGATCCGCGACCACGGCATCAACCTGGTCACGGTCAGCCACGGCCTGGGCGAAGCGGAGTTCGCCGAGCGCTACGGAAGCGAACTCTGGAAGCGCGACTCCGACCTGTGCTGCGCCATCCGCAAAGTCGAGGTGCTCGGCCGCCTGCGCAAGGGCAAGCGCGCGTGGCTTTCGGGCCTGCGCCGCGAACAGGGCGGCGAGCGCGCGCAAACACCCGTGTTCGAACTCGAACAGGACGGCGTGGCCAAAATCTCGCCGCTGGCAACGCTCACCCGCGAAATCATCGACGCGCACCTGTTCGCCTTTGGCATCCCGCAACACCCGCTTCGTGAGCAGGGCTACGCCAGCATCGGCTGCGAGCCGTGCACGCAGGCGGCGCAGGGCCGTGAGCGCGACGGGCGCTGGGCCGGCAGCGGCAAAACTGAGTGCGGCTTGCACACGAAATGGACACGGCGCATCGACAAAACGCCTCAGGAAGACACCAGCAAGCTGGCAAAGGCGGGCGAAGCAGGGATTGGGGTTTAGGGGTTGGGGACTGCGGAAAGGAAACAACATGAGACAGCCATACTTGATTTCGCTCGACTTGACCGACCAGCCGGTGCTGGTGATTGGCGGCGGGCGCATCGCCACTCGCAAAGTCGAGGGCCTTCTGGACAGCGGCGCGCGCATCACCGTGATCGCGCCTGAACTCTCGCCGCGGCTGCGCGAACTGGCCGCGCTTGGCCGCGTCGAGCTGATCCCGCGCGCCTTTGATATTCTTGACCTGTCAAGACCCGCGCTGCTTACGTTCGCCGCCACCAACGACCACGACCTGAACTGGGCGATCGTGCAGCAGCTTCGACGCGATGGCCGGCTGGTCAACGGCGCGGACGCCGAGAGCGGCCGCAACTTCAGCACGCCAGCAACGGCGCGCACCGAAAACGCAACGCTCGCGGTGGCGACTGATGAGGGCGATCCTGTGAGGGCGAAGGGATTGCTCGCCCGGGCGATTGAATTGCGCACCAGTAGAGGCGGGGACAGTCCCCTTCGGGGACAGTCCCCTTTGGTCACGCTTGTGGGAGCGGGGCCCGGCAACCCTGACCTGCTTACCGTGGGCGGCAAGCGCGAGATCGAGCTCGCGGACGTTATCGTGCACGACAACCTAGTGCACCCGGACATCCTCAAGCTCGCGCGGCCGGGCGCAGAACTCATTGCCGTGGGCAAGCACCCCTTTGGCGAGCAAGTCGCGCAAGAGACGATCAATTCAATTCTCGTGCGCGAGGGCTCACTGGGCAAGCGCGTCGTGCGCCTCAAGGGCGGCGATCCCTTCATCTTCGGCCGCGGCACCGAGGAAATCGAGGCTTTGCACGCCGCGGGCGTAAAGTGGCGTGTCGTTCCCGGTGTCAGCTCGATCAACGGCGTGAGCGGCGCTGCCGGCGTGACGCTCACCAAGCGCGGCCGCAATCACGGCTTTGCGGTGTTCAGCGCGGCTACGACGCCCGCCGAGGAAATCCGCCGCTGGGCGCGGATCGAAGGCCCGCTGGCGATTTTCATGGGCGTGCACAAGGCCGCGATCATTGCACGCGAGTTCATCGCAGGCGGTCGCGACGGCAATGAGCCCGTGGTGGTTGTTGCGCGCGGCGGAACCGATACCGAACGCGTGGCGGAAACCACTCTCGCCGAACTGCCCAAGTTGCTTGCGCAACCCGAGGAATGGACGCCGGGGCTGATCATCGTCGGCGCAACGCGCGAAGCCGCGTTCAGGGCAACTGCTACATCGAAGACCGACGCCGCGCCGATTCCCGGCACGCACGTATTCACGAGGAACCACTCATGACACACGCCATCACCGACCGGGTAATCACCGAACCCTCTATAATGGCTCAAGCCACTGTTCTGATACTCGCCATTCACGGCAGCCCCGGCGACCCGGCGCGTGCGCGCGAAGAGTTCGCGTTCCTGGCCGATGAACAGCGTCCGCTGGAAATCCTGGTGCTCAACGACAAAGAGCGCCCCGCAGCGGCGCAGCTTGGCCGTATCGCGCAGGCCCACCAGGGTCGCGAGCTGCATGTTGCCCCCTTTCTTCTGGGCGAGGGCTACCATTACACCCATGATCTGGTGCCGGCCGTGGAAGCCGCGCTTCGGTTGGGGGCGAGCGCGCGGCTGTTGCCGCTCTTTGGCCGCGCGGAGGTTTTTCTGCGCGCACTGCACCGCGCATTGTTCGATCATGCGCCGCCCGGCTTTGGCGGCAAGCTGGCGTGGCTGGTGCCCGGCGGCGCCAAGGTAGCGACCGACTTGCGCGAAGCGATCGAGTTGATTCGCCCTGAGCTTGCGGATGTTTCTACATGGCACGCCTTGTCGCGGGCACAACTCCCCGCCGAACTGCCGCAAGATACCCTGCCGCTGGTGGCCGTGTTGCGTGATGGCCGCATAGTCGAAAACCTCCGCCAGGCGTATGGCGGCGTGCAAAAGCCGCGCGCGCTGTTCGCGCCACACCATCTCAAAGAGGCGCTGGAAATCTGGCTTGGCGGGCGGCGTTGATTTTCGGCGCGTAGTGGCGTTGTGCGCAGGTGCTAAGATGCTGCCATGCGCAATGCGCTGATCTGCATCCTGTTCACAGCCATGTCCGCCGGCGCGGCTGCGCATCCCTTTGACGACCGCGCACTGATGCACACCAACCTCGCGATCGTGAATGATCGCGACCTGGTGCTGACGATTCTCTACAACTTCACCGGCGCGGCTTCGAGCTACACAGAGCTGTGGAAGCTGGACTCGAACCAGGACGGGTTTGTATCGCTGGCCGAGCGCGACAAACGCATGCTCGCGCTGGCCCAGGAACGCCAGGATAACGTTGAACTCAAGATTAACGGCAAGCGCTTGAAGTTGGCCATCGACTCTAGCTCGTTCCAGTGCCTGGACATGGATCATCCCGAGCGAGATTTTTCAGGCGCACAGAGTTTCCCGACTGACCGTGCGTGGCTGGGATACGCCATGGGCTTCAAGGGAACGGTCACTGAAGCGCCCGCCAGCGGCGTATTCCAGGGCGAGTTCAGCTTTCTCTCGGTGGGCGAGCGCATCGAGGATCCGGCGCTTCAGTTCAAGGTCTATGATGAGCGGGTCAAGCCCGCGGCCACATTATCCGATGTCACCTGGGACAAACGCGCCAACGGCCCCTACGTATTCTCTTTCCGCTACCTCGCCACCACAAAGCCGGTAAACGGCGAAACGTCGCCGCCCCCTGAACCCACGCCCGAACCCAAAGCGCAAGCCGCACGCGACGAACTGGACAAGATGCGCCAGGCCCCGCGCGAGGACAAGAACCGCGAGGGTTTCTTCAGGAAATTGTTCGACAACTTGCGCTCAGGCGAAGGCGATTTCAGCTACTGGTTCTTTGCCCTGGCGTTCGTGTTTGGCTGGGGTGCCTGGCATGCGTTGCAGCCGGGCCACGGCAAGACGCTCGTGGCGAGCTATCTGATCGGCACACAAGGCCGCAAGTCCGACGCGCTGTTCTTGGGCCTGGTAGTCACGCTCGCGCACACCAGCGGCGTGATGATTTTGCTGGGCGGCCTGGCCGCCGTGCAGGCCTGGATGCCGGACTTGTTCGAGGATCCAACGAAGTCGCTTTCCGAGTGGATCAGCGTGGCCGTGGGCGCAACAATTCTGTTCATGGGCGCGGGCCTGCTGCTAAAGCGCGCCGGCGGTGAAACGCAACACGAGCACGACATCTTCGGCCGGCACGTGCACGGCGAGGATGACCACGCGCATCAAGAACTCGATCCCAAATTGATGTCACGCTGGGAAATCCTGCGGCTTGGAATTCTCGGCGGCATTGTTCCCTGTCCGGCGGCGTTCGTGATTGCGCTGATTTCGATTGATCGTCACATGCTCGTCGCGGGGCTGATACTCGTGCTTGTGTTCAGCCTGGGGCTGGCGCTGGTGCTTTCCACGATCGGGCTCATGCTGGTGGCCACCAAGGGCTACATGCGGGCGCAGCGCAAAGAAAAGCGCGGCGCGGCTTATCGCTTCTTTGAAACCAAAGTGCCTGTGATTGGCGCTTTGGTCATTGCGCTGATAGGCTTCACCATGGTGTTGATGGGATTGCTACGCCTGGGCGTGCTTGATCTGGCCACGTTCACCGCGTAATTGTTGGGGCTTTCCACCGGGACTGTTCGTAGTAGAACGAAGTTTCCCACAAGGAGAATTCATGAAGCGTATTGCATTGATGGCGTTGGCGCTGATGCTGCCAACGGCCTTGGTCTGGTCCATGCCGGTACAGGCGGAAGACCCGGCACCCAAGGCGGCGGAAGACGGCGTTGAAACCGCGCGCAAGGCATTTGCTGAATACAAGAGCGCGCAGGAAGCGTCCAACAAGGCGCGTGGCGACGCCATGAAGGCCTATCGCGAAGCCAAGGAAGGCGAGGCCAAAGATGCGGCGGCCGCCAAGTATCAGGAAGTCTCTGATGCAGAAAACGCCAAGGTCAAGGCTGCCAGCGACAAGTTTGTGGAAGCGCTGACCAAGGCTGGCGTTGACAGCTTTGACGTCGAGAAGGACGCTGACCTGCTCGAGATCGGCCTGATGACCTGGGCCAGCAAGAAGGGTGAAGAAGACCCCAAGGGCGCAGCCGAAATCTACGAGCTGTTCCTCAAGAAACTGCCCAATGCCAAAGCCGCCCCGTTTGTGCGCACGAGTTACCTGCCGAACGCGCTGATGTCATCGGGCGATTTTGAAGCAGCCGCCAAGCGCATCGGCGAGCTGGCAAAGCAGGGCGACGAGAAATACGCGCCCTCGCTCAACATGATGCTGGGCGACATCAAGGCCATTCAGGGCGACATCGAAGGCGCGCAGAAGATTTACGCCGAAGTGCTCAAGTCGATTCCTGAAAAGCTTGAGCGCAACGACCCGCGCAGCAGCGTCAAGCGCTACATTGATCCCAAGATCGCGCTGATTGGCAAACAGGCGCCCGAGATTGATTCCAAGACCTGGCTGGGCGGCGAAGCACAGCCGCTGAGCAAACTCAAGGGCACCGTGGTTCTGATTGACGTGTGGGCAACGTGGTGAGGCCCATGCAAATCAGGCATGCCGGGATTGCATGCCCTCCAGAACAAGCTCGCCAAGAAGGGTTTCACGATTCTGGGCGTTACCCAGTTCTTTGCCACGGGCTCACTGCCCGCGACGGAAGGCGACATGAAAGCGAAGCTGTCCAAGACCACGCCGGTCAAGGACATGACCGACAAGACATTCCTTGAGCACCTCAAGACTTTCCATGAACGCGTGCAGCCCAGCTATCCGTTCGTGGTTGCCAGCAAGGAAGAAGTCGGCGCCTACAAAGTGCCCGGCTATCCCACGCTTTACATCGTGGACAAGCAAGGCCGCGTCGTTTACGTGCAGGTTGGCGGCGGCCGCGACAAGATTCTCGAGGCTGTGATCGAGAAGCAGTTGGCAGCGAAGTAACTTTCAGCGACAAAACGGGGCGGGCTTCGGCCCGCCCCGCTTGATTTCAGGCCCGCACATCAGGCTGCGTCCACGTTCAACCGATCAAACAGCGCATCCCAGCCATTGACCTTGGCCTGCACCGTCATGGGCTCGCCGCGGCGCAGGTTCACGACATCGCGATCGCGCGACTTGGGAAAGCGCACCGCCACTTTCGTGCTCAAACCATTGATCGTGCCCAGCACCGTGCGGCCGTCCCTGAGATTTTCGGGCACGTCAAAGCTGCTGGTGTAATCGACACGGTCGATCACGACCGGAACTGAGACCGGCCGCGCCTTGAGTTTTTCCAGCAGCGCATCACGCTCGGTGCTGCCCAGCGAGCTATCGCCCAGTTTATCGAAGAGCACAAACGTGCCGCCGTCGCCTCGCGGCGTGTTGTCGGGCTTGGGGCCGGGCAGGGCGGCCTTTGGAGCAGCTTTCCTGGGTGCCTGGGCGGCCTTGGGTGGCGCGGCCGCCACCGGCAGCTCGACGGGCGCCATGGCCGGTGCGGGCGCGGCCTGCGCGGGCGGCGCACCCACGCCGCAAATGCCGTGAAGCACCTGCACCAGTTGCACGCAGGCCACGAGCGTGGTGTACATCACGGCGAGGTCGCTGATGAACCCGTTCTTCTCCACGAGCACGCGGTTGGCGTCGAGCACGAAATTGGGCTGGCGCGAGAGCATGTCAAACAATGCGCCGCGCACGGCGGGAATCGTGACCAGTCGGTGCACATCCGCGGGGTTGTTGCCCTTGAACACGAAGGAGGCGTCAAGCTGCTGGTCGCCAATCTGAATATCCTGGCCTCCGAAAAACACGCCCACCTTCGAAAAGATCGTTTCCTGATAGATCTGCAATCCATAGGGCATGACGCCGCCGGCGAGCATGGCCTGGAACTGCGTGTAAGTGTGGCGGTTCTTGCCCGAGCCGCGCGTGACCGTGCCGATGTGAACGTAAACGCCGTCGAACCACCCGGACATGTGCGATTGGCTGCCCCAGCCAGCGGGATTGTGAATCAGGCCATAGGTGCGCGCGAACTGCACCCAGCGTTCTTTGGCCTTTTTGTGCGAGTAAATGGCAAACGCAAAGATGCCCACGAAAAACGCGATGAAGATCGGCAGCACGAGAAAGCCGGCAATCTCATTTTTCGCCAGCGGCAGCAGCTCAGCGAGCATCATGATCATGTTCATGGCGCCTCTCCCACTCTCAGATCACGTCGATGATCAGCCGGTCAAAGAGTGCATCCCAGCCTGAAACCTGGCCGCGCACGCGCATCGACAGGCCCGGCGCGGTTTCATCCAGCTCACCGTTGCGGCTTGAGGCAAAGCGCGCCGCCACTTTCAACTTTGTGCCTTCGACAGTGGCCAGGAGCGTGCGCCCCTGGCGGATTGCCTCGGGCATGTCAAACCCGCCCGCCGTTTGTTCTACGCGTTCAACCATCAAAGGCGCGGCCACGGGCTTGCCGATCAATGCCGCCACCAGTTTGTCACGTTCGGCAAACGAAGTGGCGGGATCCATGAGTCGGATGACAAGCGTACCCAGCGCAGCCTCCGAACGGGACGGCTGCGGCGGGGTGGCCTTCGGCTTTGGCGAGTGCTTCATGGCTTTCTCTCAATGAAGCATGGCCTGTGGTGTGCGTCGCGTCGATTCGAAACCAGCCTGCTGTTTAGAACGCTACTTGCCCTTGGAATCCTCGACGTTGCCAAACTTCTTCTCCAGGATTTCGCGTACCGCCTTGATGAAGCCGCGCGCTGTCTCCTGTTGCGGCTTGTTGTCATTGAGCGAACGCACGCGCACCGAAACCTTGCAACGCACGACGTTCTGCTCGTTGCGGTCATAGACCCAGCCCTGCACGTCGTCGCCCTTGGTTTCGAGCTTGCTCTTGCGCACGCCGGTGATGAACGCCTTCTGCTCGTCATACTCCTTGACCTCGCCGTTCTCTGCCACGACCTGCTTGAGCGCCTCGAGCGCGTCTTTGCGTTGAACCTTGAAATAGCCCACGGCCTCGTCATCAAGGACCGCCGGCTCGGAGCCCACGATCACGCTGTTGTCCTTGGGCTTGTGGCCGCCCTGCATGGCAATCAGCGTGCGATGCACGGCAAAGCAATATGCACGCGCGGTGTCAGGCCGCCCGCCGTCAACCGCCGCGCCGGGGTAGCGAACGTGGACAATCAGCTTGGCGCGCGGCTTTTCCTTCGTGCTCTTGTCGTAAACGCGGCCGTTGAAGTTGTCGTGTGTGGTTTCGCCCGCGGCCTTGTTCAGGCGCTTGCCGGAAAGCGACATTTCGTCAACGTTGGTCTTCTCAATCTCGCCGTTGTCGAGCGCGACGAGGCGGAAGGCCTCAAACACGTCCTGGGGCGTGGCGTTGTAATCCAGCGCATAACCGTCGTCGCTCTCAGGCTCGCCCCAGCCAATGGCGATGCCGGTGGGCAGCGCATCGGGCGCGGATTCACAGGCGGTCACGGCCAACAGCAGCATTCCGGCCAAAGGCAGCGTCAGGCAAAGTACGCGATTCATTTTCTTCCTTATGAGGTTCTCGGGGCCCACGGGGTTTCTTTGATACCCGCGCGCATGTTGGCCACGCGTGCGGCAGTAAACAACCAATCAGAAAGCCGATTCAGGTACCTAACGGGTGCCGCAAAGCGTGGTGCGTCCTTGGGACGCGATGCGCGCAAACCGACAACCTCGCGCTCGGCGCGGCGGCACACCGTGCGCGCCAGGTGCAGCCACGAGGCCATAGGCGAGCCGCCGGGGAGCACAAAGTTCTTGAGCGGCTCCAGTTCGGCGTCCCATTGGTCAATCTGCTGCTCCATGCGCCCAACGGCGCCGGCATCGAGCGCAGGCAGTTTCATGGCTGCGTTGCCGTCCTGCGCGGCCAGATGCGAGCCAAGCGCAAAGAGCTCCGATTGGTGCGCGCTCAGCATCGAAGACAGCTCGGCGTCAATGCCATGGGCGATGCAAAGGCCAAGCACGGCGTTGAGCTCATCAACGGCGCCATAGGCCTGCACGCGATCGTCGCTCTTGACCACGCGCGTGCCGCCAATCAGGCCGGTCAATCCGTCATCACCCGTGCGGGTGTAAATCTTCATGGCGCGATTGTAGGGCGAGCTCCGTTGCCCGTCTACGCGCGGGGCACAAGAGAGGAAAAATCACCGCAACGCCGCGCCGGGCGCGCGTGTAGGTCAGCCGCAGGACCGGAAGAAATCTTCATCGAATCTGCGCCCTTCCGTGCTTGCCCTGCAAAGGCTGTTGTCCTTGAATCCACGCGCGGTTTGTGTTGTAGAATGAGGATCTGTCAAAGCGGGCTCGATTCAGAACTCATTGGAGCGTGCATGGCCATAGCGAAAATTGCAATCAACGGGTTTGGGCGCATCGGGCGCATCGTCACGCGTATTGCCAAGTTGCGGCGGCAGTTTGACGTCGTCGCCGTCAACGACCTCGCCGAGCCTGAGGCCCTGGCCTACGCGTTCAAATACGACAGCATTCATGGCATCTACCCCGGCGAAGTCGAGGTCAAGGGCGACACCATGACCGTCGATGGCGACCCCTTCAAAGTTCTCAGCGAGAAGGACCCCGCCAAGCTGCCGTGGCGCGAACTGGGCGCCGATTACGTCATCGAGAGCACGGGCAAGTTCCGCAAGCTCGATGAATTGAACGTTCACTTAAAGCAAGGCGCGCGGCGCGTGATCGTCACCGTGCCCACGAAGGACTTCCTTGAGAGCACCGTGGTGCTCGGCGTCAACGACCGCGTCATCACCAAGGACGCCAAGATCATCTCCAACGCCAGTTGCACTACCAATTGCGCGGCCCCCATGGCGCTGGTGCTTGAGGAAACCTTTGGCATCAAGCGCGGCTTGATGAACACGATCCACGCCTACACCAACGACCAGCGCCTGGTCGATATGCCGCACAAGGATTTCCGCCGTTCGCGCAACGCGGCCACGAACATCATCCCTACGGAAACCGGCGCGGCCAAGGCTGTCGGCCTGGTGATCCCGTCGCTCAAGGGCAAACTCGATGGTCTGGCCATGCGCGTGCCCGTGCCTGACGGCAGCGTGGTCGATCTCACGGTCGAACTGAAGAAGTCCGCAACCGCCGAAGAAATCAACGCGGCCATGAAAGCCGCCAGTGAAGGGCGTCTCAAGGGCATCATGCAGTATTGCACCGACCCCATCGTGTCGAGCGACATCGTGGGCAACTCGCACTCGTGCATCTTCGACGCCGAATTGACACAGGTGATCGACGGCAGCTTTGCGAAAGTGATCGGCTGGTACGACAACGAATGGGGCTACTCCACGCGCGTCGAAGATCTGATCGTCAAGGTGGCAATGATGGACGGCCTGACGGCGAATCTTAAGTAAGGCCTCCGCCACGGAGAACACGGAATTCACGGAGAACGGCAACGGCGTTGAATCCGCAGATATACACGGATTGACACGGATTCAAAATGCAACAACATCTGTGTTCATCCGCGTTCATCTGTGGTTCGGTTGTGTTGGCTTTTGCAGTCGGTTTTAGGCTGTCCTCCGTGAACTCCGTGTCCTCCGTGGCTAACCCATGAAACGAATCGGCGTCATTACCAGCGGTGGCGATGCTCCGGGCACCAACGCCTGTGTGCGCACCATTGCGCGGCGCGGCTTTGCCGAGGGCATCGAAGTTCACGGCATCTTTGATTCCTGGGACGGCCTTTTGTCGGGCAACGTGCGGGCCTTGACGCGTCAAGATGTGGCCGGGATTGTGCAGCGCGCGGGCACGATTCTGCGCAGCGCGCGCAGCACGCTTTTGACCAAGCCCGGCGACGCGCAGCTGGCGATTGCGGCCTTGGCCAAGGCGGGCATCGAGGGTTTGATCATCGTCGGCGGCAACGGCTCGCAAAGCGGCGCGCACGTGCTGGCTCAGGCGGGCTTTCCGGTCATTGGCGTGCCCAAGACGATTGACAACGACCTTGTCGGCACGGATTTCAGCGTCGGTTTTTTCACCGCCGCCGAGGTGGCCACGAACGCGCTGGACAACCTGCGCGCGACAGCCGAGGCGCACTCGCGCGTGATGATCGTTGAAAGTATGGGCCGCGACGCGGGCTGGATTGCCGTCGAGGCCGGCATCGCCGGCGGCGCGGACCTCGTGCTGATTCCCGAGCACGAATTCACACTCGATGGCATCTGCGAGCGCCTGCGCGTGCGCCACGATGTGCACAAGCGCAACTACAGCATCGTGATCATCGCCGAGGGCGCCATGGATACGCACAAGAAACTCGACCCGCGCCGCGGCACCAAAGATGTCAACGCGAGGCCAAGGCTCGGCGGCGTGGGCACCATGCTCGCGCTGGAGATCGAGCGCCGCCTTGGCTACAACGCGCGCTGCACCACGCTTGGCTACCTGCAACGCTGCGCCACACCCATCGCCGTTGATCGCGTGCTGGCCACGCGCCTCTCCGACTTCGCCTACGATCTGCTCAAGGAAGGCAAGAGCGGCGTCATGGCCGCGCTGGCCGGCCGGGAGCTGGAAGCCGTGCCACTGGCCCAGATCGCGGGCAAGACCAAGCGCGTGACGGACGACTACTTCCGCCTGGCGGAAATTTTCGGCTAGAGCATTTTCGGAGTTAGTCCGCAGGCTCTCGCTCGCGGCGAACTTCGCGATACCTCTGCGGACTGACTCCGAAAAGCCTTAAACGCAACCGGGGCCGCTTCGGCCCCGGTCATCACACGCTTCAGGATGTTCAGGCGTTTGCACCTGCGAGTTCGGGCTGTTCGGCGCCGCGCAGGTCAACACTGACCTTTGTCGAAACGCCGGGTTCCTGCATCGTCACGCCGTAAAGCATGTCGCACGCCGTCATCGTTTTCTTGTGGTGCGTGATCACGATGAACTGCGAGAGCTTGGCGTATTCGCGCACGATATCGCAGAAGCGATCGACGTTGGCTTCGTCGAGCGGGGCGTCCACTTCGTCGAGAATGGCAAAGGGTGCCGGATTGATCTCGTAGATCGAGAACATCATCGCCACCGAGATCAGCGCGCGCTCGCCGCCCGAGCGCATCGAGATGCTGAGCGCTTCCTTGCCCGGGGGCTTGGCGATGATGTCAACGCCGCTGCCCAGCGGGTCCTCGGGGTTCTGCAGGATGATGTCGGCCGAGCCGCCGCCGAACAAACGTCTGAAAATGCGCTGGAAGTTGCCGCGGATGGCCTCGAACGTCGTCACGAACAGGCGCTTGGTTTCGCGCTCGATGCGCGAGATGGCCTCTGCGAGCGTCCGCTTGGCTTTAATCAGATCCTCTTCCTGCTTGGAGTAGAAGTTGTTGCGATCCTCTACTTCCTTGAGCTCATCCATGGCCTCTAGGTTCACGTTGCCGAGTTTGCTCAATTGCTCATTGAGCGCATCGAGTTCACCCTGGGCGCCGCTGATGTCGCCCTGTTCAGCGTGGTTGTATTCGCGGTAGAGCGTGTCGATGTCCGCGTTGTAAAGTTCGGCGAGGCGGCGGCGCACCTGGTCCATTTTCATGTAGAGCGTGTTTTCGTCGATGCGCGCCTGCTGCACGCTCTCACGCTCGATGTAGAGCTTCTCCTGCAGCTTGCCCAGGTTTTCGCGCGCGCCTTCCACGCTGTTTCGCAGCAGCGAAAGTGAGCCGTCGCCGGTGAGCTGGCGATCCTTGAGTTCGCGCGCCTCGCGCTCCAACTCGGCCTGAACCTCCACGCTCGCCCTCGCGTCGTGGTCGAGTTCACGGATCTGCTTGGCGTGGGCTTCGCCTTCGCTTGCGCCGCGGGCGATTTCATCGGCGTAGCGCGCCAGCGCGTCGTCGATGCCCTTGAGTGACTCGTCGGCCTGCCTCAACTCACTCTTGAGCGTGGCTTCCGCCACGCGCGCGTCAGAGAGATTGCGGCGTGCGCCCTCAAGATCTTCCCGGCGGCTCTGGACGTCTTCGTTCAGCGCGGCCAGTTTCAGCTCGCATGCCTGTTTGGCTTCTTCCGCGATCGCGATGGCTTCACTCAGTTTGCCGAATTTCGAAACGTCGGCGTCGATCGTGGCCTTGATCTGGACTTGTTCGCGATTGAGCACGCCCTGTTCTTCGCCCAGCCGCGCGTTTTCGCGCTTGAGCGAATCAAGCGTCACGCGCTTGCTGGCGGCCTCCATGCTGGCGTCGTAAATCGCGTTGCGCAGCTCAGCCTGGCGCGTTGAAAGCTGGTTCTGCTGATTCAAAGCCGCGCCGAGATCGGCGGCACAGAGCTCGACTTCGCCCGAGATATCGGAGAGTTCGCGCTGCAGGCGGTCGATCTCGCTCTGGCGCGTGATCACGCCCTGACGGCCTTCGCCAAAGGCGAGGGCAAAAGCGCCGGGCAGGCTGAACAGTTCGCCCGTGGGCGTCACGATGCGGTAGTTTTTTGCGCCCTTTTCGATCAGGCGCCGCGCCACGGTGCGGTCGGCCACGAGCAGCACGTCGCCGAGCAGATTCTGCGCAAGATCCTCAAAGCCCGCCTTGACCTTGATCTGCTCCATCATCGGGCCGATCACGCCATGGCCGCTGGGGAACCTGGGCGACGAGCCCGCCTTGAATTCTTCGCGCGCCAAAATGCTGACATTGACGGAGCCACGCCCGGCCAGCCAGTCAAAGAGGTCGTGGGCGTGCTCGCGCGAATCAACGACGATCGCGCTGCCAAGCTCACCCAGCACGCGCTCGAGGCCGGCGGCAAACGCCAGCTCAATGCGCACGGCGTCGGCGAACAGGCCTGCAATGCCGAAACTCTGGGCGCGCTTTTCGTCGTCGAGCAGCTTGACGGCGGTTTCATCAAGACCTTCGCGCATCGCGGCCATGCCCTCGAGCACGCCTTTGCGCTCGGCCTTCTGGCCCTGCTTGAGTTCAAGCGCATGTTTGCGCGCACGCAGCTCGCCGGTCTTCTGCGCCAGCGGCGCTGCCTGGGCCTCGAGTTCGGACATTTCGGACTTGAGCGAGGCCAGCCGCGCTTCTTCGGTGTCACGCTCCGATTGTGCAGCGGTGAAGCGTGTGGCGTTTTCGCCAAACTCGCGTTCGACTTCGGCTGCGCGCGCAGCCAGGGATTCCAGGCGGCGGCGCGAGACGCGGATTTCGGTGTCGAGCTTCATGCGCTCGTTGAGAGAGGCGTTGGCCGTTGAAATGGCGTCCAGCAGCGTTGCGCGCGTGGCCTTGAGCTCGCCCTCGACGGCGCCTGCGGCCTTTACGGCCTGCGCTTCGGCGTCGCCCAGAGCGGAGAGGCGTTTGGCCATTTCGGCCAGCTCGGCGCGCGTGGTTTCGGCTTTCTGGGCGAGGTTGGCGCGGCGGTTCTTGAGCGCGCCCGTGTTCTCGCGCACGCGCGCGGCATGCTCCTGCACGCGGGCAATGGCGGCCTTGAGGCCTTCGATCTTGGCCAGCGCGCTCTCGCGCTTGTTCTGCTCGCTTGCGATGCGCAGTTCGAGCTTGTGTACACTTTCGCTGATGCGGCGGAACTCGGACTCGCTTTGCGACAGTTTGGCCTCGGCATCCTCAAGATCCATTTTGGTCTTGGCGATCTCGGCCTGCAAAGCGCCCTCGCGCGCGCCGGCGTCGGAGATTTTGGCCAGCAGTCCCTCGCGCGACTTGTCAAAGGCGTGGAATTCGACCAGGGCCAGATTCGTGTGCAGCAGGCGTTGACGCTCTTTGAGTTCGGCGTAGCGCAGTGCGCGCGTGGCCTGTCCCTTGACTTTGCGCAACTGACCGCGCACTTCATCGAGGATCTGCTTGAGCGATGCCAGATTCTGATCAACGACCGTGAGCTTGGATTGCGCCTCTTCCTGCTGGCGGCGCAGGTTGCCCACACCCGCGGCTTCTTCAAACACGCGGCGGCGCTCGATGGGGTTGGACTGGATCAGGGAGTCCATCTTGCCCTGCTCCATGATGCAGTATTGGCTCAGGCCCGCACCCGTGCCTTGCAGCACGCTCTTGATGTCCTTGAGCTTGGCCTCTTCGTTATTGATGTAGTACTCGCTGTCGCCGCCGCTGGTGAGGCGGCGCGTGACTTTGACCTGCTTGTGGGCCACGCCCATGGTGCCGTCGGAGTTATCGAAGGTAATGCTGACTTCGGCGTGCTTGGCCGCCTTGCGCGAGGCGCTGCCGGAGAACACAACGTCTGTGGATTCCTTGGCGCGCAGGGCCTTGCGGCTGGCCTCGCCCAGCACCCAGCGAACGGCATCGACCACGTTGGACTTGCCGCAGCCGTTAGGCCCGACAATGCCGGTCATGGGCGCTTCAAAGTCAAAGAGCGTGGGGCGGCCGAAACTCTTGAAACCTTCAAGCTCAAGTCGAGTGATGCGCATGCGCGTTCCCGTAATAGAGGATGAAGGGCATAACGCCCCCCAACCCCCCAATCGGCGGTTTAGAGCCCGAACTTTGAAGATTCCGGTAATTCCGCTGTGATTTTATAGCCCATTCCCAGACAGGAGCCCTGTGGAAAACCCGTGGAATACCGGTGGAAAGCGGCTTCATTGGCTTTCGAACCAGCGTTGCAGCTTCTCCTTGAGCGTGGTGCGGGCCCTCGACGTCAGTGATTTCACGGCCGCTACTGTCACCCCCAGGATTTCGGCTACCTCTTCGTAGCTTTTTTCTTCGTAGCGGCTCAGGATCAGCGCCATGCGCTGGTTTTCGGGCAGTTCGGCAATGGCCTGCTGCACGGCCTGCGTGCGCTTTTGCGCTTCGTCGTCTCCGTGTTCGTCGGGCTCGACGGCGGCGAGTTGCTCAAGCGCATTGCTTTCGCCTTCTTCATCGCCGCCCACGAGCCGCAGCCGGTCACGCGCACGGTCGCGCTTGTAGTTGAGGCACAGGTTGGTGACGACCGTGTAGAACCACGTCGAGAATTTCGCGCTCGGCTCATACTTCGGCGCAGCTCGATACACGCGCAAGAACGCCTCCTGCACAAGATCTTCGGAGGCTGCAGCACTGCCCAGTTGGCGGTAGATCACGCTCCAGGCAAGCCGATGATGGCGCTCGAACAGGAGTTTGAACGCATCATCATCGCCCCTGGCCACGCGCTTCACCAGCTCGTTGTCAGGGTCGATGATCCTGGCCAGTTTTTCGGACTCCTTGCGGGGCATTCAGTTTCACCACAGAGCACTTGGAGAAAGCTAGGCTTTGCAACCACAGACTCACACGAATACGGCTTCTCAGAATCTGTGTTTATCTGTGTTCATCTGTGGTTCCAAATCAGTTCTCCGTGCTCTCTGTGTGCTCTGTGGTGAATTGCTTTCAGCCGCCAAAGCGTTGCAGCAGGCTTTCGATATACGGGTCTTCCGTGCCGCGCTTGCCGTAGCTCTTGACGAGGACCCGGGCGCGGTCACTCAGTCCGTTTTGCGCCAGCTCGCAGATCAGGTCGATGCGCAACAATTCGGACTCCTGCGCAAACTTCGATGCGGCGATGCGCTCCTGCGCCCACTGGTACTTCTCCAGCGAAAGACACAACAGCGCGGCATCCCTTACGTCGCCGGCGGTGGCGCTTTCGAGCCCGAGCAAATCATCCAGCGCCGCCAGCGCCGCGGCGTTCTCGCCTGCGCCCGCTTCGGCCTTCGCCAACTCGCGCAGGAAGGCGGGCGTGCGGCAGCCGCGCGCATAGGCTGCTTCATAGAGTGCGCGCTTTTGCGAACTGTCCTCAGTAGCGTGGGCGAAATCCAGCGCGCTGGGCCAGTGGTCCGGGAATTCAGCCATGGCACGTTTGAACCACTGTGCCGCTAAGGCCTTGTCGCCGCGTTTTTGCAGCAGCATCGCGATGACGTAGGCGAGAGGTTCCCGCCTGAGCAAGGCTCCCTTTTCCGCGCGCTCGCCCAGCAAAAGCAGCGCCTTGACGGCCGATGCGCTGTCCTTGGCGGCATCGGCGAGGTCAAGCAGCTTGGCCGCCTCGGCGGCGTCGCCTCGGGCGGCAGGGTCGAGCAGCGTGGCGCAGATTGCCGGGGCCAGAAGCCGCGCTGCGGGCGCCATGAGCGGGCGGATATCCGGACGCGCCTGCCCCTGGAACCAGTCGAGGTCGAGATCGGCCAGTGCCTCGCGCGCCTGTTTTGCGTCAAAGCGGCCCTGGCAGCGCAGCAACACGGCGCTGAACGCTGTTCTCGCGTGCGCATCGGTCAAGGTCGGGCGCAGCAGTTCGCACTGTGCGGCCAGCAGTGCGGTGAGCTTCACTTCAGGCGCGGGCGTGGGGCGCAGACCGATCAGTTCGCCGTCGAACGTGGCCGTGCCGCCTTTCACGCGCTGAGCCAGCAACGCATATTCGATTCGTACCGGCGCTATCAGCGCCAGGTCAGCGTTACATGCGCGCGCCAGGGCGAGATAGGCTATCAGCACGGGCAGGCGCGGCGCGCCCTTGGCGCTGAGCACATCAGAGAGCAGCACCTGCGCGCCTTCGTTGAATACCGCGAGCTGCAACTTCTCCCGGACGTGATCAACGAACGCATCGAGAAATTTCCTGCGCGCGCCAATCCAGGCCAGGTCGGTTTTCTCGGCGCTGTCGGCGAACTGTGCCATGCGGCGCCGTGTTTCTTCCGGATCCAGCTTGAGGCGCTGCGGTTCGAGCTCATGCACGAGCTCTTCGAGGCCAAGCTGCAACAACGGCCATTCGGAGGTGACCACCGCCGCGAGGTCAACATCCTCGCTCAACGGGTTCAGCGCCGGCCGCAACGGCTGTGCGCGCAATGGCCGCGTGAAACCGGCACCGGCGCGATCAAAGGGCGCGCCGTCATCCACGATCTCGGATGGCTTGTTGGACGGCGCGTTTCCCGGCAAGGGCGAACTGGCGTTTTCAACCGCGACGCGATTGAGGGCGGGCGGCCGGCCCGAATCAAACATGCCGATCCCCCACGCGCCAACGCCCGCAGCCACAAGCGCCAGCACCAGCAGCGCGGCGGCAATCACCGGCGAAAACCCCCGCTCGGGCGCCTGAGCGCGCGCCTTTTCCGGCGGCTTGGCCAGCACTTGCGCCACACCGGCAGAGACGCGGGTGGTCGTCTCGCGCGCGGCTGTATCGAAGATTTCTTCCGTAAGGGAAAGCGGCAGGCCGCCGTCAATCATCAAGTCATTGAGCACACCGCGAAGTCGCTCCACGAGCGCTTCGGCTCCGCGCGCCATGATATCCGGCGTCAATCCCTTGGTCTTGAGAATGAGCTCCTTGAGTCGCTTCTTGAGGTCAGGTGAGAGTAACTGGTGAACGCGAACGAACTCGCGCTCGATCGTCGCGCGCGCCTGGGTGAAATCAGCGACCAGACCCTCGGGCACGGACTGTTTCTCGCGGGCCATGCGCTGGGCGAAATCCGCCACGGCTGAGGCTTTGCGCAATCCTTCGCGCAAGGCTTCCAGGTTGGCGTGGTTGTCGGCGGGCCCCGGCATAGGTCTTACGTTATACGAGGATGCGGGGCTTGGCGGCTATCGGGGCGATTCGATTTTCGACTGGGCGCCGCCACGACGTCACGTTCACGCGAGGCGAGACCTTCCATTTGAGGTTCAACTCGCGCTCGACTGGCGCTACTTCTTGCGCAAGAGCTCGATGACTTCGCGATACTTGCCTGCCGTCTTGTTCACGATTTCGTCGGGCAGGGCGGGCGGCGGGGGCTGCTTGTTCCAAGGCTGCTTTTCAAGGTAATCGCGCACGATCTGCTTGTCGTAGCTCTCAGGGCTGGTGCCGACCTGATACTTGGAGGCGTGCCAGAACCGGCTGGAGTCGGGCGTGAGCACTTCGTCGCAGAGAATGATTTTGCCTTCATACTCTCCGAACTCGAACTTGGTATCGGCGATGATGATGCCGCGCTTGGCGGCGAAATCGGCGGCCTTGGTGTAGAGCGTGAGCGTGAGGTCGCGCAGCTTCTCGGCCACGGGCTGGCCCACGATTTTCGCAGCCTGCTCGAAATTGATGTTCTCGTCGTGCTGGCCGATGGGCGCCTTGGTGCTGGGCGTGAACAGTGCCTTGGGCAGCTTTTCGGCCTGCTTGAGCCCTGCGGGCAGCTTGTGGCCGCAGACCGCGCCGGTTTTCTGGTAATCCTTCCAGCCGCTGCCCGCCACGTAGCCGCGCACGACACATTCGACGGGGAAGATCTTCGCTTTCTTGCACAGCATCGAGCGGCCCTGGAGCTGCTTCTTATGCGCGTGCAGCGCCTTGGGCATCTTGTCCACGTCAGCGGTAATCAAATGATTCTCGACGTCGCCCTGGAACAGCTCGAGCCAGAAGAGCGTGAGCTGCGTCAACATCTCGCCCTTGCCGGGGATGCCGCGCGACATGATGACATCGAATGCGCTAAGGCGATCCGTGGCCACGAGCAGGAGCTTGTCTTCGATTTCGTAGAGGTCGCGAACCTTTCCCTGATGGATTTTCTTGATGCCGGGCAGGTCGGTTTGCAGGAGAGCGTCGATCATGGCGTGATTGTGGCGCGGAGTTCGCGCGCGTCAAGCAATGTGGATAACCATGGTCCAGAACAGTCAGAGCAGCCACGAATTGAACAAATCGGCACCAACGAAGAGGCAAAGGCACTTGTGATCATTCGTGCCATTCGTAGCTCAGTGTTTCACGGCGCGTACAAGTTGGCGCGGGCATGCAGGCGTGAACTCTGCGCCCATGAAATCAGCGCAGCGGCGCTCGACGAACAGGCCCGCCATGGCCAACAGCGCGTCCAGTTCGTCGGGTTCGTAGATGCGCACACTTTCATGCCAGTTCTCGACCAGGCCATCCTTGGCGTATTCGATTTCTTTCACGATGCGGCGCCCACGCTCATCGTGCCGGCGCCGCGATGTGATCAGTGCGCCGCCCCTTTCTTCGCGCGACTCCGGCACCAGCGCGGCTATTGTCGGTTTGGGATTGACGTGGTCGAGAAGCAATACGCCGCCATCGCGCAACACGCGCCGGATTTCAAACAGCACCTGCACGTTCTCGGACTCTGATTCGAAGTAACCAAAACTCGTGAACAAACTGGTGACCGCGGCAAATCGCGCGCCGACAAATGGCAGTACGCGCATGTCTCCGCGCACGACGCCGTGCTGGCCTCGCAGCAGTTCACTCGAAAGATCAAGCCCCCACGCCCGCAGACCGGCAGAGCGAAAGGCGCTCAGGTGGCGGCCCGCGCCGCAGCACAAGTCAAGCAGCGGAGATTCGCGTGGCAACAGGCCGCTTTGCAGAAGGCCGGACACCTGCGCGTCGGCCTCCGCCTGTGTGCGGTGGGCGTAAAGCGAAAAATACTCGCTTTGGAAGGCGCGCTGATACCAGGGTGTTCGCACGCATGGAGTTTAGGCCGTGCAGACCGTGAAAGGCAACGGCGTTTGGAACCACAGATAAACACAGATGAACACGGATAGGCCTTGCCCCAGTTGGCATCTGTGTGAATCTGTGTCCATCTGCGGTTTCAATCGCAGTTCAACGGCGGCCATTGAGGTGTTAAATGCGGGTATTCGTTTCGTGTTTGATGGCCGTGATCGCGCTGGTGGCATTCGCTAGGCCGACAGCAATACTTGCCAAGCCCAAGCCGAAGAAGGAGCAGGGCTGGGAGGCGATCGGTCTTTCCGGCGGCGGGGCGATGTTCTGCCCGGCCGTTTCGCCGCTTGATCCCAAATTGATGATGATCAATTGCGACATGAGCTGCGTGTTTCTGAGCAAAGACGGCGGCCACAACTGGAAGATGATTCATTACTCGCAGCTGCAGGGCAACACGCGCTGCAAGCCGGGGTTCCATCCCACAGACGCCAAGGTCATTTTCGCCGCGGGCGGCTGGGAAGGCCGCCTGAAAGTCACCCGCGACGCTGGAGATACGTGGAGCGATTTGGGCAACCTGCCCGAAGGTCTGCGCGGCGAGATCGCGATTGATCCCGAACGTCCCGAGTTCATGCTCACCGGCAGCGGCGAGCGCGTATTCCTGAGCACCGACGGCGGCAAGCAATGGAACGCCTGCAAAGGCCCAAGCGGCGAGGCTACGGGCTTTGCCTTTGGCAAAGTGGGCAAAGGGCCCCGCGCAATGTGGTCGGCCACGAAGCAGGGCATCTGGCGCAGCGACGATGACGGGCGAAGCTGGAACGAGAAATCCAATGGCCTGCCTTCACGCGAGATCCGCTCGTTCAGCGGCGGCTTTGACGCCAAGGGCAAAGTGGCCATGCTTTATTGCGCCGTGCCCGGCACTAGCGAAAGCGGCAAGTATGCGGGCGGGGTGTTTGCATCCAGGGATTGCGGCGAGAAGTGGGAAAGCGCTATGGGCGAGGGCATCAACGCCGAAACCAAGGCGGCGGATTCCTGGGCCGAATCTGAAATCGCGCAATACATGCATGTTGCAACAAGCAACGCCAAGCCGCTGACCGTGTGGGCGTTCAATACGAACACGGGGCTGTTTCCGCCGCACCATTGCGGCGCCTACAAGAGCGAAGACGGCGGCAAGACATGGAAAGCCACGTTCTATCCCGACCCGCGCATGGGCAAGCCCTACAACGTGGAGCCCGACTACACGACTGTAGGCGATGGCCAGTATTATCAAACCGTGCCCAACGGCGTGGCAATCTGCGCGAGCAACCCCGACATCGCGCTTTTCGTTGATGGCGGCAACGCGCTGGTGACCGACAACGGCGGCAAGAGCTGGTTCAACGGCCACACGCGCCAGTGCAAAGAAAAGGGCTTCTTTGAGAACACGGGGCTCGTGGTCACGAGCACACACAACTATTACGTCGATCCGCACGAGCCCAAACGCCACTACATCTGCTACACGGATATCGGCTTTGCGCGCTCGCTGGACGCCGGCGCGACCTGGCACTGGTGGAGCAAAGATGAAAAAGCGCCCTGGCGCAACACCTGCTACGAACTGGCCTTTGACCCCGAGAAGCCGGGCCGTATCTGGGGTGCGTTCTCGAACGTGCACGACATACCCAACAACAACATTATCGGTGGCCGCCACCGTTCCACGGGCCCGGGCGGTGTGTGCGTGAGCGACAACTTCGGCGAAACCTGGACGCCGCTCAAAGGCCTGCCCGAAGCGCCCTGCACCAGTGTGGCAATCGAGGTCACCAAGAAAAGCCGCGCCTTGTATGCAGGTTTCTTTGGCAAGGGCGTCTGGAAATCCACAGACGACGGCAAGTCGTGGACCGAGAAAAATAAAGGGCTCGGCACAAGCGAGAACATGCGCGTAACGCGCGTGATCTCACACGCTGACGGAACACTGTTCGCCAGCATCACGGCTCTGCGCGACGGCAACAACTGGGACGACATGGGTGTCGGGCTGTATCGCTCGCGCGACAAAGGCGAGACGTGGGAGAAAGTGAACGCAAGCCAACTGCTGCAGTGGCCCAAAGACTTTACGGTCGATCCCAAGGACTCGAAGATCATTTATTACTCGGCGGCGCGAGCCGCCGGCCAGGACCAGAACGGCCTGTGGCGAACGGAAGACGGCGGCGTTACATGGAAGCGCATCTTCCAGAAAGGCCCCGAGCACTACGGAGCCTACCTGAGCCCGCACAACAAGGGCTGGATCTACGCGACACTTTGCGAAGACGCCCAGGGCTGCGCGCTCTGGCTGAGCAAAGATAACGGCGTGAGCTGGGCGCCCATGGAGGAACTGCCCTTCGCCAACGTGCAGCGCGTCGCGTTCGACCCCGACGACAAAGAGATCATCTACGTGACCACATTTGGCGGCAGCGTGTGGAAGGGCAAGGCGGCGCCTTAATCCTCTCGCAAAGAGCGCAAAGTTTCGCGAAGGACGCCAAGAAGTGCTACCGAGCTGAGGTTGAGAAAAAGAGCAACAACAACTGCTTTCCACAGATGACGCAGATGTTCGCAGATAACGACTCAGGCAAATCCATCTGTGTCAATCTGTGAAATCTGTGGATTGCCTTAGTCTTGGTATTGGTCGTTGCCGTTCTTTGCGGCCTTCGCGAGAAAACTAATCCCGCGGCTCGGCTTCGATGAAGCGGCCGGCATTTAGCTTTGCGACCACCCCGAGATAGTGCTTGGAATAGTCGATCTTTGCGAGGCTGATTACCTCTATGTTCACGCGCGTGATCGCGTTGCTTCTTTGAATCTGTTCGATAATCCCCAGGCTCAGTGGCTCGCCGTCGCTCAGGATCAGGATGGTGTCGGCGTCGCCCTTTTCACACAGCGCGCATAGCGCGGCTTTGATGTCCGTGCCGCCCTTGACCTCGCTCGACAAAAGCCAGTTCACGGCGTTCTTGCGCGTGTCGATGTCGTTGACCATGCGCGCGTCGCCCATCATCACGCTCTCGGTGTTGAAGAGCGTGAAGCCGAACTTCGCGCTCTGTGGCAGGCCATCAAGGGCCGCGCTGACCTCGCAGGCCGCCACATAAAACTTGGGCAGAAAGCCGTCGCGCACCATGCGGTTAACCTCAGCACGGCGCTTGAGCACATCAGCCTTGCGCGCTTTGAAATCGGGCCGCTTGGGCTCGCGCGCCACGGGGTCGATCATCGAGATGCTGCGGTCGATGGCGAACTCAACGTTGGTGGAGTCAATTTCCAGGCCATAGAAAGTCGCGCGCGTCTTGTTGCTGGTGAGTTTGGGCTTGTAGCCGCGTAACGAGGGCAGCTTGCCCTCGATGGGCTTGAATTCCTTGTTGGCGGCCAGCCACTCTTCCCATTTCTTGAGGTCGTCGCCGAAGTCTTGACCCGTCAAGTCCACGAGCAGGCCAATGGCTTCGTTGAACAAACGACCGCTTCCGGTCGTCTTGGCCAATGTGAAAGCGGACGCGGCCGACTCTGGGAGACGCAACGCACGGCCATACTCCAGCGCTGCGCCGGCCACAAACCAACTTGAATCGGACATCAGTGCCAGTGCACGTTCTTTGAAAGCCGCGTCCTTGGCCAGCGCCGCGCAAAGCAACGCGCAGGCGCGGCGCGTTGCCTTACCGGAGTCCTCGGCCCATGATTTCAGCAGGGCAACGAGGGCGTCGCTTCTGGCACCACAAGTGCACGCAGCAAGCATCGCGTGGGCGATGACCTTGTCGTCTTTGTGCGCAAACAATGGTGCAAGGCTTTCAAGTGCGCTGGCGAGTTTGTCGCCTTCCAGGACTTGGGGCGTGCGCTGCAGATAGCGCAAACCCGCAATGATGTCATCGGCCTCCTCGCGGCCCATCAGGTTCAGGGCGACATCGAGGTTCGGCTCGCCCTGGCTGTAGGCCAGAACCCACCACGTCACCTCCGGCCCTACGCTCTTGTCCAGGCCCTTTTCGGCCTCCAGCAGTGCCTTGTGGCTTTCCGGTTTGCTCAAGCGCGCGAGAAAGCTCGCGAAAAGGTGCGGCCTTACGCCCACGCCGAGGTTCACGCGCTTGGTGGCGAATTTCAGCACTTCGCGCAACGCGTCGGTTTCCAACGCGCCGCCGATGGCGAAGTGAGCGGCGAACGAGGCATCCTCAATATTCGCGAGCTTGCCCAAGGGGTCGAGGCCGCGCTTGTCGGCCAGCGCCAGCAGGCCGGCGGTGCCCCATTTGCGCGCTTCGGCGTTCTTGGAAATCGATGCCACCGTATCGAGGTGTTTGAGAGCATCGGTCGTGCCGGCCTCGGCCAGCGCCTGAGCGGCTGCTGGCGCCGAGCCATCGTCGGTGATCGCGATGTCCTTGAGTTGTGTCAGCGGCGCATCGGCGCCGTATCGGCCCAGCCAGCGCAGGCACGCGGCGCGCCTCAGCGGCTCCTTGGCCCTGGTGTATGAGCGCAACAGGTCCTTGGCGTCCTTTGGCTGCTTGTGCGCCACCAACACCCGCGCGGCTTCGCTGGCGGTATCGAAATCGGCTTCGGAATCGAGGACGGAAAGAAGGAAGTCATCGACCGAATTCTCGCCCTCGCCGCGGAGTTCCGAAAGAAACTCCATGCGCTCGCTCTTGGGAGCCTTGGGCCAGGCCTTCTTGATTTCCCGCAGTCGCTCGCGTGTGGCCTTGGAGTCGCCTTGCGCAGGCACAAGCAATGCCACGAGCACCGCAAGCGCAATCAACCATTTGTTCAGGTGGGTAATCATGTGGTTCCAGCAGGTGGGGGCCCGGTGCGGCAGCTTACCAACGATTTGCGCGGGGATTTCAGTAAGTGCAAAGCATGACATGCCACTAGAAAAAGTGTGATGCTTGAAACTTGAAATGTCTTACGCGTGTACCCGGCGCGCGAGGTAGAATCGCGGTACACCACAGTTCCTGAGCCATGTTCAGCCTTTGAGGAGGCAGCATGAATTATCGGCTTCGCTTGCTTTCGATGGCGCTTCTGGGCAGCGCACTGGTCTTTGGCGCGCTGGCCTTTGAGGCCGCGCCCGCAGCGGCGCAAAAGAAGAACGGCACCGAGGCCGGTGACGGCGCGCTGGGCAAGGATTGGGCCAAGGCGCGCGACTTCCTTGACGACGCCTACAAGGCCAAGCGCAAAGAAGCCAAGGTTGCCCAGACAGAGCGCTGCACCGAGCCCGAGTTCGTGCGCCGCGCATACCTCGACATTCTGGGCCGCGTTCCCTCGCGCGAAGAAGTTAAGGCCTGGCTCGTACCCGACACCAGCACGCCCGAGGGCATGGAGTTCGCGCGCCTCAAGCCGCAGCAGAAGCGCGAGAAACTGATCGATGTGCTGCTCGCCAGCCCCGAGTACGCCGACAACTGGGCCAAGGTCTGGACGCGCACCATGATCGGCCGCGAGGCCGACGGCAGCTACCGCGGCATGCTGGAGGATTGGCTTCAGGGCCAGTTTGCGCAGAATCGCCCATGGAACGAGTTGGTCTATGACCTGCTCACCGCCAGCGGCTCAAGCGAGAACAACAAGGCCATTGGCTACGTGATTTCCTTCGAGAACGACACGCCCGCGCTCACCGGCATCACCAGCAAAGTGTTCATGGGCAAGCAGATTCAGTGCGCCCAATGCCACAAGCATCCCTACGAAGAGATCACGACCGATGACTTTGCGGGCATGGAGAACTTCTTCCGCTTCACCAGCACCGGCATGACGCAACTGGCCAAAAAGGGCCAGCCCGCGCTCTGGCAGGCCAGCGATCGCGCTGTGCCCACCAACCCCGAAGCCTTCAAGCGCGCGCTGACGCGCGATGGCAAAACGGTGCCCGCCAAGTTCCTTTTTGGCGAAACCTACACGCCTGACCCGGCCAACCCGCCCCGCAAGGCGCTGGCCTCCTGGATCACGAGCAAAGACAACAAGTATTTCCGTGAAATGACCGTCAACCGCTACATGGCCCATTTCCTGGGCTACGGCTTTGTGCAGCCCACGGACGATTTCAACAGCAACACCACGCCCACATTCCCCGAAATCCTCGACCGCATGGCGCGCGAGTTTGCGGCCAGCGGCTTTGACCTGAAGTACCTGATCAGGGTGATCGCGACCAGCGACGCCTACAACATCTCGACGGTGCCCAAGAAGTCGGGCGGCAAAGTCGTTGAAGACCGCAAGTTCTACTCCAGCGCCATGGTGCGCCGGCTCAGCCCTGAACAAGTGGTGTTCTCGATCATGCGCAGCATCGGCGTGAGCGATTTTGGCTCCAAGAACAACCGCGAGCGCCGCGAGCAGGTGCTCAACTACGTTCTGCAAAGCTTCAACTACGCCTATTCCGACGACGAAGGCTCGCGCGACCTCGATGATTACTCCGGTTCCATTCCGCAGGCCTTGATGATGCTCAACGGCAACCTGCTCAACGATGGTGTTGGCGCCGGCGGGGAGACAACCTTGAAGAGGATTCTGGCCGAGTCCGACCAGGAAAAGATGCGCGGCGGGCTGGACTCAACCAGCTACATCGTTCAAGAGATCTACCTTTCCACTCTCAGCCGTTGGCCGGAAAAGTGGGAGGTCGCCCGTTTCAAGAAGTACGTCGAAAACGAACCGGACCGCGCCAAGGCCTGGGAAGACGTCTTCTGGGCGGTGATGAACACCACGGAGTATGTGACGAACCATTAGGAGGTTTGCGGTGGGCGGTAAGCGGCAAATCGGCTTTTGCCGCGTACCGTGAACCCGATTTCCCGCAACCGGGCCGCTTTTCCGGGGTTTACTGAAAAATTGAACGGCAAGTCCAGAATTACAGGCATCTACGAGGTCAATATGGCTAACCCGCTCGTCTCTCTGAAGCGCCGCGACTTCCTCCGCACCGCCGCTTACGCCGGCGGTATTGCCGCCACTTCCCACTTCTGGTGGGGCGGCGACTTGCTTGCCGAAGACACCCCCAAGGGCGGCGAGAAGAAGACAGGCACGAAGATTTCCGCCAAGTGCAAAAACGTCATACTGCTCTTCATGGAAGGCGCGCCAAGCCAGCTGGACACCTTCGATCCAAAGCCCAACAGCAAAGAGACCGGCTCGCCCGACAAAAAGGCGCTCGAGACCGACGTCCCAAGTTACACGCCCGCCGACACCTTGCCCTTCATGGCCAAGATGGGCAAAGAAATCTGCCTCATCAAGAGCGTGACGAGCAAAGAGGGCAACCACTCGCGCGGCCAGCACCTGATGCACACCGGCTACATCCCCAACCCTACGCTGAAATTCCCCAGCCTGGGTTCCATTGTCAGCCACCAGCTCGGCAAGAAGGACTTCGATCTGCCGAATTTCGTGAAGCTGCGCGGCGGGCCCTTTGGCGCCGGTTATCTGGGCGTCGAGCACAACCCCTTTGTCATCAACAACCCCGGTGCGCGCATTGAAAACCTCGACTACGCCGGCGGCGTGGACAAAGCCCGCATGGACAAGCGCATGAAGCTTGTCGAGGAAATGGAAAAAGACTTCGCCAAGCAGCGCGGCAGCGAAGCCGTGGAGGCCCACAAGGCCATGTACGAAAAGGCCCGCCGCTTGATGGACAGCCCGCTCAAGCAGAAATTCTACATCTCGGATGAGCCCGAAGAGGTCAAGAAGGCCTATGGCCCGGGCAAGTTTGCCGAGAGCTGCATCATCGCCCGCCGCCTCGTCGAAACCGGCGTGAGCTGTGTTGAAGTCGTACACGGCGGCTGGGACACCCACGACGACAACTTCGTCAAGACCAAGCGTCTGTGCAGTGAAATCGATCAGGCCATGGCGGCATTGCTTGCCGACCTCAAGAAGCGCGGCTTGCTTGAAAGCACGCTCGTGGTCTGGGGTGGCGAATTCGGTCGCACGCCGCGTATCAGCGCCACGGAAGGCCGCGACCACTGGCCCAACAACTTCTGCTACTGGCTGGCAGGTGGCGGCGTGAAGGGCGGCCAGGTGATCGGTGAAACCGACGATCGCGGCATGACCATCACCAAAGATCCCGTGACGCCGCAGGATCTGTTCTGGACCTTTGCCACGCTCATGGGCTGGGACACCTCAAAGGAATTCCAGGCCGGCAACCGCCCGGTGTGGCTGACCGACAAAACCGCCGGCAAGCCCATTGAACGCGTGTACGCCTGATGAAGTGTTTGGCCGGCGATGTTGTAGGGGCGCCGAATGCTGCGCCCCTACAGTTCTTCGTACGCGTCCGCGGCTTTCGCCACGCCGAACTGTGCCTCGGCCACTTCGCGTGCGCGTTTTCCAAGTTCGTCGCGTAGTGCATTGTCGCGAAGCTTCTCGATAGCCGCGCGGATCTGCTCAACGTTCTCGGGTTCGCTGACCACCACACCCACGCGTTCGCGCTCAATGAACTGCGCCAGCTCGCTTGTTGACGGCGCAAGGCAGAGAAGCGGCCGGCCGCTGGCCAAAATGCCCTGTAACTTACTGGGCATGGCCAGTTTGTCAGCGCCGCTTTCGAGCGCGACGGCGGCGATGTCGCAGGCCGCGAGCGACGCGCCGAGTTCAGCCAGCGGGCGATAATCGAAGAACTTCACGTTCGCGAACTTCTCGCGTTCGACCAAAGCCCGCGTCGGCTCCAGCTTCGCGCCGCGCCCAATGAAGTGAAGCTCGCAATCGGGCATGGTCCCCACGGCGCGCGTCAGGCCCTCCAGCGGGTGCAAGATTCCCATGTTACCGGAGTATTGAATGACCACAGGGCCAGCGACGCCAGTTGGTGTCGGTTTTATGGCGTCCAGATCAACCCAGTTCGGGATCACCACCACGTTCGCGCGCGGCATCAGCGCAAGCGCGCGCTCCTTCATGCCCTCGGTCAGCGTGACAACGGCGCGTGCCCGCGCCATAGCGCGGCGATTGAGCCAGCGAAGGCACGATGCAATCAGCCCCGGCCGCAACCTGCCCAGCGCTATGCCCAGTTCCGGGTGAATGTCGTGTAGCACGTAAATGTAGCGCCGCCCCAGCCACGAAAGCCACCATGCCGCAAGCGCCAATCCCGGCGGGCTGGAGGGCACGATGATCGTGCCGCGCGAAAACAGCGCGCGCAGAAAGCCCGTGCGATAGAGCCACAGCGCGCCAAAGGCACGCGCAATCAAGCTTTTGCCGCCCGGCGCCCACCAGCGCGAAACGCGCAGCCCGCCGTCATCGGCTTGCGCCGCCGCATAACCCTGATAGCGCGGCTTCCAGGTAATCACGCGCACATCGTGGCCGCGCCGAACGAACTCGCGCGCAAGCAGGGCGAACAACTGGCCGTCAGCGGCGATGTCCGGCGGGAAGTAGGGAACGATGAAAGTAAGGCGTTTGGGCACAGCCGGTGATTATGCCCGGAAAGGCAATTCTGAATTCTAAATTCCGAATGCTGAATGGGGCTCCGTCGAGTTTGTGCCATTCAGAGTTCAGAACTCAGCATTCAGAATCCGCTGCCTCGCGGCTTTGCAGTTTCCAAGCGGCACTCCCCAATCCACAATCGCGGCGCATGGCAATGAAGAGATCACGTACCGCACTGATCACCGGCATTACCGGCCAGGACGGCAGCTATCTGGCCGAGCTGCTGCTCGCCAATGGCTACATCGTTTATGGCATGATTCGCCGCTCCAGCGTTTTCAACATTGACCGCATCGAGCACCTCTACCAGGACCCGCACGTTGCCGATTACCGCCTGCGGCTGGTTTACGGCAACCTGACCGACGGCTCGCGCATCACACAGCTTCTCGCCGAAATCAAACCCGACGAGATCTACAACCTCGGTGCCCAAAGCCACGTGCAGGTCAGCTTCGAGCAACCGGAATACACGGGCGACGTTGACGCCGTGGGCGTGACGCGCCTGCTGGAGTCCGTACGCGCGCTTGGCCTGAATTCGCGCGTCTATCTTGCGTGTAGCAGCGAAATGTTCGGCAACGCGCCCGCGCCGCAAAGCGAGCAAACGCCGCTGATGCCGCGCTCGCCCTATGCGGCGGCCAAGGCCTACGCGTTCTGGATGGGCAAGAGCTATCGCGAGGCTTACGGCCTGTTCATCGCCAACGGCATTCTCTTCAACCACGAAAGCCCAAGGCGCGGCCCCACGTTCGTGACACGTAAGATCACGCGCGCCGTCGCGCGCATTGCCGCCGGCAAACAGAAAACGCTCTATCTCGGCAACCTCGACGCCTGCCGTGACTGGGGCTATGCGCCCGATTACGTCGAGGGCATGTGGATGATGCTGCAGGCGAAGAAGCCCGACGATTTCGTGCTGGCCACGGGCGAAAGCCACAGCGTGCGCGAATTCTGCGAACTGGCCTTTGCGCGCGCGAAGCTGGACTGGCGCAAGCACGTCAAACACGACAAGCGCTACCTGCGCCCCGCGGAAGTCGATCATCTTTGCGGCGACGCCAGCAAGGCACGCAAGCAACTCGGCTGGAAGCCGCGCGTGAAATTCGAAGAACTCGTGAACATCATGGTCGATGCCGACGTGGAAGCCGTGGCAACAGGCCGCGACGATTTCAGAAGCGAAGAACGGTGGTTCAAGTAATTCTGAATGCTGAGTTCTGAATTCTGAATGGCGCAAGCGCCAGACGGAGCGAGCAATTCAGAATTCAGAATTTAGAATTCAGAATTGTCTCCATGCTCGACCTTCTCAAAGAACGAATTCTCATCTCCGGCGGCAGCGGCTTCCTCGGCCGCGCCTTGGCCGAGCACTTGCGCGGCTTGGGCTGCAAGAACCTGTTCACGCCTACGAGCAGCGATTGCAACCTGTTGGAGCGCGCGCAAGTTGCGCGCATGTTCAATACCTGGCAGCCGAGCATCGTGATCCACACGGCCGCGCGCGTGGGCGGCATTGGCGCCAATCGAGCCAACCCTGGCCTGTTCTTCTACGAGAACACGCTGATGGGCTTGAATCTCATCGAAGAAGCGCGGCTGTACGGCAAGCTGACCAAGTTTGTGGGCCTGGGCACGGTGTGCAGCTACCCCAAACATGCGAAAGTTCCGTTCCGTGAGGATGAACTCTTCGACGGCTACCCCGAGGAAACCAACGCCCCGTATGGCTTTGCCAAGCGCGCGCAACTGGTGATGCTGCAGAGCTATCGCCAGCAGTACGGGTTCAATGGAATCTTCCTGCTGCCGGTAAATCTGTACGGCCCTGGGGACAACTTTGATCCCGCTTCAAGTCACGTCATCCCGGCGATGATCCGCAAGTTCGACGAAGCCGCGCGCACAGGCGCCAAAGGCGTCACGCTCTGGGGCGACGGCCGGCCCACGCGCGAGTTTTTATACGTCCAAGACGCCGCGCGCGGCATCGCGCTGGCCACGGCACAATACGAGAAGCCTGAGCCGGTGAATTTAGGCAGCGGCATGGAAATCTCGATGTTCGACCTGGCGGTAACGCTGGCCAAGCTCACGGGGTTTACAGGCGAAATCATCTGGGACAAGTCGATGCCCAACGGCCAGCCTAGAAGGCGATTAGATACAAGCCGCGCCAAGGCAGAGTTCGGCTTCAGCGCGCAGACCAGCTTCGAAGAAGGCCTCGCGAAGTCGCTTGCATGGTGGCAAGCACAGCGCGCGAACACGTCGCGTTCGGGAACTGTCCCCGCCGCGTGTTAGGCGGCGAGCGACAGCATTGCCCGACGTAGCCTTGGTGAAGTGGAGTACCCGTCTTCCAAAAAAGCAAACGGCATCTCACGCGGAGACGCAGAGACGCAGAGAGTTCTCCCCACCCGAGCCTGCTGCGGAAGCGGCGCTTCTCTGCCGATTTCGCCCTATTGCTATGATGGCGGAAATGCGCAAGGAATTCGAATTCCCCGCGGTTCCGACATGGGTTGGAGAATCCTCGATTTGGTATTGGTGGACTCACACATCGGACTTGGGGCGCCACCACTTCATCGGGCTCGTCTGGACCATCAGTAGTTTGTGTTTTTGCTTTGCGGCTGTAGCGCTCAATCGACGGCGTAAGGCAGAGTGGCCGCTGCGAACGGTCTATTTCTTGTTCGTTCTGATGAGCAGTTGCTTGGGTGCTTCCGTCGCCGACACAGGAGTGTTGTGGGCGCGTTCAGGTTATTTGTTGCCGCTACTTATGGCTTTGGTGGCTTGTTGCGAATTTCTGGCATGGAAGCGCTACCAACGTCGACCGCTACCACCACCTGTTCGTCCCCCGATTCCCCGCGTCGCACGGACAGCCGGCGCGGCTGGGGTTGGCGGAGGATTTCAAACGTCGGCTAGGGATTTGGATTCATCGCCTTAGAGCCTATCCGAGAAACCCTAAAGTCACGGCCTGAGTTTTGACGATTTCTTCGCATCAATCCTTTTGATGCGAGGCGACCATGGCTGCGAGCAAGCGTGTTTACAAAGTCGAAGACGATGG
>JADLFN010000043.1 GCA_020845475.1 Planctomycetota bacterium
CGTAGTTCTTGGCTGTGGCGAACCACTCCTTGGTGCTGGGTTTTTGCTTCTTGGCGGCGTTGAGCAGGTCTTTCGTGGTCAGCGGCGCGGGCTTGCCGGTTTTCATGGCCTCGCGCAATTTTTCTTCGATGGCGACATCGACCACGGCCTTGAGGTCGGCGCCCGAAAAACCTTCGAGCTTCTTGCCGGCGTGCTCGAAATCCGGGTCCGCCAGGGGCTTGCCGCGTGTGTGCAGGCGCAGGATTTCAGCGCGCGCGATGTCATCAGGCGGCGGCACGAAGATGATGCGATCGAAGCGGCCGGGGCGCCTGAACGCCGAGTCCAGATGCCAGGGCGCGTTGGTGGCCGCCAGAATCAGCACGCCCTCGTTCGAATACTGCACGCCGTCGAGCTCGCTAAGGAATTGATTGATCAACTGGCGCCCCGCGCTTTGGCGCATGTCGGTGCGGCTTGCACCCAGTGCATCCACTTCGTCAAAGAAGAGCACACAGGGCTTGCTGCTCCGCGCCTGCTCGAAAATCTCGTGCAGGTTGCGCTCGCTTTGCCCAATCCACATGTCGAGCACGTCGGAAATGCCCACGGCGATGAAGCCGGCCTTCACTTCGCCCGCCGTTGCGCGCGCGAGATGCGTCTTGCCGCAGCCGGGCGGGCCGTACATCAGAATGCCGCCGCCGGCCTGCTTGCCGTAGGCTTTGTAAACCTCCGGGTGCGTCAGCGGGTAAATGATCTTGAGGCGGATTTCTTCTTTCACGTTCTCCATGCCGCCGACGTCGGCGAACCCGACCGAGGGCCGCTCGATCTCCATAGCCGCGCCGCTTTTGGTTTCGCCGCTTTGGGCGCGCACGCGGCCGTCCACGATCTCGGCGTCTTCGTCCTCGGCGGCATCAAGGCGCACGCCCAGGCGTTCGCTCAAGTCTTCGTCGGCCAGCTTGGGATCATCATCAAGCGCGCGCCGATATTGCCGCGCCGCAAGCTCCGCGTTGCCCGCGCGCAAAAGCAGACGCGCGTGCATGACCAGTGCGCGCGGCACGCCGGATTTCGCGAGCGCTTCAGCGATTAAGAGAGCCTCGGCGTTCTTGCCCTGGCGATAGAAACTGGAGCACAGGCCCAGCTTGAGCTCGAGGTCCTCGGGCCATTTGGCCAGCGCCACGCGGAACTCGCGTTCGGCTTCGTCAAAGCGGCCCATGGCAAGCAGCGTCTCGCACAGGTGGCGCCAAAGCGGCGCGTTGTCGGGCGAGTGCGCCAGCGCCTCGCGCAGGGCTTTGAGAGAAGCGTCGTTCATGGCGCCGATTATGACGCCGCGCCGATGCGCCGACTACCTGTCGCGCCGCTAGGATTCATCAAACGGCTTCACGCCGGCCTTGGCGCAAGCCGCCCGCATGGATTCGGTTTTTCGTTCCTGCACGGTCTTGTCAGCGAACTCGCGCAGAATGGCGGCTCCTTCCCGCCAGAGTCGCGGGGCATCAGAGTGCCGCCCCAGCGCCAATTGACAAAGGGCGTAGTCGCACAAGTTGATGCCCTCAAAGCGTCTGTGCCTGACTTCGCGGTGGATGGCCAGGGCCGCGCTGTAGTTCTGTTCTGCAAGTTCAAGGCGACCCGACTGCATCTGGATCAGCGCCAGATTCCCCAGCGTGACACCCTCAAAGCGGCGGTTGCCCACCTCGCGGTGTATTGATAGGGCTTCTCCGAAAGTCAATTCGGCCAGTTGGTCACGGCCGGTGTTCTGGTACAGCACGGCGAGATTGGTGAGCGCCGTACCCTCGCTGCGGCGATCACCGGTTTCGCGCAAGTTTCTTAATCCATCGAACATGAGCGTCTCCGCCTCCTGGTTGCGTCCCTTGACGCGATAGATGGATGCCAGGTTCGTGAGCGTAAGGCCCTCATGGCGTTTCTCCCCGATCTCGCGCTGCAAGGCGAGGGCCTGCGTGTACAGCGCCTCGGCGGCTTCGTTATTCCCGAGGTCTCTCTGCGTGATGGCGAGATTGCTCAGCGCCGTACCTTGATGCTTGCGGTTTCCGGTTTCCCGGTGAATTTCGTAGGCCTGCTTCAACGTCGCGTCGGCAAGCTCGAACTTCCCGGTGTTCTGATAAACCACGGCGAGCCCGCCAAGCGTGATGCCTTCGGCCCGGCGATTCTTGATTGCCCGGGCCGCGGCTAGCGCCAGCTGGTAGTTGATTTCGGAGGCATCGGGCTGGCCGAGCTCGCGCTGAATGGTTGCCAGCAGCACAAGAAGCCAGCATTCCTGCAACTGGTCGCCACAGCCCCGCGCCAGTGCAAGCGCCTGGGCCACAATTGGCTCAGCTTCGCGGCCGCGCCCGAGTTGTTGCAACGAGTCGGCCGCAAACCGCAGCATTGTCTGGCGGTCGGCGTTGGGCGAGAGCGCAGCCGCTGCCTGCCAGGCCCGGGCCGCTGCCTCGTGCCTGCAGCGTTCCGTGCATAAGCAGGCGTGGCGCTGCAGGTACAAGACTTGCAGACCGGGCAGGATTGGCTCGCCGCGTTCATCCACAGCAAGCGCGGCGTGGCCAGCCAGTTCCTCGGCTACGCCGTCAGTCGCATGTGGCAAGAGCCTTGCCAAAAGGTAGTCATCGAGGGCCCCGGGCATCGGCGCGCGGCCACCGTGGAGTTGCTCGATGATCTCAAAGGCCAGCGCGTGCAGCCTGGCGCGGTCGCCGGGCAGCTGCAATTGATACGCAGCCTCGCGCAACAGCGCGTGCCGGAAGAGGTAAGCAGTTTCGGCGAACACGCGCGCATTGTAAGCGCGGAGCGCGGGCGGTTCCTAAGAATTTGTCATTGGCGCATCAACGTCGGCGGCGCTGACACGGAAAGGCCATGCGAAATCATTGGAGCCCTGAGCTTTGGCCGCGTAGAACGGCGCCATGACCTCTACCTATCCCATCGGCACTCCCGGCCAGCCCTGGGGCGAGACCGAGAAGTCGCTTTGGCTGTCGAAACAGAAGAAGCACCGCAGCTACGAATCAGACGTGCTGAGCGTGATCGAAGGCCTGAGATCGCGATTTGATATCAGCGAGTACGGCAACATTGCTTACCCGCCGGAACATTACCCGCTGCTGGCGCTGCGCAGCCGCAAATGGCGCGAGGATCTGCCCATGGCGCTCATAACCGGCGGAGTGCACGGCTACGAAACCAGCGGCGTGCACGGCGCGCTGCGGCTTGCGCAGAGCCACGCCCATGAATTCGCCGGCCGATGCAATCTATTGATTGCGCCTTGCGTGAGTCCCTGGGGCTACGAGCGCATTCACCGCTGGACGCCGCGCGCGATTGACCCGAACCGTTCCTTCAAGCCTGACACCCAGGTTGAGGAGTGCGCAGCGCTGATGCGCCTGGTCGCGCCGTTCAAGTTTCTGGTGCATCTCGACCTGCATGAAACCACGGACACCGATGAGAGCGAATTCGGCCCTGCGCTGGCGGCGCGCGACGGAAAGCCCCACAAACCCGGCACAATCCCCGACGGCTTCTACGTCGTGGACGACGGAAAGAAGCCGCAACCCGAGTTTCAGGCGGCCATCATCGCCGCCGTCGAGAAGGTCACGCACATCGCGCCCTCTGACCCGCGTGGCAAGCTGATTGATACGCCCGTGGTGGACCACGGCGTGATCCGCTATGAGTTCGAGGAACTTGGACTGTGCGCCGGCATCACGGGCGCGAAGTACACGACCACGACGGAAGTTTACCCTGACAGCCCGCGCACGAACCCCGAGCAATGCAACGCCGCGCAGGCGATTGCCGTCTGCGCCGCCATCGAGTTCGCCTTGGCGCATCGATGAACGAGCATCGAGGCAGAGCGCGCGGCATTGGCCCATCCTTGCGACATGCTTCGCCCCATCAGGGAGCAGGCTCTTCAATGGGACGAACCCCGATTTGAGCGCACATTCTCAGCATTTCGTTGCGCTGCGATTCGACTTCCCCGGGGTCTTCCAGCCCGCGCACGCGCGTAAACGCTTCACGCCAATCAGTGCGCGCCCGCAGATCGTCTCCTAAAACCAGTCTCGTCAATGCGAGGCCGCAGCCATGGACAGCGTGGGATCGAACATCGCCCACGGCGCGGTGGCTGGCCAGGGCCCTTTCGTAGGCCGTAACGGCCTGTTCAACTTCGCCGCTGTCACGCAGCACGCCCGCCAGGTTGCCCAGCGCGATTCCAGCACCGCGCCGGTCTCCCACCTCCTGGCTGATCGCCAGAGCCTGCTCGAACGTCTCTTTCGCCTTGGCCATGCGCCCTGAGTCGCGGTGGAAGCCGGCAAGATTGTTCAGCGCCACACCGTAAGATCGCCGGTTGCCCACCTCGCGATGAAAGGCCAGCGCTTTCTCCATGGCTTCGAGCGCCTGCTGCTTGCGCCCTGTTTGATTCTGCACAATCGCCCAATTGCCGTAGGCAACTCCGAGCAGGCGCTTGTCGCCGCACTCGTGGCAGATCTTGGTGGCCTGTATGTAGGCCTGCTCCGACTCGTCCAGGCGCCCTTGCTCGCGATAGATGTTCGCGAGATTGCCCAGGTTGGTCGCCTGTGGCCGCGCCAATCCCAGCTCAACGTGAAGCGCAAGCGCTTGCTTGTATGCAAGTTCGGCCTGATCCAGTTGGCCCGTCTCCTGATAGACATTTCCAAGCAGGCTCAGCACTGCGCCCTCCTGCTTCTTCAAGCCTCGATCGCGGGCCATGGCCAGCGCATCGCTGAATAGAATCAGGGCTTCTTCCATGTGCCCCAGCTCGCGCCTGACATTCGCCAGGTTCGACAGTGCGATTACCTCCAGCGCCCGGTTACGGGCGGCACGCTGCGTGTTGAGAGCTTCCTCAAACACGTGCTCTGCTTGGTGGCTCTTGCCGCTGAGACGCAAGATCTCGGCCAATCGCCTTAACGCCTCTCCGCGTTTGCTGCCTTCAATCATGCCTGCGAGTTCAGTCCATGCCGCCAGCGCGGCTTCATTGCGATAAGAACGTTCGGCAGCTTCGGCCGCGCGCCTGAGGTAGTGGGCACGAAGCTGGGTAAGGGCGTCGCGCGCCGCATTGGGAATCGCAGCGGCAAGGCGTGCATGTTCAGCCATTTCATCGGCGCAGGCATCAATCGGGTGGGGCTCCAGGGGTGCCGCATCGACAAGATCCAGCGGGGGCGGCTCAGCAGGGCGCCCGCCAAACAACTGCTCAATCAGCGAAAGTGCCAGCGCGTGCAGCCGCGCGCGGTCGCCAGGCATTTGGAGCTGATAGGCGGCATCCCTGAGCAACGCATGCCGGAAGAGGTAGGCGGTTTCGCCATTCATGGTGGCCACCTTACATGCCTTGCGTCATGCCTACACGGGCCCAGAGGCCCGTGCTACATTCCGACCATGCTCAAAGTCGTCATCCTTGCCGCGGGCAAATCGACGCGCATGAAGTCGGATACGCCCAAGGTGCTGCACGACATCGCCGGCGTGCCGATGCTGCGTTGGGTGGTTCAAGCCTCGCGGGCTCTTTCGCCCCAAGAAATCATCGTAATCGTGGGCCACGGTGCTGATGCGGTGCGTGAAGAATTTGCCGCCGACAAACTCACGTTCGTTACGCAAGAGCCGCAACTTGGCACCGGCCACGCCGTGCAGCAGGCGCGCGCGGCTTTGCAGGGTGCAGAGCAGGTGGCCGTGCTGTGCGGCGACGTGCCGCTCTTGACCGCCGAAACGCTCGCAAGACTGGCGGAAACGCATCGCGATTCGCACGCGGCTGCCACGGTGCTCACGACTGTGCTAGAGAAACCCGCTGGCTATGGTCGGATCGTGCGCGATGAGCTGGGGAACGTGCAGGCGATCATCGAGCAGCGAGATTTGAAACCGGGGCAGGAGCGCATCCACGAAATCAACTCGGGGACCTACATCTTCAACGGCCCCGAATTACTGGCGCGCCTGGACAAACTCACCAACACGAATGCACAAAAAGAATACTACCTGACGGACGTGATTCACCTGCTTACGGGTGACAAGAAGCCCGTGGCGGCCTGGTGCTGTGAGGATGCGCGCGAAGTGCTGGGCATCAACACGAGAAAAGAACTCGCAGCCTGCGACAAAATCGCTCGCTCGCGCGTCGTTGAACAACTCATGCAAGGCGGCGTCACCATTCTCGACCCGGAGAACGCCTACATCGAGGCGGGCGTGAAAATCGGCCGCGATACGACAGTGTACCCGTACACGGCGATTCACGCGGGCGTGCAGATCGGAGAGCGCTGCGAAATCGGCCCCTACGCGCATCTGCGCAGCGGCACGGTGGTCGGCAACGACTGCAAAGTGGGCGCTTTCGTCGAAACCAAGAACGCTAAAATCGGCGACGAAAGCAAAGCCGGCCATCTCGCCTATCTGGGCGACGTGACGCTGGGCAAAGACGTGAACATCGGCGCAGGCACGATCGTGGCCAACTACGACGGCAAGAAGAAGCACAAGACCGAAATCGGCGACGAAGCCTTCATCGGCTGCGGCACGGTACTGGTCGCGCCCGTCAAAGTAGGCAAGCGCGGCCAGACAGGCGCCAACACCGTAGTGCCCCACGGCAAAGACGTGCCCGACGACACGATTGTCGTTGGCGCGCCGGCGCGCGTGCTGAAGAAGAAGGCGTAGGGGTCAGTTTCTCGCAAAAAACGCCAAGCGTCGCGAAGGACGCAAAGTAGAGACAAGAAACTTGGCGTTCTTGGCGACCCTTTGCGCACTTGGCGAGAACGAGAATCACTCGCCCGGCCAAGACACTTTCAAAATCCCTTTGGCATTGCGCCCAATACTAGGCAATTTGCGCGTTCCCACGGGTGCACAATCATGGCTCGCAGCAAAGGTCTGAAAGTTTTTGCCGGCAACTCCAACCCTGCGCTGGCCAAGGCCATTTGCGCTTCGCTTGAGTTGCCGCTGGGCAACGTGCGCATCGAGAAATTTCCCGACGGCGAAATCGACGTCAAGATCTTCGACGACGTGCGCGGCGTCGATTGCTTCTTCATCCAGAGCACCTGCCCGCCCGTCAACGACAACCTGATGGAGCTTTTGCTTTTCGGAGATGCCGCGCGCCGCGCGAGTGCCGAGCGCATCACGGCCGTGATTCCGTACTACGGCTACGCGCGCAAAGACCGCAAAGATGAAGGCCGCGTTCCCATTTCGGCCAAGCTCATCGCCAACTGCATCGGCGCTTCGGGCTACGACCGCGTGCTGACCATGGATTTGCACTCCGCGCAGATTCAGGGCTTCTTTGATATCCCCGTTGATCACCTGTATGCCGCGCCCGTGCTTTTTGATTATTTCCGTGATCTCAAATCGCGCCTCGATGGCGTGCCCTTCACGATTGTCGCGCCCGATGTCGGTCGTTCCAAAGTTGCGCGCGGCTACGCCAAGCGCCTGCACGCGGGTCTGGCGATTGTGGATAAGCGCAGAGTCAGCGGGGAAGAAACGGAATTCCTCGACATGATCGGCAACGTCGAGGGCCAGGCCTGCGTGATCATTGATGACATGATTGCCACGGGCGGCAGCATCGTGGACGCGGCCAAGGCCTGCAAGAAGTTCGGCGCGGGCAAGATCTTCGTGGCCTGCACGCACCCCGTGATGTGCGGCCCGGCCGTGGATCGCCTCAGCGGCGCGCCGATTGAGGAATGCATGGTATGCGACACGATTCCCACGGTGGGCAAGGAATTCCCCCAATTGAAAGTGCTCAGCGTCGCGGGATTGCTGGCGGAAGCGATTCGCCGCATTCACTTCAGCGAAAGCGTGAGCCTGTTGTTCAAGTAACGTCGCGTGGAACCAAAAACGATATCCGGCCGTGATCGCGCGCTTGGCGTTATCAAACGCCTGTTGCCGCTTTTGTTCGGCGTGGCGACGCTGGCCTACCTGTTTGTCTCGGGCAAGGTTGATATCAACGACGTCAAACTCAAGGTGGCGCACATTGAAACCGGGCCGCTTTCCACGGCCCTGCTGCTTGGCGGCGTGGGTTTCATGGCCTCGGCGTTGCGCCTGCAATATCTGGTCAGCCTGCTCGGCTATCGCGTGAGCTTCATCCGCTCGCTGGTCTATACGCTCGTCGGCCAGCTCTACAACAGCGCCATTCCCGGCGGCACCGTGGGCGGCGATGCCATTAAGGCGCTCTATCTGTCATCGCACACCCACCACAAAGCCCATGCCTTTGCGGCGGTGCTCATTGACCGTATCTGCGGCCTGTTCACGCTGGGTACGTTTGCCCTGATCATGCTTTTGCCGAGCATCGGCGAAGAGTCCATGCGTGCTGCCGCCGCCGTGATCATCGGATTTCTGGGGGCGGGCTCGCTGGCCGTTTTGCTCATGCTATCGCGCCGTGTTCGCAAGATGTTCCCTGAAGGAGCCGTGTCGCGCCTGCCCATGCAGGGCGCGCTCAAGGCCTTTGACGACGCCGTACAGATTTTCCGCGGACGCTTGGGCGGCATTGCCGTGGCGCTGCTGATTTCGCTGCTGCCCCAGTTCGCCTGGATCGCCATGCACATCGCCATTGGCGACGGCCTGAATATCGCGGGCGTGAGCTGGACGGACTACTGCGTGCTCGTGCCTGTTTCCGGCATGGTGGCGGCGCTGCCAATTTCGTTTGGCGGCTGGGGCGTGGGCGAAGCGGCCAGCGTTTACTTCTTCGGCCAGCGCGGCGTGCCCTCCGATGCTGCTTTTGTGCTCTCAGCGCTCGGCCGTTTGATCCAATTGTCCTGGGCACTTGTCGCCCTGCCCATCAGTTTCCTTTTGCCGCGCCCGGCGCAAGTAGCCGCGCAGTTGGCGAAAGAAACTGAAGAAGCACCCGCCGAGCAGGAAGGACAGTAACCGCCAAGAATGCCAAGGCTTTTCACCACAGAGGGCACAGAGCACACAGAGAAATGCCATTATGCAACGACACGGCAAAAACAACGGCTTTGGCACCACAGATAGACACAGATCCAAAAACCCCTTCTGTGTTCATCGGTGTCCATCTGTGGTTGTTTCGCCGTTGCATTTGTCGGTGCTATGAAGTTTGCGGGTTATCTCTGTGCGCTCTGTGTTCTCTGTGGTGAAAAGCAGTTTTGGGCAAACTGGGCGTCCTTGGCGGTGGAGCCGTTGTTGTTAGCCTTAGATCGTGCGTATCGCCTATCTCCAGTTTGATGAAAACGAGGCCCGCCGACGCCTCAACAAAAAAGAGCTGATGAAGCTCTGGAACCATCTTCTGCTCATGTCCTCCGGTGACGTGCAGCAGGCGCTGGAGTGGCTCAAACAGCTCGCGCAAAAGTACGGCATCGGCGACGAGGAGTGGTTCCAGGATTTCGTGGCCTCGCTCCAGAACGAAGGTTTTATAGAGCCCAACGAGTTGGGCATTCTCGTTCCGACGAAAAAGGCAGAACGGGCGATTCGCAAAGATTCGCTCGACCAGGTGTTCCGCAACCTCGAGGGACTGGGCTCAGGCGAGCATCGCACCAGCAAGTCCGGCACCAGCCTCGAACGCCAGCCCGAAACGCGGCCCTTCAACTTCGGCGACCTTTCGAGCGACATCGACTACAAGATTTCGATCACCAACGCTCTCAAGCGCGGCATCGACGACATCGCGCTAACCGAAGACGACCTCGCGGTCTATGAGACTGAGCAGTTCGCAAGCTGCGCCACGGTGCTGATGATCGACATCAGCCACTCGATGATTCTCTATGGCGAAGACCGCATCACGCCCGCCAAGCGCGTAGCGATTGCACTGGCGGAACTTATCCAGACCAAGTACCCGAAGGATGCGCTCGAGGTGATCACCTTTGGCGACGACGCCGAGAAGATCTCGCTTTCGCGTCTGCCTTACCTGCAAGTCGGCCCGTTCCACACCAACACCAAAGCCGGACTGCAACTGGCCCAGCGGCTCTTGGCGCGAAAGAAACACACGAACAAACAAATCTTCATGATTACCGACGGCAAGCCAAGCTGCATTCTCGAAAACGGCCGGCACTACAAGAACTCGTTTGGCCTTGACCCGCACATCGTGGCCGAAACGCTCAAAGAGGCCGATCTGTGCCGCAGGCGCAACATCACGATTTCCACGTTCATGATCGCGCAGGACCAGATCCTCGTCGATTTCATCGACCGGCTGACGCAGACGAACAAAGGCCGCGCTTATTATTCGGCGCTCGATTCCCTGGGCGGCAACATTCTCGTGGACTACATGCGCAACCGCCGCCGGCGCGTGCGTTAGCTATACTGCGCCCATGGCCCGCAGGTTCCGCTATCAGCGCAATCTTTCCGTTACTCCCAAGCAGCTTGCCGACTTCTGCAAGCAACACAGCATTCGATATCTCGGCCTGTTTGGCTCGGTCGTCCACGACGATTTCAACGATGAAAGCGACGTGGACGTGCTCTATGAATTCAAGCCCGGCATGACGCCGGGCATTGCGATCATGGACCTGATCTGGGACCTCGAAAAGCTGGTCGGGCGCAAGATTGATTTCGTGCCGCGCTTGTTTCTAGCTGAGCCATTCAAGAGCGCGATCTTGCCCGACGTGGAAACCGTCTATGAAGAAAGACCGTCCAAGACACAGCAACAAAGTGCTGCTCGAGCACGTGCTTCACTGGGGCGAGCGGATCGAAAAGTCGCTGCGCGGAAAAAGCCTCGAACAGTTCATGTCAAGCGCCGACCTGCGTGAGGCCTGCCTGTACCGCCTGCAAGTAATCGGCGAGGCCGTGAACAACATCAGCTATGGTTTTCGTCGCAAGCACGCTGAACTGGGTTGGGAGCGCTGGGTGGCCTTTCGCCACCAGCTCGTGCACGGCTACGAATCCACGGATTTGACTTCGGCCTACCAGGTGATGACGGCGGACCTGCACCAGTTCATGGCGGCGATCCGCGCACTCATGCGCGAGATGTAGGACTTTACAGCGCCAGCGTCGCTACCGTGACCGGCTCGGCGATGCCTTTAACTTCGATTTGCGCCTTGGTGCGGAACTTGATCGGGATTGTGATCTCGTTGGGATACTGTTTGGCGAAACGAGATATCTCCTGCACCGTTCCAAGAGTGGCCAGCACTTCGCTGCCCGCCGCGAAATTGCATAGCCGCGCGGCAAGGTTTACGTGGTGACCGAGCACGGTGTATTGGTTGGCGCGTTCACTGCCGAAGAGGCCAATCAGCATGTCGCCGGTGTTGATGCCAATGCCCAGGCCCAGCACTTCAGGGTGTTTGGCCAGCAGCGCCTCGGGTACGTAGCCTTTTTCGATCCAGCGCGCGCGGGTGGCAGCCATGGCCTGTTGCAGATCGGTGGCGAGTTTCACGGCGTGATAGGCGTGGCCGCTTTCAGGAATCGGTGCGCCGAACAGGCACATCACCTGGTCGCCCACGAACTTGTCCAGCGTGGCGTCGTTGCAGTCGATGCAGCGCATGCATACTTCAAAGAACTCGTTGAACACCTGCTGCACGGTCTTGCCGTCCACGGCCTCGCAGAAATTGGTGAAGTTGCGCAGGTCTCCGAACAGCACGGTCATCTTGCGCTTGTCCGTGGAGAACGGATCCTCACCGGTATCCAGCAGTTGCTCCACAATGCGCGGGCTGACCAGGCGCTCAAAGAACTGGCGCGTGACCTTGAGGCGGGTGACGTCTTCAACCGTGACAGTGCCCTGCTGCCCGACCCAGACTGCTTTGAACTGAAAATACTCGCTCTTGCCGTTGAGCCCGGTGGGTTTTTCGGCCTCAAAGGTCTCTTCACCGGCGCTGCTCAGGGCATCCTGCAGCAGCGTCTGGAAAACGCCCGGTGCCCACTCCAGGGTGTCAATCTCCGCAAGCTGCGGCTTGGAGTCCACCAGCTGCTTGCCCACACCGATGAAATCGGTCATGCGCGTGTTCATCTTGATCACGCGGAAATTCTTGTCCACGATCAGATAGGCCACGCTCAGGCCGGCAATCGTGGCCTGGGGCGCCTTGGTGGCGCCGACCATGGTCAGCGAGCCAAGCGTCATGGAACCGGAAGCAGGCCCGCCCGCGAGCAACTGCAGCTTGCGCCGCAACTGTTCGTTTTCCTTTTGCAGGGATTCGACCTGCTCCTGCAACTGCTTGGGATCGGGCTTGGACATGCAAGCTCACAATGACCTGTGCAAGCCATGCTGCCTTGCGGGGCGCACAGTCTCAAGTGCGCGTGTGAGGCGGCGCTCCGCCTGCGTCAACTCACCGGCGAGTTGGCTGGCGCGTTTTCCGCCGGGCGATTTTCCGGAATCGGCGGCGGATTTCGGTCGCGGCCTTCGCGCCGCATGCGCTCAAGCTCTCGTTCCATCTCCGGCGAATGGCGATGGGGATGCGGGCCATTGGCCGGCGGATCGAGCGGCGCGCAACCGCCCTGATGATCCGGTTCTTCCACATTCAGCAGAAACACCGGAATGATCAAAGCGATGATCAGCGCCACCAGCAGCAGCACGGTTACCGGCTTGATTTCCATGGCCCTACACTAGCAAAACAGGCGCACGCCCCGCCAGTCCACGCGGCGGCCCAACGACATGCACAGGTAGCGCAACGCATCCATGCAATGGTCGTCGCGTTTGCCGGGCAGTGGCTCGCACTGGCCCACGGGCCTTTCGTAGCAATAGCCCTCGAACTCGCGCACCAGGTTGGCGCAGCTGGGATCTATCGCCAGGCCCCGTGTGCGATCGGCGCGCGGCCTCAATCTCTGGCGCACGGCGTCGATGCCTGCCAGCAGCGCGTTCTCCGCCGGCCACAGCGCCACGCCCAGGTTCGCCAGCTCTTCGCGCTCAACGCGCCCAGAAGGATCCGCCACGCCTCCCGCGCATAACAGACCCTGCGCCAGCAGCGTTTCATCGCGGCGTTTAATCTCGGCCGCGTGCTGCGAAAGCGTCGCGCCCGCACAATAGTACTCGTCAACGATATGCAGGCAGTCGTCGCGGTCGAGCACGGCCCAGAGACAGACAAATGGGTTGGTAAACCCGAAGTCCACGCCGCGCCAGAACAACGTGCCCGCAGATTGCGAAACCGGCCGAACATGCACCGCGCGCTCAAACTCGGGGTACACCCGCCCTGCACGCGCCACAAATGCGCCGCCGAACTGCTCGTCGAACACCTCCGCCGGAAGCTCCGAGCGCGCGGCTTCAATCTCTGCTGCGGCAACGCGCGGGTTGTCCCAGGTCGCGAAGCGAAAACTCTGCCACGCTCGGCCCGGCTCGATGCCGCGATCGTAGAGCCCCTTGATCCAGTTGTGGCCGCGCGGGGTGGTGGGAACGATCAGGCGGCCCTCGCGCGATGTCAGGCGGGCACGCAGAAAACGCTCGTAGCTTTCACGCGGAAGGTGCGCGGCTTCGCACAGGATCATCCAGTCCACTTCCTGGCCCAGCAGGGTTTCGGGCCTGCTTGCCGAAACGCAATGCACTTCCGAGCCGTTGGCAAAGCGCACGAACGCGTGCTCGCTGCGCCGGCTGTTCAATTCTTCACTGACCGCAAGGCGAAGGCGCGATCGCGCGTCGTTGACAACGTACTCGTACTCGGGCCTGGCCAGGGTGAAGGTGGGGCCCACCATCCAGCCGCGCGTTTGGCCGCAAACCAGGTCGCGCAGGACATCTTTGCTCGCGGCAAGGCTCTTGCCAAAACGCGCGCCGGCGATCAGCACCTTGAAGCGCGCATCGGAATCATGAAACACCACTTGCGCCGCGCTGGGCTCGTAACCCAGCGACGAGTAAAAGTCATAGAGATTCATGGGAGCTCCAAAGGAAGTACTCGGGTTGGCAATGAAGGCGTAGCAGGGCGCGCTGGAGCAGTGCTTCCGGCGCAACACGGCGTCCGCGCAGTCGCCCCGCGCCGGTTTCAATGCGCGAGCGGCACAGGCCGATCAATTGCCGTTCAATTTTCTCGCGGTCTTCGCACGTCAGGCGTGCCAGCACGCGCCGGCGATTGCGCGGATTGAGCAGGCTTTGAGGGCGCAGTCCCAGCCGCATGAGTGTCTGGCTCAGCCGGGCCGCCTCACGCGAGAGCTTGCATCGGTCCTTGCGTTCAAATCCCGCGCGTTCAAGAAAGCCGCAGAATTGCCCCATCTCCGCCAGACATTCAACGTAACGCACGCCCAGTTGCGGCAGCGCCGCCTTGAGCAGCTGCGAAGCAACTCCCAGCGCGCGAAAGCGTGGTTCCACGACCACGCGCTGCAGCAGCCGTACGTGGGCATTGAGCGCCTTCGCCCCGTTTCTGCTGACCACAACCGATGAGAACTTCGGCAAGGCCGCATTGCGCGGCGAGAGAAACAGGTGCGTTGGGCCAAAAGTCGCCACGGCGATTGCGCGACCCTGGAAGCGCGCCACAAACACGTCGCTGACCGGGCCCGGCCGTCGCGAGCCGAGGTAATGCCAGCGCGCAAAGCGGGCGTAATCGGCCAGGGAGCCGCGCTCGATGCTGATTTCCGCCAGCAGGTCGCGCGGCCTGGGCGCGGGCAGCTCACGGGCATTTTCTCCGTCAATCTCGAATACGCGCTTGGCGTTCAGCGCGCCCAGGCACTCCGGGCGATGCGTGCTGATTACAAGTTGCAGCCGCTGCGCAGCGGCCAGCCGCGCCAGGGAGGCCGCGAGGCAAAGCGCCGTCTCGCCATCGAGGTGGGCATCGAACTCATCGACGATGACGGGAACTTGACATCGCGAAGGCTTCGCAGAGCACGCCGTCGCCAACGCCAGTTCCAGCCGCCGCTGCTCACCGGCGGACAACGTGTGCGCACGACGCCTCCAGATTGTGGCGTCTGCCAGGCCGCATTGCGCCAGCGCGCGCAGCACAACGCCTCCGGCCATGCTGACCGGAAACAGCGAGAGCACAGGGCGCGCCAACTGTTGACGCGTCAAGGGTTTGCACAGGCGCGCACCGGCGGATTGGGCCAGGCGAGCGAGTGCACGTGTCTTGCCCGCACCGGAAGCCCCGACAACCGCCGTGATGGAGCCCGGTGCGGGCAGGGGCAGCGGCGCCGGGGCAGGCGGCGCAGCCGCCGGCCCCATGCCGAATTGACGACTGGCAAATGAAAGGTGGGACATGGCAGCCTCCTAGTTGAGGGAGACTTCGTCGATGTCCCAGTTCTCGGAGTCGTCGTCGCTCGGCTCCTCTGGCTCCCAGCGTTCGCCGTACTTCTTCTCGAGCTCGGCGATCATCGCAGAGAGCGCGTCGTCGCGGCTTGTGCCCACGCCCACGCACAGGTGGTCAATCAGGCACAGGCACACGAACACGCGCTCGTCGCCAAACGAAAGTTCCAGATTGCGAGAAATCAGCAGGTAAGGAATGGCAGAAAGGTCCATGACAGGCATCCACTTGTGAGGCCGCGAAATGCGCCCCCTCAATGCCTGCTCTTTTCGGACACAGGTTTTGCGTCAGAAAATCAGGAAAGTTGCAACGCCTTACTGAGCCGCAGCTTGCGGCGCAGGATTCGGAAAGCTCTTGTCGGGCGGCGCCGTTCATCGAAACCCGAACTCGGCAACCGTTTGGTCATAACCCGTGCGTAACGCTTTCTTCACGCGCGCGGGTTTCTTTGACCGTGCCCTTGGCCGCGCTTACACTTCACTCATTCGCCAATCGGGAGATGTCATGGGCCGCAACTTTGTTGCGTTCGTCTTTGTCTTTGCAGCGGCGCTTGGCGCGCAGACCACGCGCAACACCTGCGTTGAAGTCAGCGCCACGGTTCAGGCCGCGCCGCCGCAAATCACTTTCTCCTGGCCCGCCGATGCCACCGCCACCGGCTACACCATTTATCGCCGCGCTGCAGGCGCCACGAGCTGGGGCGCTTCCGTGGCCACACTGGGCGCCGTCGCCACCTGGACCGACAGCAGCGTCAGCGTCGGCACCGCCTACGAATATCGCTTCGATAAATCCGGTTCGCCCGTCGGCCGCGGCTACGCGCAGGCCGGCATCAACGTGCCCGCGGTGCACTCTCGCGGCAAAGTAATCCTGATTGTGGCCAACACCGTGACTGCGTATCTCGCGACGGAGTTGGCGCGTCTGGAGCAGGACCTGCTGGGTGACGGTTGGCAGGTCCTGCGCCATGACGTTGCACCCACCGATACCGTGCCCAGCGTGAAAGCGCTGATCGTTTCCGACTACAACGCCGACCCCGCCAATGTCAAAGCCGTGCTGCTGTTCGGCGCCGTGCCCGTGCCTTACTCGGGCAACCAGGCCTGGGACGGCCACACCGACCACCAGGGTGCCTGGCCCTGCGACGGCTTCTATGGCGACATCGACGGCACCTGGACTGACAGCACGGTCAACAACACCACGCCCACGCGCGCCGAAAACGACAACATCCCCGGCGATGGCAAGTACGACCAGAGCATCTTCCCCAGTGCCCTCGAATTGGCTGTGGGCCGCGTCGATTTGAGCAACATGCCCGCGTTCACAGCGCCCGAGCAGGATCTGCTCAAGGCCTACCTCGACAAGAACCACGATTTCCGCCACCGCGTCATTTCCTGCGCCGAGCAGGCCGTCATCGACGACAATTTCTCCTACACGACTTACACCGAAGCCTTTGCCGCCAGCGGCTGGCGCAACTTCGCGCCCATGTTCGGCGCGGCTAACAGCACGGCCGCCGACTACTTCACGACGCTGAACACCGCAAGCGGCCCCGGCTATCTCTGGAGTTACGGCTGCGGCGGCGGAACGTATACCAGTGCCGGCGGAGTGGGCAGCACGACCAGCTTCACCACCAGCACGAACCGCAACATTTTCACGATGCTCTTTGGCAGCTACCACGGCGACTGGGGCGCACAGAACAATTTCATGCGCGCCTCGCTTTGCTCAGGCTGGACGCTGACCTGCGCCTGGGCCGGCCGCCCCGCCTGGAGTTTCTGGCACATGGCACTGGGCGAGACCATCGGCCACAGCGCGCGCTGGTCGATGAATGACAGCGCGCCCCTGAACGCCACCGGCGCGCGCGGCTGCCACATGGGCTTGATGGGCGACCCCACGTTGCGCATGCACACGCTTACGCCCGCCAGTGCCTTTTCCGGAGCCAATGGCGCAACGATTCCCCTGACATGGACTGCTTCACCGGACGTCGTGAACGGCTACTACGTTTATCGCGCAAGCGCCCAGAACGGGCCCTACACGCTGCTGACGCCCAGCGCCGTTACGGGCACCAGTTACACCGATAGCACGCCGCTGACCGGCACCAACTATTACATGCTGCGCGCCGCGGCCACCAAGACCAGCGCCAGCGGCAGCTACGAGAACTTGAGCCAGGGCGTGTTCGCCAGCGCCAGCTACGTGGCCGGCGGCCCCGGCCCCGGCGGGGGCGGCGGGGGCGGCAACAGCGGAGGCGGCGGCTGCACCAGCGACGCGACTCAAAGCGCGGCCTGGCTGCTCGCAATAATCGCAACGCTCACACTACTGAAGGCAAGAAGCCGCAAGGCGCTTGGCTAATGGCGCCATTGGACATTTGCGCTGTACCGCAACGCACCCAATCGACAATTGGCAATCGACAATCGACAATCGGCGCGTGGCTACGCTCTACGAATTCCTCGCGCGATTGTTCAAGACCGGCGAAATCGTATTTGACCGCCGCCCCGCGCCCAACGCCGCCGAGCGCGCCCACGACCTGCGCTTCCTCGAAGAAGAGTTCGCGCGCTACGCCCTGACCATCCCCGGATCTCGGCTGCGCTTTGACGCGCCCTCGGCGCTGGCCGCCGCTGAAATGCTGCGCCAGGCCGCGTGGTTTCTTGTCAGTCGCGACGAACCCGACAGCGAAGTAGCGCGGCTGGTCGAGATGCGCGTCTCGCCCGAAAACGCCTCGCAGCACCTGAGCGCCGATCTGCTGCTGCGCTTTGCGCCGCAACTGCTCAAGCGCGCAAGGGCGATTGCGCCCGGCGACGTGCTGGCGCAGAAACTCGAATCCAACCTGCGCCGCTGGCCGCTGAGCGGCGTGCTGGCCGAAATCTCCGAGCCGCCCGTAACGCCGCCCGACTTCGGCCACGAGGGTCTCGCGCTGCTGTATGCGGAACGCCTCGCCGAGCACGACAAACCCAACTGGGCACCCCACGGGGCCGCGCTGGAGCTGCTTGCGCGCGTGAAAGAAGAACGTGGCTGGGGCCGCCGGCCCCTGGCGTTTCCGGAGCCGCCGGCTCCGGCCGCATAGCCAAACATCAGTCGCCATTATGTAGAATCCCCGCGCGAGGCAAATGAGCCTCGTGCCAGCAGGAGCCCCGTGAGCGAAATCGTCCAAAGATTGCAGCGAGAGGTCATCGAACCTCTCAAGGCCCGCTTCGTGGGCCGCGACGAGGTTGTCGATCTTATCGCGCTCGCGCTGGTTTCCGGCGAGCACCTGTTCCTGCTTGGCCCGCCGGGCACAGCGAAATCCGCCCTGATCCGCCAGTTCGCCGGCGCCGTCAAAGGCCGCTATTTCGAATACATGCTCACGCGCTTTAGCGAGCCCAACGAAATTTTCGGGCCCATCGACATCGGCAAGCTGCGCGAGGGCACCGTTTCCACGATCACGACGGGCATGCTGCCCGAAGCCGAGTTCGCGTTCCTCGATGAAATCTTTAACGCGAACAGCGCGATCCTCAACAACATGCTCACCGTGCTCAACGAGCGCGTCTATCGCCGCGGCGCGGAAACGCATCGCTTGCCCTTGCTCTCGCTCTTTTCCGCCAGCAACCAGTTGCCCGACGACGACGCCCTGCGCGCGCTCTTCGATCGCTTCCTGCTGCGCTGCCACGTCGAAAATTTGAAACGCGAGGCTATGCCGCAACTCCTGCTCGCGGGCTGGGCGCTGGAGAAGCCGCGCGAACTGGGCAGCGGCGTCACCTCCGAAGACCTGCGCAAGCTCGCGGCGCAGCTTTACGAAGTTGATCTTAAACCCGTCGCCGAAATCTATTCCGACACCGTGTTCAAGCTGCGTGATATCGGCATCGCGTTCAGCGATCGCCGCGCGGTCAAGGCGCAGAAACTCCTCGCCGCCAGCGCGCTTTTGTGCGGGCGCAAAGCGGCCATTCCCGCCGACCTCTGGGTCATGCGCTACCTCTGGGACCGCGAAGAGCAGATCGCGCCGCTCGCCAATTTAGTCAACGGCGTCCTCGAGCAGCACCAGAGCGAGCAGGCGCACTCGCTCGCGCGCGCGGCCGAACGCGTTGACGGCGAAGACCTGGCGAGGCAGCTCGACGCCGCGCAGGCCGAGACTGCGCAGAAGCTCAATCTCGGCGCGGCTGCGCGCCTGCGCGAGCGCGTCACGCAACTGGCCGATCGAGCCGCCTGGGTGCGCGATTCAAAAGCGCGCGAGCACCTGGTTGGGCGCGCGCGGAAGCTCTTGGAACAGTTGACGTGAGCCATGCCCACACTCGAAGACGCATCCTTCGCCATCATTCCCGCGCACGCGCTGGCGCTGCTGGCGCCTTTGCGCGATGTGGCGGGCGTGACCGTCGCTCTTGACGCGTCAAGGGCGCGGGTGGCGTTTCCGCGCGGCCAGCGCGCGGTGCTCGAACGCCTGCTCTGCGCGCCGGGCGTTGAACTCTATGAGCGGCGCGAAAATGGCTGGCATCGCGCGGGCTCAAGCCTTCCCGCCTTCGATCTCGACACGCGCGGCTCCTTTATGCCGCTGGCGCGCGCGCTGACGCCAAGCCGCGTCGAGGCCGAGATCGCGCCGCAACTCCGCGTCGCGCCCCTGGCGCTGACACTTGCGCGCTCCGAGAAGCCGCGCGAGTGCACTGCGGCGCTCTATGACCTGCGCGCGCTTTGCGCCTGGGCCGACATGGCCAGTTCGCGCGTGATTGAATCGTTCCGCGCGGCCCTCCAAGGCGAGCGCGTGTTGTTGCTGGGGGCCAACCCGCCGTGGCTTGACGGCGCGCAGCGTTACTGGGGCGAGCGCGTGCTCTGCCCGCTCGGCCTCGAACTCACGCCGCCAGCACCGGAAAGCGCCATCTGCGAAGCGTTAGGACTTCGCGAAGGCGAGATCGTGATCGTGGGCGAAATCGGCGGGGAAGTTGTGCCGGCAAGCGCGTTTGCTTTGTTCACCCGAGCAGGGTTGAGAGTGGCGGAACAGGAACTGGAGCCCCGTCCGTCCTAAGACCAGGTATCGGGTATCAGGTTCCAGATGTCAGGAACTACAAGACGCCACCGCCGTTGCCTTTCCTGATACCCATCGGAAAAATACACCCGCCTATCAACTCGCGTCCGAATGAACGCCCTCGACTATCTCCGCATCTACTCGCCTTACGCCGATGAGATCGGCGGCGTGCACTGGTCGCCTGATGGCGATGCCGTGCTGGGCGGCGATGGCGCCACGCTGGCGCTGGCGGGCGAAGTGGCGCTCTTTCTTGAGGGATTTAGCGCGCAGGCTGAGCACATCCACTTTGCGCACGTGCTGCATGCGTTTCGGATTTTGCGCTGGGGGCCCGTAGGCGCCCACGATGAATTGCGCATTGCCTGCGCCGCCTTCAAAGAAGCGCGCGGCCAGGCCCGCAACGCGGGCGTGCTCTTTGCCCACGCCACGGGCGGCATGCCGCGCCTTCCCGGCGGCGTGGATGCGCCCGATGTCTGCCACCGCCTTCGCGGCGTGCACACGGTGCCGCAAGCGCCCAGCATTCGCGGCCTGGAACTTTTGCCGACTGTTGCCGCCGATGAGTTCGAGCGCGTGCTGGCGGAATCGTTGCAGAAGTATTCGTTTGACGAACTCAAACACTGGTTTCGCCACGGGCGCGGGCCCATTCGCGAAGCCGCGCAGGCGATTGTGCGTGAAACGAGAATCGAAGAGCCGCGCTCGCTCGCGGGCATCCTTGAGACGCTTTTGAAGCGCGGGCGGCTCAGCGGCGCAGAGCCCTTCCTCGAACAGATGATCAGCGCGCTGACGCTGCCGCCGCGCAAAATGCAGGCCGACGCGCTGCCCGTGGGCGGCTACTCCGGCATCGCCACGCGCGGCCACCCGGACCAGATTCTGCCGAGCGAATTCGCGATTGACGAGCTCGAGTTTCTCAGGCGCTTCGCCGAAAACGAGTTGCTCTATTACAGGCGCGAGCAGCCGCGAAATCAGCTCCGGGAGGACATGGTCGTACTGATCGACCAGGGCGTGCGCACCTGGGGCGACGTGCGTTTGCTTCTTTCAGCGGCGGCGCTGGCGTTTGGCGAGAAAGCCGCGCGCAAGGGCATTGAATTTGCGCTGGCGGGAACGAGCAACAACGGCGTTCTGGTGAACCCGGTAGCGGTGGGCGTTGAAACGGTCGCGGAGCTGGTGGAAGCCAGCGACCTGTCGGAGAATCCGGCGGATGCGCTGGAGCGGCTGCTGGAAAGCGGCTCTCAGAGCCGGCCCGGTCACGGGCCGGCTTCCGCGGCCGAAGGTGTGGAAACCGCATTATCTGCGCAGGACGAAAGCAGAAGCCGTCCGTTGACACGGACGGCTCTGAATGACGCAGAAAGGGCGCGCGACATTGTCATCCTCACGCACCCGCGCTCGCTCAAGGGCGACGTCGAGCTGGCCTCGCGCCGAGCAGGGCCGGACACGCGCGTGTTCGCCGTCACCGTCGATGGCGAGGGCAACGTCGAACTCAGCGAGCTGCGCCACGGCGCGCCCGTCAAACTGAGCGCCTTCAAAGTCGATCTCGCCAAAGGCGCGGCTTCGCGCGCCCACTTGCAAACGCCCCTCGAAGGCGACTACGTTCCGTGGACAGGCAGCATCGAGCCGCTGGGCTTCCCATTCCGGTTCGCCGCACCCCACGGCCCCGAGCAAAACGAATACGGGTTCTCGCTCGCGTTCGACGCCGACGGCGAATGGCTCTTCACAGCCTCACGCGGCGGTCTAATCCACGCCTACAAACTCGACGGCACGCAAGTGGAAATCCTCCCACGCGGCTGCTGGCGCCACACGCCGCTGGAGCGGATTGAATCGCTGGTCGGCGTCGCGGGTGGGGTTTGTGCGTTTGGAACAATCGGCGAGAAACTCGTCGCGTTGGAGTTCGACCTTCATAAGCACAAGTGCACGACCCACATCTTCCTGGAGAAGGCAAGCCTCACCGATCCAAGAATCTACGCATACGACAAATCGGTCCACGCTGTTACGGCGGTCTCGGAGAAGGGGCCAAGCGTCGCACTAGATCTGAGCACTGGCCGATTACTTCATGAATCGTTCGATGACAGCCCACTTGAGCGCGCGCGCCATGACGCGATTTCGCGATCACACCAGCCGCCACGTGTCGGAGTTGTCGAGACCGACTCGAATTCTGCAGTGTTTAATCCGCGTGGCATCAATCAGTCGAACGTTCAAGGTGAGGCAGAACCTCCTGTTGCACCTTACGACATCATGTACTCACGCAGTCGCGGTCAGGTCAGCTTGGACTGCACTCAGCAGGGACAGCAGAAGCCGTTGTTGGATGGTAGTCCGTTCCTCCAAGGCGCATCGATTCTCGAAGCACAGACTGTGAATGGGTTGTGGGCGTTGAAAGTGCTCAGCAAGAGTGTGACGAAGCTGCATATTCTTCGGGGTAGCGAAGCCGTTCATCTACATGAACTCGATGTACCGGCCGACCGCGGCAACTTCTTGTTGCACGACTCTTGCAAGGCGGCCTTAAATGTAGGCGAAGGTCTGAAGGTCGTTGAACTGGGGGCCGCCGGGCGTGCCCTGCCGCTCCCCAAGCTCGCCAAGTGCCACAACGAACTCTTCTTCGAGGTGGGTGATTACGCGCTTTCTGTTTATGGCGGCAAGTTCACGCATACTCTTCGCTGGGATCACGGCAAGCTGGAGGCTACTCACAAAATCGGCCGCGTGGCTTTCACACATGCCGGGCGCAAGTCCGGCGCGGCTTCGGCCGATGGCCACGGCATCGTGGTTCATGCCGAGCATGGCCGGCCGCCGATGCTCAATCTCGATGCCGCGCGTTTTGCCAAGTTTGCTTTTGCGCCCTGTGGGCTTTGTTTCGTGAGCGACGTTTACGGGCAACTGTTCGTGCTCACGCCCGACGGCGCGTGTGTAGCCGCGTTGTTTGTGTATCGCGCCACCGTGGCGGCCTGGCTGCCCGATGGCACGCGCTACGGCCCTTCTTCTTTGACCGGCGGTTCCACCACACCCGACGCACTGGGAAGAATCGGCCGCGCGTTGCAGGCAGCAGTGAAAGGAGGTGCTGGGTTTTAGGTTTTAGGTTCTAGGTATAGGGTTCTACGCGCGCTTTGCAGGAGCTTTGCGAAGCAAGTCGTTTGCAGTTCCCAACACCCAGAACCCAAAACCCAACACCCCGCTTCACCATGAACGCCCCCTTCACGCTTACTCGCACGGAAACCTTGGCGCCCACTTCGGCGCTTTGGTTGCCGCTTGCTTCGCCGCGTGAAGTGGTTGATTGCCTCATCGCGCTGGGACATGAGCCCTGGCCGCGCGCCTTTGCGCTGGCGCGCGGCTTCCTGATCGTTCTTGATGCGCCGGATTCGCGCGCGCAAGCGCCGGGGGCGATCCGGCTTCGCGCGCTGGCCGATCATCTGTTCGCGCCGCTCGATGCCGCACTGGGCGTGGCATTGCTCGATGACGAACGCCGCGCGCTGACGCAGCGCGCGGGGTTGCTCCTGCTCTCCGGCGAAGCGCTGGAATTCGACCACGCCTCGCCCGTGCCGCTGCGCGCGCTCCTGGCCATGCCCTTGACACGTCAAGACTGGCGGCCGCTGCCTGCGCTTCCTCCGCGCGCCGAGCGCATCGAGAGCATCACGCTCAATTTCCCCGATTTGCCCGATGACATGCTCAGTCAAGGCGGCGCCGGCATTGGCGAACAGCCACCGCGCCCTGACGACGCCAGCCTCGGCGACAAGCTCAAGGGCCAGGCCAACGTCGCGGCCGGCAAGGCGCTGGCCGGCCTGGGCAAGCTCTTCGGCCTTGGCGGCCTGACGCGCAAGGGCGCCGACATGATCGGCAAGGGCCTGAACTCCGCGCCGCGACTGGCCGAGAAGTTCTTTGGCTCGCAGGAAGCCGCGCTGCGCGATCTGTTGCGCAAGTTCCAGAACGGGCAGATTGACGATGCGCTGCGGCGCGCGATTCCGTTCAACCAGCAGGGCTCGCGCGGCGGCGTGAACACCGACAGCGGCAACCTGCCCTTCAACAACATTCTGTATTCGCTGGGCAACATCCTTGGCAGCAGCGAGCGCGGCCCGGCGGGCGTCTGGTTCGCACAGGAAGATGTCACCGCAGCGCTGATGAAGGAGTACCGCAAGGCCGCAAGCGAAGCCGCGAAAAAGGGCGACCACCGCCGCGCGGCTTTCATCTATGGCAAACTTCTGGGCGATTATCGCGAGGCAGCAAGCGCGCTCATGGCGGGCGGGCTGTATCACGATGCCGCGCAGCTTTATTTGCTCAAGCTCAATGACCCGCTCGCCGCCGCGCGCGCCTTCGAGAGCGCGGGCGAAATCGACAAGGCCGTCACGCTCTATCGCGAGCGCCACGAGCACGTGCTGGCAGGCGAGTTGCTCATGCGCGCGGGCGAGGAAGACGCGGCCGTGGGCGAATTCAAACAGGCCGCGGAATTCATGGTCGCGCGCGGCGATTTTCATGCGGCGGGCCGCCTCATGCTCGACAAAGCGCGGCACCGCGAACTTGCGCGAGAATTCTTCGAGCGCGGCTGGCGCGAGAAAGCCGGCGCCAACGCGCCCGTGTGCGGGCAGGCGCTGCTCGAACTTTTCGCCGAAGAAGAAGACCCAGCGCGGCTTGTGGCGCATGTGGAGGAAGCCGCGCGGTTTTACGGGCCCGACGGCCACCATGCGCAGGCGGGGAGATTTTTCAACCGACTGGCGGAACTGAGCGAGCGCAAGAATTTGACAAACGTGCGCGAGGTCCTGCGCGACAAGGCGCTGGTCATGCTCGCGGCCAAATTGCGCCAGCGCGCGGGCTACGTGAGCGGCAACGCGGTAGCGGAAACTTTCGGCGCGGGCCTGTGGGCGCCGGCGCTGGTGAACGACGCGCGCATGGCGGTGCGCCGCGAGGGCGAGAAATTACGCGAGTTGCCGGCTAGGGCGACACATGTGTCGCCCCTACGATTGGGCAATGGCCGCGTCACGGCGCTGTGCTTCGCGCAGCACACGGACGAAGTGTTCGCGGGGTTTAAATCAGGTGAAGTCGTCACCCTGCGCCCGACAGACGGCGCCGTGCTCACACTGGCGCGCGGCGAGCGGCCCGTGATCAGCTTGGCGGCAACGCAGGATGGAGATGCTTTGTTTGTTTTGAGCCACGGACCCTATGAAGTCCAGATCGGCGACGGCCTCACTGAGATTGCGGCGCTGATCCGCACCGGTTCGCGCTTTGAGTCGGAGTCGATATCAAAGCCTGTCGGCGACGACCTGTTGTTCGCCACCGCGCGCGTTGGCAGCGATACTTGGAGTGTGAGTTCGGCCGACGGCGAACTCTACGTGCGTAGAGGAATTCCACCGTCCGTGGAGTTCGTCAACAAGCACGGGCCCGGTTACACCGACCTCGCCGCCGCAGTCGTCGAGCCCACGTTCCGGCGGCTCGACGCCACGCTTGCCCTGCTCACGCTCAACTTCGGCGACGACAGCGTTCGCTACTATCCCTCGATCACGCGCGAGGAGCATGATTCCGCCGTGCTGGGCTGGCATCTTGCGCTGCCCTTTGAATCGCTCGTGCGCAACACGCCGCTTGCCCACCGGCGCACGCGCCACGATGAACTCGAACTCTGCGGCACCAACGCGCGCGGCTATGTGTTCTGGTCGCGGCTGACGCTGAGCGAATCGCGCATCGAGAGCGTGGAAACCAAGCTGTGCGGCTCCAAAGGTGAATACCGCTGCGCCGCGCTGACGCGTTCAGGCCACGTGGCGGCGGTGGCGGAAAGCCGCGTCGATCTGTTCGCCCGCCAGGGCAACGAGATGGCGCTCAAACAAAGCATCAAGGCCGACCTGCGCGGCGCATTGAGCGCGCATTACGCCAAGATCACGGAAGAGTTATTGATCGTGTGCGAAGACGGCCGCCTCATGCGCGTGCCGCACTAGAGCTACTCGGGCTTGTCGGGCAGTACGTGGACCATGTCTGAGCGCGGCGGGTCCTCTCGCTCCGGCACGCGCTTCATCACGGCCGTTTCCTCGCGAAGCTCGCCCTTTTCCAGGAAGGTCATAGCCGCGTTGACGCTTTCCTTGCTGCCGACGAGATAGAGAACATCGCCGGGAACAAACGGAGCGCGGATGTCCGGCTGTTCAACAAGGGCACCGTTTCGACGCAGGGCCGCGAGGGTTGCGCCGGTTTCTTTTCGAAGGTTGATGCCGGCGGTGCTCTTGCCCACGGCGAAGTGGCCCTCGCGGATCAGGCAGCTTTCGATCTTGAGCTCGTCAAGTTCAGCCACGTTTTTCAGTTTGCGGCGCGGCAGCGTTTCCTTGCGCGCGCTGGGCTGTGTTTCAAGGCGGGCCTCCTTGACGCGATCGGTGATCACGTTGCGGGCCACGCCGCTGTCACGCAGCACGCGCGCCATGAGTTCAATGCCGGCCTCAAGCTCCTCGACCACAATGTCATGCGCGCCCGCGCCGTTGAGCTGCAATTGCTCACTGAGGTAGTGCGCCCTAACGTAAACGGGCAGGTCCGGCGAGAGCCGTTTGGCGTTGGAAATCGCCCGGCGCACGGCGTCGGGGTCGTTGATCATGATGACGAGCGCACGCGCCTTGGTGATGTGCGCGTGCTGGAGCGTTTCATCGTTGGTGATGTCGGCGTAATAAGCCGGCTCGCGCAACTCGCGCGCCATTTTCACCGTTTCGGCGTTGAGTTCGAGAATCAGGTAGGGCAGGCCGCAGGACTTGAGCGCGTTGGCCAGCATGCGCCCGGCCAGGCCATAACCGGCAATGATCACGTGATCGGCCACGCTCTCATCGCGCTCGGTTTGCTGCGCAATGCCGCGCGCGCCCAACAGGCGTTCCAGCGGGCGCAAAAGCGCGGCTCCGGCAGTGAAGCTGGGCGCGAAGGCCATGGTCAGGGGAGTTACGAACATGGTCAGGATGCCGGCGGCGAAGATCACCCTGAGCACATCGGCGGAGACAATGCCCGAGGCCTGGGGCAAGGTGGCCAGCACAAAGCCCATCTCCGAGAATTGCGCCATGCCAATGCCGCCAATCGTCGCAACACGCGCCGGAAAGCGCATCGCCATTGCCGCCAATGCCGCAATCAGGCCCTTGCCGCCAAGAATACCGACAAACACCAGCGCCACGGCAATTGGGTGATCAACAAAGGCCCGGATGTCGAAATACATGCCCAGTGAAAGGAAGAAGAGGCTGGCAAAGAGGTCGCGCAGCGGCAGCACGTCAGTCATGGCGCGCTGGCCAAAGGGAGAGCCGGCAATCACCAGGCCCGCCAGGAACGCGCCCAGCGCAAGACTCAAACCGGCAAGCGAAGTCAGATAGGCGGTGCCGATGCACGTGACCAGCACGGCCATGAGAAAGGACTCGCGCGACCGCGCGGCATCAACGCGCCTGAAGATCGGAGGAACAATGAGCCGCGAAAGCAGCACAACAGCGGCGACCATCAGTGCCGCCTTGCCAAGCGCAATACCCAGATCAAGCGCGAAGCTGCCCTCGCCGCCAAGGCCGGCCAGCAAGGGAATGACGAGCATCATCGGCACCACGCACAGATCCTGGAAAATCTGCGCGCCGACAATGAAACGCCCGTGCGGGGCATCGACTTCGCGGCGCCGCGAGAGGTTCTGGAGCACAATGGAAGTGCTTGACTGCGCCAGCACAAAGCCGACGAACACGCCCTGCGAAGCGTTGTAGCCCAGAGCAAGGCACACGCCGAGCACGGCCAGGGTGGTCAATCCCACCTGTAGCCCGCCGCCGACGACCACCATGTTCCAGATGCGCGCAAAGCGTGTGAGTGAGAACTCAAGCCCGATCGTGAACAGCAGAAGCACAACGCCGACTTCCGCCAGGGTGCTGATCGTCTTGGGGTCATCGACCAGTCCCAGTGCGTGCGGTCCCACCAGCGCGCCGGCAAACAGGAAGCCTGCGACCGCCGGCAGGCGGATCCACGCCATGAACACCGCCGCGACAACACCGGCCGCGGCGACAATGGCAAGCTCACGCAACAAGGCAACCAGATCCATGCTCGGAGGAAAGTGACCGCGCCCGCAACCAGAGGCAAGCAAATCCTAGAAAATTGCGCACATTTTCTGCGCGCCTTGACTTGCGCACGCCGCGCACTAAACAGTGGCGCGTCGCGCGAAGCCTCGCGTGTCTTGGAGCACAGCCTTGCAAGCCTTTCTCGCCGTTCTGCCCGCCTTTCTCGGCAGTTCGGGTTTGCCTCCCGTTATACGTGACATCGGCGTTTGCGTGCTCGTCGCCGGTGTGCTCTCGGCCATCTTTACGCGGCTAAAGATTCCCACCATTGCGGCGTTTCTGGCCGGCGGCGTGCTTGTGGGCCCCGTCGTGGGCGAGTTGGTCACCGATCGCGCGAACATTGACACCATCGCCTCGCTCGGCTTGATACTGCTGCTGTTTTTGATCGGCCTTGAAATCGACGTGCGCAAGCTCGCATCCAGCGGCAAGACCCTGATTCTCTCGGGCCTGCTGCAATTCCCGTTATGCGTGGCCTTTGGCGCTGCTTGCACGTTTGCCATCCAGGCCACGGGCTGGGAGGCCTTCGGCGGCAAATACACGCCGCTGTATCTCGGCGTGATGATGGCCGCCTCTAGCACGCTGATTGCCGTGAAGCTGTTCCAGGAGCGCATGCAGCTTGACACGCTGGTGGGCCGCGTCTCGCTGGGTGTTCTGATCTTCCAGGATATCTGGGCAATTGTGGTGCTTGCGGTGCAGCCGAATTTCAACGATCCCAAGGTGGCGGTGATCCTGCTCAGCTTTGCTGATATTGCAATCATCACGACCGTTGCGGTGCTGGGCGCGAAATACGTGTTGCCGCGCGTGTTCCGCTGGATTGCGAAGACGCCCGAGTTGATGCTTGTGGTTGCAACCGCGTGGTGCTTTGGCATCGCGTTCTTGGGCAACAATCTCGGGCATTTGCTTGAGTACGTGGGCATTCACCTGGAGATGACCGTCTCCATGGAAATGGGTGCTTTGATTGCGGGCGCGAGCATCGCAGCACTGCCCTATAGCACCGAAGTGGTCGCCAAGGTCAGCAATGTGCGCGACTTCTTTGTCACGCTGTTCTTCGTGGGCCTGGGCATGGGCATCCCCGCGCCGGAGGGCGTGGAAGTCATCCTCATGGCGCTGCTGCTGACGGGGTTGGCCGTAGCCTCGCGCTATCTGGTGTTTTTCCCGTTGTTCTATTTCACGGGCATGGATCGCCGTAACGCGATCGTCGGCGCAACAAGACTCATGCCCATCTCCGAGTTCTGCCTGGTGATCGTGTACATCGGCGCAAGCCTTGGCCACGTGAGCGCGGAGTTCGGCAGCGCGTGCATTTTCGCGTTTGTGATCACGGCGCTGGTCAGCCCGGCGCTGTTTGATTTCGGCGATAAGCTGCACGACAAGTTTGGCGGCCTGCTGGGCAAGCTCGGCTTCAAGCCGCCGCAGAGCGTCACCAAGATGCTGGGGGGCCACGGCCATGGCGCGGACATCGTGCTGCTGGGCTTCCATCGCGTGGCCAGCTCGCTGCTTTATCACGTTGAGCGCAAGCAGCCCGAGCTTTTGCCGCACATGATGGTGGTCGATTTCAATGTGAGCATTCACAAAAAGATCGCCGAGCGCGGCGTGCAGGTGCGCTATGGCGATGTGAGCAACCTGGAAACGCTGCATCACGCCGGCGTGCCCGAGGCCAAGATCATCGTGTGCACGATCCCGGATGACTTGTTGAAGGGCACCAGCAACCTCAAGCTGCTCAAGGCCCTCAAGCAGATGAACCCCAAGGCCAAGGTAATTGTCACGGCGCTGACCATGGCCGATGGCAAAGAGATGTACGCGGCCGGCGCGGATTACGTGAGCCTGCCGCGCATCGAAGTGGCGGAAAGCCTTGTGCCGGTAGTCGAGGCAGCCATGACGGACTCCATGCCGAGTTACCGTTCGGCCCGCCATGCGCGCGTGGAAGACCCTCTCGACCGGGCCGAGGTCATCCCGTAGGTTGCCGAGGCTACGCATGTCGCTACAATCCCGCGCCGGCCCCGGAGAGGTGGCAGAGTGGCCGATTGTGCTCGCTTGGAAAGCGAGTGTACCGCAAGGTACCGAGGGTTCGAATCCCTCCCTCTCCGCCATTCAAAGCGCCGCCGAAAGGCGGCGTTTTGAATGCCATGAACGGGCGCAGCGAGTCGAATGGCATTTCCGCGCAACGCGGTTCAAAAACATCCACAAAAAACTCACAAATTTCGGACTTCTGAAATCCGCGTAACCCTTGATTTCAAGCGGGTTTTGGGCCGTTTGACGTTCACTTTGTCGCACCCCGTTGTATGCTCTGCGCGATGCCAACCCGCCTGGTTTCACGGGCCAGAAAATCGCCCGCAAAACCCGCGAAAAACGAGCTCGATCGCCTGAGGCAATTCCGCCAACCGGCCGTCGCTATGCCCGTTACTTTCGCGCAAGGCATGGCGGCGCTGAACGAAGAAGAACGCAAGGTCAACAAATCAAGCCGCGCGCGGCTGCAGGGCGCGTGGCAGATGGCGCTGGAGGAAGTGTTCGGAGCGCGCGCAACCGAGATGCTGGCGCACACCGAAGTGCGCGGGAGCTTTGGCGGTTCGCTGAGGGTGACTTGCGACAGCCCTGCATTGGCCCACGAACTGGGCAAAGTAAAGAAGCAAACACTGCTGGCAAAGTTGCGCGATTTTCTGGCCGGCAAGGAAACGCTGTTGGGTCTGGATGTGAGAACGGGAAAGAGTCAGTCGTGAGTGGTATCAGGTGTCGGGTTTTGGGTATCGGGCAACGGCTAAGCCAGCCACCGATACCTGAGGCCGGATACCCGATACCCCAAGGCCAAAACAACGGAAGCAGATTTGCGCGGCAATCAAGATGAGCCCGCGCTGATAAGGACAACGATGAGCAAGCCTGAAGTCAGCATCGACAACAAAATCTCCGAGGCCCCCAAGGAGCGCAAGCGCCTCGAGGTGGAATACGAGGCCAACGACCTGTTCAAGCTCGAAGGTCTCAAGGCGATTCGCAAACGCCCGGACATGTACATCGGCGGGCGCGACGTCAACGGCCTGCACCACCTGGTCTATGAAATCGTCGCCAACAGCGTGGACGAAGCGCTGGCGGGCCGCTGCAACAACATCGTGATCGAGCTTTCGCCTGACGGCTCATGCAGCGTGACCGATGACGGCCACGGCATCCCCGTGGGCATCAACAAGCAAACGGGCATGCCCGGCGTCGAAATGGTGCTGATGGAAATGCACGCCGGCGGCAAGTTCGAAAACAAGGCCTATAACACGGCGGGCGGTCTGCACGGCATCGGCCTCAAGGCCGTCAACGCCTGCTCGAAGTGGACCAAAGTAACCGTGTGGCAGGGCGGCAAGGAACACCAGATTGAGTTTTCCAAAGGCGAAAAAACCAAAGACCTGCATGTCATCGGCAAGGCCGACAAGACGGGAACCCGCGTTTCATTCCTGCCGGACGACGAAATTTTCGACACCGTTGAGTTCAAGACACCCATGATTGCGTCGCGCCTGCGCGAGCTGGCGTTCCTGTGCAAGGGCATCCACATCAAGCTGCTAGATGCCCGCACCGAAGAGCGCAAAGAAGAGATTTTCCACTTCCAGGAGGGCATCAAGGAGTTCGTGGCCTGGCACAACCGCAACAAGACCAAGATCCACGAGGATGTCGTTTACGCCCACAAGATTGTCAACCAGGGTGCGGCCGATGAAGTCGAAGTTGAAGTAGCCTTCCAGTGGACCGAAGGCGAAGGCGAAGCGCCCGCACACACCTACGGCAACTTCATCAACAACCCCTTTGGCGGCACGCACCTGACCGGCTTCCGCAAAGGGCTCACGCGCGGCATGGGCCGCTACATCACCCGCTACATCGAGCAAAAAGGCCGCAACAAGAAGGGTGACGTGGTGCCCACGGGCGACGACTACCGCGAAGGCTTGTTCACGGTGATTTCCGTGAAAGTGAAGCAACCGCAGTTCGAGGGCCAGACTAAAGTGCGCCTGCTCAACCGTGAAGTCGAACAGGCCGTTGATACAGTCGTGGCTGCTTCGCTTGAGATGTACCTTGAAGAGCACCCAAAAGCCGCCGAGAAGATCTGTGAGTTCGCGCTGCTGGCCGCGAGGGCGAGAGATGCCGCGCGCAAGGCGCGCGAGGTAGTGCGCAAGGGCGCGCTCACCACAGGTTTTTTGGCAGGCAAGCTGGCTGATTGCCAAAGCAAGGATCGCGGCGAGTGCGAACTCTACATCGTCGAAGGTGATTCAGCCGGTGGCTCGGCCAAGCAGGGGCGCGATCGCGTTTATCAGGCCATCTTGCCCCTGCGCGGCAAGATCCTGAACGTTGAGAAGGCCTCGCTGACCAAGATGTTGCAGCACGAGGAAATCCAGTCACTGATTGCGGCAATCGGCACGGGCATTGGCAACGACGACGAAGAGCCCAAGGAGCCGGGCAAAGAAAAGACAGAGAAGGTTGAAAAGGAAAAGGCCGATCGCGGCAGCTTTGACATCTCGCGCCTGCGCTACGACAAAGTCGTGATCATGACCGACGCCGACGTCGATGGCAGCCACATCCGCACGCTTTTGCTCACGTTCTTCTATCGCCAGTTGCGCAAGCTCATTGAGCTCGGCCACATCTACGTGGCGCAGCCGCCGCTCTACAAAGTGACGCGCAAGAAGGCGCAGGAATACGTGCGCAGCGAAAAGCAGATGAGTGACACGCTCATGCGCATGGGCATTGACGGCGCGAAAATGCGCGTGCCCAAGGGCATGGACATCGCCAGCGCCGGCCGCGAATACAACGGCGCGCAGCTGCGCAGCGAGGTCTTCGAGCGCATGATCCGGCTCGAGGAACTGAGCGGCAAACTCGCCAAAAAGGGCGTCAACGCCACGCGCTACTACGCGCAATACAGCGCGGATAAAAAGACGCTGCCCAGTGTGATCATCGTGAGTGCCGACAAAGCGCACTATTTCCACGACCACCAGGAAAAAGAGCAGAACGAGTTCATCAAGGCGCGCGAGGCTGCGGGCTTTGAAGTGCTGACGCCGGCACAGATTGGCGACCGCGAGACCAACCTCGAAAAACCGCTCGACCGCAGCAAGGTCGAAGACCGCATCGAAGTTGAGGTCATCGCCGACGAAGCCGCCAAGGTAATTTCCCAGCTCGAAGCGCGTGGCTTCCCAGCCTGGACCATTCACGGCCGCGAGAACCAGGCCGAACAGTTCATGCTCAGCTTCGAAGGCGAGCCCGAGGAACACCCGATTCCCAGCCTCGCCCATCTGATCAACCGCGTGCGCGAGCAGGGCAAGAAGGGGCTGAGCATCCAGCGCTACAAAGGCCTGGGCGAAATGAACGCCAGCGAACTCTGGGAAACCACCATGGATCCCAAAAACCGCGTGCTCCTGAAGATCACCATGGAAGACCTCGAAGAAGTGGACGAGATCTTCACGATTCTAATGGGAGATCAGGTCGAGCCCCGCAGAGCGTTCATCGAAAAGCACGCGCTGGAAGTGAAGAACCTGGATATCTAGTCGACAGCCTTTTCGATCTCGGCCGCCCAGTCACCGTACTTCTTGGTTTCGCCGAGCGTGGCAGCGATGTCGGCGACGATTACGAGCTTGTCGTCGTAATCCTGGGCTTTGATCTCGATGGGCTTCCAGCCCTGGTGCCAGCTTTGGGAAATCACGGTCATCATGCGGTCTTTGAACGCCGAGAATTTCGGGCCTTCGATGCCGAGCTTCTCGAAATCGGGCACGCAGATCAGCGTGGTTTGTTTGCCTTCGTTTGAACGCACCAACATGAACTTCTTGCATTTGGTGTCGGCCGCGCCGCCGGCGATGATCTCGGCTGTCAGTTTCTTGGTCTCGGCTTCTCCATCGGTGGAAACCTCGACGGGCAGCTGGTGCAGGTAGAACTCATTCAAAAACACGCCGTTGTGGTTGTAGTAGGTCTTGGCGACTTTGCGGTGGCTCTTGATTTCAACCACGGGGGAGCCCCACGTCAGGGTAATTTCCATGCTGGCTTCACTGACAATCTCGGGCGTTTCTTTATTCGCCTTCACGGCAAAGGGCCTGCACGCCACTTTGATCTTGCGCTGAAATGCGTTGGGCTCGGTGAACTCGATTTTTATGGGCACGCCCATGTAAATGTTCATCAACTGCGGATGCGCGCCGCCGCCCTTGTTGACGAGTTCTTGCAGCTCGCTTGCGTACTTGGCGTCATCAATGCAACCCACCGCATTGCCCAGCGGGTTACAGCGAAACTTGTAGCCGCCCTTGAGCGTCGTGATTTCCACTTCCGCACGCAGTTCATCGTTGCGGAACACCTTCACACGCAGCAGGCCGTTCTCCACCTGCCCGCCCTGGCATTTCAATGTTTCCTTGCCGAGCTTGGCCTCAAACTCGTCCTTGATTGTCTTCGTCGCCCACTTCGGCAGCGCGGCTTTGGGCGCTTCGTTGAGCACCTGGTACTTCTTGATTTCGCCGGCTTTGAGCTTGTCTAGGAACAGCAGCTTCTTGGCCTTGGTGTCGTAGGCGCAGGCGATGTCTTTACCGTCCGGGCCAAGCAAGCGCGCTTTGCCGCTGAGCGAAAGCGGGTGCGAAATCAACGTGATGCCGCGCTCGAATGCGAACTCGTTCTTGATCTCGAACTCGACGGGCTTGTCGGCGGCGTTGGTCAGGGCCGGGAGCAGCGTAAGCAGGAGCAGGGCGAGCAGTGAGCGCATGACGATATTGTACCCCGTGCGCCTGGCCGGTGCACGGGCCAGCATGAATTCGGGTGTTGACGCGTGCGGCCTGACTCTTGACGCGTCAAGATTCAGGCCCGGTGCGGACATCGGGCAGTTCTGCGTAGATAGCGCCATCCTCGACGCTCGTGGGGAATTGCGCCAGTTTGATGCGCTCATTGAGCAGGCACGCGCCCGACTTGATGTCAAACTGCCACATGTGCCACAGGCAGGTCACGATGCCGCGGTGAATCGTTCCGTCGTGGATGGGTGAGTCCATGTGCGGGCAGCGGTCCTCACATGCGAAGTACTCGCCGCCCACGTTGAAAAGCGCCAGCACACGACCGTCCTCGCTGCGCACAGCCGCACCTTTGCCGGGCGCGGGTGCTTGTTCGAGCGTGCTGAGTTTGACGCGCATGGCTTCGTTGGGACGACACATGGGGCTTCGCGATGAAAATCAAGTCCAACTTGCAATCTCGTCAACCCTGGCTACCACCGGCACAAATCCTAGGGGCACAACTGACCTCTGCACTTGATAACCGGCGTTCTTGAGCGCTCTCTCCGTGTCGTCAATCAGGCGCGAAAACAACTTGTCCATACCAGGGTGAGAACGCCAGAAGAGTTGCCGCGACCACCACGGATACTGGAACAGGAACAACACGTTGCACGAATGAGCGTTGGGTGACGCAAAGATCAGATTGAAATCCCCGTAGGGTAGCCACATGCAAAACCAACTCAAGAAGGGGTTGCCGCGCCGGAGCTGAACTGACTGTGAATCGACTTCACAGGAGACCAATTTCAACGAGGTTGCGACGCGCATAGCAGTCAGGCGCAGCACCTCTGAGGAAGCATTGGTTTGAAGTAGCGTTCCTGTCACGTCAATATTGTGCCAATTTCCGCAGGGCGGCCACGATTTTTTCGTGGCTGGGCAGCATCACCTGTTCGAGTTCCGGCGCGTAGGGGATGGGCGTTTCGAGCGCACCCATGCGCAGCACCGGAGCGTCAAGGTGCTCGAAGCAGTGCTCGCTGATGAATGAGGCGTACTCGCCCGCGACGCTGCCCATAAGCGTGGCTTCGTTGAGCACGAGCACGCGGCCGGTTTTCTGCACGGTCGCTTTGATCGCTTCGGTGTCGTAGGGCCGCAGGCTGCGCAGATCGAGCACTTCGACTTCGATGCCTTCTTTGGCGAGGTCTTCAGCGGCGTGGAGTGCCTTGTACACCATGGCGCCGAACGTGATCACGGAAACGTGGCTGCCCTCGCGCGCGATGCGCGCTTTGCCGATTTCGATGGGCTCGACTTCGCCCACTTCTTCGCGCAGCTTCGGGTCGCGGTAGAGGTGTTTGTGCTCGAAGTAGAGCACGGGGTTGTCGTCGCGGATCGCGCTCTTGATGAGCGCCTTGGCGTCGCGCGGCGTGCTCGGGCACACGAGTTTCAGGCCGGGAACGTTGAGAAACCAGGCCTCCATGCAGCCGGAATGAAACGGGCCGCCGGAAACGCCGCCGCCCCAAGGCAGGCGCACGGTCAAGGGCACTTTCGGCCCCCAGCGGTAATGCAGCTTCGCGGCATTGTTCACGAGCTGGTTGAAGCCGCATGCCACGAAGTCGGCGAACTGCATCTCAGCCACGGGACGCAGGCCGTAGATAGCGGCGCCAATGGCGTTGCCGATGATGGCGGTTTCGGAAAGAGGTGTTTCCCAAACGCGTTCTTTGCCGAATTCGTCAATGAGACCTTTGGTGACGCCGAACGCGCCGCCATAGACGCCGATGTCCTGGCCGAGCAAAAACACGTCCTGGTCGCGCGTCATTTCCTCGCGCAGACCCTGGGTGATGGCTTCAACGTAGGTGATGGCAGCCATGGCGGGCAGTTATCAGTTTTTAGTGGTCACTTATCAATGGGGCAAAGCGAACAGACTCATGCGTTCCAAAACAATGCGAGCACCGCTACTCCGCCCACAATGAATAGCGTCGACGCAAAGCCGGTCCAGATACGCCAAGGATTGGCGAAGCCCAAGGTTTCCAGCCGCCCCAACGATGAGCCGCTTCGGTAAATGAATTGTGCGTTACGAACCGCGCCATACAGGTAAATTAGGCCAATCACGATGACCGCAGCCGGCAGAAACTTGAACCCAAAGGAACGGTAGAACGGTTCAATCTCCGCACGATCAAACCAACCCAAGGGCATTGGCAGCATTCAAGCCTCCAACTTGGGGTCGGGCATCTGGGCAATGAGCCAGAGTTCGTCGTACTTGGCGCGTACGAACGGGTGCAACTTCGAACCGTAATCGCGCGTCAACTTGTTGGCTTCGATCAGGCGCATGGCGTCGTCAAAGTCGCGCGGTCTTTTCGGCACAGTCATGCCTGGCGCGAGCTTCAGATCGAGCAAGCGCGGCAACGTCAGCACCGATATTCCGTCTTCGTCGGTCTCGCTGGCGTCATTGGGGTTCGGAAACTTGAAAGGCACGGACTTTCCGTCGCCGGGGATTTCATCCGTAAGCAGAAAGTCGATCTTCACTTTGTTGATGGCATCCCGAAGGCCTTTGGAGCCCTTGAAGTTCTCCACCCAGCCGCGCCCGAGCCATTCCTCTTTGAAACGCCGCAGACCAGCCCGGTCGATTACGATACCCACGTCGTCGGTGTTTCTTTGGACTTCGTAACGGTTGACCGCCATGCCCCCCGCCAAAGCGTAGGGAATCTTCAGTTCGTTCAGCCGAGCGCAGATTGAAACCACGGCCTTTTCAACGGGCGACTCGCCCATGAAAAACTCTCCTGTTCGGCGTGCAGCCTCTCGGACGGATACGGTCATGCTTGGACTATATCAGGCGCATGGGTGAGCAGGATCAAAACCAAACCGCCTCCGGAGGGGAGGCGGCGGTTGGCTATGCCGAGCGATGAGTAAGCGTCCGTGTCTTCAGTGCTTGCGGCTCCGGCGATCATTCGCGCAGGTCTTGCGGAACTTCGGGCCGCTGCTTCCTTTTCTTACAGCCATCTCCTTTTCCAGCACCAGGTCGCTCTCCGCTGGGCGCAGCCAACCGCGGTACGCTGCGCTGGTCGCCTGACCTATAGTACCCCATGGCGGCGATTCATGACGGATTTACTTGGGATACTCCTCGAAAATCAGCTTGCGCCAGGTTTCCGGCATGGCGCTGACCGGCCTCAGGTAGCCCAGCGATTCAAAAGTGCCCTCGGCGTGCATAGCCTCGCTTGGCACACCAATCAGCTCATACTTTGCATTGAAGGCACCGCCGCCGCTGTTGCCCGCGCTGATCAGCGCATCCGTCTTGATGAACTGCACGCTGCCCTTGCGGTCAATGAACCCCGCGGCAATGCCCCGCGTGAGCGTTATGCCGTAAACGCTGCGAGAGCCGCCAATGCCAGGGTAGCCCAGACAATTGACCTCCTCGCCCAGCATCAGGCGCGTGTCATCGCCCAGGGGCGAGAAAGGAAAGCTCGGCTTCTCAATCGCCTTGCCGTCGAGGTCGGTCACGATGCGCAACAGCGCCAGGTCGAGCGCCCTTTCCACGAACACAGTCTGGGCGAGATAGCTTTGAACCGGATCTTTGCGCGGGTCGCGCGTGACGGAAACGTAGATGTCTTTTTTGAGGTAGCCGCCATCCTCGGTTTCGATCACGTGGCAGCACGTGAGAATCAGCCCCTTGGGCGAAACGATGGTTCCGCTACCAGTGGAAACCTCGCTGTCAATGCGAACGCTCGTATCAATCGCGCGCTGCAGCGCATCAGGCTTCGTCACGAGATAGGGTTTGGAGTCGGCGGACTTCAGTGTGGGCTTCACATCCAGCGCGGCTGCAATCGTAAACGTGATTTCCTCTTCGCCCTCGGCCTGCAGCGAGCCCGCGTAGATGTAATAGGTGCCTGCGGCCAGGGGCGGTTCGTTGGTGGCGTTGATCGTGAAAACTTCGTTGAAGCGCGCTGTGGAGGAAACGTGGTCGCACTTTTCTTCGAGCTCATCGAGCGTTTTGGGCTGTTTGTTGAAGCAGATCAGCAGGTCGATGTCGCCCGTGGCGTTGGCAGTCGCGATGTGCAGGCTCTTGGATCCCTGCGGTACCTTGAACGAAAAGCAGCGCAGGAAGTGCTCGGCCTCGGTCACCGTGACATCCAGGGGCTTGTTGTTCTCGAGCGCGGTCACGGCCTCGGAGAGTTTGGCGGATTCCTTTTCCGGCGCCCGGGGCTGGGCGGTGGCCAGAGGAACAAAAGTGGCTGCAAGAATGAGCAATAGCGCGGCGAACAGGGTTTTCATGGTCGGCTTCCTTGGCAAAGCAAATCCACCACAGGGTCACAGAGCCCACGGAGTCCAGCTTTGAATTCTAGAGGCAACGGCAACGACGAGGCAACCACAGAGGCACAGATGAACACGGTTGTGGGTTTTGAATCTGTGTCAATCTGTGTTCATCTGTGGATTGTTGCCATTGAAGTTGCTGAGTCGGTCTAATTTCAAATCAGTTCTCTGTGAACTCTGTGTCTCTGTGGTGGACTTGGTTTTCAACCAACGCGTGTAATCAGCACCGCTTGCCAGTAGGGCATTGCCAGCGCGTGGCAGGCCCTTGGCGCTTCGAGGCCCTTGAATTCTTCGGGCTCTAAATTCATGCGGCGTGCGACGCGTTCCGCGATCACGTTCTTGAGCTCGCCGCCGGATACCGTGTGCACGCTCTTTGCCAGGGCCAGCGCCGTAAGCGCGCAGATCACGGCATCAAAGTCGCCGCTGTCGAGCTTGCCCTCAGCGGTGTTCTCGATGTTGAAGCCGAGTTCCTGCGCGATTTTGGTGAAGGCGCGATCGGCGGAAACCGTGCTGTCGTCGGCCTTCCATGTGCCGCCCTTGCCTTGGTGCGCGCGACCGCCCTTGTATATCCCGCGAAAGTCAAAGAACTCCGTGCAGGCCTGCGGGCTGACCTCGATGAAATCCTTGCCGGGCGTGAATTGCGAACGCGCCAGCATTTCCAGAAAGCGCACGTTGAAAACCCCGATGCGATCCGTCAGGGGTGCGTCCTGGTAAAACGCAAAATCCATGGGCCGGTGCGTCAGTTCCCAGATGAAGCGCGAATCGCTGCGCGCGCCCAGGCCTTGCAGATCCAGCGGCACATCGACGGCGATGGGGCGCGGCAACTCAAGCAAGTCCTTGCGCCAGCGCGCGAACAGGTCGTCAAGCGGATCCATCAGCTTGATTTTGACGCCAAAGGAGGCCATCGGGCCGAGCTTGACCGAAACCACGCCTTCGCCTTCTTCCTTGGCGAGCGCGAGCATGGGACGGCGTTCAATACCGAAAGCGGATAGGTTGATGCCGGCTGCACTGTGTTTTGCCATGGAGAGTTTCTAGTAACGCGCGGCTACACGTAAACGGCCAAGAGGTTTTTCGCGCAACGTGCGCCGGCGAGCGGTGTATCATTCCGCATCGAACTAATTGAGGAGTGACCGTGAAATACCTGTTGCTCGCGCCCTGCCTGCTGATTGCCTGCACTTCGCTTGTGTACGCCGGCGATGACCCGGCCGGTGAAACGCCCAAGAAGGAAGATCCCAAGGTCGAGGAGAAGAAGGGAGAGCCCAAGGTCGAAGAAGCGCCTGAGTTCGCCACCATCGACGAGAAAGCGCCCGAGTTCAACTTGAAAAACGCCAAGGGCGAAGAGGTCAAACTCTCCGGGTTCGCAGACAAACTCGTCGTGATCGAGTGGGTCAACTTCGATTGCCCCTACGTGCGCAAGCACTACGACAGCGGCGCCATGAACGCCACGCGCAAGAAATACACCGAGAAAGGCGTGGTCTGGCTGCAGATCTGTTCATCGGCCCAAGGCAAGCAGGGTCACTTCACGGGCGAAGCGCTCACGACACGCATTGAGAAAGAAGGTTGCGACGCGGCTTCTTATCTCATCGACGAAGACGGCAAAGTGGGCCAGAAATACAAGGCACGCTGCACACCGCACATGTTCGTGATCGACAAGAAGGGCGTGCTGCGTTACCAGGGCGCGATCGATAGCGTGAAGAGCGACAAGAAAGAGGACATCGAGGGCGCCACGAATTACGTCGCAGCCGCGCTTGAGGAACTACTCGCGGACAAAGTCGTGAGCACAAAAGAAACCAAGCCCTACGGCTGAGGCGTGAAGTACGCCAAAAAAGGCAAGTAGCCAGTTGGCTACGAACAAGCGAGGCGCCGCAAGGCGCCTCGCTGAATTTCACGAATCCTGCGGCGAGGCCGTCACTGTTTTCCATTTCGCGATGAACACCATCATCCCCAGCAGAATCAGTGCTGCACCTGCTGTGAATGGCCATTGCGGGCCGAACTTGGCGTAGATCGTGCCGCCCAGGAGCGGGCCCAGGATGCGGCCGAGCGTGGCCGAGCTGGCGGCAAAGCCCATGGTGCCGCCCTGCGCGGTTTTCTTGGCATGCGTGCTGATGATCGAGAGCACGCTGGGGTTGCACAGTCCGTTGAAAAAGCCGATGCCGATGGAAATCAGAATTACCCACAGCACGCCGCCGTCGTGCCAGATTTCAACCTGCCAGCCGAACACGACCATCGCGGCGGCGAGGCCGAGCTGGCCAACCAGCAGGACTTTCGGGCTACCCAGCCGCTTGGTCAGGCGGCCGATCAGGCCGCCCTGCACAATTGCGAGCGTGACGCCCACGCAGGTGAACACCCACATGTTGGTGCTTTGCGGCAGTTGCAGATGGTCCTTGTTGAACTGGCTGAACATGACCTCGAGCGCGGCAAAGCCCAGGATCGTCACGAAGTTGACAATCAGCATCGGGCCGATCGCCGGCCGCTTGAGCGCCTCGAGCAGTTCAGCGATCTGGCCTTTGCGCTCGGCGGGATTCTGGCGGCGCTCGGGCGGCAGGGATTCACGCAGGCGCGTCAGCGCCAGCACAAAGGCGCTGGCGCTGAGCGCCGCTGCAAAGAGTGAGGGCACAAGCAAATGGCCACGCGCCCACGCGGCGCTGCCGGGTTCGTAGAAAAGTCCCAGCACGGTGTCGCTCACGAGCACTGCGCCAATGGCGGGGCCGAACACAAAGCCAATGCCAAAGGCCATGCCGATCAGACCCATGCCCTTGGCGCGCTTCTCGGGCGGGAACACGTCGGCCATGTAGGCCTGCGCCGTGCTCAAGTTGGCGGCAAACACACCCGCCAGCGCGCGCGCCAGCAAGAGCACCAGCAGCGACGGCGCAAAGGCGAACATCAACCACGCAAGCGAAAATCCGCCTACGCTCGCCATCAGCACGGGCCTGCGACCAACGCGATCCGATAGCCGGCCCCACAGCGGCGCAAACACGAACTGGCAAAGCGAAAACGCCGTTTGCAACAGGCCCACGAACACGGCTTCGGGCCGCGTGAAGCCGAACTGCGCACCGAAATCGACCGCCGCCTGCGGCAGAGGGAAGATGGTCACGTAATAAGCGAGGCTGGGCAGGATGATGCCAAAGCCCAGCAGATCGAGCAGGATCACGAACCACACCACAAACACGCCGCGCCTGGCTTCAGGCGTGAGCCTGCCGGTGACGGGATCGATATTGGGATTGGGAGCTTCGGCCACGCGCGGATGCTACTAACAGCTTGAGCCACGGAGAAGGCAACGGCGCAGGGGTTAGCTCCACTTGTACTTCTGTTCCTGCTCGAACTGGTCGTCGGAAATCTGCTGCTTGCCGAGCACGGCCTCGAACGCGGTCTTGGCCGATTTCGGCATGTGGTCGAAGAGCTTGGGGAGAACTTCGTAGAGCTTCCAGAGCGTTTCCGGCTTGTTGCCCAGGTTCAGCGCGCCCTGCACGTGGCCCTTGAGTTGAGGCAGCACGTCCAGCGGCATGAGCGCGGCCACGATGCAAAGCGAGCGCTGCGCGGGTTTGAGCAGGTCGCGCGCCAGCACGCGGCCGTAGCCTTCAACGAGCGCCCACTCGCCAAGATCCGGGCTGGCGTCACGCGCGATCTGGTCAATCTTGGGCGCGATGTTGCCATAGAGCATCGCAAACAACTTGCCGCCGCGCTGGCGAAACACCGCCATGTCTTCAGCTTCAAGCGGCGCGTTGCGCAGCTTGATTTCGCCCGACAGCGGGTTTGAAACGGCCTTGCAGGCATCCTTGAACGCGGCCAGGGCGTTGAGCGTGCGCGGATAACCGGCGAACAGGTGCGTCTGCAGAATGGCCTCGCGCATGTGCTCGGGGTCGGGGTGCTCGCTGTCCTTGAGCAGGAACTCAAACACGCGCCGCGAATGCTCCACGTGGCCGTCGGCCGTCAGCGCGGCACAGATGGCCAGCATGGCGTCTGCTTTCTCCAGCGGCGCGATGCCGGTGAGCAGGAAGGAGAGCGTGGCTTGTTCGATTCGTTTGGCGCTGGGCATGGGAACCAATTCAAAATTCAAAATGCAAAATTCAAAATGAAATGCGGCTACTTGGCATCGACGGTTGTTACGTGAAAGGTCGGTCGCTCGGGCGGTTTGCCGTGGAGTGCGGTCAGGCGCAGGGCGTTGAGCGCCGTTCGGGCCACGCGCCATTTGAACACCTCGCGCTCGCCGGGCATGCGCATATGCCAGGCATGGACTTGTCCCTTGAACCAGAGCGCCATCCAGACCGTGCCGACCGGTTTGCCGTCAACGCCGCCGGTGGGGCCCGCGATCCCGCTCACGCTCACGCACAACTCAGCACCGGATTCGCGCGCGATGCCGGCCACCATTTCGCGCACGCAAGCTTCGCTGACCGCGCCGTGGTTTTCCAGCGTCTCGCGCTTCACACCCAGGCGGCGCAGCTTGGCGTCGTTCGAATAAGTCACGGCGCTCTCAATCAATGTTTCGCTCGCGCCGGGCACTTGCGTCAACAAATGGGCAATCATGCCGCCTGTGCAGCTTTCGGCGCAGGCCACGCGCAGCTTCCTCTCCCGCAGCAAATTCACGGTTGTGCTTTCGAGCGAAACATCTCCCTCGGCAAACACAACGTCACCCAGAATATTGCGCGCTTCATCGATGAACGGCTGGATCAGCGCGGCGGCACCCTCTTCGCTTCGCGTCAGAACGCGCCAGCGCAGGCGGATCACCGCATCATCGACCAGAATCGCGCCCTCTACCGGGCTCTTGCCGCCGTCGGGCAGCAGGTGCTTCACGCGATTGTCGATCTCACTTTCCGGCAGGCCAAAACACTTGATTTCGCGCGCGAAAAACCGCTCGTTCAATCCAAAATCGTCGATGATTTTCGGCCGCATTTCCTCGGCCCACACGCCCTTCATTTCGCGCGGCACTCCCGGCATCACGCAGATGCCGGCCTGGCCGCGCCTCAAGTAGAAGCAACTGGCGGTGCCAAAGGCGTTGCGGATCGTGGTGGCACCTTTGGGCGCCATGCATTGAATCTCACTGCCCTTGGGAAAGGCGCGGCCCATCTGCGAGTAGCGCTCGTGCAGATCGTGCAGCGCTTCGTGGTCAAGCACGAGCTCAAGGCCAAGTGCTTTCGCTGCGGCGTGGCGTGTGCGGTCGTCTTCCGTGGGGCCAATACCGCCCGTGGCCACCACGAACAAACCCTCATCCAGCGCGGCTTTCAGGCGCCAGACCAGTTCTTCCTCGCGGTCGAGCAGGCACAGGTGATAGGCGACGTCAAATCCGAGATCGCCCAGCTCACGCGCGAGCCACTGCGAGTTTGTGTTGAGCAGGAAGCCCTGCACAACTTCGTTGCCGATCGAGAGCACAGCCGCGCGCCGGGAGTTCATGGAGTCAGCTTAACCGCGGAAGTAGGAAAGTAGCAGCCCCGCCCGGCAGGGCGGGGGAAGTAGCGGTAGTTTCTCACTGCACCCAAAGCCTGCCGGCTTGGACTGGAGTTCCAGCCATACAGTACTAGCGAGCGTACTCCGTCACGCGCGTTTCGCGCATGAGCGTGACCTTGATTTCGCCGGGGTACGTGAGTTCATCCTCGATCTTCTGCGCCATTTCGCGCGCGATCACGAGGGCTTGCTCGTCCGTGACTTGCTTGGCGTTCACAAGCACGCGCAGTTCGCGACCCGCCTGGACCGCGAACGCTTCGGAGACGCCATTGAAACTCTTGGCCACGCCTTCAAGGGCCGTAAGACGCTGCACATAGCGCTCCATGCTTTCGCGGCGCGCACCGGGGCGTGAGGCCGAGATCGCGTCGGCAGCCGCGGCGAGGCTGACGTACGGATACTTGTGTGTCATCACCTGGTCGTGATGGCCACCGGCGGCTTCGATAACTTCCGGGCGCTCCTTGATCGAGATCAGGAATTCTTTGCCCACGAGCGGGTGGCCGCCTTCCTTCTCGTGGTCGATGGCCTTGCCGATGTCGTGCATCAGACCGCAGCGCCGGCCCAGCTTCGGGTCAAGCCCCAGTTCTGAGCACATCATACCCATGAGCTGCGCCACCTCGACCGTGTGCTTGTAGACGTTCTGGCCGTAGCTTGAGCGGAACTTCAGTCGGCCCAGCAGGTACTGCGCCTTGGGGTGGATGTTGTGCACGTCGGCTTCAAACTGGATCTGCTTGCCGGCCTCAGTGATCTCTTTTTCAACATCCTTGCGGCAGACCTCGAACAGCTCCTCGATGCGCGCGGGGTGCACGCGGCCATCCTGGATCAGGCGCCTCAGCGTGCGCGCGGCTACTTCGCGGCGTACGGAATCAAAGCAGCTGACGACCACCACGCCGGGTGTGTCATCAACGATGACATCGACGCCCGTGACCTGCTGGAAGTGGCGGATGTTGCGGCCTTCACGGCCGATGATGCGGCCCTTGACTTCGTCTGAGGCAATCTCGACGGTGCTGGTGGTGGTTTCGCCGGTGTACTCGCTGGCGAGGCGGCAGATGGCCTGGCTGATCGTCCACTTGGCTTTTTCGTCAGCCTGCTCGTCGAGCGCCTTGAACATCTTGGTCAGGCGCTCGGCTTTTTCGTTCACGAGTTCGGCGTCAAAGCGCTCCAGCAGTTCGCGCTTGGCCTCTTCCTGGCTGAGCTGGGCAATGGCGCCCAGCTTCTCTTTTTGTTCAGCCAGCGCTTTCTTGGCTTCGGCTTCAAGCGTCGCGATGCGGGTCTTGCCTTCTTCGATGTCCTTGCCGCGCTTCTCGAGCTGGTCGGCCTTCATGTCGAGCAGTTCGATCTTCTGCTCGATGGATTCTTCGCGTTTGGCTACGCGCTTTTCGAGCTCCTTGATTTCGTCGCGTTTGCCATCAAGGTCGGCCTCGGTTTTCTCGCGCAGTTTCAGGGCCTCCGTGCGGGCTTCTACTTGCGCGGCCTGCAGGATTTCCTGGGCTTTGAGCCTGGCCTGTTCCAGCGCCAATTTGCCGTCAGCGCCGCCTTCCTTCAGTTTTTCGATTTCTTTAACAGCATCAATACGAGCCGTTTCAGCGGCCTTGGCCTTGCCGCCGTACAATGTGTAAACCGCACCGGCGGCAATCATGCCGCCAAGCACCAAACCGATAACGATGAAGATGACTACTTCTACTGTAGTGGCAGCAAGCATGTTGACGCCTCCTCACCCGGCATTCCCGGGAAACAAGAGACGTCGGACGTCGGCAAATACGGAACCCGCGCCCGCTAGGGCGCTCGTGAAGCCGCAAGCTCAGATGTGATGAAACAATCCGTCACTTCACGCATTTCAACCGGGTTCTTGAGCAACTCTTTGCCTTGTAAGCGGCAACTTCAGCCGCAGAAAATTAGTCCAACGCCCGACGTATATGAAAACCGCAGGAGCTTTGTGAAACGGGTGCAGCCGGATTGCTCCCCGCACGCCCGTACGCATTGCTTACGCCCCAAAGGGCCACCGCGGAACGCTAAACATGTTACCAACACTGCGTCTTGGGGCAACTTTATCCACCACTAACCTTTCTGATTTGAGTTGTCGCCGCGGGCTCGCACGGCTAAAGCAGAGGCATGGCCTCCGAACCCGCTCAAGCAATGGTTGAAAACGCCTTTATCACCACGGCTTTTGAGCTACAGGGATACCGCATCGTGGCCCATCGCGGCATCGTGCGCGGCATCGTAGTGCGTTCGCGCAGCGCCATCGGCAATTTTGCAGCCGGCATTCAGCAGTTTTTTGGCGGTAACATCAGTATCTACACGGAGTTATGCGAACAGGCCCGAATGGAGGCCTTTGACCTCATGCGCCGCCACGGCGCCGAGGCCGGAGCCAACGCGATTATCGGCATGAAGTACGACGCCAACGACGTCGCCCCCGGCGTGGCGGAGGTGCTCGCCTACGGAACTGCCGTAGTCGTCGAAGTAGATCCCGAGTTCGCAGCCAAAATGCAGCGCAGCACCGGGGCATCGGCATGACCGTGGCTTACTTCGGCGGCGCGTTTAACCCGCCCCACATCGGCCACCTCGTGATCGCCGAGCGCGTGCGCGAAGCGCGAGGCTTTGAGCGCATCGACCTGCTTGTCAGCGGCCAGCCGCCCCACGCTGATCCCAAGTTCACCATTGACGCCAAACACCGCGTAGCCATGGCCAAACTGGCCGTGGCAGGCAACGCGGGCCTGGGCGTGGACGACCGCGAAACCAGGCGAAGCGGCAAGAGCTACACGATTGAAACAGCGCGCGAACTGATCAAGCAAGGCATCAAGCGGCCCGCGTTTATTGTCGGCGGCGACATGCTGGCCGACCTGCCCACATGGCACGAAGTAGGCGAGCTGCTCAAGATCGCCGAGTTCATTCCCGTGTTGCGCCCCGGATTCGGCTGGGACGTGATTGACACCCTGCGCGCAGCCTTCGGCGACAAGCAAGCCAAGGCCATCATGGACAACTGCGTGAAGTGTCCGCTGCTCCAGATTTCCTCCACAGAAATCCGCGACCGCCTGCGCACCGGCCAAAGCGTGCGCTACCTCGCGCCCGAAGCGGTCATCGAATACGCGCAAACGCACAAGCTGTATTGATGCCGATTAACGGGGTGAGGCGCCCTGACTTCGGCGAGCTCAGTCGAGCCGCGGGAGCTAGACCCCTTTACTCGCCGGCGCCGGCGCTTCTTGCCTTGGCGTTGATGGTGTTCGTAACCCAGGTTGGCTCGTCGGGTGGGCGCTGGCCGTTTCGGAATGCGAACTGGGCTTGCGCGACGCCGCTGGCGGCATCGCGCCACCAGGAAAAGCGCATGGAGTAAAACTTGCTTTTGGCCCTGTCATCGGCCTCCACCTGCCCGTCGATGATGTAGCCGCGCTGGTGGCGCTCGTTGAAGTTGCGCGGGATGCTGGTGGTGACGGAGCCGTCGCGGTTTCCCGGCAGGTGGGCAAAGCCGAGGCTGGTCCAATCGGCGTCGCGCACGAAGCCTGCGTAATAGCGCACCACGCGATACACCTCGGCGCGCGCGATGCCGGAGCCCAGGCTCTGGTAGCCTCGCTCGTAGTGGCGGTCGCGCTGGAAGGGTTGCAGGCGGTAGCGCACAAGGTCGTCTTTGTTGACGCCGACGCGGTTGATGCGGAAGGCCTCAACGAGCGTGAGGCGCTCGCGGATCTCGCTGCCATCGGTGCGCTTATAGACTGTTTCCTGAACGATCTCCTGCACAACAGAATTGTAGGCGAACTCGCCGTGGGCGAGCAGGTCAAAGCCGAGTGTCACTTCGTAGCCGTCGGCGTCGTAAATCGGCTCGCCGCGCGGCTCGATTTCGAGTTCGTACCTTGCGAGTTTTTCGGGCGGCACGGGCGTTTGCGTGAAAAACGCCACAGAGTTGCAAGCGCTGAGCAGCCACCCCGCTGCGAGAAACAATGCAAGGGCTATACTTTTCGACATGCCGACCTTGACCACATGGCACCCCGATTTGACCCGGGCACCATTCTACTTTCCGATGAGCGCTCTTTTGAAGCGCCGGTTTGAAGAACCCGTTTACAAGGTCACCATTGATGCCGGCTTCACCTGCCCCAACATTGACGGCAGCAAGGCCACGGGCGGCTGCACTTACTGCGATAACACCAGCTTCAGCCCCGCTTTGCGCAAGGGCGAGCCGGATATCGCGCGCCAGATTGAGAACGGCGCCAAGTTCTATCGCGAGCGCTATCAGGCGCAGAAGTTCCTGGCGTATTTCCAGACCTATACGAACACCTATGACGACGTGGGCAGGCTCGAAAAGCTCTACGCCGGTGCCCTCAAACACCGCGACATCGTGGGCATGAGCGTGGGCACGCGGCCCGACTGCATCGACGAAGAGAAGCTGCGCCTGTTCCAGAAATTCGCCGAGCAGCGGCCAGAGCAGTTGATCTGCATCGAGTACGGCATGCAGACCATGCATGATGAAACCGCGCAAAGAATCAACCGCGCCCACGACCACGCCGACACCGTGCGCGCCGTGGAACTGACGCGCAAGCTCGCGCCCGACGTGCACTTGTGCCTGCATTTGATCTCCGGCCTGCCGGGCGAGAACGCCTCCATGATCCGCGCCAGCATCGACGAACTCGCGCGGCTTCAACCGGACAGCATCAAGTTTCACCACTGTTACGTGTACGAGAACACCGTGCTGGCCCGCGAGTGGCGCGAAGGCCGCTATGAGCCGCCAAACCTGGAGATGCACGTGCAGCTCGCCGCCGATTGCGTGGAAAGAATGCCGCCAACGACTGCGATGCAAAGGCTGATCGGCGAAATCAACGCGCCGGGAGTGCTCGCCCCGATGTGGGGCAAGAGCAAGATGCAGGTCGTGCAGATGATCAGCGACGAATTGAAACGCCGCGGCACGCATCAAGGCAGCCGCTGGAGCTGACTGGGCTCACTTTTCTTTCTTGGGCTGTGTTGTTTCGGCGGGCCGCGTCAGCGCAAAGCTCTTGATAGCATCCAGCAACGGCTGTTCTTTGCCTCCCTTGCAATCCGCCGGCCGCCAAGAGCCGGATACCGAGAGCGCAACACCGTACTCCAACAAGACAAGTTGCTGGACTTTGGTCGGGCGACCCGCTTGGTCGTACTCGTACTCCAGCAGAACGGCTTTGCGACCTGAGCAATCCTGCTCTTTGCGGGAGACGATCTTGCGCTTGGCGCGCTCGTGGCCCTCCACGACCTTATCAACGTGTTTAGTAAGTTCGTTGTCAAATGGCGCGGCGGCGATGACCCCGAAAGTTCCCAGGGACTTGGTTCCTTCATAGAGTCCGCGAACGACGAGCAATGCGTTCTCAGGCCCCTTGTTGGGCCCTTTGAAGCCGGAAAGGTCGATGCGAAATCCAAAGGCTTTGCTTTCGTAGAGGGACTTTGACGCCTTGGCAGGTTTTCCAGTGCCGACTGCAAACGACTGGATGGCGGCTGTGTAGGCTTTCTCGCGCTCCGCCCGGTCTTTGCCCGAGCACATTCCGCTAACCGACCAGAAAGGCTGCTTGTCGGACTCGGGAATCAGACAGGTTTGGAAGATCGTGGTCGGCCCTTCCAATTCGCCATCGTAAACGCGCCATCTCGCCTTTTTCCCGTCGAGCGCAATCTCTTTCGACTCGCGCTGTTTGGCTTCAAACATCGAGAAACCCAGTTCGGTGTCCTTGAGATACTGTTCGAATCCGGTTGGCCTGACGAGGTACTCCACTTCAAGGAAATCGCCTGGGTCGCCGTCGTAATAGGCCGTAAACAAGGTTCCGCCCGAGTTCAGCGGCATTTCCTTGAGCCCCTTCACGGTCACCTTGATGCCGAGCGCCGCGTCCTCCACCAACTCAGGGGCAGCCTCATCCGCGGCGCGAGTCGAAACGCCGATACACCCGAGGATGCACAAGCCCAGCGATAATTGGACAAGACGGCGCATAGATTTCTCCCTGGGGAACTAGATCAGCGCGACAACTTCGCGCACGCACTTTTCGATGCCTTCGGCTACGTGGGCGATGCTGGGGCCGAGCATGTAGGCGGGTGTGCTTACGATCTTGTTCTTCTTGTCGATGACGAATTCGCGCACGGCGCAGGACTCGTGTTTGGCGCCGCAGGCTTCGATGTTCTTGGCTGTGCCTTGGTCGTTGCCGATGGTCAGCAGCGGGTGCGCCGTTTTGCCGAGCACGGCTGCGATGATGCCGGGCGCTATGCAGATCGCCCCGATAGGCTTTCCTTTGGCGTGGGCTTCTTTCACTAGCCGGGCTACGTCCTTGTTCACTTCGGCCTTGGCGCCATCTTTGGCGAACGTGGAGAGGTTTGTAGCCGCGCCGTAGCCTCCGGGCAGGATCAGCGCGTCGAAATCATCGACTTTGACAGTTGCGGCGTCCTTGATCTCGCCTCGGGCGATGCGCGCTGACTCGACCAGCACGTTGCGCTTTTCGTTGCTCTCTTGACCTGTCAAGTGATTGACCACGCGCAATTGATCGATGTTCGGCGCCATGCACACGATCCTGCAGCCCAGTTTGTCCAGCGCCAGTAGCGTGAGCACCGACTCGTGAATCTCGGCGCCGTCTTTGAAACCGCAGCCGCTCAGAATCACTCCGATTGTTCGTGGCATTGGAACCTCGTTGGCTTGTTCGCGTGCAGCCGCCGCAAGGCGTCATCAATTCAAAATTCAAAATTAGAAATTCAAAATTCAGAGGCAACCAGAGAACGGAAATGGGGTCAGGCACCGGAACTGCCCGGAGCCAGACCCCATTTCCTGCATGCGGGCCATTTTGAATTTTGAATTGATAATTTTGAATTGCAGAAAGCGCGGCAAAGCCGCGCTTTCTGCTAGATGTCTTCTCGGTGCGCGATCGTGAGCACTTCCTCAATCGTGGTCTTGCCGTCGAGCACTTTGCGCACGCCGTCGTCCATGAGCGAACTCATGCCGTTCTGCCTGGCCTCGGCGCGAATCTTGAGGCTGGAGGCCTTGGCGAAGGTCAGCTCGCGGATCAGCGGGTTCATTTCGAGCAACTCGTAAACACCCATGCGCCCGCGGTAGCCTACGTTCTTGCACTCGCGGCAGCCCTGCGGCCCGTTGATGGTGCGGCCGCGAATGCCTTCGGGTTTCAGGCCGACCATTTTCAGTTCAGCTTCGCTGGGCACATAGGGCTTCTTGCAGTGCTGGCAGAGCGTGCGAACAAGACGTTGCGCCAAGATCGCCTGCACCGCGCTGGCCACGAGGAACGGCTTGACGCCCATGTCGATGAGACGCGTCAATGCGCCCGGGGCATCGTTGGTGTGAAGCGTGCTGAACACCAGGTGACCGGTCAGTGCCGCCTGGATGGCGATTTCAGCGGTTTCACCGTCGCGGATTTCGCCCACGAGAATGATGTTGGGCGCCTGGCGCAGCATGGCGCGCAAGATACGGGCAAACGAGAGCTCAATCGTATGGTTCACCTGGCTCTGGTTAATGCCGTTGAGGTTGTATTCAACGGGGTCTTCAGCCGTGATGATCTTGACGTCCGGGCGGTTGAGCGCGTTGAGCGCTGCATACAACGTTGTGGTCTTGCCCGAACCCGTCGGGCCGGTGACGAGGAAGATGCCGTTGGGCTTCTTCAGGATTTTCTGGAAGCGGTCGAAGTCGCCGGTGTGCATGCCCAGCACCTCGAGGCCCACGAGGTTCTTGGCCTTGTCGAGAATACGCATCACCACGCTCTCGCCCCAGGAGCAGGGCAAGGCACTGACGCGCAAGTCGATGTCGCGGCCTTCGACTTTGGTTTTGATGCGGCCGTCCTGCGGCTTGCGCTTCTCGGCGATGTCCATCTTGCTGAGAATCTTTACGCGCTGGATCAGCGGGCCCTGCAGGCGCTTGGGCGGCGCCTCGATCTCGATACAGTTGCCGTCAATGCGATAACGGATGCGCAGTTTCTCTTCCATCGGCTCGATGTGAATATCCGAGGCACGCTGCTTGATCGCGTCGGTAATCAGCACCTGCACCAGCTGCGAAACGTAACCTTCTTCGTCGTCGGTGGAGAGTTCTTCGGCGCCGATGTCCTTGTAGGACATGTCCTCGTCTTTGCCGCCGAGTTGGTCGGCCATGCCGCCAATGCCGTAATAGTTCTTCATCGCGACAAAAACGTCGCTCTTGGGCGCCATCACCCAGTCCACCTCGTGGCCGAGTATGAAGCGCAAGTTGTCCAGCGCGTAGAACTCAAGCACGCGATGCGTGGCCACCGTCAACATGCGGCCCTTCTTCATCACCGGGATGATCTCGTGTTCCTTGACAACTTCCGCGGTGATCAACCCCGTGATCTCGGGCTTCAGCTCATACTTCGCCAGCGGCAGGAATTTCACACCCTGCTGCTTGGCCAGCGCCTGAGACACTTTGGTGTCATCCAGGTAGCCCAGGTCCATCATCGCTTCGCCCAGCAGCATGGCCTTGTCCTTGCCGTGCTTGAGCCCTTCTTTGACCTGGTCAACGGTGGCGAACTTCAGGCCGACGAGGATTTTACCCAGGGGCATTTTCTTAGTGTCGGTCAAACCCAGGCTCCCAAAGACACTTTGAACGCGGGCGTAGCCGCGCGCCGAGTCGGCGATTTAGCAGAGTCCAAAAAGCTAACGCTGCATCGCCAATTGTCAATGCGGCGCGCTAGGCTGGGCGGGCCTGGCGTCAGTTCAATCACGTTCTGCATATCGAGGCCGCGCACTTTACCCTTTGCTCCCAACGCCCTACTCTTGCGGAGTGAAGCTCCTGATCTTGCGCAACGTGGCCGCTTTATGCGGCGCTGCCGTGCTTGCCCTGGCGTTTGGCCTGGACAGCCGCATGCTCGCCATGTTTGCGGCCATTACGCTGATCGGCGCCGAGGCGCTGGGGCTTGCGGGCGTGGCGGCGCGCCACGAAAGCGCGTTCTCTCGCGCGCTGCTGGGAACATGCGAGGCGATGTGCGGGCTGGCCGTCTCCCTGATTGAGCCCACAGCGATGCTTGTGGCGCTGACGCTGGTTGTTTACTCGGTGATTGCCAGTGGCGTGGCCACCGTGAGTCTTTCTCTGGGACGGCCGCTGGCACAGGCGCGCAGCGAGCCCATGCGCCGGCTGCTTTCGGCGGCCGCCAATATTGGATTGACCTTGATCGTGTTGCAGGCGGCCGATCAGTTGAATGTGGAAGCGGCGCTGGGCGTCGTGCCGCGTGATCTGGCGTTGCTGTGCATGGCGCTGGTAATCGTTGGCTCGGCGCGAACCATTGGCGAGCTTGCGCTCAAGGCCCAATGGACGAAGTAGGCGCTACTCCGTGAACGTCTGGTGTACCGGATCGAAGAGCGAACCGAAGTGATCGACCGGCAGGTGCAGCGTATCAACGATATCCTCGGCTTGCTGCCTGAGTTCGTCACGGTGCGACTCGGCGGCATCCTGGCCGGCAGTGTCGGTGTAAACCACGTGCAGCACGACGAACGCCTTGAAATCCGAGAGTTCGATGTAAAGCCCGTCGTAGGCCGTTTCAAAAATGTAAGAGAACGTGCTCTCTTTGCCCGAAGGGATCTTGTTGTTCGGGTAGCCCCAATGGTGAACGGCGCTGTAGAGCGCAGCCCACGGGGTGACATCATAGATTTCAAACAGGTCAAGCCGACCGCGACGATGCTGTTCAAGGCCGCGCAGTGTCTTTTTATCCGCAAGCTTCAGCATGATGCCGTCCCCGGTTACAACCTAAGCATACACCATGGTGCGACAGCGTTATGCTTTCTTGCGCTTCTTGGCACCAGCCAAATTGAGCAACTTAAGTACTGATTGGGCAATGACTTGCGGCTCAGCGAGGCGCCCTTGACCCTGCCAGCCACAGGCCAAGTCGCCGCTTTCGGGGTCAATGAACTTGTAGCCGCGGGCTGCCAGCGTTTCGCAATTGGCGCGGGTGGCCGGGTGCTGCCACATGCGCGTGTTCATGGCTGGCGCAAATAAAACCGGTTTCTCCGACGGCAATACCGAGACCAGTAGCGTGGAAACCGCATCGTCGCAGATGCCGGTGGCGGCCTTGGCAATGATGTTGGCCGTGGCCGGCGCAATCAGCAGCAGGTCAAGTTCATCGGCCAGGTCAATGTGCTTGGGCTTGGTGTGCGAAGGTTCCCAGAGACTGGTGATGACAGGGTTGCCTGTCAGCGCAAGAAAAGTCTGGGCGCCCACAAACTGCTGCGCCGCCTGCGTCATGGCAACCACAACATCCACGTGGTCGCGCAGATGGGTGAGCACATTGCCCACTTTGAACGCGGCTATGGAGCCGGTGACGCCGATAACGACAAGCGGACGCTTGGGCATATCGTGAACTCAGAGAAAGGATTCAGCATCCGGAACACAAAGCGTGTTTCGGCTACTGGACTCCGACTTCGCTCTAGGCCTTGGCCACGGTCAGGTTGTCGTCTGAAAGCCAGATCTTGCCCTGCTTGATTTCCTCAAGCGCAATACCAATGAAATCCTTGGTTTGCTCGCCGGAGATCAGCTTGGGAGAGCCGCGCACCAGTTCATTTACGCGGCGCTGCAGCAGCACGGTGACGCGGTACTTGCCGCCGAGCTTCTTGTAGAGCGATTCGAGTTCCGGGTAATCGAGCTTTTTGACGTCGAGAGTCATGTTCGCCTCATCAGTTGGCCTTGGCCAGGCCAGAGTAGAGTGTTTCGCCATTGTCCTGGCGGGCCTTCAAAACGTGCCGCCTTGTTTCAATCTCGGTGGCCAATGCGGCCACACACCTTGAAAGATCATCGTTGAGCACTACACGGTCGTACTCGGCATCGGCCACTTTCTGTTCCAGCAGGGCTTTGGCCAGACGCTTGGCCTGCTCCTCAGGGCTTTCTGTTGCGCGCTTCTCAAGCCTTCGCGTCAACTCGGACTGCGAGGGGGCCCTGAGAAACAGCAGCAGCGCATCAAGCTTCTGGCCCTTCACCTGTACGCCGCCGCTTACGTCGATCACCAGCAGCATGACCTGATTCCTGGACAAAGCTTCCCGCAGCGGCTGCTTGGGCGTTCCGTAAAAATTGCCGTGCACTTCGGCGTGCTCGATCAATTCACCCTGCCGGATCAGCGATTTGAACTCGTCGCTCGAGACAAAGTGGTAGTCGCGGCCATTTACCTCGCCGGGCCTTGGAGCGCGTGTGGTGGCGCTGATCGAGCGCACATAGCCCTCGTTCTCCAGCAGCCGTGTGGCCACAGTCGTCTTTCCGACTCCCGCGGGGCCGGACAGCACCACAAGGATGCCGGGCAACGGTTTTGCACTCTGCGCCATCGCCAAACCTCTACTCCAGGTTCTGCACCTGCTCCTTGATGCGCTCGATTTCCGACTTCATCTCCACCACGCTTGAGGCCAGTTCCGCGTCATTGGCCTTGGAGCCGATCGTGTTGCTTTCACGCAGCATTTCCTGCGCGATGAAATCCAGTTTGCGTCCCACCGCTTCCTTGCCCGCAATCTCCTTGAGAAACTGCCCGCAGTGGTGGCGCAGGCGCGTCGTTTCTTCCGTGACGTCGGCGCGGTCGGCAAACAGCGCGGCTTCCTTCACAACCACCGCTTCATCGAGTGCGACTCCGGACCCTTTGAGTAACTGCTCCAGGCGCGCCTTGAGCTTGTCACGGTATTCGGCCACAATTTTCGGCGCCCGCTTTTCCACGGTTGCGGAGACTTCCGCGACGCGCTTGACCCGCGCTTCCATATCTATGCGCAGGGCCGCGCCCTCTCTGGCGCGCATTGCAACAAGCTCATCCAGTGCGGCACTGAGCACCTTTTTCACCGCTTCAGAGAGCGCTTCATCTTCACCCGCACCCTCGTCCATCGCCTCTACAGCACCGTCAAGCCGCGCAATTTCAGAGAGCGAAGGCTTGGGCGCATCAAGTTCGCGCGCCAAAGCGAACAGCTCGCCGTAATACTTGCGCACAAGATCGGCATTGAGGCGGTAGGCGTTGGCGCTGGGCGGGCGCGTCATGCCCACCGTGATGTAAACGCTGCCGCGCGTGAGCTTCTGCCGCACGAAGTTTTCGAGTTCGATCTCCTGGTTTGACAACGCATCCGGCAGGCGCAGCGTTACCTTGAGGAAGCGATTGTTATAGGACTTGGCCTCGACGCTGATGGAGCCGCCCTCATGCTCGAGGGCGGCGCGGCCAAAACCCGTCATGGACTGCGGCATTATTTGTTCTCGCTGCCGGAGTCTGAGGGCGTTTCAGTCGCGGCCGGGCCGGGCCCGCTGTCCGAACGACCGCCCGTGCTGACCAGGCTGTAGGCCAGCGCCAGCACGACGAAAGTGAAACCCATGAAAGCAATGACCTTGTCCGCAACGGCCTGGCCCTTGGTGCCCAGTGCGCCGCCGCCATCACCACCGCCGAATGCAGCACCCACGCCCCCGGAATCACTCTGCCGGAAGAGAACGAACACGATCAGCACGATCGCGTTGATCACAAACACGATGCCCAGGATGGTGAGCAATGCGGCGTTGACTTCTGCAAGAAACATGGCGGCTCCGATTCGATGACTCTCGTTCTGCGGCAATGAACCCGCGTCTTGTGCGGGCCTTTCACAATCATTACACCCAACTGGGGCGATCTGTCTCGTCGTAGGTGTTGGACTTCTTCTGCGGCCCGGTCTTGTCGTCGGCCTTGGGCTTTTCAACGGGTTTGTCCGTCTTGGCGCCCGGCTCGGCTTTGCTCACCTCCACCGTGGGCTTTTCGGCAACCGGCTTGGGCGGCACCTGCGTTGTCGGCTTTGGCCCCGTGGAAATCGCACCTTGCGATACCGGCTTTGAAGGCGTCAGTCTGCCTGAACTGACCGGGTTCACAGGGGCAATGCGGCCCTGGCTTGTGCGCGGCAAGGGCTGCGTGGGCGGCTTGCGCGAAGACATCTCGCTTTCGTAGCGGGAAAGCGCCCCTGACGAAATGGGCGCGGGGGGCGCACTCGTGGGCGCTTCCTCGATAATAATGGGTGTAATGACCGGCGCGGAGGTCGGAAGCGGCTGCTTGAGCTTGACCTCGATCTTGAAGTCGTCGTTGTCCCGCTCGAACAGCAGCGCCAGTGCTTCTGGCGGCGGAGGCGGCTCAAGCTGGGTGGCGAAACTGCGCGGAGTGACTACCTGCTTTTTCGCCACATCGTCGATGGCCGTGATTGCCTCGTAATTGATGCTGGCCGAGCCCACCAGCACGCCGTCCACGGCGCTGGAAACCAGCAACTCGCGGGCGTTCTGCGGTGTAACACTGCCACCGTAAAGAATGGGCGTGGTATTCATCGCCAAGCCATGCAACTTGCGCGCGATAAATCCGTGCATTTCTTCAACTTGTGCCAGTGAGGCGTTGACGCCAGTTCCGATCGCCCAGACCGGCTCGTACGCCACCGCGGCAACCATGGCGCGCGCCTCAGGCGCCAGGCGCTTGAGCACCAGAAGTTGAGTGTCAATGACCGCCTGCGCGTTGCCGCTGTCACGTTCGGCCTTTGTTTCACCCACGCACAGCAAAGGGCGCAAGCCCGCAGCACAGGCGCGCACCAGTTTGCGCAGGATGACATCACTGCCTTCGCCGTAGCCCTGTCGGCGCTCCGAATGGCCAATCAACACCATTTCGCAGGCGCAATCCTTGAGCATTTCCGCGCTGACATCGCCCGTGTGGGCGCCGTCTTTGTGCACGGAAACGTCCTGCGCGCCCATGATCAATTTCGTGTCGGAGAGCTGCAGGCGCACGCTATTGATGTGCACAAAGCACGGAAACAGCCACATTTCGCGCAAATCACCCGCCAACGCGCCGGCCAGCGTCGCGGCGGTCTCGCGACGTAGATTCATCTTCCAGTTGGCGGCTACAATTTTGCGCACGGTTCGTCCTGCCAAGCACTTACACGCGGCGGAATCCCGTCGCGGGCGTGACAGGTTAACAACGGAACGGGTGCTGTAAAGCGGGGCACGGCGAGGTGAAATGACCCATGTTCAATGCTCAATTTTCAATTGGGAATTGGCCATTGGGTATTGGCCGTCTTGTTTCCATGCCACAACATTTTCCCCAGCCTTGACCTTTCAGCCGCGCCGGATAGGGTTCTGCCCTCCACATAAGGAATCGAAATGAAGCTCACGCTAAGCGTCATCAAAGCCGACGTCGGCTCCATCGGCGGGCACATCTGCCCCAGCAAGGCACTGATTGAAACCGTCAAAGGCTACGTCCGTGACCACGGCAAGGGCCTGCTGATCGACAGCTACGTGAACACCATCGGCGATGACGTGCACATTCTTATGACGCACACCCACGGCGACTTGAACTCCAAAGTTCACGAGCTCGCATGGAACGCTTTCTTCGCCGCCACGGAAACCGCCAAGGGCCAGGGACTCTACGGCGCCGGGCAGGACCTCCTGAAGAACGCGTTTTCGGGCAACGTGCGCGGCCTCGGCCCGGCCTGCGCCGAAATCACGTGCACGGAGCGGCCCAACGAAAGCTTCGTGATGTTCGCCGCCGACAAAACCGAGCCCGGCGCCTACAACCTGCCGCTTTATCTCAGCTTCGCCGACCCGATGCATTGCGCGGGCTTCATGCTCAGCCCGCCCATGTTCAAGGGTTTCACGTTCAGAATCATGGATTGCGACCACGTTGACGGCGACCGCACGATTGACCTGCACGCGCCCGAAGACCTTTACGGCATCGCGACGTTGCTGCGCGACAACTCGCGCTACGTCATCGAAGGCATCTATTCACGCTACAACGGCGAGAAAGCCGCGGCGGTTTCCACCAGCCGCCTGCGCCTGATCGCGGGCAAGTACACGGGCAAAGATGACCCGGTTTGCCTGGTGCGCGTGCAGGGCAATTTCCCCAGCGTGGGCGAAATCACCGAGCCCTACGGCATTGCCCATTACGTGGCCGGCACCATGCGCGGCTCGCATAACTCAGTCATGATGCCCGTGAAAACCGGCAGCAACATGACGTACTTCGACGGCCCCACGCAAGTGTGCGCCCAGGCCTTCAGCGTTCACGACGGCCGTCTGACGGAAGCCGTGGACATGTTCGATCACCCGGTGTGGGACGTTGTGCGCAACCGCGCCAGCGAGAAGTTCATCGAATTGCGCCGCCAGGGTTTTTCCGGCCCGGCGATGCTCGGCATCCACGAGCTGGAATACGGCGGCGTCGTCGAAAAACTCAAAGAACTCGACGAGCGCTTCAAAGTCAGCAAGGAAGACGAAGGCACGCGCAAGTCAAAGGCCCAGAAGGTCAAAGCCGAAGCCGGCGAGGACGCCGACTAGCGCCTGGAACTCGACAAACGTCACGCAGAGGCGACATGTATGTCGCCTCTGTCATTTCCTATCATCTGCGCCCGTGACGGACATCCTGCCCGCGACCATTGCCTCAGTCACCCGCGCCAAGGCGCCGGGCTCGGTTTTCATTGTGTTGCGCGGCAATCTCGACGAGCACCTGGCCGCGCGGCTTCACAAAGTCTGCGCCGACCTCATGCCAAAGGGCCTGCGCTGGGCATACCTTGACCTGGACTCCGTGCCCTTTGTAAGCGCCGCCGGCATAAACCACCTCACGGAAATTGCAAACGCCCTGAAAGAGAAACAGGGCGGCGTCGTGATTGTGCGCCCGCGGATCAAAGTGCGCGTTACCTTCGACATGCTCACGCTGGATGGCTGGTTCCATTTGGTCGAAAAAATCGAGGAAGCCGAAGAGTGGGCAAGCCGCACCGCACCGCCGCCTTCAAGGCCCAAGCGCCACACCGTCAAATTGCAGAAGCCCGCAGCGCAGCGAAGCGTGGTAGCGGAGAACACCTCAATCAACCGCGAGGCGGTGCCGCTGCCAAAATTCCGCACGCGCCCCAAAACAGGCGAAGCCCAAGTACCCTAATCGTGGCGCAGGGCCGTGACCGGATCGACGCGGCTTGCACGGCGCGCGGGGTAGATGGCGGCCAGGACGGCAACCATCGTGCCCAAAGCCGGGCCCGTAAGCTGAAGCCAGATGGGCATGATGAACACCGAGCCCTCGTAGGGAAAACTGGTGCGCTGCGCAATCAGGTTGCGCGCGATAATGTCGCCCGGAAGCATCGCCAGTGCCGCGATACCCAGCCCCAGCAAGCCGCCAATCAAGCCAATCAACGCGCTCTCGATGAGAAACACCAGTTGCACCTGCGTGTTGGTAGCACCCACGGCCTTCCATACGCCGATTTCACGCGTTCGTTCGATCACGCTGGTGATCATGGTGTTGACAATGCCCAGCGTGGCCACGATCAGCGCGATGCCCGTAAGGAAGCTGAGAATCACGGTCACGACCGTCAGCGAAGATTCAAGCCGCTTGAGCACCGTGGCCACGGAGAACGCCGTGTAGCCCTTGTCGCGCAGTTTTTGCTCGACGTCCTCGGCGTTCGCGGGGTCATCGACCATCACCAGCGCGCGCTGGTAGGTCAGCTCGCCGCCGCCCGCCGATTCACGCAGCAGCTTGTCGGCCAAGCCCTCGGGAAAGAACAGGTCGGCCTGCGTGCTTTGGCCATCTTCGAGCAGGTTGAAACGGTCGCCCGCTTCTGATTCGCGCATCACGCCGACGATCTTGAGTTCGCGCTTGATCGCGACACTTTTGCGCTGCTCGCCGCCGCGCAACTTGGCCAGTATCTCCGGCAACCGCCTGGAAAGCGTCAACGCCGCCGCGAGTTCCTCTTCGCTCAGCTTCATGTCCTTAAACGCGGCTTGAAGGTCTTGCGGGGTCATTTCCGCCATCTGGAACGGGTTATCGTCGCCCGAACCTTTGACCGATGAAATCTTGAGCGTCTTGCCCACCACGCTTGCCGCCTGCTGTTCGGTGACGTAGCCCCAGGTGTAAAGCAGATACTCGTGAACGAGCACTTCTTCGGCGTCGTTGGCCGAAGGATAGCGGCCCGCAATCACGCGCTGCTCGGGGTGGCGGCGGGCGTAATCAATGCCAAAGGTCTGGGTGCCATCGCTGTGGTGGCCGTCAAAGTCCACCTGGTAGCGCTTGATGATCAGCGGCTTGATTGACTGCACATGCGGGAGTTTGCGCAGTTCCGTAAACGAATCTTCCGTCAGGCGCAGGCTCTGGCCGCTTGCGGTCTGGCGCAATTGCGAGCGCGCAATGGCGGCGCGACGCAGGCGCTCGCGGCGGCGCTCGCTCATCTCACCCTCAATCGTGATTTCCTCCGGCTTGTCGTTCTGCTTGATGCCAAAGCCGGGCAATAGCGAAATCTGGCGCAGGTTGTCATCGCCGGAAACCGTTCCAGTGATGACTTCCATCAGGCCCTGGCCAAGGGAAATGATCATGGTCAGCGCAAACACGCCGATGAACACGCCCAGCATGGTCAACGTGTTGCGCCCCTTCTTGCGCAACAAGCCGCCCAACGCCAAACCGATCATCGCAATCCAGCTCACTTTTACTTTCTCGCTAAGTTCGCCAAGTTCCGCAAAGGCCGCAGAGGGATTACTCCTTTTCGGGCAGGCCGTTCACGATCCGAGTGACGGCACCTTTGAACGTCGGATGCATGAAATTGATCAGCAGTCCAAGTTTCAATTTTGATGCCCGCAAATACGTGAGCAATTGCTTCTTGAATACATCCTCAATCGCCCTCACTGACTTCAATTCGATGATGACCTTGCTTTCCACAACGATGTCGGCTCGAAATGCATCTGCGAGCAGAATCCCGTCGAATTCAACAGCGAATGCTTTCTGCCGCTCAACCGCGAGACCTTCCTTCTTCAACTGAATCTCCATCGCCAGTTCGTAAACCGACTCCAACAACCCCGGCCCCAGCTTCAGGTAAACCTGATAGGCTGCGTTGACCACACGCTCTGCTATCTCGTTTTCCGTCATGGCCTTGCTTTGCGCCCTTCGCGTCACTTCGCGTCCTTGGCGAGAACCAAATCCCGTCGCACGTCACCGACGACGGTGCCGTCGGCCATGCGCACCGTGCGGCTTGCGTAACGCTCGGCCAGTTCGGGGTCGTGGGTAACCATGATGATGGTGGTGCCGCGCCGGTTTTCTTCAACCATCAAGGCCATGATCTGCTCGCTGGTGGCGCTGTCGAGGTTGCCCGTGGGCTCATCGCCCAGCAGGATTGTCGGGTGGCTGATCAGCGCACGGGCAAAAGCCACGCGCTGCTGCTCGCCACCGGACAACTGTGTGGGCTTGTGGTCGTGTCGGCGCGCAAGGCCCACGCGCTCAAGCATCTCTTCGGCGCGCTTCTTGCGCTCGGTGCGCGAAACGCCGGCAAACACCAGCGGCAGCGAGACGTTCTCCCACGCGCGCATGCTGCCCACCAGGTTGAAACTCTGGAACACAAAGCCGATTTTCTCGCGGCGATAGAATGAAAGCTCGCGCGCGCTCATCTTGCTGAGCTCCCGGCCATCGACCTCGATGCTTCCTCGGGTGGGACGGTCCAGGCCGCCTATCAAGTTCATCAGCGTGCTCTTGCCCGAGCCGCTTTTGCCCAGCAGGCAGGTGAATTCACCGGCCTCGATCGCCAGCGTCGCACCGCGCAGCGCCGCCACGGGTTCCGATCCGCCCATGCGGTATTCGCGCCATACATCAATAATATTCACAAGTGCCATTTGAACCCGGGAAGGCAGCATACGTTTGCGTCAGTGTCGCGGCAGGCTAGGCTAGTCGCACGATTTTGCGTTTCCTTTCGGAGTGAACATGCGCTGGACGTTGCTCACGATTTTGACGCTGCTCGTCGTCGGCTGCGGCGGCGGCTCCAATGCGCCCGCCACCAACACCCCGGCCAACTTGTTCAAGGAGAACGCAAAAGGGGCCGAAGACAATCTCAAGAAAATGCGCGACGCGGCTCTGAAGTTCTATGAAAAGCACAAAGCCGCGCCCGAACAGATGGACGACCTCGCGGGCTTTGGCGCAGGGCCCGAAGAACTGAAGCCGGACGCGTACTATTCGGAATTGGGCTTCACGTTTTTCCGTTTGAAGTTCGACGACAAGGGTTCAATGACTGAAGGCAAGTTTCGGGCTACCCCGCGAGCCGACGCCCAGGCACCCATTGTGATGCTGGACGCAAAATCCGGAGATTTTGAATACAAGTCAAAGGACGCGCCCGAAAAGCCCGCGAATCAGCCCTCCAGTGACACGGGCATTGAAGTCAAGTAACACCGCTTATTTTGAATCATCGGTAGAATTTACATGCTCTCGGGCACGCCCATACTAAAGTGGCGCACCGAAACAGGGCAATTCCAACCGTTAGAGGAAGCAACATGGGCGAAACAACTGTCGATCGCCGCGATGAGCGCATCAGCATGCTGTCGAGCATTCCGTTCTTCACCATGCACCTGCTGCCGTTCCTCGCGTTTTTCACCGGCTTGCGCTGGTGGGATGCGCTGATTTTCTTCGTGCTCTACTACGTGCGCATGACCGCCCTGACCGCGGGCTACCACCGCTACTTCTCGCACCGCACCTATAAGGTCAACCGGCTCGTGCAGTTCCTGATTGCATTCACCGGCGGCGCAGCCGCGCAAAAAGGTGCGCTCTGGTGGGCCGGCCATCACCGCCACCACCACAAGTACTCGGATATGGACGAAGACATCCACTCGCCCACCAAGCGCGGCTTCTGGTGGAGTCACTGCGGATGGATTCTGTGCAGAAAATACGATGCGACGCGCTTTGACCTCATCCCGGATTTTGCCAAGTACCCCGAGCTGCGTTTCATCAACAAGTTCCACCTGCTGCCGCCGATCCTCGTCGGCACGGCCACGTTCTTCCTGGGTTATGCGCTGGGCGGCACGGCTTCGGCCTGGGCTGCGCTTTTGTTCGGCTTCTTTGGCAGCACCGTGCTGCTGTATCACGTCACGTTCATGATCAACTCGCTGGCTCACGTGTTTGGCAACCGCCGCTACGCCACGCGCGACACCAGCCGCAACAACCTGATTCTCTCGCTGCTCGCCGGCGGCGAGGGCTGGCACAACAACCACCACCACTACATGGCCAGCGCCAACCAGGCCTTCCGCTGGTGGGAAATCGACACCAGCTTCTACCTGATCAAGCTCGCCAGCTTTGTGGGCCTGACCTGGGACGTGCGCAAGGTGCCCAAGCACATGATGGAGAAACACCTGATCCGCAACGGCGAAGCCGATATCGGCATGTTCGAGAAGCACTGGCAGAATGCGCTGCTGGCGCTCGAAAACGCCCGCTCCAAAACCGGCGAAATGTACGGCGAGCGCCGCAAAGAGCTCGATGCGCTCATCGCCGCGACCAAGGCCAAGGTCGAAGAAATCGCCCGGCTGGCCAGCGGCCCCGAACCGGTCGGCGGTGACGGCGCACAGTAACGCTGCATTCCAAGAACCGGCCCGCTCAGCGGGCCGGTTTCAATTCCATGTTCGCAAAGCACGCATAGCCGTGGTGCGCGTACTCGCGAAAGAACCGCCGCGCACGCTTCTTATCTCCACCCAGCGCCAGCACGTTGCGATAATGCGTCGCCAGCGTCATCGGATCCGGTGTGACCTCAGGCCCGACCGACGCCAGCTCGCGCTGCGCGCGTGCCGTTTCTTCACGCGCGCCGTCTTCGTCGCCGCAGTGCCGCAACAGATGCGCCGAAGCCGAGGATAGCCGCGCGCGATCCATGGCGTCTTCGGGCGTACTGCCCTTCCGCTCAACCTCCGAGCGGAACTCCTTGGCCGCGCACAGCGCGCTCTTTTCAAACTGGCGCAACAGCGCGTGCCCGTAGTGCGAATAGAACGTATTGCGCCAGATGGGCTCCACGTCCGGCGCGTCAGCATATTTCAGCGCACAGCGCAAAGCCTCAACGTCCTCCAGCCAGCACGCCAGTTGCAGCATATGCTCCGCCTTGGCGTCCGTATGTTCGCCCAGCCTCGCCGCGTCCTGGATTGTAAGCAGCCCCGCCCAGAGCAGGAACTTCATCAGCGCGGCTTCACTCACCTTGCGATACAGGCCGCTCAGGCGCGGCAGGCTTTTCTGGATCAGCTCGATGCCCAGGCGCAGCCTGCCGGTCTCGGCCATGATCACGCCATAGGTGTTCTCAAGGCGCGCATAGGCGTCCCAGTTGCGGCCTTTCGCGCCCGCCAGGTCGCGCACAGCACGGCAAATGCGCGCGGCTTCCTTCATGTGATTCATCTGCACGAGCGCGACCACAAGGCGGCGGGCTTCGTCGCAGGCGCGCTCGTCAAAGAGCGAGCCATCGGGCAGCGAATGCAAGAACAGCTTGCGCTGCAGTTGCAGGAACTTCTGCGAGTTCTTGAGTTGAAACTCGTGGTAGGCCTGCGCGCGGTAGAAATCGCGCGCCAGGCTTTCGTCGTCGCACAGCCGCGAGAGCTGCTCAACTGCTTTGCGCAGTTCGCCCGCCCGCGCCAGGTCGCGCTTGTCCAGCGCCGATTGCAAATCCTTGAGCATCTGCGCAAACAGCGGCCGGCTCTGCTCATTGAGTTTCTCGCGCAGGCGCTCATGGGCGGCCAGCGCGTCGTTCAACTCGCGCAGCACTTTCAGGTGGTGTTTGCCGGTCAGCGAGCCAAGGCGCATGCGCGCGACGGCGCTCATGGCTTCAACAAGCGCAAGCAGGTTTTCACCCAGCTTGGCAGTTTCAGCGGGAACATCGGCCAGACTGGGCGCACCCTCACCAACAAGCAGCCACGAAGGATTCACATTGAGGCCGCGCACCAAAGAGGCGCAAAACGCGGCCGGAATACGAGCGCCATGCACATAACGATTGACGCTGGCGACAAGAGAGCCGGTCTTGCGCGCAATCTCGCTCTGCGAATGCTCAGCCAGAAGCGAGTTGAGACGCTCGCGGATCAGCGCGTCATCGGAGTGGGATTCTTCCTGCTCGGAATCACTCATCGCCGCCCCCGTTTATTGGATTCGCGAAGTTTACCGGCGCAATAGTTCCAAGCAAGCTTCACACGACGTTGAAGAAGTGAAGGGAAACGCGGCTCCATTGGGGACGTCTTGAGAAAAGCAAATGAGAGCTGGCTTCGCGCGAACGGGTGACTAGCGGCTTCATGAGTCGGTGGAAGGGAGTTCTGGCTCCAGGCAATTCCGGTGCCTGACCCTCTTCCCTTTTCCGGCGAAAAAACTGTGCAAAGCTGTTGCCGTCACTAATGTAGTGGTGTATAGATACACCGGTTACCAATAGGGGCCATCATGCCAGACTCAAGTGCTCTTAAACGGAAGAACCCGGCCAAGACCATCAAGATATCGGGCCGGGCATTCAATAACCTGCACTATGCGATCAACGAGATCGGTGGTGAGCCGCGCTACACGATCCAGCAGCTGGTCGACATCTGTCTGGATCGAGTGCTGCAAGACGTGATTGCCGAAAACAAGAAACCGACAACCAAACTGCGCTTCATCTCTGCGGACATGGACTTCGAGGACGAGGACGGAGCGCCGGCCGGCTCTGGCCCGCAGAAAAAGGCTAAGAGATCACCGCGCACGTAGCGCCGTGGTTCTTTCAGGTACCAAGTGTCTTCTCAGACAGCCAGAAGGATCAAGAAAATGGATCTTATCGAGTATCTTCAGGAATCGGTCATGCGCCACCAGAGTGCGCGCGACCTCGGGAACACGCTGTTGGGCTCGAAATGTGGGGCAACACGGCATGCCGCAGCGGCTGAACTGGCACGAAGGGGCGAGTCACTCCTTGACCAAGACGGGCAATCCGCCGTCGCGGCGCTGGTTAGCACGTTGGCAGACGCCGATGAAGAACTGGCTGGGCGCGCGGCGGACGCGCTTGCAGACATGGGTGAGACCGTGTCCGCAGCGCTCTTTGAGGTCGAACGCCATCCGATCCACGATCCGCACGGGCTGGCGTTTGAACTCCTTGAGCTTGGAGAACGGTGGACGTTCACTCCGCGCGTTCGAAAGTGCCCAAGCGGCCGCACGATGTGGCGGGCGCTTTCCGAATTCGATTGGCACTACCGCCGGATGGGAATCAGTCAGCCGAGCAACTTCTCGGGGCTCTGCTTCTCTATCAACGGCAGAGAATATGCGGTGGAGTGGGTCGCGTCCTTGGCAACCGGAATCCCCGCGCAACTTCTCGCTGCAACTGGCGACAACATGGTTCTGTGGCTAGGCGGCCACCCGGACTACCCGCCTCTGCACCGGCTGGCCGAAGACTAAGACAAAACGGTTCCGTCGCGCGGACTGGCTACATCCTTCCGTATTTCTGAGGAGACTGCCCATGAAACCTCTGCAGCAGATGTTCTACTACATGATTTCTGAGAAGGGGCCTAGCCCTGAATTTGGCTGCGTCGTGGCCCCGAGCGCAACCGAAGCAATCAAGATCGTAGCGAGGGCACTTCTTACTAAAGAGTGGCGAGAGGAGAAACCCGACATTGAAGCCGACGGCGCGACCTGCGTGTATCGGAATGGTTCGCGAGAACGCAGCGTTCAGGTTGGCGCTGCCTTGATTGACGAAGAGCGTAGCGAGCCGGATTCAGCTCAGACCGCGGTGTTTGCGGGTGTGGCTTACACGCGGACTGTCGTATCGAACCCAGTCTACTTGGTGCGCACGCGGACTCCGCTCCAGGCCATGAATGCACTACTCGACTGCGGCGGATTGACTGCGAACAGCGATGAAGACGTTTCAGGCAAGCGCGAAATGCCTTTGCCACTACCCCTTTCCAGCGCGTCCTGGCAGCGTGCATTTATTCCTGACGACCTCGAACAGCCCTATGCCATGATACTTCGCCCTCAGGTGCTGAACTGTCCGCGCGGTTTCGTGCTCGATCACTGGCATGAAACGCCTCTTTAGAGGCGCAAGTGGTTCAGGCTGAAATTCGTCGAAATGGAGCCAGACACTAGACGTACTCGCCTTTGCTCAAAACTGCTTTCATCGCGGCTGGGCGCGGCTAACATGCGCGCGATTTTCTCCGGAGCCGCCATGACTGACTACGCTGCCAAAGCCAAAACGACCATCTCGACGCCGCTGGGCGAACGCACCATCTACAAGCTCGATGCGCTGCGCGACCTGGGCAACATCGACAACCTTCCTTACACGATCAAGATCCTGCTCGAAGCCTCGCTTCGCAATCAGGATGGCCGCGCTTACACCGAGGAGCATCTCAAGGCGCTCGCGGCCTATAACGCAAAGAAGGTCGGCGAAACGGAAATCGCCTTTATGCCCGGCCGCGTCGTTCTGCAAGATTTCACGGGCGTGCCCTGCGTGGTGGATCTTGCCGCCATGCGCGACGCCATGAAAAAGCTGGGCGGCGATGCGAAGAAGGTCAACCCGCTCGTGCCCTGCGACCTCGTGATTGACCACAGCGTGCAGGTAGATGCCTTTGGTACCGCCGATGCAGAAGCCAAGAACAGCGCGCTCGAGTTCTCACGCAACAAAGAGCGCTACGAGTTCCTCAAGTGGGGCCAGGGCGCGCTGAACAATTTCAGAGCCGTGCCGCCGGCCACGGGCATCGTGCACCAGGTGAACCTCGAATATCTCGCCAAAGTGACCTGGGACCGCGACGGCGTGCTCTTCCCCGATTCCTGTGTGGGCACCGATTCGCACACGACCATGATCAACGGCCTGGGCGTGCTGGGCTGGGGCGTGGGCGGCATTGAGGCCGAGGCTGTGATGCTCGGCCAGCCTGTGGCGATGCTCATTCCCGAAGTCATCGGCTTCAAGTTCACGGGCAAGCTGCCCGAGGGCGCCACGGCCACCGATCTCGTGCTGCGCGTGACCGAGATGCTGCGCAAGCATGGCGTCGTGGACAAATTCGTTGAGTTCCACGGCCCGGGTCTGGCTGACATGAATCTGGCCACGCGCGCGACGGTCGCGAACATGGCGCCGGAATACGGCGCAACGTGCGGCTTCTTCCCCGTCGATCAGCTCACGCTCGATTATCTGCGTCTCAGCGGCCGCGACGAAAAGCTGATTGGCGCGATTGAAGTTTACTGCCAGCACCAGGGCCTGTGGCGCAACGACAAGCGCCAGATTGTTTACTCCAGCGAGCTCGAACTTGACCTGTCAACAGTAGAGCCCTCGCTCGCCGGCCCTGCACGCCCGCAAGATCGCGTGCCGCTGGGCGCCATGAAAGCGAACTGGCAGGGCTATTACGGCACGACGAAGAAAGCCGCAACCGCGACGCTGGCCCAGACCAAGACGGGCGTGCAGGACGGCAGCGTGGTCATTGCCGCGATCACGAGCTGCACCAACACCAGCAACCCCGCCGTGCTCATTGGCGCAGGCATTCTGGCGCGCAACGCCGTCAAGCGCGGCCTGACGCGCAAGCCCTGGGTGAAAACTTCGCTCGCGCCCGGCTCGCGCGTGGCCACCGAGTATCTGGCCAAGGCCGGCGTTCTCAAAGATCTCGAAGCGCTCGGCTTCAACGTGGTGGGCTATGGTTGCACTACGTGCATCGGCAACTCGGGCCCGCTGCCTGAGGCCGTCAGCAAAGATGTGCAGGGTAACGATCTCGTCGTCGCCAGCGTGCTCAGCGGCAACCGCAACTTTGAGGGCCGCGTTCACCCCGAGGTTCGCGCGAATTATCTGGCCAGCCCGCTGCTCGTGGTGGCCTATGCGCTCGCGGGCACCGTGGACGCCGACCTGACAAAAGACCCCCTGGGCACAGGAAAGGACGGCCAGCCCGTCTATCTGAAAGACATCTGGCCGACGCAGAAGGAAATCCAGGACTCGACGAACAAGAACGTCACGCGCGAGCAGTTCCAGCAGATTTACGCCGAAGTTTTCGGCGGCTCCGCCGAGTGGAAGGCCATCAAGGCGCCCGCCAGCGAGAACTACACCTGGGACGCCAAGAGCACCTACATCCAGCACCCGCCCTATTTCGTGGGCATGGGCAAGGAGCCGGGCAAGATCGCCACGATCAAGGGCGCGCGCTGCCTGCTCAAACTCGGCGACAGCGTGACCACCGATCACATCTCGCCCGCCGGCGACATCGAGGAGAAAACGCCCGCCGGGCAGTTCCTCGTCAGCAAGGGCATCGCCAAAGTTGACTTCAACAGTTACGGCTCACGGCGCGGCAACCACGAAGTGATGATGCGCGGAACTTTTGCCAACAAGCGCATCAAGAACCAGCTCGCGCCCGGCACGGAAGGCGGCTGGACGACGGATTACACCGACGGAAAAGTGAAGTACGTCTACGACGCGAGCATGAATTACCAGGCGAAGAAGATTCCGTTGATCGTGCTCGCTGGCAAGGATTACGGCATGGGTTCGTCACGTGACTGGGCCGCCAAGGGCACACTCTTGCTCGGCGTGAAGGCCGTGATTGCCGTGAGCTTCGAGCGCATCCATCGCAGCAACTTGATCGGCATGGGCGTGCTGCCGCTGACGTTCGAGAGCGGGCAGGATCCCAAGTCGCTCGGCCTCGACGGCACGGAAACTTTCGACATCGCTATTGATGACGGCGTGCAGCCGCGCCAGAAAATTGCGGTAGTTGCGCGCAAGGCCGACGGAAAAGAGATCAAGTTCAACACCAACTGCCGCATCAACACGCCCGTCGAAGTGGATTACTACCGCAACGGCGGCATCCTGCACGCGGTGTTGCGTCGTATGGCTCGCTAAGTCTTCTCGTAGGGGCGACATATATGTCGCCCCTACCTGCTGGAACTCCCCATGCCCGCCTCATCTCGAAGAGCCGCTGCAAAATCCGCCCGCCAGCCGGCAACGCCGCAAAAGCGCATCTACCTCTTCGGAGATGGCAAGGCCGACGGCAACTCCAAGATGAAGGACTTGCTCGGCGGCAAGGGCGCCAACCTCGCTGAGATGGCGGCCATTGGCCTGCCCGTGCCTCCCGGTTTCACGATCACCACTGAAATGTGCGACGCCTTCTTCAAGGGCGGCAACAAGATGCCCGCCGGCCTTGAAGACGAAACGCGCAAGAGTATCGCGTTCATCGAGAAGTCTCTTAGCCGCACCTTTGGCAAGGGCCCCAAGGCGCTGCTCGTCAGCATCCGCAGCGGCGCCGCGGCGAGCATGCCCGGCATGATGGACACCGTGCTCAATCTTGGTCTCAACGAGCAAACGGTTGCCGCATTAGTCAAAGAGACCGGCAACGCTCGCTTTGTGTACGACAGCTACCGCCGCTTCATCACGATGTACGGCGACGTCGTCATGCACGCCGAGCGCAAGCGCTTTGAGCACGAGTTCGAATTGCTCAAGAAGGCCAAGGGCTACAAACAGGACACCGACGCCTCGGCCGAAGATTTGCAAGCACTCTGCGAAAAACTCTTACGCGTCTACCGCGCGGCTACGGGCGATGAGTTTCCCCAAGACCCGTGGCAGCAGTTGTTCACTGCGATCGAAGCCGTGTTCCGCTCCTGGAACAACCCGCGCGCCAATGAATATCGCAGGCTCAATCGCGTCGTCGGCCTCAAGGGCACGGCGGTCAACGTGCAGGCAATGGTGTTTGGCAACCTCGACGACACTTCGGCCACGGGCGTAGGCTTCACGCGCGATCCCAGCACGGGCGAGAACACGTTCTTCTGCGACGTGCTGTTCAAGGCGCAGGGCGAAGACGTCGTTGCCGGCATCCGCACGCCGCTGCACCTCGATGCGCTCAAAACGTCGCTGCCCAGAGTGCACGCCGAGCTCTTCAAAGTTCGCGAGCTGCTGGAAAGGCACCAGCGCGACATGCAGGACATCGAGTTCACGATTCAGTCCGGCAAGCTCTATCTGCTGCAATGCCGCAACGGCAAGCGCACGGCCAAAGCCGCTTTGAAAATCGCTATCGACCTCGTGAACGAAAAGCTGCTCACGCGCGAGGAAGCGCTGCTCAAGATTGACGCCTCAAGCCTGAATCAACTGCTGCACCCCACATTCGATCCCAAACATAAGTCGGCTGTTCTCGCCGAAGGCGTGCCGGCTTCACCGGGTGCTGCCGTGGGGCGCGTCGTGTTTTCAAGCAAAGAAGCTGAAGAGCGCGCGGTGCAGGGCGAAAAAGTCATCCTCGTGCGCCATGAAACTTCCGCCGACGACATTCGCGGCATGGCCATGAGCGAAGGATTTCTCACGGCGCGCGGCGGACGCACTTCGCATGCGGCCGTGGTCGCGCGCCAGATGGGCAAAGTCTGCGTCTCAGGCTGCGGCGCCGTTGAGATCGACGAGCCGCACCAGTTCTTTGCCGTGCGCGGCCAGATTGTGCGCAGCGGCGACGTGATCAGCATCGATGGCAGCACGGGCAAAGTGATGCTCGGCGAAGTGCCGCGCGTGCAGCCCGTGCTCGACGAAGATTTCCATACGATTATGCGCTGGGCCGACGACGCGCGCACCTTGCGCGTGCGCGCCAACGCCGACACGCCCGCCGACGCCAAGAAAGCCCGCGAGTTCGGCGCCCAGGGCATTGGCCTGTGCCGCACCGAGCACATGTTCTTTGCCGAAGAGCGCATCAACAAAATGCGCGAGATGATTTTGGCCAAAGATGTCGCGGGCCGCAAACGCGCGCTGGCCAAGCTTGAGCCCATGCAGCGCGAGGATTTCTTTGGCCTGTTCAAGGCCATGGAAGGCCTGCCGGTCACGATTCGCCTGCTCGATCCGCCGCTGCACGAGTTTCTGCCGCTTGACGCCAAGACGCAAGATCGCGTGGCCGAAGAAATCGGCGTGCAAGTCGAAGAAATCCAGGCCGCGGTTTCGCGCCTGCACGAATCCAACCCCATGCTTGGCCTGCGCGGCTGCCGGCTTGGGCTGCTCTTTCCCGAAATCTATGAGATGCAGGCGCGCGCCATTGCCGCCGCCGCGCATGAGGCCGTGCAGCAGGGCATCATGGCCATTCCCGAACTCATGATCCCGTTGATTGGCCACGTCGAAGAACTGCGCCAGATGCGCGATCTTTGCGCCACCGCCATCAAGCGCGTGCAGGATGAGCAGGGACTGTGCATCGAGATTCCCATCGGCACCATGATCGAAGTTCCGCGCGCGGCACTGACCGCCGATCGCATCGCCGAGCAAGCCGAGTTCTTCAGCTTTGGCACAAACGACCTCACGCAAATGACGCTGGGCGTTTCGCGCGACGACGCCGAGGGCGGCTTCCTCGTCGAATACGTCACGCGCGGCATCTACCCGGTCGATCCCTTTGCCACGCTCGACCGCGACGGCGTGGGCAAGCTGATGAAAATGGGCAAGGAGCTTGGCCGCGCCACGCGTCCGAAGTTGAAAGTCGGTATCTGCGGCGAGCACGGCGGCGACCCGGACAGCATCGCGCTCTGCCACGAGCTCGGTTTCGATTACGTGAGCTGCTCACCGTTCCGTTTGCCCATCGCGCGCCTGGCCGCGGCACAGGCGGCGCTGCGTTAGTTTCGAGGAAATGGGGTCTGGCTCCGCATTTCCGTCCTACAAAAGCCGCGCCTGCGAACGCCTTTATTCGCGCGCTTTTCCTGTTATCTTCGCGGCCCTGACAACCGGAGCGTTCCATGCCTGTCGTTGACATGCTCATGCCCAAAATGGGCGAATCCATCGCTGAAGCCACCATCGTTGCCTGGCGCAAGAAGCCCGGCGATGCCGTGAAGAAGGACGAGATCATTCTCGAAATCTCCACCGACAAGGTGGACAGCGAAGTGCCCGCACCCAACTCCGGCGTTTTGACCGAGTTGCTGTTTGGCGTGGATGCCACCGTCGAGGTCGGCAAGGTCATTGCCCGCATTGACACTGACGGCAAGGGTGGCGCGGCTGCCGCCCCCGCTCCGGCCAAGGCTGCGGCACCCAGCGCGGCCCCTGCACCCGTGGCAGCTCATGCCGCACCGGCCGCATCACCTGCCAAGACGCCCGTGGCTGTGGCAACCGGCGGCAGCACGCCCGTGCCGCGCTCGGACGGCAAGCATTTTTATTCGCCCGTCGTGCGCGCGATGGCCAAGGCGCAGGGCATTTCGCTCGAAGAGATCAGCCAGTTGCCCGGCAGCGGCAAGGATGGCCGCATTTCCAAGCGCGACCTTGAAGCCTATCTGCTCAATCGCACCGTGCAGCCCGTGGCGCGTATCATGGAAATCGGCTTGGGCGCCGAAGCGGCTCCAGCCGCGAAGGCGGCTCAGCCCGCTGCCGCATCCGCAACGCCCTTTGGCAACAAGCGCACGCTGGAACAGCTGGGCCTTGATCCCAAGCGCGTCGAAGTCATCAAGATGAGCACCGTGCGCAAGGCGATTGTCAAAGCCATGCGCAACACGATTGACACCGCTGCGCACGTGAGCCAGGTGCACGAAGTCGATCTCACGAACATCGTCAAGTTCCGTGAGGCGATCAAGAAACGCTTCGTGGCCGATTACGGCTTCAACCTGACGTACACGAGTTTCTTCATCTGGGCCGCGTGCCGCGCTTTGGAGGCGTTCCCCAAGGTGAACGCGATGGTCAACGGCGATGAAATCATCGTCAAGAAGTTCGTGAACTTCGGCTTTGCCGTCGCGCTGGATAACGGCGATTTGATCGTGCCCAACATCAAGAACGCGCAGGACTTGAATCTCGTCGGCATCGCGCGCGCGGTCGATGAGCTCGGCAAACGCGCCAAAGATGGCGGCCTGACGCCCAATGACACGTCAGGCGGCACGTTCACGCTCACGAACGTGGGCAGCTTTGGCCCGATCATGGGCATGCCGCTGATCAACCAGCCCGAAAGCGGCATCATGGGCGCGGGCAAGATCGTGAAGCGCCCGGTCATGGTCACCGAGGATCTCTGGGGCTTCCGCGACATGGTGTACCTGTCGCTCAGCTTCGACCACCGCATCGTCGACGGCGCGCTCGCGGGCCGCTTCATGATGCACGTCGAAAACGAGCTCCAGAACTTCGACACAAAGAGCACCGGCCTGGAACGGCGCGGCTAACTCGCCGACGAGGGTATCGTGCATATCTACACGTGGGCGAGTTTCGGGATCGGAACGGATGAAGAGATCGATGCCGCCGACGCGCTGTACGACGCGGCCGGTGAGGCCTACAGCGCCTACCTCAAGGAATTGGTGCGGAGCAGCGATCCCGGCCTTCGAAAGTTCCTGAAGCTGGCGCCCCATGACGCGGAGTTCGTTGCGTTCATCCGCGTCAAACACGCTCTACATATCAGGTTCAAACTCGATACGACCAGAGCGTATGCGAAGTACAAGCACCGCTATCACGACGTAACTCTGCTTGGCGCTTGCAATTGGACAGGAACTGAGCCCAAGGCCGGCGACGTGTGGCTCTACGATGTTTTCGAACGGCTCGATTCTCAACGTATTCGCCTGTCGCTCGTGTTTTGGCGACCACGCGGCCCGCAGCGTTCGCGCCGCAAACTCTGCGAGTTTGAATTTCGGGACGTAGTGATTCGGCAAACCAAGCCAATCAGGCGGGCGAAGCAATTACACGCAAGTTGAGCGTGACGCGCGGCTGCGGTTCATTTTTCTGGGCAAGTCGTACGGCTTGGCCTGCCGGAAGTTACAATGTCTGCGGAGTCAAACATGGACGGCATTGCAATCAAAGGTCGCATCACGCCAGACCACAAAGTCGAGGGCGAAGCCCCGGCGGACATGCCTCCGGGCGAGATCGATATTCTCCTGATTCCCCGCTCAAGCAACGGCGCGGGCAACCCCAAACTCATCGCGGCGTTCATCGGCAAGCTTGCTGCGGCCGGCATCAAGGGCCGCACCAAGGAGCAAATTGACCGCGACCTGGAAATCGAACGAGCTTCCTGGGAGTAACGGTTGCTCGTCTATCTTGATAGCTGCGTCGTGATCTACGCCATTGAACAAGCCGCAACGCTTGGAGGGCCCGTTTTGAAGGCGCTGAACAATTTACCTGCGGGCGCCAAGGCGTTCGTGTCGGATATGGTCCGCATGGAATGCCTGGTTCAACCCATGCGCGAGAACGACCAAGATCGGATTCAACGCATTCGAGAGTTTCTTGCTTTGTTTGCTCACCGGCCAATCGGCAGTATTGACTTTGAACTCGCAACGAACCTCCGTGCCAAATCTGGCTTGAGGGTTCCGGACGCCTTGCACCTCGCGACCGCCATCAACGCAGGTTGCGCTCAATTCTGTACCAATGAAGATCGACTCTCAAAATCAACTGACAAGATTCAATTTCGCAAGTTCAACAAGACATGAACGCAGCTCCCCTCAAACGCGGCAAGACCAACCTGGGCCCAAGGCCTGCTTGGTTGCGCGTGACGACGCCGACTCATGGCAAATTGGCCGAGCTTGATGAAATCGTCTCGCACGAGAAGCTGCATACCGTTTGCGAATCGGCGGCTTGCCCTAATCGGGGTGAATGTTGGTCGCTGGGCACCGCCACTTTCATGATTCTTGGCAACGTTTGCACGCGCTCGTGCGGCTTCTGCAATGTGCTTTCCGGGCGGCCGAGCGAGCTTGATCTGGATGAGCCGCGCCGTGTGGCCGCCGCCGTGGCCTCGATGAAGCTCAAGTTTGCTGTGGTCACGAGCGTCAACCGCGACGACCTGAGCGATGGCGGCGCGAGTATTTGGGTGGCCGCGATTCGCGCCATTCGCGAACGATGCCCGGGCACGGGCATCGAAGTGCTTATTCCCGATTTCCAGGGCAACGAAGCCGCGCTGGATATGGTCTTCCGCGCGCGGCCAGATGTGCTCAATCACAACGTTGAAACGGTGCCGCGCCTGTACGTGCCCGTGCGCCCGCAGGCGAATTTCGAGCAGTCGCTGCGCGTGATCGCGCGCGCGAAGCAAGCGGGCCTGACCACCAAGAGCGGCATGATGCTGGGGCTGGGCGAAGAAATCAGCGAAGTGCGCGATGCGATCAAGCAATTGCGCGATGCCGGCTGCGACATTTTGACGCTCGGCCAATACCTGCAGCCCGCGCCGGAGAATCTGCAAGTCGCGCGCTACGTGCACCCTGACGAATTCGCGGAATTGAAAGCGTTCGCACTTGCGCTGGGATTTGGGAAAGTCGATTCCGGCCCGCTCGTACGCAGCAGCTATCACGCCGAAGAAGCCACAAAGCGCTAGAGCAATTCTTCGTTCCTTCACTCCTCTGCGTTCCTAGAATCACAGCCATGCGAACCAAGGCGGCGCTTCCGATTCTGGTTCTCTTGTTGCTGCTCTTGCTGGGCGGTGCCTGGGCTGCATTGCGGCCCGAGGGCGCTTCCCCGATTCCGTTCATGGATTCCAGCGCGGCTTCTTCGCGCTCGCCGCGGGTGGCCACTCGCGACGCCGCCGAGGAAACCTCGGCCCAGGCAAACGCACCACATGACGCCAAGACCCAACCGGAGAAGCCCGGCGTCAAGGCCGCCGAGGGTACATCGTCGCCCGAGGATGCAATCAAGGCCGAATCAAAGAACGACCCCGACAAGCCCGGCCCCAAGACTGACGCCAAAACCGACGCCAAGACCGACCCAGCCAAGGCCGCGCCACAGCCCACCCCAAAAAACCCGACCCCCGCAGCGACCGACGCCAAACCCAAGCCGCGCGCCGTCATTCGCGGCGTGCGCCACCCGCCCAACCAGAGCCTGGGCAACGTCAAGCCGCAGGCGCGCAAGCTCAAGGAAGAAGCCGGCAAAAAGTCGCTCGATGCCGTCACGCCGCAGGTCAAACAAGACCGGCGCGGCTTGCTGGGCCGCTACTACGCGTTCCAGTCGAACCCGGTTGACGAACTGGCCGACCCGAACAAGCCCGCGCTCGAAAGCCGCACCCCGGGTTTGACGCGCATCGACCAGCAGGTGGCATTTCCCAACAAGGGCGCGTTCTCCGATCTGCCCTTTGAACTGGCGAATTTCTTCGTGACGTGGGAAGGCTTTCTGGTCGTGCCCGCCGATGGCGACTACTGGCTCTTCCTGGGCGCCGACCTGGGCGGGCGAGTGGTGCTCGATTCCGAGACCGTGCTGCTCAACGACATGTTCAGCGATTACATCGAAGTCAGCACCGTGATCACGCTGACGGCCGGCCTGCACCCCCTGCGCATCGAATACGCCGAAGGCCGCAACGGAAGCGTCGTCGCCGACCTGTGCGCGTGCAATTTCATGTATGTGCCCACGGGCAAGTCTCAGCCCGTGCCCGTGCCGCCCGAGATGCTGCTGCTGCCCGAAAGCCTCTGGAGCAGCGCGGCCCCGATCATCGACCGTATCTCGCCCAAAGAAGCCGAGATCGGCGCCGAGGTGGTCGTCTTCGGGCATAACTTTGTCGCCGACGGGCTAGATTCAAAATCGCCTGAGGCGCTGGCCTCGTGCAAGGTAGATATCAACGGCCAGGCCGCGCCCGTGCTTGATGCCTCGCCGACCATGATCAAAGTGCGCGTGCCCATTGGCGCGAGCACGGGCAAACTCACCGTGCGCAAAGGCGAGATCCCCTCCAACAGCGTGGATTTCAAGGTCAGCACGCAATTCGGGCTCTTCGCAAGCTGGCATGACCTGCCGGGCTGGAGCAATTACGACTTTGTCGAGCCCGGCACGCGCGAGCCTGACCTCACGCGCCTGGAACGCGAGTGGCAATTCGCCAATCGCAACGAGCTTGACCTCGAATTCCGCCAAAACCCGCTGGCTTGCCGCTGGGAGGGCAAGCTGGGAATCCCGTCAACGAATACACAGGGCGGAGTGCTTCCCCCGTCGGATACTGATCAGCCGCCCGGTGGCGGTGGCCCGTTCCCCGCGCGCCTGGTGCGTTTTCGCTGCGAAGGCCGGCTGCGCGTGACGCTGGGCGCCGAGACGAAATCCAGCCCGCCGCCCACGGGCGAATCCTCGGGCCAGACGGTGCTCGATTTCGCCGTGCCCTATGGCGAGGAAACGTATCTGCCCCTGACCATCGACTTCACCAACGACAAAGGCGCCGCCAGCCTGACCATCGTTTGGGCCGCGGCCGGCAGCGGCGACGAAGCGCAGGTGCTGATCAACGCGCCCGTGAACTTTGGCGAGCAATTGCCAGAGCGGCTTTTCTTCCCGCCCGTGGTGCCGCCCAAGCCGCCGAAGATCATCAGCGTGACGCCGATCGTGGCCGAGAACGCACCGCCCGTACAATTGCCCTATGACGCCGACACGAACCGGCCCAGCGTGCGCGAAGGCCAGCAGTTCAAGCTCGTGGTCGAACTCTACGGCAGCGCCGAAGTGCGCGCACAGCCACTGACGCTGAGCATCGATGGCCGCAAGATTGAATTCACCCTCGATACCGAGTTGCGCGAGAGCGAAAAATCGCTCGAAGGCACCGAGCGCCGCCACCTCATCTGCACGCTGCCCACAGGTTGCGGCGAGGGCAAAATGGCCGCGCGTTTGAGCATCGTCCAAAGCGAGCCCTTCTACATCGACGTCACCAACAAAGGATTGATCGCCTACCTTTACGATTTCCCCAACGGCGGCGGCTACACACAACTGCCGGATTTCGGCCCCCTGGCCTGCTTCAAGGTGCGCAAGGACGGCTGGATCAACTTCGAGAACGCCAATTTTCTCAACCTGCCCTTCCCCGCGGAAACCTTCGGCATCGAGTATTACGGCGCGATCATCATCGAAACCGAGGGTGACTATGTGTTCACGGGCCGCAGCGATGACGGCATCCGCGTCTGGATCAACGACCAGGTCGCCGTCGTGGACGACAACCTGCACTACCAGCGCGAGATGAGCGGACAGCCCATGCGGCTGACCCCCGGCGTTTACACCTTCAAAGCCCAGTTCTTCGAGAACAACGTGCACGAGGTGTTTGTGCTCTACTTCGAGGCCAAGGACGCCCAGGGCAAAGTAATTCTGCCCAAGCAGGTCATCCCCAAGCGCCTTTTCACCTGGGACCAGCACCCGCCGCTACCGGACAAATCCAGCACCGGCAAACTCGCCGACGGCTCCGCGCCTCAGGGATAACGCATTGTGCTTCGTGTTACGTGCTTCGTGCGACGGGGTCTTGCGGGATCCGTAGCACGAAACACGAAGCACGTTTTCGCGATATACTGTGCCCATGACCGAACGCCACTCCGTGCTCAGCCCCATTACCGACGTGCTCGACGACCTGCGCGCGGGGCGCCCCGTGATCATGGTCGATGACGAAGACCGCGAAAACGAGGGCGACCTCGTCATCGCCGCCGAAAAAATCACGCCCGAGGGCGTCAATTTCATGGCACGCGAAGCGCGCGGCCTCATTTGCCTCTCGCTCACCAACGAGAAGGCGGATGCGCTCGATCTGCCCCTGATGACCCAGCGCAACGAATCCGGCTTTGGCACCGCGTTCACCGTCAGCATCGAGGCGCGCGTGGGCGTCACGACGGGCATTTCCGCCGCCGACCGCGCGCACACGATTCTCACGGCGATCAAACCGGACGCAAAGCCTCGCGATCTCGTTAAACCCGGCCACGTGTTTCCGCTGCGCGCGCGCGACGGCGGCACGCTGGTTCGTACGGGGCAAACGGAGGGCAGCGTCGACCTGTGCAAGATCGCGGGCATGCAGCCGGCGGCCGTGATCTGCGAAGTCATGAAAGATGATGGCGCCATGGCCCGTCTGCCCGATTTGGTGCAATTCGCCAAGAAGCACTCGCTCAAGATCGTAAGCGTGGCCGACATCGCGCGATTCCGGCTGCTCAACGAGCGCATCGTCAAACGCATCAGCGGTGCCCGCATGCCCACATTCGCGGGCTATTTTGACGTTCACGTGTACACCAGCCTCGCCGACGGCGGCGAGCATCTCGCCCTGTGCCACAACATTAAACCCAGCGACCTGCGAGGCCCCGAGGACGATTACGCAAACGAGCCCGTGCTGGTGCGCGTGCACAGCGAATGCCTCACGGGCGACGTGTTCGGCAGCGCGCGCTGCGATTGCGGCTCGCAGCTCCACGCGGCCATGCTGCAAGTGCAGAAAGAAAAGCGCGGCGCGATTGTCTATCTGCGCCAGGAAGGGCGCGGCATCGGGCTCATCGAGAAGATCAAGGCCTACGCGCTGCAGGATCAGGGCTATGACACCGTCGAAGCCAACGTGCTGCTGGGCCACAAGCCCGACAAGCGCGAATACGGCACCGGCAGCCAGATTCTCGCGGATCTCGGCATCAAGAAGCTGCGGCTGCTCACGAACAACCCCGCCAAGCGCACGGCCATCAGCGCCTACGGGCTGGAAATCGTCGAGCGCGTGGCCATCGAGATGCAGCCCACGGAAGAGAACAATTTCTACATGCGCACCAAGCGCGAAAAAATGGGCCACATCCTCGAACTGCCCAAGGACTCCGGCCGGCACAAGAAGCAGTCGTAGTGCTCGGTGGCAAGGCAACGGCATCTCACGCAGAGCTCGCAGAGGCGCAGAGAACATCAAACAGGATCCAACATGAACCGTCTCAATCAAACGGGCCTAGTTGTCGGCGCGATTTGCGTCGGATGCCTGCTGTTGATCGGCTCCGCATGGATGGCCGAACGCTCCGCCGCGCAGTCGTACGGCCCCGCCGTCGGTAACGCGCCCGCCGGCCCGCGCAAGAACCAGCCCTACAACGATGCGGGCGAGGCGCAGAGCAACAGTCCCCCGCGCGACCCCATTCCTGATGACGAGAGCGTTTGGGAGGACTACAAAAACCTCGAAAAGTCGCCCCGCTTCAAGGACCGCCCGGGGAACTACCCGGCTTTGTTCGCCCTCTACGATTTCATCGACGGCATGTACCAAGTGCGACCCGAGTACCGAAGCGTGGGATTCCCGCTTTACTTCGACGGCGGCGACCCAGCTATCGAGTCGAAACAGTCCTTGGACAAAAAGGTCAGCGAGTACGAAGAAAGCATTCGAAAGAGCGGCACGAAGAAAAGGAACAAGATTCGCCAGTACAACCTCGTAATCAAGGAACTGCATTTCATCGATCTTGATGAGGGCGTTCCGCTGCCGCCTCTCAATGAATCCAAGTTGACAGAACGTCGGGATGCGCGTGTGACCGAGATTCGAAGAAGGCACACGGGCCATGTCCTGCTGGTGCGCGCATTGGAGGAGTTTCAATCGCTGGAATCCAAGAAGATCGAAGGCGGCGAAGAGGGCAACTACCACTGGTACATGCTCGCACTCACCAAAGAGGGTTGGAAAGTCGTCTGGTACGACAAATAGCTCGCGGTGCCTCTGCATGAGAAGCTGTTGCCATGATCAGCGGATGCACGGGCATGTCGAACAGCAGCGCGCCAATGCGCAAAGACGCCAAGGCCCGCCACGGCCCGTGCGCGTCCTACGCAGACAGCGAGTGCGCTGAAACACTTCGGCGCCATTTTGGTTAGAAGTGAACAAAAGAAGAGCCTCCCGACATTCACACGCAAACTCGCAGTCTGCGTAAGAGCACCAAGGGCCAGCGCGAGCTTTGCGCATTGGCGCGAGGCCTTTGACGGTTACCCCAGGAGCCCCGATTCACAACTGCCGTTTAAGATTCTGGCCTGTCCTGAGCTCTGCCCGCCCTGAGTCCATCGAAGGGGCGAAGGGTCGTCATTCTGACTATTCTGTTCATAGCGCGACCGGCTGCGATTTGCAGGATGGTCAGAATTCAACAGCTTTGGCTTTTGTCTTTCGCCTTGCCGTTGCTTTTGAACCCAAAAAGCAGTTCTCCGCGTCTCCGCGCCTCTGCGTGAGAGCCGTTGCCGTGGTAGGGGCGACATATATGTCGCCCCTACGGTGCACGGATTTTGCCGTTGCCGTTTGAATTTCTGAGCATTCTGTGCATGAAGCGACCGGTTCGCCGCTCACCGCACTCCGCACACCGCATCACTCCGGCGGTGGTCTTTCTA
>JADLFN010000044.1 GCA_020845475.1 Planctomycetota bacterium
AGGCACATTCTGCATGGCGCCGTAAGCTGGCGAGGGCGGCGGGAATCGAACCCGTAACCTCCGGCGTGACAGGCCGGCACTCTAACCAATTGAGCTACGCCCCCGTCGGGCAGCAATAATTAGCATGACGTGTTCATTTCGCAAGGGCATAGCAACGCCGCTTGCGCTTTTGCTTCACTCGCTGTGCCCCGATGGCCGATTTACCCATGATGGAAACGCAAGACGCCATTGTGCTGGGCATGATCCAGGGCCTGACAGAGTTCCTGCCCGTGAGCAGCAGCGGGCATCTGGTGCTGGCGGGCGCGCTGCTGGGCGCCCACAGTGAAGGCGCGGGCGAGGCGGATTTTGTCGCCTTTGAAATCCTGCTCCACCTCGGCAGCCTTTGCGCCATTGCCATCGTTTTCGGGCGCGACATTCTGCGCCTGCTGTTCCCGCGCATTGATTTTCATGGGCTTAAGCTGTTGTTCATCGCGAGTCTGCCCGCGGCGATCATCGGCATCACGATCAAGAAGCTGCTGCCGGATGCTTCGAGCGCGTGGCTTGAAACCCATGTGCTCAGCTCGCCCTATGTCGCCGCGTGCGGCCTGTTGCTGACGGCCTCTGTGTTGTGGCTGGCGGGCGCGCGGCGCGACGCCGAAGTTACTTTCGAGAATGCACGCGGGCCGCGTTTGTGGACGGTTTTCTGGGTCGGCTGCGCGCAGGCCGTCGCGATTTTGCCCGGTGTGTCGCGATCGGGCAGCACCATTGCCACGGCGTTGAACCTGAAATGGGTGCGGCCTGAAGCCGTGAAACTGAGCTTCTTGATGGGCTTCATTGCCATTGGCGGTGCCGGCCTGATTGAGGCCCGGAATATCGGCGCGCTGGCACAGGCGAATCCACTGCCGATGATTGCCGGCTTTGTTTCAAGCCTGGTGTTCAGCATCATTGGCCTGACGGCGATCAAGCTGATCGTGAACAAGGGCAAGCTGCGCTACTTTGCAGTTTATTGCGCCGTGGCGGGCGTTACAGCGCTGGCCTGGCTCGCGCTGCGTTAGCGGTTGCGGCCGCCGAGCACGACCTTGACGCTGCCGGGCTTGCCGTCGCGCACGTATTTCACCTCAATCTCCGCGCCGGGCGCCATTTCAATCAGCGCGGCCCGCAACTGATCGGCCTTGACCACTTTCTTGTCGCCGACTTGCGTGATTTTGTCGCCGGGGCGCAGGCCCGCGTTGTCGGCGGCACCGCCGGCGATTACTTCGCGCACGATCACGCCGTCGCCGGGCAGTTCCGTGCGCAGGCCGTCTTCGGGCACGACGCCCAGCAAAGCTCCGCGCAACTCGCGCGGGATGCCGGAGAGTTTCAGGTCTTCACGCGGGTCATCGCCGCGCAGGATCAATTCGCTCACGCGTTTGGCCACAGTGGAGGGAATGGCAAAGCTGATGTTGTCAGCCGCGCCGTTTTGCCCGCCCACGATCTTGAGCGTGTTGATGCCAATGACGCGGCCGGTGATGTCAATGAGCGGGCCGCCGGAGTTGCCGCCGTTGATGGCCGCGGAGGTTTGTATGTAATTGGGCACGAGCGAGCCAAAGTCACCCTGGCGGCCCACGGCGCTGACGATGCCGTCTGTGGCCGTGTAGAAAAGCCCATAGGGCGAGCCGATCGCGAGGCAGATGTCGCCCTGTTCGACTTTTTCGCTGTCGCCAAAGGTGGCGGGGATGAGATCCTGGGCGTTGATCTTGATGATTGCGATGTCGTATTCGGCGCGGCGGCCCACGAAGCGGGCTTCGTAGGCTTTCTCGCCCAGCACCACTTCAAGGCGCGAGGTGCTTTCGGGGATCACGTGGCTGTTGGTCAGCACGTATCCCTGTTCATTGAGAACGATGCCGCTGCCGATGTGCTGGCCGCCGGTGACTTCATAGTATTCGCCGCGGCGGCCGGGCTGCTCGGCGATGATGCCCACCGTGAACCGTTTCGCCCAGGCAATGGCCTTGACGTATTCCTTGGGCTTTTGCGTGGACAGCGCGGGGTCTTCAATCACGGCCGGCTTTTGTGTCAGGTCGGCCAGCACGCCGGATTGCACCACGAGAAACATGCAGGCCGCGCCTGCAAAACCGCCCACGAACAGGTAAGCCAGTGCGCGGCGCGAGAGCATTTTCAGTGTGTCGCGATGGCCGTTCTGGTAGCCCTCATAGAAGGCGACGTCATCCTGGTTGCGGCCGGGCAGTTTTGTGAACTCGCGGTCCATGCAGGCTTAAACGGGCAGGAGTGAAAAAACAGTGCAGAAAAACGCGTTAGCGCAGGGCGGCGGCAAACTCGCGGATGCGCTTGATTGCCTCGGCCACGTCGCGGTCGGAGAGCGCGTAAGAAATGCGCAGGAAGCCGGGCGCGCCGAATTCGCAGCCCGGAACCGTCGCCACGAGCGATTTGGCCAATAGCGCGTCGCACACGTCGGTGTCGGTGTTCAGGAGAGTTTCGCCGTGGCGCTTGCCCAGCCAGCCGCGGATATCCGGGAACACGTAAAACGCGCCGCCGGGTTTGGCGCAGGTTACGCCGGGCAGGGCATTGAGCGCGGCTAAAAACGCATCGCGGCGGCGCAGGTAGCAGGCGCGCCACTCGGGCAGCTCGGCGGGATCTTTCTCCAGCGCTTTGATGGTGGCCATCTGGCTTACGGTGGCCGGGTTGCTGGTGGAATGGCTTTGCAGCGCGATCATGGCGTCGATCACGGGTCTGGGGCCTGCTGCGTAGCCCACGCGCCAGCCGGTCATGGCAAAGGCTTTGGCGCCGCCGTTGATCGTGACCGTGCGCTCAAAGGCATCTTGAGAGCAGGCGGCGAAGCTGAAGTGTTTGCCGTCGTAACAGAGTTTCTCGTAGATTTCATCGGAGAGCACGTAAACGCCCGTGCCTTCAAGGGCATGGGCCAGCGCGCGCTGCTGCTGCTCGCTCCAGACCGCGCCCGTGGGATTGCCGGGGGTGTTCACCAGCAGCACGCGCGTGCGCGGCGTAATCGCGGCGCGCAACGCTTCGGGCGTGAGCACCATGCCCGTTCTTGACGTGTCAAGAATGACCGGCTTTGCGCCCAGAAATGCGCACATCTCCGGGTAGCTCACCCAGTAGGGCGCGGGGATGAGCACTTCGTCGCCGTCCTCGACGAGCGCCGCCAGAGCGTTGAAAATGCTGTGCTTGGCGCCGCAGGAAACGATGCACTGCTCGGGCGCATAGGTCAGGGCGTTGTCGCGCTTGAACTTGGCGGCCACGGCGCGGCGCAGCTCAATGAGGCCGGCCGCGGGCGTGTAGCGGCTGACCTGCCCGCCCTTCTTCAGCTCAGCGATTGTGAATTCGCGGATCGCCATGGGTGTTTCAAACTCGGGCTCGCCGGCGGTCAGCGCGATCACGGCCTTGCCCTCGGCGGCCAGCGCCTTGGCGCGCGCCGTGAGTGCGAGGGTGGCCGAAGGCTTAATGCGCTGCACGCGCTGACTGAGATGGTGTTCCATGTTTATCTGCCCGGCCTGAAGGCCTTGAAGCGACCCGAGGACGTGCCCATTTCCACTTTGTCGTAGCTGCCCAGAAGCTGCAGATACGTCGTGCGCGTCTTGAGTTCTTTGAGTGCCGCAGCCACCGCCTTGTCATTGGCGCGGCCGGGAAACTCGACAGCGATCATGTATTCAAACTTGTTCACGCGGTTGGGCCGCGCGCCCATCTGGTGCACGGAAATGTTGTACTTCTTCATTACTTCCAGCACCGAGAGCAGCGCGCCCGCGACGTGCTTGAGTTCAAACAGGATCATGGTGCGCGGGTCGTCAGCGTCGGCGGGGGGCATTTCAAGCTCGCGGCCGATGGCCACAAATCGTGTCACGCTTTCAGCCTCGCTCTGGATGCCGCGCTGGATGATGTGCAGCCCGTAAATGGAAGCGGCGTAATCACTGCACACCGTGGCCTCGTGCTTTGCGGCTTTCTGAAGCTGCGTGAAGGCCGAAACCGAGTCAAAGCGCGTGACGATTTCGACGCCTTCGAGGCGTTCAAGGAAGTCCTGGCACAGCGCCAGCGGAACGGGGTGGGCATGGATGCGGCGAATGTCTGAAAGCTTGGCGCCGCTGCGTCCCGCCAGATTATAGATTTCAGTGATGCGCGACTCGCGCGCGATAAAACAGCGGCGCTCACGCAGGTGGTCGAACAGCGGCGTGTTCGGGCCCGAGTAGCTGTTCTCCAGCGGAACCACGGTGTAGTCCACTTCGCCCTTGGCCAGCGCGTCAAAGGCCGCGCGGTAGTCGCGCATGGGCAGCGTCGCAATGTCTTCATTGGCGAACATGCGCGCGGCTGCGGCTTCGGCGTAACTGCCCCGTTCACCTATGAATGCGATTCTCATGTTATCGCCCGAAGTCCTGCGCCCAGTATTTGAGCCCGCCCTTGACAATATTCGGCGCCGCCATGCCCAGGCCGCACAGGCTGCCCTGCATCACGGCTTCGCTCAGTTCCAGCATCAGCTCTGTGCGCGCGGGGCCTTTGTGCGCGAGCATTTCATTGATGCGCACACAGCCGATGCGGCAGGGGCTGCACTTGCCGCAGCTTTCGTCTTCAAAGAAGCCCATCACGTTGCGCGCAATCTCGCGCATGGAGTGCTTTTCCGTAATGGCAATGAACGCGCCCGAGCCCAGCATGGTGCCCGCAGCCGCGAGCGGCTTGAAATCCATGGGGGTGTCGAGCATGTCCGGCGGCAGCGGCGAACTGGAAGCGCCGCCGGGAATGAACGCCTTGAGCGTGCCCTTCACGCCGCCCGCGGCCTCAAGCAGTTTGCGCGCCGTGGTGCCCACGGGCAACTCGTAGTTGCCCGGCTTGGCCACATCGCCGCTGACGGAAAACAGCCTCATGCCCTTGCCGCCGTTGACGCCCAGCGCGGCATAAGCTTCGCCTCCGTGGGCGATGATCCACGGCACATAGCCGAAGGTTTCAACGTTGCTCAGCAGCGTGGGCTTTTCGAGGAAACCAGCGATGGCGGGAAAGGGCGGCTTGGTGTTGGGCTCGCCGCGCAGCCCCATCATGGAATTGATCAGCGCGGTTTCTTCGCCGCAGATGTAGGCGCCGCCGCCGTGCACGATCTCGATATCAAAAGCCCGGCCCGAGCCGCAGGCGTTTTCACCCAGGCAGCCGGCGCTTCTGGCTTCTTCAAGCGCCTTGCGAAAAGCGCTTGCCGGTTTGCGATAGTCCGGGCGGATGTAAATGTAGCCCTGCGTGCAGCCCGTGGTCAGCGCGCCGATGACAGCACCCTCAATGACTGCGTGCGGATTTTCGCTCAGTACCTGGCGATCCTTGAACGTACCGGGCTCGGATTCCTCAGCGTTGATGATCAGATACTTGGGCGTGGCCGGCGCGTTGCGCACGGTTTCCCATTTCACGCCCGCTGGAAAGCCCGCGCCGCCGCGGCCCGACAGGCCGGAGGCCTTCAGTTCCGCGATCACTTTGTCCGCGCCGATTTCAAGCGCGCGCTTGGCCGCGCCGTAAGGTGGCTTGGCCGCGGTGGTGTTAAGCAGGATGTTCATGCAAGCCTCGGGCGCAATCTTGCATTGCGCGCAAGCTGGTAACAAGTGCCAGCAGTTTTGGGCTTCAAACAAGGCGGATGCGCGTCATGCCCAATGACGCGCAGGCATTGAGCGCGGTTTCGACTTCAAGCATTGTGAGCGAAGAGGCCGAGATTTCGAGCAACTCGGGCGCCATTGGCACACGCGCCGCGATTGCCGCCAGTTCCGCGGCCCACTTTGCGCCCTCGGCCATTTCGCCGCCCAGACGAGCCTTGATGTTCTCGCCGCTGCCGGTGATCGTGAGCAACAACGATCTTTGCGGCTTCTCGCTGCGCATGCTGATGTCGAGTAACAACGGCACTGAGGGCCGCGCCAGTGTGACCAAGAACAGCCGCGTCATGCGCGCCTGGACCATCATTTCCTGTACGCCCAAAGCCGCGCTCATGGCGGCGTTGCGGTGCACGCCCAGTACAACCTGGCAGTGCGAAAGCTGGGCATCGAGATCATAGGATTCTTCGGCGAACAGACGCAGCGTATGCAGCAGGTCGGTGTCGGTGCGCGTCGCCCAATCCTCGCCCTTGCTGCGAGTGGCGTACTTGCCCTGCGCATCGACGCATACCGCCAGCACGGGCTCGGCGCTGGTCTGCGCCGGCGAAAAGCGGCCGCCCCAGAAAGTCTCGAGCCGCGGCACCTCAACACGCGCGGCTACGCCTGAATCGTCGGGCCAGGCTGTGTGTGCGCTGTCATGGCGGCGGGGTGCGCTGGCCGACTGCGGTGCGGAGGCATCAGTGCCCGATGGGCTTGGGCTGCACGCGCCCAGGCACAGGCCGATCAGCAAGGCGATTGCGGTTCTCATGAGGCGGCGGGCGCGGGTTTGTTGAGCGCCTTGACCCATTCCACTTTGAGGTCGCCCACGAGGTTTTCGAGGCTCTTGCTTTCCTCAGGGGTGAGGTTGCCCTTGGTCTTGTTTTGCAGCATGACCAGCGTGTCAATCAGGAATCGCGCCTGTTCGAGGTCGGCCTGCATTTCACCGGTTTGCGGGTTGGCGATGGCGCCCAAAAAGATCAGCGCCTGGGTGCCGAGGCTGACGCAGTGCAGCATGAAATCAGCGGGCGGCAGGTCGGTCTTGCGCTCAAAGCTTTTCTTGAGTTCGGCCTCAAGCTGGCCTTTGTCGCGCTGCATCTGTTCTTTCCATTGGTCGTCAACGACGATTTTGGGCTTGTCGCCCGGGCAGCAACTGTCGCTCATGGTTACTTGCCTCCGCTGCCGGAAATACGGTCGCGTTCACGCTTCATGCTGCGGTCACTGGGGTTGCCGGCACCCCGCTTGTCGGCGAAGATCATTTCGAGTTTGCCCATCAGGGACGAGCCCTCGAGCTGGTCGGGGCCCTCATAGACCCAGTCGCCATCGATGATATCGGCGGGGCTCTTGATATCGGACAGGCGTTCGCGCCTGATCGCGATGCCGATGGTGGTCATTTCGAGTTTGCCCTTCTTCACGCTTTCCTCGTGCTCTTTTTCCCATTTCTCGCGCTCTTCTTTGCTCATGGGTTTGTCGGCGCGTTCAAGGGGTTGGAACTCGACGGGTTTGCGGTCGGAGAGGCTGGTAATGATGCGCACGTAGGCCTTGCGCCGGACGGAGTTGCCGCGATAAACCTGCTTGTTCACGTCGCGCATGTTCCAGCTTGATTCCATGTAGATTTCGGGCGCGTCGTAGTTTTCTTCGCGCACTTCAACGATGTCGTACTGCTCGGATTGCAGCATCGTCTTGACCGTCTGGTAGGCATTCTCGCGGCTGACCTGGAAGTCGCGGTATTCATATTCTTTGTGCTGCGCGCAGCCGCAGAGCACGGCGGAGAGGCACAGAACGAAGGCGAACGAGGTTTTCAATGGAAGCCTCAAGCGGGGAATGCAGGGGCAGCCAGTTTAGCAGCGGCCCGCGCGGCGGCAAGCAAAGGGCTCAATGGAGTTTCGCGCGGAGCAAGTTATGCTCTTGCGCTTGGGGGTTGCCAAAACCTTTGGGAACACGATGAACCGAGTTTTTGCATCCAGCGATGTAGCAGACATCATCCAGAAGTGCGAAGAGGGCACGCGCCTTACTTTCGAAGATGGCGTGCGCCTGATGAAAAGCAACGATGTCGCCGCCATTGGCCATGCCGCCAACCTGGTGCGCAACAAGCTTCACGGCGATACCACCACCTACATCGTCAATCGCTATTTGCACTATTCCAACGTGTGCTGGGATACCTGCAAGTTCTGCAGCTTCTACCGCAAGCCGGGCGAACCCGGTAGTTTCGCCAAGCCGCTCGATGAAATCTTCGCCTGGGCGCAGAAATTCGCCGGTCAAGGTATCCAGGAATTGCACATTGTCGGCGGCCTGCACCCAAGCCTGAAATACGCCTACTACCTCGACATGCTGCGCGGCCTCAAGCGCATCCTGCCCGAGACTTCGCTCAAGGGGTTCACGAGCGTGGAAGTGGACTGGTTTGCGCGCATCTCGCGCAAGCCCCTTGAAACCGTGATGCGCGAGCTTGCGGAGGCCGGCCTTGATTCGCTCACCGGCGGCGGCGCCGAGATTTTCGCTGACCGCGTGCGCGATATCCTTTGCCCGAACAAGATCCGCGCGGCGCGCTGGTTCGAGATTCACAAAGTCGCGCACCAGCTGGGCCTCAAGACGCAGGCCACGATGCTTTACGGCCACATTGAAACGCCCGAGGAACGCATCGACCACATGCTGCGCGTTCGCGATGTGCAGGACCAAACCCAGGGCTTTCAGGTGTTCATCCCTCTGGCCTATCACCCTGAGAACAACGCCCTGCGCGGCATCGAGCGCGCCACGGGCATCGTTGATTTGAAAGTCTATGCCATCTCGCGGCTGATGCTCGACAACGTGCCGCACATCAAGTGTTATTGGATTTCCGCAGGGCTCAAGCTTGCGCAAGTGGCGCTGAGTTACGGCGTGGACGACCTCGACGGCATCGTTTACGAGCACGAGCGTATTTTCCACGACGCCGGCAGCCACACGCCGCAAAGCGTCGATGAAGAGGGCATCCGCCACCTGATCCGCGAGGCCGGGCGCACTCCCTGCCGCCGCGATTCCCGCTATCGCCTGCTCGAAGAAGTCAACGCATAAGGATCCTGACCATGAACCGATTCCTGCCGCTGGGCCTGTGCCTGCTGTTCGCAACCACCGGTTGCGCCCAGACCCCTGACGCCAAGAAGGAAGAGCCCAAGGCCGAAGCCTCGCCCGAAACCAAGGCCGACCTCACGGCGTTCCTCAAGAAGCAATACCCCGACATCGACCCCGCTGGCGAGCACAACTACACCCAGATCAAGAACTACACCGATGCGCGCAAGCGCTTTGTTTACACACGCGCGATGGCGCGTCTGCTCAGCTTCTATATTGAAGTGTGCGGCCACGGTGCGCTGCTGGCCAAGCAGTTTGACGCCTGGGCCAACACCGAGCTGGTGAACCAGCCCACGTTCAACGCGCTGCATTCGATTGTGTGCACCAAGTACCCCGACGGCCGCCCCAACGTGCAAGCCGCGCAGGATTTGATCAACCGCGCGCTGCAGCAGGACCCCAAGTTTGAATACGCGCATTACCTCAACGCGCGCATTCAATATCTTGCGCTGCTCGGCGGTGGGGGGAACCGCGCTGAACTTGATGCGTCAATCAAGGCTGCGTTCATTCACGACGATTTTGTCGAGGTTGCGGCGCTCAAGGCCCGCCTGTTGCTCACCAGCAAGCCCGCCGACAACGCGGGCGCCAAGGCGATTCTTGACAAGTGCTTTGAGTTCACGCCCGATGACCCGGCTGTGTTCCAGGAAGTACTGGGGCTTTACGCTGAGTCCGCAGGCGTGACCGCGCTCAAGAACAAGATTGAACTTGCGATCAGCGCCAAAAAGTTTCCCCGGCGTTACGAGGGCGAAGCGCGCGCGTTCATGGGTTATGTGTTCACCCGCGAGCGCGATTTTGACGCCGCGATCAAGAACTTCGACAGTGCGCTGGCGCTGGTGAAGCCCGAGGACGACGCCTTTGCGGTGATCCGTTGGCAGCTCAAGTGCGCGGGAACCTGGGCCAGCATGGCCATGGATTTGCGCGAGACCAAGCCCAAGCTCGAGGGCCAGGATCGCAAGCTTTATGACGGCTACGTGAAAGCCGCGCGTGACCATGTGGCGCTGGCCGCCGAGCTTGAGCGCACACTGATGCCCGTGGACGCCCGCGGCCCCGCCGCCGGCGCGTATATCGAGTTTGTGGGCGCGCAGGTGGGCGACTACCCGGCCGTGATCGCGTTCCTGCAATCGTATCTCGAAAAGACTGACCTGCGCGCGAACGTGCGCAGCGGACTGGAGCGCATGCTCAACGACTTGCTGGCGCGCACCGCGGGCGATGAGTCGGCGGCGATCAAGAACATCAAGGTCGCGCACGAAAAAAACGACGTGAATAATCTGGTGGTCGAGCTTTCCTCGCAGGCCGAGAACGTGCGCGCGGGTAAATTTCACTTCAAGCAGCCTTCGAGTTTCGCCTTTTTCCTGGAGCTGATGAAGCACCAGAACGCCAGTGTGGCGCAGCTTGTGGCGTTCTTGCTGGTCGATACGGCCATGCTCAGCGCCAAGCCCGAAGATATTGAAGCCGCGGCTAACGCCATTGCACTGCGCCTGGAACAGGAGAAGGAAATGACCACCGAGGCGCTGGTGAAATTCCAGGGCGCCTTGATTGCATCGCTGATGATTTTCGACAAGCGCAACATTGATCTGCGTGCGCTCAAAGCGCTGCGGGCAATCGTGGCCAGCACGCAGGAGTTGTTGAAAACAGAGTCCGAGCTGATCGGTGAGGCGCGCGAAGTGATCCAGCTTTTGAACAACGACGACTGGCTCAGGAAGGTCTGGGGGCAAAGTGATGCTTCGAGCCACGTTCTGCCCTCAAGGCACCAGCGCCGCTTTGACAAGCTGCTGCCCTGGCTCGACGAGAACATCGCCCAACTCGAGAAGATCACCGCCGTCAAGGAAGAGAAATAGGCGGCAGGTCTCAGGCCACGGCACAAACGAACTGCAATCACGAAGCCACGAAGAACACGAAGCGCACTAAGAACTGCATTTGCCGGTGGTTTCCTTCGTGACTTTGCGCCCCTGGTGGCTTCGTGGTGCTTCGTGGTGCGTTGAAGTTGCCGCTTCAATTACAGAATGGGACACAGATTGAGGCAGGCGACTTGCGCTAGCCCTTTTCTTCTTTGAGCGCGGCTTCGGCCTTTTTCAGCGTCTCCTGCAACGCGGGAAATGCGAGTTTCTCGCGCGCCTCGGTGTAGTCAAACCAGCCTGAATCCGCGTGCTCGTGACTTTGCACGTGTGCGGCTTTGGGCGTGCGTGCCAGGAAGTAGGTCACGGTCTTGCGGTAGTCGCCGCGCTTGGGTGTATGCACCTGGTAGGTGTCGCTGACTTCGAAGCCGGCCACGACGTGCAGGTCGGTGATGCCGGTTTCCTCGCGCGTTTCACGCAGCGCCGTCTGCATCGGCGTTTCGCCCTCTTCGCTGTGGCCCTTGGGAAATCCCCACGCGCCGTGGCGCGCGTTCTTGAGCAGCAGGTAGCGGCGCTGCCCCCTGGCTTCGCAAACCAGCACAAATCCCGCGGCGGTTCGGTCTTTCGGCATGTGGCCTCGCTGAGCGGTTCGTGGTAGCTTGGGTGCGTGCTGATGACAACCACATCTTCGCTGGAAACGCACAAGATCACGCAATATCTGGGCGTGGTGGCGGGCGAAGCCGCCGTGGCACCCATGGAAATGCGCGATTTTGCGGCCTTCATCAAGCGCGAAGGCGGCGGCCGTCACGCCCAGTTCGAGAAGGTCACGCGCGAAACGCGCCAGATGGCGCTGTTGAATCTTGAACAAGAGGCTATGGAGCTTGGCGCCAACGCCGTCATCGCCATCGACTTTGACTACGCCTATTTTGCCGCCGACGGCCTGATGATGATCACCGCCAGCGGTACGGCCGTCACGCTCGAAGAAAAGCGCGACACAGGGCGCGTGCCGCGCTAGCGCGGAACATAACGCAAGATTCAGAATCAGCACTATTGCGAATGCCGCCGCTGGCAATTTTGAATTTTTCATTTTGAATTTTGAATTGTGCCCACGCCTCCCGTCCTCGTGATTCTCGGCCCCACCGCCAGCGGCAAATCGCTGCTGGCCATGGAGATTGCGGCGCGATTGCCCAGCGAAGTCATCAGTGTGGACGCGATGAAAGTCTATCGCCACCTGAACATCGGCACCGCCAAGCCCAGCATCGAAGATCGCGCCGCCGTGACCCACCACGGCCTGGACTTGATCGAACCCAACGACAAATTTTCGGTTGCCCAGTTTCTGGAATGTGCGTCGCCCTTGATCGGCGAGATTCACGGCCGCGGCCGATTGCCCATTCTCGATGTGACGTCGCCGCTTTATCTCAAGGCGCTGTTGTATGGCATCCAGCAGGGCCCTGAGCCGGACTTCGCGCTGCGCGATCAACTGGAGAAAACGCCGCTCGATGAACTCTACGGAGACTTGCAGCAGCGGGATCCCGAGCGCGCAAAGAAACTCCACCCCAACGACATGAAGCGCATCGTGCGCGCGCTCGAGCACGTCATGCTCAAAGGCAAACCCATGAGCGAACTGACACCGTGGGGCGAAATGCGCGACGACGTGCAATGGGTGCTCACGGGAATCAGCTGGCCGCGCGAAAAGCTGTATGAGCGCGTGATCGCCCGCGTGGACCGCATGCTTGAAGAAGGATGGCTCGATGAAACCCGGCGCGTGCAGGAGCAGTGGGGGTTCTCGCGCACGGCCTCTGAAGCGCACGGCTACAAGCGCTTGCTGGCGCACCTGCGCGGCGAAATCACGCTGGCCGAAGCCACGCTCATGACCCAGCGCGACGTGAAAACCTATGCGCGCAAGAGCATGACCTTCTTCAAGCAATTCCCCAAGGTGCAGTGGCTGAGCGTTTCAAGCGAAGAAGAAATCAGGCGCGCGGCTCTCTACCTGCGCAACGAACTGCGCGAGATGCTGATTGTCGGCGGGGTATTGAAGGAAGAGCGCGATGAGGACTGAGCGAAGGCAATTCAAAATTCAAAATTAGAAATGCAAAAGTGGCCATGGCAACCAGGGCGGTCGAGAAGCGATTGATTTTGAATTTTGAATTGAACGCGCCCCGTTGAAATCCTGGCGCTCACCGCTATCCTCTGCGCCCCTTAGACCGATTGGCGGTCGAACCAGGCACGCGTCAGAGGGGCGCGTAGCCGCAGAGAGAAACCCTCAAAGCCACCTCATGCTTAGAGCAACCAATCCCCTGATTCGTGAATTCGGGCCCAAAGAAGACCTCGTCGAGGCCGAAGTTACCGCGCTGTGGAAGCAGCCCGATGAATCCAAATTCCTGCCTCTGGCCAGCAAGTTCGCCGAAGACTCGATCGTCAAAGGCAAAGTTGTTTCCGCCAACAAGGATCGCCTGATTGTTGATTTCGGCGCCAAGACCGTGGGCGTCGTGGACGGCCATGAGTTCGAAGACGGCAACTATCCCAAGGTCGGTGAGGAAATCACCGTCTTGATCGAGGAACTCGAAAACGAAGACGGGCTGATCGGCCTGTCCAAGCGCAAGGCCGACAAGAAGATCAACTGGGAAACCGTCGTCAAGAAGCACAAGGAAGGCGACGTCGTCAACGGCAAGATCGTCAAGAAGATCAAGGGCGGCCTGCTGATCGATATCGGCGTGCCCGCGTTCCTGCCCGCATCACAGGTCAGCATCCGCCGCACGCGCGACATCAACGAGTTCATCGGCGACGAACTCGAGTGCGAAATCATCAAGATTGATGAAGCCCGCGAGAACATCGTGGTCAGCGCCCGCAAATTGCAGGAGCGCAACCGTGAACGCCTCAAGCAGGCGTTGCTCAGCGAAATCGAAGAAGGCCAGGTGCGCGACGGCGTGGTCAAGAACATCGCCGACTTCGGCGCGTTCGTGGACCTCGGCGGCATCGACGGTCTCTTGCACATCACCGACATGACCTGGGGCCGCATCCAGCACCCCTCCGAGGTCGTCGCGCTGGGCCAGACCCTCAAGGTCGTCGTCCTCAAGTTCGACCAAGACAGCCACAAGGTCAGCCTGGGCTTAAAGCAGCTGCTCCCCGATCCTTGGGAGAGCGTGCCCGAAAAATACACCGTCGGGACGCGGCTCAAGGGCAAGGTTGTCAATGTTACGGATTACGGCGCCTTCGTCGAGCTCGAAGAGGGAGTCGAGGGCCTGGTGCACGTCAGCGAGATGAGCTGGCTCAAGAAAGTGAAGCACCCCTCCAAGATCGTCAACGTCGGCGACTTCATCGAGGCCGTGGTCCTCGACTTCGAC
>JADLFN010000045.1 GCA_020845475.1 Planctomycetota bacterium
CGGGGGCGTAGCTCAATTGGTTAGAGTGCCGGCCTGTCACGCCGGAGGTTACGGGTTCGATTCCCGCCGCCCTCGCCAGCTTACGGCGCCATGCAGAATGTGCCTGCATGGCGCCTCTGCTTTAATGTCTGCCATGCTCGAACCGTCCGCAATTTTCCTCTTTCACAAACCCAAGGGCGTCACCGTCACGCGCGACGATGAGCGCGGCGCGAGAACCGTTTACGACGTGCTGCCCGCCTGGGTGCGCGAGCAAGGCTGGATTCCCGTGGGCCGCCTCGACAAAGACACGCGCGGGTTGTTGCTCTTCGTGCGCGACGGCAAGCTCATGGACGCGCTCTCGCGCCCCGGCGCCCACGCCAAGATCTACGAAGTCTGGGTGCGCGGCCGCGTAACACAAGCCCACGCGGCCGCTTTGGAATCGGGCGTGCAAACGCCGCTGGGTGAAATGCGCGCAAGCGATGTTGAACTCAAGGGCGGCGTCGGTCCCAAATCACGTGTACTCGTAACGCTTGAAGAAGGCAAGAATCGCCAGATTCGCCGCCTGTTCGCGGCAATCAAAGACGAGAAAGGCCGCGCCATGAAAGTGCTCGACCTCAAGCGCGTGCGATTCGGCCCGCTGAAACTCGACGTGCCTTCCGGCCAATGGCGCTGGCTGACCTCTTTGGAGTGCGCCGGCTTCCGCCTTCGCTAAAGCTTCGGCGGACACGTGCCGGCGCACTCCAAAGGGATTACTTCTTCCCCTTCTTCTTGGCCGGGCTTGCGGCCTTGGCCTTGACGCCCGGCGATTCAAGTTTCAGCAGGCGGTTCTTCAGGTCGTCGTAGTCCTTCTTGAGCGTGTCGTAATCCTCGCGCAATGCCTTCAGTTCCTTGGGTGCGCCGCCGCCTTCACGAATCGCCGCGGCTGCGTTCTGCGCGCGCCGCTTGATGCGGCCATCGAGCGCGCCCGCCGCGCATTTCTCCAGCGCGGCGACTGCCTTCACGTCGCCCAAAGCCTCCAGGCCGCCGATGGCGTTCATCACCGTGCGGAAGTCCTGCTCCAGCAGCGGTTCGAGCAACTCGCGCACTTCCATTTTTGCGCGGTCGTCGGTGCTGTAATGCGCGAGCCGGCCGATGTTGTAAATCGCGCTCAGCCGCGCCTGCCAGGGCTGGCCATACACCGTCCACTCCTTCATCACTTCCAGCGCGCGCATGTCTCGCAACTCGCAGAAGCCGCCAAATACGCTGGCGCGGATCACGTCGTTGTGGCTTTCCTTTGACAGCGCAGCAACCATGGCGTCAAAGGCCAGCGCCGAGCGTGTTCTGCCCAGCGCACGCGCGGCTTCAGCCTCCACGAAATAGCTCTCGTCCTTGCGCAGCAGCGGCATCAGCGCCTTGGCCGATTTGTCGCCCAGCCACTCGCCCAGCGCCGCCGCAACCGCGCGCCGCGCCTTGGGGTGTTTGACCTTCGAGCTGCTCAGCGCCTCGAGCGCGGCTTCACTGTGAATCTTGCCCAACGCTTCCGCGCACTCGGCCTGCACGCCCCAGAAATTGTCCCTGGCGAGCGTTTCAGCCAGCGCCTGCGTGGCGGCCGCCGTGCCCTTCTTGCCCAGTTCGCGCGCCGCGTAAACGCGCGCCATCACGTCGTCGGCTGCACCCTTGAGCTGGTTCACCAGCATGTCTTCGCTGAAGTCGAGTTCGAGCGTTTTGAGCACCGTGTTGCCCGGGTCAAAGAGCACCATCTTCGGCTTCCTGGCCAGCTTGATGAAATAACGGTGCGAAGCCTCGCTGATTTCGAACTCGCGCGTTTCCTCGCCGCCTTCCCACACGAACTTGACCTTCACCGGCACACGGAACACGCCCGTGAGGTCGTCCTTGGGCTGCTTTTGTTCGATCTTGAGTTCGAGCTGCTCGTTCTTGTCATCCCAGTTCGCGGCTACTTTGAACTCGGGATGGCCGCCGCCAAACACCCACTGCGCAAAGAACCACTCCAGGTTGCGCCCCGTGACTTCCTGAAACGCATCCATGAGATTCTGCGTAATCACGCTCTGCTTGCCGTGCTTGCCGAGATAGCGGTTAATCGCTTTCCAGAACAGGCGATCGCCCACCATGCCGCGCAGGTGGTGCAGCACCAGCGCACCCTTCTGGTAAAGGTGGCGATCAAACAGATCGAGCGGCTCACGATAGACGTTCGTGACGATCGGGCGGCGATAGGCGCCGCGATCTTCGCTGAGATAGGCCTTCATGTCGCCGTCGGCGTAATACTGTGCCTCGGCCCAGCCGTTGGCGTGTTCCTGCCACATGATTTCCATGAACGTGGCGAAGCCCTCGTTCAGCCATGCGTGCGACCAGTCGCGGCAAGTCACGTAATCGCCAAACCATTGGTGCGCCAGTTCGTGCGCAACCAACCCTTCGCTTGAGAAATCCAGGTGCGCGCGGGCGTCGTGCAGCGTGAGCTCGGTCTGCGTCGTTGCCGTCGTGTTCTCCATGCCGCCGAAAATGAAATCCACGGCCGTGATCTGGCTGTATTTTTCGTAGGGGTATTTCACGCCCGTAAGGCGCGAGAACAGCTCGACCATTTTGGGCGTCTTGTCAAAGCTGCGCTTGCCGTCCTCTTCGCGGCCCGGGGGCACTAGGTAGCTGACCTCGAGGCCGTCCCATTTTTGCTCGGCCTTCACGTAGTCGCCGACCACGAGCGTGACGAGATACGCCACGTGCGGGATTTCCTGGCGCCAGTGGTGAACCTCAAGCTTGCCGTCGGCTTTCTTCGAAAGAAGCTTGCCGTTGGAGAGAGTGGTCATGCCCTTGGGCACGTGGGCGACGACTTCGCTTGAGGCTTTTTCGTTGGGGTAATCAAAGCACGGGAACCAGAAGCGGCTGTCTTCATCCTGGCCCTGCGTCCACATCTCGCGGTGCTTGTCCGGGTATTTTTCGTCGGGCCCGACAAAATAGGCGCCGCGGCGCGGCTTCGTTGAATAGGCCACCGTGATTTCGAGTTCGCGGTCAGCCGCCGGCGTGGGCTCAAAGAAAATCGTGAGTTTCTGGCCGTCGTATTCGTGGCGCGCGTTCTTGCCGCCCACTTTCACGCCGGAGATGGTCATCTCGCAGGCGTCAAGCTCAACGAACTTTGTGCCTTCGTTTATCGGGCGCACCGTAAGCGTACTGGTGCCGCTGAGCGACTTGGCGTCAAAATCGGGCGTGATGTCAATCTTGACGTGTTCAACGTCCACGAGCCGGTCGCGGCACCACATCGGGGGCGTGTTCGGCTTCTGGAAGGGCCGCCACTTGTTGCCGTCCACATGGTGCTTGGCGCAACAAGAAAGGTATTCGCTGCCATGGAATTGCGTCACGGGTGTGCTCCGGAAAATGGGCGCGCATCATGCGCCGGAGGCGGCTCAAGCGCAAGCGCGCGGCGCGTGCCGAATTCCTGCCGCTTGCGCGTGAGAAAGCCGTAGCAACTGTGACCACTGACGTACCCGAGGACATGCCATGCACCGCTGGATTCTCGTAGCCGCGCTTGCTTTTGCAGGCGCTTTGTTCGTTGCCCCCGCCCCCACTGCCGCGCAGGACAAGAAGGAAGAGCCTGCACTCACGGCCACGCAGAAATCCAACGTCGCCGTGCTGGATGCGCTGATTCGCAACGTGCGCCAGAGCTTCTACGACAAGAAATACGGCGGCCACGACCTCAACAAGCTGCGCGAGAAGTACCTGCCCGCCGTTGTCGAATCCCGGCCCGGCGCGGCTTTGCACAAAGTGCTCAACCAGTTGATCGCTGAGTTCAAGGTCAGCCACTTCGGTATCATGGAAGGTGACGTTTACAACGTGAACTTCGTGCCGGAAATGAACAACACGTTCTCCGTGCGCCCTGGCTTTGACATCGGCCGCATTCACGGCGACTACTTCGTCGCCAACGTTTACCAGGACAGCGGCGCCGAGCACGCGGGCCTGCTGCGCGGCGACCGTCTGGTGCTCGTCAATGGCCAGCCGATCGAGGAAAGCCCGCTGCTTGTGGACGCCGGCTCCGACCCCGGCATCCCCGGCGAGCCGCACTTTTTTTTGCGCGTGCCGGACGACATGACCGAGATTTCACTGGGCGTGCAGCGCAAGCGTGGCGATGAGAAACTCACGGCCATCACGCTCAAGCCCACGGCCATCAACATGATCTACTCCACGAAGAAAAGCGTGAGCGTGATTGAGTACAAGGGCCGCAAGTTCGGCTACATCCGCTTCTGGCATTTCCTCCATGAGGGCATGACCAACGCCCTGCGCAACGCGCTCAAGAAAGACTGGAAGGATTGCGACGGCGCGATCATCGACCTGCGCGGCCGCGGCGGCTCACCGCTGGTCATGAACGCCTGTTTTGCGCCCTTCGGCAAACCACCCGCCATGGGCCGCATGTTCGGCGGCAGCGGCAATTACAACATGCCCGCATGGGGCAAGCCGGTGATCGCCTTGCAGGATGCCGGCTCACGCAGCGCCAAAGAGATTTACGCCCACAACTGGAAGTATCTGAACATCGGCCCCGTCGTTGGCGAAACCACGCCCGGCGCCGTGCTTGGCTCCAGCTTCGTTGAATTGCCCGACGGCAGCCAGATGATCATGCCCATGCAGGACGCCGCCATTTACTGCTACGGCAACGTCCGGCTCGAGGCAAACGGTGTGGCTCCCACCCACGCCGTCAAGGACCTGCTGGCATACTCGCAGGGCGTGGACACGATCAAGGAGGCCGGCATCAAGGTGATCTACGATCTCGTGCGCGAAAGCACGCCCGCCAGGCCCGAGGTCGCACCCGAGAAGCCGCCGGTCGATGACGGCGAAGTTGAGGAGAAGTTCTTCGCCGCTGCCCGCTGATCGCCTTTGCTTTTCGCTCAATTCCGCTGCGCCAATTCCCGATAGGCCTGATACCGGACCTTGTCCGGCCACAGGCCTATGGGCGATCGCATTCGCAATATCTCCGCTGAAGAGTTCCGCCGTCTCGCCACGGGCCGGCCGGCGCGCGTGCCGCGCCTCTCTATCAAGACCGCGCCGTCGGGCGCGCTGAGCGAATTGCCGCTGCGCCTCTCGCTGCCGTTTTTGCCGCCAAGCGTGAACAAGCTCTTTGCCAGCGTGCGCGACGAGCGCGGCACCATGATCCGCGTGCTCACAGCGCAGGCCCGGCGCATGCGCAAGCTGATCTGCGCGCTGGTGCGCGGCCGGCTGGATCCGCGCACGCTCTATGAACTGCACGTGGACGTGCATCTGGCCGCGTTCACACGCGAAGGCCACGTGCGCCAGGTCGACGTCACCAACCGCGTGAAGTTCCTCGAAGACTGCCTGTGCCACGCGCTGGGCATTGACGACCGCCAATTCTTCAAGGTGGTGCTCACCAAACACCACGCCGAGGCTGAGCTGACGCAGGTCACCATCCACCGCTATCACGAGGCTGCCTGACATGGACTTCCTCCGCACTGTTTCGCGCCGCGACCCTTTCCGCCTCATGTTTGCGCCCGTGCTGGGCATGGCTGCCGGTTTTCTGGTCAATCGCGCGCGCAGTGGCGCGGTGGGTACGGAGCTCCTGCTCGAAATGGCCTTTGGCGGCACGCTGCTGACTCTGGCCGTGGCCGGGGCATCGGCACTGGCCGCGATCGAGCGTGAACGCGCCCGCGCCCGCGCACTTCACGAGCAAGCCCTGATCGAGGCCGAGGCCCGCGCCGCCGCCCAGCAACGCCGCGTGCTCGTGGAGGCCGAAGCCGCGCGCTGCCGCAACGAAATGGCCCTGCGCGAGCAATTGACCGACACGCAAAACCGGCTCGTCGCGCTTGAAGGCCGCAGCAGCAGCGCCGAACTGCGCAACCAGTTGCTCAAACGGGCACTGATTGAACTCAACGGGCGCGTGGCACCCTCCCTGGGCGATGCGCTGGCCAACCGCGTCAGCGCCATCGAAGAGCAGCAGCGCCTAATGCTCGAAGCGCAGGAAAAGCTGCTCGCGCTCGAAGCCGCGCAGGATGCGCTCAACCGCAGCGCCGTGGCGCTCTCCGAGCAGGCGCGCAAGGACGCCGAGGAAGTCAAAGCTTCGCTCAAGCTCGCCATCTCCGACAGCCAGCGCCAGCGCAACATGGCAGCCCCGCAGCGCGAAGAAAGCGGGCGCATCATCGAACTCGAAGCGCGGCTCAAACGCCTGGCGCGCGAGATCGAGAAGATGTCCGGCCGCGGCGCGGCTGTGTTGGAGGAAGGCATCGCCAGCATCGTGGGCGAGGGCGGCACCAAAGATCAAGCCAAGCTCGGCTTCTTCAAGGCCATGCTTGACGCCAACCAGGCCCTGCGCCGGCAGATCCGCCAGGCAGCATAGACGAAAGCCCCAAACGAAAGAGCGCCGCATCAAGCGGCGCTCTTGGTTTTCGCGACCGGCTACTTCTTCTTTTTGTTGCTGCCTTGCTTGATGCCGCAGTCGTCGAGCAACTTGCGCATTTCGGTGAAGAAGCGCAACGGGTCTTCGGCCCAGGGCGTGCGTCCCGCTTCCTTATAGAGTGAAACCGTGGCCTTCTTGGGATCAAACGCGCCATGGATGACTTTCTGGTCGTCCTTGACGAACATCCAGTCCTTCTCGCCCCAGATGATCAGCGTCGGCACTTTCAGCGGGCCCAGCTTGGTATCCATCTTGAACTCGAAATCATCGGGCGCGAACACCGGTTCACCCTGGCGCTCCTGCGGCTGGTAGGAGTTATCAACCGCATAAAGCATCGAGTCCACGGCCAGCGGGTCGCCCCACATGCGCTTGAAGGCGCCGATGCGGTGCAGCAGCCACTGCTCTTCGCTCATCGAGCCTGAGCCCTCGCGCGAACCCTGGGGCGAATTGAGCAGTCCCTCGCCGAAATATTTCACGGGCAGGCGCTTGTCCGAGCGCATCTGCGAAATCGCCTTGGAGTACGATTTGCCGTCGCCCGAACTCGCCCAGGTCGAAATCACCACGATGAACGCCAGGGACTCCGGCTTGCGCCGCGCAAACTCAAGCGCCACCCAGGCGTTCACGCCGTGCGCAATCAGGCCCACTTTGGCCTGCCCTGATTGCTCGCGGCGGGCGTCAAAGGCATCCACCAGTTGCGGCAGCGGGTAGTAGTAGCCGTTCATCGCGTTGCCGTTGCGGTCCTGCGGGCGCTTGATGCCCTTCACCTTGCTGGCGTCCGGCAAATCGATGAACGAGCACGAGAACATCTTGTTCAGCTCAAAGGCATAGGGCAGCCAATACTGCTGCGTGTAACCGAACTCTGAGAGAAACAGCACCTCGAAATCACCGACTTCGCGCGGCTTCTTGCGCGCAAACGTCTCGCCCTCGATGTCCACGCCTTCGATGCTTTCCTTGTTGAGGCGTGTTGCCTTACGCGGCTCGAGCGGCTTTTCTTTGTTAATCGGCCACCAGGTGTCCCAGCCCTTGATCTCGTCGCCGAACTCTTCGCCCGTGAGTGATTCCAGCGCATCCGCCACGTGCCAGGTCACGAGCTGGTCGTCGGGCGAGGGCTTCTTGATCTCGAGCAGCAGGCGCAGCGCGTCAATCAGCGCGCCCACGTTCGCTTTGCCGATCTCCTGGCTGCCGCGCCAGCGCGCGGCTTCTCGCATCGCGCGCACGCGCACTTTCGCGGGCCACGCCTTTTTGCCGCTTTCGCCGGCGGCCGCGATCACTTTCTGCCAGTTTTCAGCCGTGGCCCAGTTCTGGTTATTGAGCAAAGCGAACAGCACGTTTTCCTGCACCCCTGCGGCAATGATCTTGTCCATGCCCTTGGGCGCTTCCCAAAGCACGGCGGCATAGGCCTTGAGCGTGGCTTCGTCGGATTCCTTCATCAGGTTGTTGATAATGAACTCGGCACGGAACACCCACTCTTCACTCTTGAGCACTTCAAGGCCCGAGGGAACCGCCAGCTCATAGGCCGAGGGCACTTTGGCCACCGCGTCGCGCTTCTTGAGGTAGTCTTTGTCATTCCAGCCCTTGCGGAACTCCGCCAGCTCGTCTTCTTTGGCCTTGTCTTTGACCGGCGCGGCTAATGTTGGAACGCTGACCGCGGCCAAAAGAGCGGCAGCGCCCAAAGTGAGTGAAATCCCTCGAATATTCATGTTCGTCGCTCCCGAGCGTGAAGTATGGTCAAGCACTACAAGTATGCATTTGCAGCGTCAGATGGCCAGAACCGGCCCCTCGCTTGCAAGGCATGCCGGAAAATGCGCAGGGGTTGCGCTAAGTATGTGGCACAGGGGCTTCATTGATAACGCGCCAAGACGGATTTTCCCCACCAGATTCTTTCGCAGGGACCCCAACTAGATGAGCACAAGCCGCGCCCAGGGAATTCTCAGCCTCAGCTCGCTCTTCTTCAGCGCGCTGCTGGTGTTTGCCCTGTTCACGGTTTACCTGCGCTTTGACAGCCAGTTGGCGCTTGCGCAGGCAGCCGACAGCCTGATGGACGTTTTCACCGCCACCGTGCTCGCATTTGCCATCCGCGTGGCTTCGCAGCCCAAAGACGAAAACCATCCCTTTGGCCATAGCCGCGCCGAGCCCGTGGCCGCGCTGATTACGTCCGTGATTGCGGGCGTGCTCGCCATTGAAGTGGGCCGAAGCGCGATTGTGGCGCTGGCGCAAGGGCGGGGGCCGATGCTGGAATGGCCGCTTGCGGCATTGTTCGCGGGCAAGCTGGCGTTCAAGAGCGTGATTGGCCTTTTGGGCTGGCGCATGCTCAGGAAAGGCGCGGGGCCGGGCATAGCCGCGCTGACGATTGACGCGCGCAACGACGTGCTGATCAACAGCCTGGCGCTGATCGGTTTTTTCGCCGCGCGCTATGGCTATCCGCAGCTCGATGCGTGGCTTGCCTTCCCGACGGTGCTGTGGATCGGGTGGTCAGGCTGGCGGCTGGCCGCCGATAACATACGCCTGCTCATGGGCGAAGCCCCGCCCCACGAACGGCAGAAGGAGTTGGTGGCGCTGGCACGTTCCTGCCCGGGCGTGCGCGATGTGCCCAGCCTGCGCGCGCAGCACATTGGCACCAGGTTGCACGTTCACGTTGAAATCGCGCTCGATGAAAACCTGACAGTTCGCCAGGCCCACGACCTGGGCGAAGCCGTGCGCGAACGCCTCGAAAGCGAACCCGACGTAGGCCACGCCACCGTGCACATCGACATAGCATGAAGTGGTGTGCCGTGCGCGGTTTCCGGTTGGCCGTTCGGCCCAGCGACCAACGGGCGCGAACCTGACAAACGCGAAGCGTTTTCAGGAAACCGGGCGCGGTGCACGGGCCGTGATCGCGCCCAGACCATGGAGCCAGCGCGGCAACGGCATGTACCGCCAAGTACGCCAAGCTTGCCAAGTAAACAAGGCGGGAAAGCCATGCACGCGCAAGCGCTCGGGTGCGCGCGCAAAGCGATGCGAATAGGGCCGCTCGGTGGTGGGCGCGCGGCCGGGTTCGCAATGCGATGGCCCATAAATCAAATCGCCGAGACGCCGAGACGCCGAGAAAAGCTCCCAAAGCGCACGAACAAACTGCCTGCGGGCGTGCATGAGTTGACGAG
>JADLFN010000046.1 GCA_020845475.1 Planctomycetota bacterium
TCGAGATGAGAGGTGACGATGCGCCAGGGCGATTCCAGCCCAAGGCCAATCGAGAAAATCTGGTTAGCGTCCATGCCCCAATGCTACCCTGCAGCGACCGTTTTCCATACGATTCAGCGAGGAACCAAAGAAGAGCGCTATTCGTAGTCAAACAAGACCGGCGGGCCGAGGCCCGCCGGTTTGATTTGCGCAGATGCTGGTTAGTCGCGCGTCACGTTGCTGGTGTTCGTGCCAGCACCGTTGAACGTTTCCAGCACGCGCCCCGCTTGTTCCACGAGGTTGGTGTTGGAAGTGCCGCCGGTGCCGGTGGGATCCAGCCGGATGCTGCCAGCCGCACCCGCCGGGCCGCCGCCGTTGGCGCGAATGCGCGCCGACGAAGTCAGGGTCAGCGTAGCCGCGCCATCGTTGCCGAAATCGAACGAAGGGCCGGCCGCTCCTGTGGTGCCGGAGCCACTGGTCGCTTCAAATGTACCAGAGATGGTAATCGCTCCCGCGCCCGAGACGTTGACATTGCCGGCCGTGCCGCCGGTGCCGCTGGTGCTCGCGCCACCGTGCAGTCGAATCAGGCCACTGAACACCTTTGCGCCTGCGCCGGACATGAAGAAGCCGGTGCTCATGCCGCCGGTTCCAGACGCGCTGGTGCCACCGTTGGCGATGAGCTGGCCACTGATGGTCAGCGTACCGCCCGCAACGGAGATTCCGAAGCCGGACGACATGCCGCCCGCAGCCGAAGTGCCGGCGTTGCCGCCGATCACCTGCAACGTGCCGCCCAGTGTGCCGCCGCCGAGACCAATGCTGAAGCCGATGCCGGAAGTCTGGCCACCTGCGCCGCTTGCCGAGTCACCACCGCCGCCATTGAAAGTCGCCGTCCAGCTCACGCTGGCGCAGCCGGGGACATTCAGCCCCGGGAAGAAGCCGCCCATGCCGGTTGAAGAATCGCCGCCGAGCGAGGTAATCACGCCGGAGACCGTCAGTGCGCCCTGCGGGCAATCAAAACGCACCAGGCCCGCAAAGCCGCCCGCACCGGTGTTGGCCGCGCCGCCGGAGCGGTTAGCCGTGGCGGTGCTGGTGATGGCACCGCTTCCGGATTGAATCAAGAAATCGCCGCCGGCACCGCCCGCGTCGCCGCCAAGCGCTGCGCCGCCAATGGCATTGTGTGTACCCGCTACGCTCACGAAGAACTGCCCGTTCAAGTCCACGTCGCCGGCATCGCCAGCGTCGCCGCCACCTGTGCCAAGCACGCTGCCGCCGTTGGTGTCATAGGATCCGCGAAGCCGAATCTCTCCGGCGTTGAAGTTGATTGGGCCCCCAGCGCCGCCGTTGCCGTTGCCGCGGCCGCTGCCGCCGGTGCTGCTGAGCGTCAGGTTGAGCGTCAATCTGCCCGGATTCACGGAAAAGGACACACCGCCGCCGTTACCGCCGACGCCGTTACCGCTGATCACTGAACCCTGGCCTCCCGAATTCTGCACGGTGCCGCTTACATCAACATCCTGCGGGCCGTTCCAGTTCAGGAAAGCCCCGTTGCCGCCGTTGGCTGTGTCGCTGTTGCCGCCGCGCGCCGTTATCTCAAAGCGCGTGAAGCGCGACAGGCTCGCGTTCGACGGGTTGACGTTGACGAACACCGTCGTCCCGCTTCCCGCATTGCCACCCACCGAATTGCCGCCCGAGAACTGCGCTATCAGCGAACCCTCAAAGGTGCCCATGAAGAGGTTGAAGATGCCGCCATTTCCGCCCAAGCCCGTGCCCGCTGTAGCCGCGCCGCCATTGCCGAGCAGATTGGCGGAACCGACAAAGCGGCCGCCATTGAGATTGAAGAACGTGCTGCCGCCGTTGCCCGCAGTGCCGGTGGTCGCGCTGCCGCCTTGCAATGTGTACGTCAAAGCACCCTCAATCAGAGGCGAGGGGCTGAACGAACTGAAGTTCGCGTTGCCGCCATTGCCGCCACCAACCGTGGTTCCCGTTCCGCCGTTGGCGGTCACGTCATACGTGAAGCCCTCAAGAGTGCCGAATGTGACTGAGCTGGTGCCTCCGTTGCCCGCATCAGCACCGCTGCCGCCGTTGGCAGTCACGGTGTAGCGGATATCAGATCCCGTCACGACCGAGAGTATTGCCGTGCCCGCGTCGCCTGAAGCCGCGCCGCTTCCACCGCTGGTGTTGGCCGTCAGCGTGGCATCGCGCAAGGTGCCGAACTCAAGGTAAATGTTGTCCGCGACCGAACCGGAAGCGGCCACAGCGCCGTCGCCGCCCGCGGTGCTGGCTTGAATGTTCACAAAGCGCGCGGCTACGTAGTTCGAGTCGAAAACGAGAACACCGCCGCCATCGCCGCCGGAAGCAACGCCATCGCCGCCTTCGGCCATTGCATCGAACACTACATCAAGAACCTGTGCACCCGAAGGGCCCGAGATATCAAAATCAATCACTTCCGCGTCGCCGCCAGTGTTGCCGGAGCCGCCGTTGCTGCGCGCCTGAATTCTGGCCAGCTCAAAGCTGGTGGCCACCACCGTGATGGCTCCGCCCTGCCGGCCCGAAGAGGATGCACTCGAGCCGCCGTTGGCCAGCAACACAGCCGAGCCCTTGAACGTCGTAAAGGACGCAACGATACTGTTGGATCCTGCATCGTTGGCGTTGCCGGAGCCGGAAGTGGAACCGCCCGAAGTGTCAGCATAGATGTAGGCGAATCCCGAACCGGCTAATACAACGCTGAAAGAACCGCCCTGGCCGGCAGTGCCCGCAACCGCCGCGCCGCCCGTGGTCAGCACTTGCACATGGACATCGACCGGACTGTTACCCTGGCTGTTGAAGGACGTTGATCCACCAGCACCGCCGGCGCCGGCACCTTCCGCCGCGCCGCCGCGCGCGCTGAACGCGCCCGCCGCCAGCAACACATCGCCGAACTGGGCGACAATCTGCAAGTCGCCGCCCGGGCGACCGTTCACCATCATGGCAGCACTGGCCGCGCCGCCGCGGCAATCGACTGTTCCCGTTAGCACAACAGAAGCCAACGAGTAAAGGGTAAGGTCGCCGCCATCGCGCATAGCCGCGCCGGAGGTGTTGATCGAGCCCGTCACGACCAGGCCAAGTTCCGTACCGCCATTGAAATTGAGCGTAAGGCTTACAGAGAGCCCGCTCGTGCGCGTCGTAACCACGGAGCCGTCAATGCGGATGGGCTGGATGCTCTCAATGGAAACGAAGTCAATGACACCCACGCCCGCGTCGCTGAGATCGAGCGTAGCATTTGCGGGCAGATGAAAGCCGGTATCCGAAGGCAGCGTAAAGGTGGCCGTGGTGGAGCTGATCGTCGGCGTCAGCAACGTCACCAGGTTCGCATACGTGATGGTCGTGCCCGCCGTCGCAAGCAGGTTCTTGGCCGGAGTTGGCATCGACTGTTTGCCATAACGCGCAATGGTGCCCGCGCTGGAGGTTACCGAAACACTGCCCGCGTTGCCGCCGTTGAACCCGGCCTGGCCAAGCGCGCTGCCGCCGTCGGTTTGCCAGCGCACCGCCAGAAGCGAGGGCAGGCCCGGGGGCGTTCTCGCGCCCGAGACCACCGTGTCACCACCGTCGTCACCGCCGGCGCAACCGCCAAGACCCAGCGCCAGCACCGCACCAAACAACGTCACCCAAATGCGCTTCATGTATTCTCCGTAAGAGTTGTTGCAGGAATGAGCGCCTTATACCGGACTTCCGGCAGCGGGTCGAGAGCCTTGCCCGCCGACCCAAGTCGGCCGGCCCAGCGGCTTGCATAAACCCGAGCGCGGGGTACTCTAATTGCAGCCCCGGAACTGCTCTCGGCCACCCCTGAACGGCCGTACTAGGAGCTTTCCTCATGAAGCGTTTTGCACTGATGTTGGCCGTCTGCGTTGGCTTCTTCGCGCTCTCCGGCTGCACCTTCTTCCAGGATGACGTCTACTACGCCATGGACGGCGTGAACGGCGACGAGTACGTCAAGGTGGACAACGCCATCCGTGACGCCTTGGTCGCGAAGTTCGGCAAAGAGAACGTTTTTCGGCTTGATGGCCACGAGCAGGAGTTCGAGCGCTGGCAGTACATCAGCCCGGTCGTCAACCGCGGCCTTGATAAGCAGCGCATGCGCGTGGATGCTTACCCGCGCAAGAACCAGGACGGCTTCTTTGAGCCGCTGATCATCGCACGTTGGGAATTTTATAGCGCTTCCAGCTACGAGAGCCGCGCCGGCGGCCACACGTTGCACGGCGGGCGCGCCTGGAGCGAAATGTCGCGCGATTCCAAGCTCGAAACCGAGCTCATGAACGCGGCTGACGCCAACATGCGCAAGAGCAGCAAGGGCGGCGCGGCTTCCGGCAAGTAACGTGAACGCCAGCACATGGATCTCAGGCGCAACGCTCCCACTCGTGGGGGCGTTGTGCCTTTGCCTGTGCGCGCCGTTGCACGCCGAAGGCCCCGAGACGCCCGATTCAACGCTTGTTGCCGCGCAAGCCGCGCTCGCCAATGGCCTCAAGGGCGCTGCACTTGACCGCGGCATTGAAGCGCTCAAGAAGAACCCGCTGGGTTCGAGCGAGAACCTGCAGGTTTCACTGACGCTTTTCTGGCTCGGCCAGTTCGAGGACAGCGCGCGTTACATGCGTCGCGCGCTGACCGCCGACGCCGGCGTGATTGGCGGCGGCGCCCTGGCCGCGCGCGTGCCCGCCCGGGATGTCATGCCGCGGCTCGAAGCCCTGGCCAAGCTCGCGCCGGAAGATGTCGAGATGTGCTTCCTCACGGGCGCACTGCTGCTGCTCGACAAAGATGTCCGCCGCGCGCAGCCGTTTCTGGTGCGCGCGGAAGAGCTGGCCGGCACCGATGGCCAGGCCGCTTCGCTGCTGGGCGCCATTGAGGTTTCGCTCAACATCGACCGCAATCTCACGCGCGGCGTGCGCGAGATGCGCGAAGCGCTGTTCAGTGAAAGCGTGCGTTCTTTTCTGCACTCCGCAGCTGACCGCCCGGCTCAGGGCCATACTTACGCGGGCCTCGCGCTCGGTTTGGCCGCTGAGGGCGACGACAAGATGGCGCTTCATTTTTCGGCTATCGCGGCGTCGCGCTCGCAGCCGCTTTCGCTTTGCCAATGGCTGGCCGATGCGCGGCCGCACGCGCCGCCGCTTTGCGCCGCAGGCGTGCGCTTTGAAACGCCGACAGACGGCCAGGAGCGCGCCACACCGGCGCGGCTGCGGCTGGCGATGTGGCTCTGGTTCTCGGCCGGATACTACGCCAGCGCCCAGCGCTGCGCCGTGGCGTTGTTGCTTGATGACCGGCAGAACGAGTTCGCGCGCGGCTTGCTTGATTTCATGTCGTCGCGCGCGCTAAACGAAGACCCTGTCAGGGCCGCCGAAAAGCCCGTCGAGAAACCGGTCGAGAAACCGGTCGAGAAACCGGATGAAAAACCGCTGGAGAAGCCGGTTGAGCCGCAGGCTGCACCCCTGGATGAAACGCGCAAGCTGATCCGCAAACTTGACTACAGTAGCGCGCTCAAGGCGCTGGAGCCGCTGGTCAGCGAAACGCAGCAGGACGCCGAAGTGTTCCGCCTGCTTTACGTCGTGCTCGTGGGCCGCGGCGAACTGATGGACGCCGCCAAGGCCGTGCAGACGTGGTTTCTGCGCGCCGACGATGCCGCGCGCGTCAAACTGCGCGTGCTGCGCGACCTTTTCGATCGCGATGCTGACTACGATCATTGGAAGAAGGCGCTCATCGATGCGCGCAACACCGATCTGATCGCCGCCGTGCCGCGCCTTCTGCTGATTGCGGCCGATCTCAGCGAGGGCCGCTATTCACAGGCGCGCGTGAACCTGGGCGTGGCGCTGCGCGCCGAGCAGAAGAACCCCACGTTGCTCGAGATGAACCGTCTGCTTTCGCAGACCAAGTTCCAGGACGACGCCGAAGTTCCCAAGGCGCCCGAAGTGCAGGATCCGCGCGTACTGCTGGGTGAGGGCGAACGGCTTTTCCGCGACAAACAATACGCACAGGCACGAAGCAAGTATCTCGCCGCCGCCGAAGCCGACGCAAACATGAAGGACATCCAGCTTTGCCTGTTCAAGGTCAACTTTGCGCTGGGCGACTACGAACGCGCGGCTGCGGCGCTTGAGAAGATGTTCGTGGTGCAAAAGGTTGAAGACGACGGCGCGGAGGCGTTTTCACTGCCAATAACTGGCGCCTATGGAGATGCGAGCGAACTCGACAAGCATCTGCAGGCGCTCAACGAAGCCTGCAAGGCGAGGCCGCTGAGTGACAAGCCGTGGCTGGTGCTGGGGGCCATTCAATACGGAAAGCGCAACTACGCCGACGCCCGAGATGCGCTTCAACGCTACGTCGAAAACACGCTCTCGCCCGCCAAGCCCAACGCGGCGGCCATGAAGCTGCTCGAAAACGCCAAGAAGCTGGCGAAGTAGGTTGCGTTTGTGGCCTTGGGGCGACATATATGTCGCCCCTACAGGTGCTCCCATGAAGCTTCGCCAGATTCCCTCGGATTTCATTGTTGACGAGATCAGCAACTTCACGCCCGAGGCTTCGGGCAAGTTCTTCGTCTACAAACTTGAGAAGCGCAGCATAAGCACCATGGAGGCGCTGGAGCTGATCGCGAAGCAGGCCGGGGTGCGCACCAAGGCGCTTTCCGCCAGCGGCCTCAAGGACAAGCACTCCGAGTCGAGCCAGCTCTTCTCCAGCGACAAGCCGCTGCCCAGCGATATCAAGGATGAGCGCATTACGCTCAGCTTTGTCGGCAAATCGGCGCGCCCGCTCACCGCCGGCTTCATTGACGAGAACAAGTTCAAGCTCGTCCTGCGCGGCCTCGACGAACAGGAGAGCGAGTCCGTTTCACGCAACGCGCGCGAGTTGCGCGACTTCGGCGTGCCCAATTACTACGACAATCAGCGCTTTGGCTCCAACGTGCACGGGCAGGGTTTTATTGCCAAAGCCCTCGTTCAAGGCCGCTACGAGGACGCACTGCGCCTGCACATGGCCGTGCCGCACCGCAAGCAATCGATGCGCGACAAGCAGAACCGCCGTCTCGCCAACCTGCTCTGGGGCCAATGGGCGGAGCTGCACAAGCAGATGAAGCGCTGCAGCGAAGCCGCGATTGTCGAGTTCCTGCGCGACAACCCCGGCAAGTTCATGGAGGCCTTTGAGCGCATCACACCGCCCTTGCGCATCATGTACGTGGCGGCCTACCAGAGCCTGATCTTCAACGAAACCGTGCGCCGCTTCTTCGAAGCTGAGAAAGCCGCGGGCAACCTTGAACTCTGGAGCGTGCAGAACCGCGGCGGTTACATTCCCATGTACCGCTCACTCACGCCCGCGCAGTTGGGCGCCTGGCGCGAGGCGCTGTTCCCGATCATCGGCCCGCGCACCGACCTTGACGCCACACCGCTGGCCGCGCCCCATGTGCGCGCCACCCTTAAAGAGGAAGGCATCACGCAGGAGCAGCTCAGCCTCCAGGGCATGGAGCGCACGCGCTTCAAGGGCGCATCGCGCAAACTGCTGTTGATGCCGCGCGATCTGTACGTTGGCGAAGTGGAACCCGATGATCTCAACGAAGGCCGCTGGAAAGTGGCCACAAGCTTCACGTTGCCGCGCGGCTGCTTTGCCACCATCGTCGCGCGCAGACTGGTGCTGTTGTAGCGACCGGTTATTCTTCGAGCGCCGCCTTCACGTCCGGGTCGTCGATATCGTCGAGGTCCATCTTCAGGTCCTGGCCGCGCTTGAGGTCTTCGACGATGGCGTAGCCGCCATTGAGCCAGCGGCCGAGGTCAAGCAGTTTGCACTGCTCGCTGCAGAACGGGAAATACGGGTGCGAGCGCACATCCCTGAACTCGAACGCCTTCTTGCATTCAGGGCACTTCTTGGATTTCGGATTGCAGCCCATGGCGGCATCTTACCTCGCGCCCGAAAGCGTCAAGCCAAGCCAGGCCATGAACAGGCAACCCAGCACTGAAGCCGCCACGTTTAAGAGTCCTTTGCCCGTGTCCAGGGCCAGCGTCTGGTTGGCAAAGGTGCTGAACGTGGTCAGGCCGCCGCAGAAACCCACCAGCAAAAGCGCCCGCAGTTCATCGACGTAACTGCCGTCGCGGGAAAGCCAGCCGTAGCCAAGGCCGATGACAAGGCATCCCACGAGGTTCACGCACAGCGTCGCGTAAGGAAATGCCGCCGCCAATTCAGGCGCGGCTTGCTTGAACGCGAGGTCCGTGCCGTAGCGTGCTCCTGAGCCAAGCGCGCCGCCAAGGCATACGAGCAGAAAGAGCTTCATTCGGTGTTCCCCCCAACGGCGGGCATTGTCCCCTCTGGGGACAGTCCCATGCATTGCGCAAAGAAGCGCAAACTCTAGCCTTGCTGGCCATGGGTAATCAACCCTGCTCGTTTGCTGACCTGCACAGCCACACCACGGCCAGCGATGGCACACTCTCGCCGCGCGAGCTGTTCAAGACGGCGTTTGAGCGCGGCGTGAAGCACCTGGCCCTGACGGACCACGACACCACAGCCGGCCACGAGCAGGCGCGCGCGGCTGCGGCGGAATTTGGCATCGAGTTCATTCCCGGCGTCGAGATTACGTGCGAAGCCGCAGGCACTGAGGTGCACTTGCTGGGTCTGGGCATCGATGCCTCGAACGCGGCGTTGCAGGAGCTTTGCGTCGAGATGCAGCGCCGCCGTATCAGGCGCTTTGCCGACATGCACGCGTTATTGGCAGCCCATGGCCTGAAGTTTGATCTGCCGCAGATTCCCGCAGGTGTCTCGCCGTCGCGCCCGGCATTGGCGCGTGCCATTGTGGCGGCGGGCTTTGCAGCCAACGAGGAAGAGGCGTTCGCGCGCTACCTGCGCAAGGGCCGCCCGGGTTTCTTGCCCAACCGGCGCGAGCCGATCAAGTCGGCCGTGGATGCCATTCATGGCGCGGGCGGCGTGGCGATTTTGGCCCACGCGGGCCTCTATCCCAACGACACCGCCTGCATTGACGAGGCGATCGCATCGGGCGCCGATGGCCTTGAGTGCGTGCACCCCGACCACGATGAAATCCATGTTCAGCGCTATACGGCGCGCGCCCGCAAGCTGGGCCTGCTGATCAGCGGCGGCGCAGACTTCCACGGCTTTGGCCACGCGCGCTCGCACTTCTTCGGCAAGAAGTTCTGCCCGCCCGACGAGTTCATCCGCCTGCAAATGGCCATGACCGGTCGCAGCGAGCGCACATCGCTGTAGGGGCGACATATATGTCGCCCCTACAAAGGCCATCGGCGCCGCGCTAATGTGCCGCGCGTTAAGCGGAGACAATCGTGGAATCAGCGGACATCGTGGTCATTGGCGGCGGCTGTATTGGAACTTCGATTGCCTACTATCTGGCCAAGCGCAAGCCGGGCAAGGTGATGCTGCTTGAGCGCAACGAGTTTCTGGGCACCGAGTCCACGGGCAAATGCGCCGGCGGCATCCGCGCGCAGTTCAGCACCGAAGTCAACGTGCGGCTTTCCCTGCTTTCGATTGAACACTTCGAGCACTGGGAAGAAGAGATGCACGAGCCCCTGCAATACCGCCAGTGGGGCTACCTGTTCTTGCTCACCACGGAAGAACTCGAAGCCGCATTCAGGAAGAACTTCGAACTCTGGAAAACGTGCGGCATGAACGCCGAGTGGCTTTCTCCGGCCGACGTCGCCAAGCGCTATCCTTACGTGAACATGGAAGGTGTGCGTGGCGCCACGTTCCATCAACGCGATGGCTTTGGCGATCCCAACGACATCACGCAGGGTTTCGCCAAAGCCGCGCGCGACGCGGGCGTGCAGGTGCGCACGGGCGTGGAAGTGACCGGCCTGGACGTCGTGCACGGGCGCCGCATCACGGGCGTGATGACCAACAAGGGCAAGATCGCGACGCAGAAAGTTGTGCTGGCCACGGGCGCCTGGACGCGGCCCATCGCAGGCAAGGCGGGCGTGGATGTTCCGATCGAGCCTTTCCGCAGACAGATCATTACGACGGACAAGTTCGACGCCATCAAGGACCCGTGGCCGATGACCGTTGATCTTTCGACGACGCTCTATTGCCACCGTGAATCGGGCGGCGTGCTGATCGGCATGAGCAACGAGCTTGAGCCCTCGAGCTTCAATCAAACGTTTGACGAGGAGTACGGCGAGAAGATGCTCATGACGGCCATGCACCGCATCCCGCTGCTCGAGCAGGCTTCACCCAAGGCCAAATGGGCGGGCCTGTATGAAACAACGCCGGACCATCACCCGATCATCGACAAGTGCGCGCCGGTGGAGGGGCTCTTCGTGTGCGCAGGATTCTCAGGCCACGGCCTGATGCACGCGCCGGCGGCCGGCATCGTCACGAGCGAACTCGTGCTCGATGGGAAATCGAAGACGATTGATCTCAAGCGCGTGAAGCTGTCCCGCTTCACCGACGGCAGCGAACTTTCCGACGAACGCAACGTGATTTAGAGGAAAGCCATGGACAAACTCTGGACGCCGCTTCTTCTGATCGGCTCGAACATCTTCATGACCTATGCCTGGTATGGGCACCTCAAGGACGCCAAGGACAAGGCCATCTGGTTTGCCGTGGTCGTGAGCTGGGGCGTGGCGTTCTTTGAGTACTGCCTGCAGGTGCCCGCCAACCGCATGGGGGCGCAGTCCGGCTATTCGCTCGGCCAGCTCAAAGTGATGCAGGAAGTGATTACCATGGCCGTGTTCGCGGCCTTCGCGATGTTCTACATGGGCGAAAAGTTGAAGCTCGATTTCCTCTGGGCGGGGCTTTGCCTCGTTGGCGCGGCTTTTTTCATGTTCCGGGGTGTGGGCAATCCGGCGTGAAAACGCACTCGCGGCCAAGATGGCCGCGAGCCCGCAGGCAAGATGCCTGCTCCACTACTTGATCACGCCGTATTTCTTGCCGAGCGTGGTGAACGCGTCGATGACATGGGCGATGTCGCTCTCGGTGTGAATCGCCATAAAGCTGGCGCGCACGCCGCTTTGTCCCTTGGGCACGCCGGGCGTAATGACCGGGTTCGTGTACACGCCCTTGTCGAGCAGTTCTTTCCAGAACATGAAGGCCGCTTCGTCTTCGCCCACGCGCACGTAAACAATCGGCGTGTCGCCCTCGGGGATGGCAAAGCCGGCGCGGCGGAACTCCCCGCGCACCGTTTTCAAAACGCGACGCAGATTCTCGAGGTGTTGCGGCTCGGTGCGCATCAGCTCTAGCGCTTTGCTCACGGCGGCCACACTAGCGGGCGTCATGCTCGCGGCGAAAATCAACTGGCGGGCATGGTGCTTCACATAGCTGATCACGCGCTCGGGGCCTGCAACAAAGCCGCCCAGGCCCGCGAAACTCTTGGAGAACGTGCCCATCACTACGTCCACTTCACTCTCCATGTTGTGATACTCGGCAGAGCCGCGCCCGTTCTTGCCGATCACGCCAAAGCCGTGCGCGTCATCGATGAAGATGCGGCAGCCGTACTTCTTCTTCAGGCGCACCATCTCGGGAATGTTCGCGACGATGCCCTTCATGGAGAACACACCGTCACTAACGATCAGCTTGCCGGCCTCGGGGTCAGAGCCCTGGAGCACGCGGTCGAGATCGTCCATGTCGTTGTGCTGGTACTTTTTGGTCTCGGCGAACGTGAGCATCGTGGCATCCATGATGCACGAATGGTTCTCACGATCGCTGAAAATGATGTCGCGGCGTCCGGCGAGCGTTGAAATCGCTCCCATGTTCGTCGTGTAGCCCGTCGAGAAGCAGAGGGCCTTTTCCTTCTTGGCGAATTCCGCGAGTTTCTCTTCAAGCTCAACGTGAATCACGTAAGTGCCATTGGCATAGCGCGAGCCGGAGCACGAGGTGCCGAACTTCTTGGTGGCCTCCACAGCGGCTTCAACCACTTTGGGGTGGCGCGTCAGGCCGAGGTAATTGTTGCTGCCGGCCATGACCACTTCGCGGCCGTCAATGATCACGCGCGAACCGAAGTTGCCTTCGATGGTCTTGAAAAACGGGTAAAGGCCGGCGGCCTTGACCTCAAGGTCGCGTTTGAAATCGTAGCACTTCTGAAAAACGTCAATGGCCACAGGGCCCCTTAATTGCTGGCTTCAAGTTAGGCGCCAGCCTAGCGGCGAGCAAGGTTACAGTCAATCGCGTGGGAGCGGACTGTTATCCTTTCGCCGCCTTGACCACCTTCTGCGCCGCGTCCGTCATGTCCGTGGCGGGAATCAGTTTCAGGCCGCTTTCCGCAAGGATCTTGCGGCCCTTTTCCACGTTGGTGCCCTCAAGCCGCACCACCACAGGGTGCTTGAGGGATAGCTCCTTTGCCGCGGCAATCACGCCATTGGCAATCACATCACACTTCATAATGCCGCCGAAAATATTGATCAGCACGGCCTTCACGCTCGGGTCGCGCAGGATGATCTTGAAGGCCGCCGTCACGCGCTCCTGCGTGGCGCCGCCGCCGACATCGAGAAAGTTCGCGGGCTCGCCGCCGTGCAGCTTGATGATGTCCATGGTCGCCATGGCCAGGCCCGCGCCGTTGACCATGCAGCCGATATTGCCGTCGAGCTTGATGTAGCTCAGGTCGTATTTCTTGGCCTCGATTTCCTCGGGCACTTCTTCGCTCAAATCGCGCAGCGCCTCGATGGCTTTGTGGCGGTAGAGCGCGTTGTCGTCGAAACTGAACTTGGCATCAAGCGCGATCACGCGCCCGTCCTTCGTCGTCACCAGCGGGTTGATCTCGACCAGTGAAGCGTCTTCCTCTACAAACGCACGCGCCACGCCCTGCAACAGCGTTGCAGCCTTGTTCACCAGCGCCGCGGGAATGCCCATGTTCAGCGCCAGCCGCCGCGCCGCAAAGCCCTGCAGGCCCTCGGCGGGGTGGAAGAATTCCTTGATGATTTTCTCGGGGTGCTTTGCGGCCACTTCTTCAATGTCCATGCCGCCGGCTTCGCTGCCCATGATGCAGACCTGCGAAGTCTCGCGATCCAGCAGCGCGGCCAGGTAATACTCGTGGTCAATCGGGCAGCCTTCTTCCACAAACAGGCGCTGCACCTTCTTGCCATCGGGCCCGGTTTGCGGCGTAACCAGTTGCATGCCCAGAATCTTCTCGGCGTGGGCGCGCACTTCCTGCGCATTCTTGGCCAGCTTCACGCCGCCGCCCTTGCCGCGCCCGCCCGCATGAATCTGCGCCTTGACCACGCACAAGTTGCCGCCGAAATCCTTGGCAATCTGCACGGCTTCATCCACCGTGTAAGCGACTTTGCCATTGAGCAGCGGCACGCCGTAATTGCGCAGAATGTCCTTGGCCTGGTGTTCGTGGATTTTCATGGCTCGGTCCCGTAAAGGCGCGGCATTGTGGTTAGGCCGCGCCCGTTTCGCAAGGCTTTGAACACGCGGCAACGGCAATGACCAATAACCAATGTTCAATGAGCAATGACAAGTGATCAGCGCTACTCAAGATTCATTCAATTGAGAATTGGTCATTGAACATTGGTTATTGGTCATTGGCGTTCAGTCACTTCTTGCCTTTACTATGGCTGCCTACCTGTGCGTGCAGTTCTTTGCGTTTGGTCTTGAGGGCCGCGAGAACGGCGGGCGGCACGAACCGGCCCACGTCGCCATCGAGTGCCGCGGCTTCGCGAATCAACCTTGACGATATGAAGCTCTCCTCGAGGCTGGCGCACACGAACACCGTTTCGATCTCGGGCGAGAAGGTGCGATTGGCCAGCGCCATCTGCACCTCGGCCTCGAAATCAGAGAACGTTCGGATGCCGCGCAGAATCACGCGCGCACCCTGCTTTTTCACATAATCGACGACCATGCCCTCGAAAGTCTCCACTCGTACGTTCTTGATGCCCTTCGTAACCGTGCGCAGCAACTCCAGCCGCTCCTCCAGGCTGAACAGCGGCTGCTTGGAGATATTCACCGCGCAAGCGACCACCAGTTCGCCAAACAACTGCGCGCCACGCGAAATCACGTCGAGGTGGCCATTGGTCACCGGGTCAAAGGTGCCCGGGTAGATCGCGATATTGCGCATGAATGAAACCCCTGTGAGGCCGTGAGAATAGCGCCGCAACACGCGCCGTGAAATCATCGGGTTTTGATTTGCATATTTGTTGTTTTAGGTTATCTTTGTATTTGTGTTGTTCTTTACAGGAGAGTGCCATGGACAACCAACCCATCATTGACGCCTCGGTTCTGCGCGGCCTTGTTGAGATCGCCGGTGACCAGCCCCAGGCCCTGCTCGAAGAGCTTTTCACCCTGCTGCTGGAATCGGGGGAAGTGCAGGCGGCCACGATCCGCACCGCCGCGCCGGACGACTTCAACGCAATCACGCGCGCGGCGCACACGCTCAAAGGCGCGGCCGGCAGCGTGGGCGCAACGCAAGTGGCCCGCATTGCCGGGCAGATTGAGTCACAGGCCAGGCTGCTTCAGTTGGGGCCTTGGCAGAACATGGCCGACGAACTGCAACACGCGCTGGCGCGCCTGCGTGACGCGGCCATCGCCCTGGGCTACTACGCGGCCGCAAAAGCGGTTTGAACGGTGATGCCATGAGCCTCCTTGTCGTTGACGATTCGGCTGTCAACCGCCGCGTGCTCGAGGCCACTCTGCGCGTCGAGGGCTTTGCAGCTGTGCACAGCGCCGACAGCGCCGAAGAGGCCTTCCGCATTCTTCGCCTCAACGAGCGCGTCAAGAACACCGACATTGAAATCGTGCTCATGGATGTGCTCATGCCCGGCATCGATGGCTTTGAGGCGTGCCGCCGCATCAAACAGGCACCCGAATTCGCCGACCTGCCCGTCATCATCGTCACCGCCATGGCCGAGCGCGACAGCATCGAAGCCGCGTTTGAGGCCGGCGCCTCCGACTACATCTCGCGCCCGATCTCGCGCGTAGAGCTGCACGCGCGCCTCAAGCTGGCCCTGACCGTGCGCCGCGAAAAAGCCGAGCGCCAGGCGCGCGAAGCCGAACTGCTCGAAATGTCGCGCAAGCTCGAGGCCGCCAACCGCCAGTTGCTTGAACTTTCGCGCACCGATGCCCTCACCGGCGTGGCCAACCGCCGCAGCTTTGACGACACGCTCGAACTTGAGTGCCGCCGCTGCCGCCGCGCCACGCACAAGATCACCGGCCCCGAGCACCTCTCATTACTCATGATCGACGTCGATCACTTCAAGGCCTACAACGACCTCTACGGCCACCCCGGCGGCGACCGCGTGCTTACGCGCGTGGCCGCGGCCATGAAAGCCGCGCTGCGCCGGCCCAGCGATTTCATCGCGCGCTACGGCGGCGAAGAGTTCGCCGTGATCCTGCCCGAAACCTCGCCCGAGGGTGCGCTCATGGTCGCCGAGCGCCTGCGCGAGGCCGTGGAGGAACTCGGCATCGCCCACGCCCAGAGCAGCGCCGGGCCCCACGTCACCGTCTCGATCGGCGCGGCTTCAAGCAACATGCCCGAGGCCCTGGGGCTGATGCTCGCCGCGGACAACGCGCTTTACGAGGCCAAACACGCCGGCCGCAACCGCACGCACGGCGTAAGCTGCGAGAGCGTTGTATAAAATCACGCAGCGAGCGCGCCGTAGCGCGTTCGCAACGCGACCGGCTGGCGCGCAAGCACGGCCTGGATTGACTCTGAGTCATTCAACTCCAGCGCGGCTACGAACTCGCGGCGATCAGCCTCGCTCAATTGCGGCAGGAGCTCGCGCAGCAGTGCGTCATCGCGTTTGGCGGTTTGCGCGGGCAGGCCTTCCGTCAGGGCGTTGAGCAGCGTGCGCAGCTCGTCATCGTTGGCGGGCTCGGAGGCGTTGATGACCTCGTTGATCTCGAGCCGGGCCTGCATCATGATTTCTTCTTTGCGGTCGATGTAGCGCAGCATCAAGTTGACGTGCAGGCGCTGCTCGGGCACGGAAACGAGCGGGCGCTCGCCCTTTTCACGCCATGTCACTTTCGGGTTTTCACGCAGGCGGCGCGAGTCATCCTCGCGGCAGCGCTTGGCGCCGTCGAGGGTGTCATCGACGATGGCGATGAGTTTTTCCAGCGCGCGCCCGCCGCGCTGCAGGTAAAGCTTTTCGACCGCGCCCTGGATTATCTGCTTGCGCCGCACCGCACGCAGGAGGTCGCGGCCTTCACGAAGTTGCGAGTTGGACATGAGAGTCTCCCAAAGGTTTCCGGAAGACTATCATGCGCTGCGACAGCGCTTGGGGGGACTGTCCCCGCCTCAACTGCCGAAATCGACGAAGCAATAGAAAGAAGAGACCGCCATCTCGATGGTGTTTCCGTTGCACGAAACCTCTGCGGCACGAGTAAAGACAGAGCCCATCGCGGCAGCAATTGTCACTACCCTCGTTTCGAGAATACCGATGTTGGTGGCCCTGAAAGGGCCAATCGCCAATAGCCGGGGGTGGCGCGAGCCGTTAGGCGAGCACAACCCCCGGTTCGCCAAGCCTGATTTTTCAAGCCCCGCAGGGGCGTTCGGAATTGGCGGCCAACCCGGTCGCCTTTTCAGGGCTCTAAATAGGATTGGGCGTGTTCCGGGGGTTCCTTCGTCGCTCACGCGACTCAGTCACCCCCGCTATTGACGATTCGGCCTTTCAGGCCGAACAACCGTCTGTGCTCAGAAGGTGCGGGTAATGACAAGCGCGTAAGCGATGGGACCCCGCGCCCGGCGTCCAGCAACCACGCAAATGCGAGCGCTAACTGTTCCTGAACGCAAAGTCCAATCGCACACCCGATGGGCGCTGGTGTCCAACGTTTTTCGCGGGCGCGACTTATGCGCGCGGACGGATGTCACTGCCCATCTTTGAAGGCGGTGAGCGCAAGCGTCTGGCCGTCGCTCGTTTCAGCCTTGATCAAGAGGCCGGGGATATCCGTGGACATCCAGTAAGTGCGCTTGCCGTCGAACTGGACCCACTTGCGCACCTTCCATTTCTTGCCCGCGGCTTCGATTTCTGTTTCGGCGTCGTCGCTCAGTTTGCAGCGCGTGGGTTTGCCCAGAGACGGGTCCGTCAGGTCGAGCGTTTCTTCCTCGCTGCCGTCGGGTTTGACATTGCCCTCGTCGTTGAGCTGCTCGACGACGAGCGTGGCCTCGTTGTCCTTCACTTCCTTCACGGTGTAGCGAACACTGCGCGTGACGTCTTTGTCGCCGCGCTTTTCTGTGCCGCTGAAAGTCCACGAGCGGCCCGGCTTGCGATAAACGGCGTTGTAATCGGTGTCGTCTTTCTTGGGCGCGTCGGGGTTGACGTAAGCCGCGCACTCGGCCTCTTGGAATGTGTAATTGAAGGGCTTGAGCTGGCCAATAATCTTCGCGGCAGGATCCTTCCAGTTTTCGGCAGGGTACTCCCATGCGTCCGCAAGCTCAGATTGCGTAAGGTAGTCAGCGGCGCCCTCCGACCACGCAACGAGCACACCCTTCTTGCCGTAGTTGTTCCAGTTGCGCGAATCAAAGGCGAACACCACGGTGCGCTTGCTGCCCTTGAGGTTTAGCGCGGCGTTCAACATCTCGGCCTTGGGCGACGTGTATGAACAATGGCGTTGCTCTAGCTTGCCGTTCTCTTCATCGAGCCATTTGCCATCGGAGGGCGTGTCGCCCGGGATCGATGCGAGCGAGGCCAGCTTGCCGGCAAATTCGGCGTCCAGCACTTGTTGCTTCAGACATTCGCTCCAGAACGCGCGGCCCGCGGCATCCTTCATCGCCCTGATCTTGTTCTTTTTCTGAACCTCGCTCATGGACAATTCGAGGGCACGCTTCAGCTCGCCCAGGTTCTTCTGATCAAACAGGCTCGACGAAGCAAACATCTGCGCCTTGGCGACGCCCGTTGAAACACCAACCAGGGCGATTGCCAGCGCGACCGTGAACAGGGCTTCTTTCCAGGACATGAGACGCTCCTTTTCGCCAAGTCTATTGCTTGGGCGTGGTCTGACTCGCCTTCCCAACCTCATTGCATCAGCGGCAGGATGCCGCAGCTACTTCACTGCTTCTCTCAGTGCCGTGATGAACTGTTGCCAGCCGGCCATATAGCTCGCGTCTCAAACACGGTCGGATGTCCCTCGCACGAACGTCCCTTTGTTAGCCACGACGTACATTTTTCGGCGGCCTCAAAGACTGCCACACTTTGAACGCGACGCTCAGCGTCGCTGGCTTGTCTGCGTATCCTTGCAAGTGGCAATAAGACTTGGGGCCGACCGAAAACGCATAGAGGCAGTACTGGACGCCTTTGCCGTTTCTTTCGCGCTGGTAGTAGGCATAGCGCCACCCCCATCGCGTAGCTTCTACGATATCTCCGTAGCCGCGCCGATCTTTGGCGCGATATTCCGATATCAACCAACCGAGCGCGTCTTCCGGCGAGCCCAACGGTAGGTTTCGCTCGCTCCAGTAGCCCAAGGTCAGGCCCTTTCGCCCGAAGCAGACTTCAGGCCAGCCCTCGTCGTTCATGTACTTGAACTGCACCGGAAGAAAAAGCTTCCAGCCGTCGCGGAGTTTCAGGTGACCTTGAATGGTCTCGACCGGCCAATTGCGCTTTCCTCTTTTCACGGCGGCCTTGCCTTCCGGAGTCTTCGTCCACGCAAAGAAAGCTGTCAACGCCCGTAGCTGCTCGCCTCCAGGCGGAGCGTGCAGGCGAAGGAGCTCTTTTGGGTATCCTTTTGGTCCATTTCGTCTGTATGTGCTCACTTCTTCACTGCTTCTTTCAGCGCCGCGATGAACTGTTGCCAGCCGGCCAAGTAGCCTGCGCGGTCTTCCTGGCCCTTTTCATCTGTGGCGTTGGGGCCGTGGCGAATCACCAGCCGCGCTCCTTTTTCGGTTTTCTCGAAGGTGCAGTGCACCTCCAGCGTGGGCGCTTCTTTGGGTGTTTCGTTCCAGCGCCAGGTGAACACGAACTTCTTGCCCTCTTCGAACTCTTTGACCGTGCCTTCCAGAATCCAGTTCTGCTGCTTCCAGATCGCGCGGTATTTGCCCCCCACCTTCATTTCAATCTCGGCCTCGGGCGGCCACCACTTTGTTAGCAGCTCGGGCTTGGTGAAGTAGTCGTAGAGCTTTTCGGGCGTGGCGCCTTCGAACTCGGCCTCAAGTTCGAGCCATTCCTTGGTGCTCGCGTTGGTCTCTTTCATCGCGGGCTCGGGCTTTTTGAACAGGTGCTTCGTTGATTGCATCGAGAGCACCTGCACCAGGTTGCCCCAGTTCACGCGCACGATTTCGCGCGCGTTTGAAACCCAGAGCGTGAGCTTGCGCTTTTCATCGTTGGGCTTGGTCACGTCCACGCGCCAGCACGCAAGCTCTTTGCCGTCCCAGGTGATCGTGTCCTTGTGCATTTCGAACTTCATCTCGCCTTTGTCAGCAAAGGCGTTTGCTTCGTCGAGTTCGCGCCGCGTCCAGGTTTCGCCCTCGGCCAGCGGCATCGTGGCCGCGAGCATGAAGCCCATGTAGGGCAGGGCGTCGTCGGGCGTCGCGATTTCAAAGGGCTGCTGCTTGCCGTCTTTGGTGCGAGTGCCGCGCACTTTGCCTTCGCTGCGCTCTCCCTCGCACACCAGCTTGCCGCCGGCGCTGTAGCTTGAGCGCACAAAGCCGCGCTGTTTGTCCACGGCCAGCGCGCGTTCCTCTTCGTAGCTGCCGCCGGTGTGGGCGAGCTTCATTTCCCATTCGATGTTCTGGCCATCGTCGTGGGTTTTCACCACCATCCGCGCGTAGCCCTGCGCTTTGCCTTTGTCGTCTTCCATGCGGTACCAGAACTCGCCCTGGCGCATCGGGCCTGCTTCCGGTTTGGGCTCGGGCACGTCGGCGGCGCGCTCGAGTGTGACTTCGAACTTGTAGGCTTTCTCGGCATCGACCTTGAACGCGATCTGTTGCGAGCGCCAGGGGAACTGCGAGGGCGTCCATTGGTCGGGGGCGGGATGGTTGTTGGCGTTGGCGAAGAAGCGCAGCTTGAAGGTGGCGCCCTTGAGCGTGAGCGGAATCAGCGCCAGGCCCTTTTCGCGCAGCACGCGGTTCACAAACGGATCAGGGAAAAACGGGCCGCGCCGGCCGCCTTCGGGCAGTTCAAGTTCCACCTCGCACATGGCGGTGTTGCACATGCTGCCGTCGGGGTATCTCACGCTGCCCACGGCAAAGGGCAGGGCGTAATCCATGGTGATTTTCTGGCGCTTTTCGGCGCTCACTTTCACCTTGCCAAGCAGCACCGTGCCCCGCTCGATGTAAACGCTGTAATCGCCGGCCGCAAGCCCGACAAAGCGCGCGATGCCGTGTTCATCCGTGATCGCGCGCAGTTCAAAGGCTGCGCGCAGGTGCGTGATTTCGGGGTCGTCCAGCCGGTTTGCCTGGATCAGCACATCGGTGCCGAGCACGGGCAGCTTCATTTCGGCTGTCTGCACGCCCAGCTCAAGCCAGATGTCGTCTTGCCCGAACAGCGACCATTCCACGGGCTTGCCCTTGAGCGCGGCATGGCTCAAGCCGCGCTGCACGTGCATGACGCCCTCGGTCTGGCGTGGGCGGATGATGGCGGCGAATTCGCCGGCGTCGATGTTGACCAGGCGAAAGCGGAACTGGCCCGCGGGCAGAACGGGATCGCCCTCGACGGCTTCGTCGTCGCGGAATTCGCCGTCGGATGTCACGTTGTTGAGCTGGCGCAAGAAAGCGTTCGTATAGAAATCAATGCGGCTGACCACGGGCTTGCCGTCGCGCGCGTCAATGACGCGGCCGGTGATCTGCGGGCCGGGGGCGATGCTGAAGTCCTTGATCGTATCCGCGAACAGATCGACGCGTTGCACAATGCCGCTGCAATAAACCCAGCGGCCGTCGGTGCGGTCCGTCCATACGGCCCAGAGGCGATAAAAGCCCGCGGGCGTTTTGAACTCGTAATTGCCATCGGCGTCGCAGCGCGTGGGAAGGGGTTCGTCAAACACACGCATGGAGCCGTCCTGTCGCACGTCCAGCGGTGCCAGGAACACGGCGCAGCCGTTGTCAACGGCTTTGCCGCCGGCGGCAAGCTTGATGGCGCCCTTGAGCGTCACATTGACGTTGGGCCGGACCTTGAGATCCCAATTCTCGGCTTGCGCGAATTTCATGGAGGCAATCGCGACGTTGGACCAGGAATCCGGGATCACGAAATCGCCATAGGCGAACACGCGAAGCTGCGCGACCTTTTTGCCCAGCTCAATGCGGTAGCGGGCGTTGGCATCGCTGTCGAGGTCTTTGCTTTCGCTGGCGCCGTCCTCCAGTTTCGCAAGCACGAGCAGCCGGAAGTTTTTCAGGGGCTGCTCGGTGCCCAGCGTGCTCACGCTGCCTTCCACAACGCGCAGGCCCGCTTCGCCTTCATCGGCGAACTTGACGCTCGAAGGTGCTGCCTTGCGCGCGGTCTTGGGTTGTTCCACCGGCGCCTGCGCGCAAAGCGGGGCCAAGAGAATGAAGGCAGCAACGGCGAAGAATAGGCGGATAAGCATGGAGCCTCGCGTTTCGTCTCACAGTTATACGAAACGCCTGCGGCGGCGCGGAGTTCATTCGTTGTGCTAAACTGGGCGCAGGGAGAACTGCCATGGCCTCGCCCGACTACAAAATGAATATGGACGTGAAGTTTGACTTTCTCCAGCTTGTGGACGTGGACAAGCTGCAGAAGGCCGCCACGCCCTGGTTCAACCAGACGCTCGTAAAGGTAAATGATTGCGTGGTGCGGCTAGGCGTGATCGAGGGCGAGTTCCACTGGCACAAGCACGACAACGAGGACGAGTTTTTCTACGTAGTGGACGGAGAGCTCTGGATCGATGTCGAAGGCAAAGAGAGCGTGCTCTTGAAACCCCAACAGGGCTACAACGTGCCGCGCGGCATTGTGCACAGAACGCGCGCACCCAAGCGCACGGCCATGCTGATGATTGAGAAGAGTTCAGTGAAGCCGACGGGCGATTAGATGCCTGTCTTGCGCTTAGGGCCGGATCCAACCCAAGATTATGTCTCTTTCATCGACCACGATTGCCCAACTCGTATCGCTCGGTGAGAATGTCTGGATATCAGGAAGGACGCCCACAATCTGGCGGATGGCATAAGCCGCTTGCGAGTCGGAGTTCGATTTCCAGCGGATCTTGCGGAAATACTTGTCGTCGGTTTCTGACCGCCACTGTTCAATCTCGGCGGGATTGCGGGCGATGAAACTCTCTTTCAGCCGCTCGAGGTTGTCCGTCGTGTAGCCTCGAAGCGTGCGCAGCAGGGCGCTGAACGTTCTTGGCTCTTCCGCCAAGGCATTTTCCATGTCAGAAGTAGTGAGGGCTTCAGACCCAGTAAACGCGCAAGCAGTGAGGCTGCAAAGAAGGGTCAGCATGAACGCAAAGGTGGCTAAACGGCAGAGCAAGCTGCACCCCCTCACGTCAATTGCGTTGATACTCCCAAACGCCTTTAGGCGGCGGACTTGCGCCGCGAGGCGAACATCTTCTTCACGAATTTCTTGCCCAGCACCTCAGCTTCTTTGAGCACTTCTTTTTTTTCCTGCATGGTCATGGAATTCCACCAGCGGTTGCGAGCGTGGTTGTAAGTCTCGCCTGGCTTCCAATCGATCTTCTTTTCTGACTTCTTAGCCATGACCAATAATCTCCGCGTGCCATTGTAACAATGAAACGGCCCGAAGTGCGCCCAGTTCGTTTTCGTACGCCTTCGCTTGTTCAACGGCGAACGCATGCAGCTTCGCAACAAAATTGCTCTCTTCCGCACTAACGATGTACTCCGCACCCATTGATGCTGCAATCAAGGCATGCAAAGCATCTGCTTCATCTAGTGAAACTCGCTTGGCGAGCACGATTGCGGGCTCCAAGAGATCGTCGAAGTTGAACATGGTCCGATAAACATGACGGGGTTGTGGAATTACGCGTTCAATTCTCTTGCGGACAAGCTCATTCCTGAATCCCATTATCTCGCGATCCACCAAACCGGAGTGGACCAAACGCAACATGCCCAGCCTTACGAATCCAAGTAGGCTCTGGGCTTCGGCGGCCAGTCTACGTTGGTGCGCGTCACCGCCTCGAGAGGCGGCGTAACCGTAAACGTTGCTATCAAGATAGAAAATCGAACCCAGCGGCATCTCTAACCCTTACTTCGCCAGCAGCTCCTTCTCGATGTAGCTGGTGTGCACGGTGCCATCGATGAAACGTTTGTCGTTCATGATGCGCAGGTGCAGGGGTGCGGTGGTCTTGACGCCCTCGACGCGGAGCTCGGTGAGCGCGCGCTTCATACGGGCGATGGCCTGCGTTCTGTCGGGCGCGAACACCAGCAGCTTGCCGATCATTGAATCGTACGTCGGCGGAATCGTGTAGCCCGCTTCGATGTGCGAATCCCAGCGCACGCCAGGCCCGCCGGGGATGAACACGCGCGTGATCTTGCCGGGGCAGGGGCGGAAATCGTTGTCCGGATCCTCGGCGTTGATGCGGCATTCAATCGCGTGGCCGCGCACTTCGACATCTTTTTGCGAGAAGGGCAATTTCTCGCCCGCCGCAGCCATGATCTGGGCGCGGATCAGGTCCGTGCGCGTCACGAGTTCGCTCACCGGGTGCTCCACCTGGATGCGCGTGTTCACTTCCATGAAGTAGAAGTTGTTCTTCGCATCAACCAGGAATTCGCACGTGCCCGCCGTGGTGTAATTCGCGGCCTTCGCCAGCGTCAGCGCGGCTTCGCCCATTTTCTTGCGCAGCTCGGCGGTCATGATCGGCGAGGGCGCTTCTTCGACAAGCTTCTGGTGGCGGCGCTGCAAGCTGCAGTCGCGCTCGCCGCAGTAAACGAAGTTGCCGTGCGTGTCCACGATCATCTGGATTTCAACGTGGCGCGGGCGCTCAAGATATTTCTCGACGTAAACGCTGTCATCCTTGAACGCGATTGAGGCTTCGCTCTTGGCCTGCAAGAATCCCTGCACGAGCGCGATTTCGTTGTGCGCCACGCGCATGCCGCGCCCGCCGCCGCCGGCGGCCGCCTTGACGATCACGGGGTAGCCGATGTTGTTGGCAATCTCGACGGCCTGCTCTTCGCTTTCGACGTTCTCTTTCACGCCCGGCAACATGGGCACACCCACGCGGCCCGCGACTTCGCGCGCGGACGTTTTGTTGCCGAGCAGGCGAATACTTTCAGGCGAAGGGCCAATGAACGCGATGCCGGAGCTGCGGCAGACTTCCGCAAAATGCGCGTTCTCGCTCAGGAAGCCGTAGCCGGGGTGGATGGCGTCAACGTCAGTCACCTCGGCGGCGCTCATGATGCGCGAGATATCGAGGTAACTCTTGGCGCTGGGCGCGGGGCCGATGCACACGGCCTGGTCGGCCAGCTCAAGGTAAGGCGCGCCACGGTCGGCTTCGGAGTAAATGCACACGCAGGCAATGCCCATCTCGCGGCAGGCGCGAATGATGCGCAGGGCGATTTCACCACGGTTGGCAATGAGGATTTTTGAGAACATGGGGTAGGTCGTCGGTAGTCGGTCTTCGGTCGTCAGTACACTTCTGCGATCATCTCTCTTGGGCCAGTTTTTTCTCCTGCCAGCGGATCAGCCCATTCAGCAGGCGGCCGACGGTACTGCACATCTCCTTCGCACCTTCAAAGCCAGTCGCGCCCACATACCCAAGCCGATGCGCGATGAAGAGTTGTGTCTCAACCTCCATCAGTGAGCCATAAGCAATATTCAAGTGCCTCAGGAACTCCCTGCCGGAACCCGATTGCGCTCGTCCTTGACCCTCACTCACGTTTGACGGAATCGAAACGGCCGCGCGACGAATCTGAGAGGTCAGGCCGTAAAGTTCTGTCTTCGGCCAAGTCTGGGACGCACGATAGATCAGCTCCACCAACTCAATTGCCTTCTGCCAAGCCTCCAGGTCTTGATGAGATTTCGCTGTCATAAAGCAGCCTGTCTTTTCCGATGACCGACGACCGGCTACTGACGACCGCGTTACGCCGGCTTCACCAAAAACAGCGGCTGGCCGTATTCGACCGACTGCCCGTTCTCGACCAGAATCGCGGCGATCGTGCCTTCCATTTCCGCCTTGATCTCGTTGAACACCTTCATGGCCTCGATCATGCACACCGTGGTGTCCTTGTTCACGGCGTCGCCTTCTTCCACATAGCTGGGCGCTTCGGGGTTGGCCGCGCGGTAGAACGTGCCCACCATCGGGCTCTTGATCGCGATCGTGCCCGCCGGCTGCGCGGCCGCCGCAGGTGCGGCCTGAGCCGCCTGGCCCGCCGCCGGCGCAGGTACGGCCGCCATGGGCGCCATGGCGGGCATCACGCGCATGCCGCCGTCGTATTTCTTTTTCAGGCGGATCTTCTTGGCGTCTTCGACCAGCTCGACTTCGAGCAGGTCGTTCTTGTTCATCAGTTCAATGAGACGATTAATCTCGTCCAGGTCCATGGTAAGCCTTTCGGAACAGGGCGCGGACTGTAGCGCCCACTAACCCATGCGGCAAGAGCGTAGGTTTTCCTGCCCACAAAGCCGCAATCCAGCGTTTAATGGGCCGGGACCACCTAACCGAGGATTTCGTGAAACGCACTCTTTTTGCCGCCGGCCTTGCCGCCGTGATTGCCCTGTGCCTGACCATCTCCAGCAGCGCCCAGGAACAACCCAAACCCGCCGAGCCCACGCCCGAGCAGCCCAAACTCGCCCCCGTACCCACGGGAGAGAAAACCGCCCAGGGCCTGAAGTTCACGGTGCCATACAAGCGCGGCGAGGGCAGCCTGGTATTCTCGCGCCAGAACGGCTATCTGCGCGTGGATGCCGACGTGCGCCTGCTTTACAACGCAGGCGACGGCCAGCGCAGCACCGGCAGCGGCGTGGCGCTTGCGCTTTCGGTGGACGGTAACAACGGTCGTATCCTCGTGAGTTACCCGTCGCCCCTGTGGTTTTTCGCGCAGCAGCCGCCGCCGTTCCGCCTTGAAAAGTCCTACTCCAAGACCAGCGATCCTTCCACGATCGCCTCGGGCAATTCTTTTGCCGCCCAGAGCAGCCTCAACTTTCTCGATCACTGGACAACCACTTTCTGGGTTCAGTTGCCGCGCGTGATCATTCCCGGCAACACCCCGGATTTTCCGGCCGATGTCTGGCGCGCCGCGTTCCATGCCGGCGACGAATCCATGCACCAGACGCTGCCCGAGGGCGTGCACGTTCAAAATCCTGCGCAAGCGCCCGAGCGCATGATCACGTTCAGATTCAGCGAGTTGCCCGAGCGCGAGAAACTCGCCGAAGACCCGATTGCCGCCGTCAACAAGCGCGAGGAGAGCATTCACAAAGAGGTAATGTCCATTCTCCAGTTGGTCATGCTGCCGCGCAACGCAAGCCAGGCCGATATCGACGCCGCATTCGTAAAAGTGCTCAATGCCTGCAAAGCGCTGTCCAAGACCTACCCGGACCTGCTTCTTGCGCGCCACATTGCCTGGCAGTTCGCGCTGCGCATGGTGGGCAAGGCCGAGGTTGATCCCATTGCACTACTCAAGGATTACGTGGATGCCTGCCCCAGCCAGTGGAACATCCAGACCACCTACATTGATTCGCTGATCAACGCCGGGCGCAAGGAAGACGCGCTCAAGCGCATGCGCGAGCTGCTTGAAAGCGGCCTGGGCAAGGGCTTCCCGCCCGCCGAGGTGCGGCTCAAGCTAGATCTCGCGCCGCGCTTTGTCGATGCCGGCGAAGTCGAAACGGCCATGTCGCTTTATGAGTCAGCGCTGGGCAGCGAAGTGCTCAAAACCGACCTGCTCATGCGGCTGCGCGCGCACGCGGGTGCGGCCAACATCGCCGCCAAGCTGGGCAAAACCGAGCTCGAGCAAAAGCTCATGGAAATGCCGCAGGCCGAGCCCGCCCTGAGTTTCAACGACGTGCGCCCGCTCGTTGAATACACGCGCATGCTGTTCCGCATCGGCTATGAAGATTACGCAATCCGCGCAGTGCGGATTTTGTGCAAGTCCAAGTGGCTCGCGGGCAACCCGGGCGTGCTGGCGCAAACCCAGATTGACTGCGCCGATGGCCCCAGCCCCAAACCCGAAGATGTTGACGGCCTGCTCGACACCAACTACGGCGCACCTTTGGCCTATGAACTGTTCGAAGCCGCGCTGAATAGCGGCGCCTTCAAAGATAAAGACATGGCCCGCTTTGGCTGTTATGTGGGTATGGCGCGCGCCATGGAAGCGCAGGGTGATTTCAAGGGCGCGATTGCCGTGTACAACAAATTGCTGGAGACGGAGAAGGCCAAGCTCACCGCTGAACAGGCAGCGGGGGTAAAACAGTTGATGGATTTTCAGTCCAAGGGCCTGGCACAGTGGGAGGACGAGCAGAAGTACCTCGCCGAGGACGCCCAGAAGAAGAACCCTGTGCTCACGCTCGAAACCACCAAGGGCACGATTGTCGTTGAGCTGTTCGAGGATGACGCGCCCAACACCGTTGCCAGCATCGTGAGCCTGACCCAGAAAAAGTTCTACGACGGCCTGACCTTCCACCGCTTCGTTTCAAGCTTCGTGATCCAGGGCGGCGACCCTTCCGGCGACGGCACAGGAGGGGCAGGCTACGCGCTCAAGAGTGAGGTCAGCCGCCGCAACCACTTCATGGGCAGTTTCGCCATGGCCTGCTCAAGGCCGCGTGCCAACACCGAGGGCAGCCAATTCTACATCTGTACCTCTAACGGCCCCAACGTGCTCAACCTCAGCGGCAATTACGTGGTGGCCGGGCGCGTGGTCAAGGGCCTCGACGTAGCGCAGCGCCTGCGTGCGGGCGACCGCATGACCAAGGTGACGGTCGATAACCTGCGCGACCATGAATACAAACCCCAGACGCTGCCTTCCGGAAAATAGGAAATTCCGCGCGGCCTTTTGCTAATCAGGTTTGACCCTACGGAGAATGCCATGCTGACCAAAGCCACGCTCGCGTCGCTGCTTTCACTTGCCCTGCTCGCCTGTGCCGCGCCCAGTATCAGGGCCGAGGATCCGCCGGCCACCAAGGGCGACAATGCCACGCGCATCGCCGACCTCGAAAAGGAAGTCGAGCAGCTCAAGAAAGATAAGGAAGCGCTGATCAAGCGACTTGCGGATTTCGAAAAGCGTCTGGCCAAGCTCGAGAAGGGTGGCGGCATCGGCGACATCAAGGCGACCAAGAATTTCGACGAAGCCATGGTGCAGCTCGACATCAGCGAGGCCGAGAAGAGCGCCATCCGTGACGCCATCAAGAAGTGCAAGAAGGCCCAGGTCGAAACGCTGGAGGTGCCCACCAAAGACAAGCGCATCATGGCTGAGGAACTGATCGACGTGTTCATCAAGATGCAGGACAGCCCGGACAAGGCGCAGCAGGAACTCCAGCAGTTGTTCATTTTCCTGAGCACCGAGAAGGTGCCCGGCGACGAAAAAGGCCGCACCTACGTGCAAGTGATCGAGGATCACAAAAAGGTGATGCGCGCCGCGATCCAGAAAATCCTCTCGCCGGCTGACCAGCAGCGCCTGACCGCCTGCCACGGTGACTGGAGCGAGTTCGAACTGGGCGAGGACGATCCCTTCACGATTCTCTATATCGCGCGGATGAACAAGTAACCCGGAGAAGCCATGCGCAAAGCCCTGCTGGTTGCATTGCTGCCGCTGACCCTTGCCGGCTGCCAAGATCAAAGCGAAGTGGACAACCTGCGCTCGCAGCTCGCCAAGACCAAACAGGAATTGGCCGACGCGCGCGAGGAATCGCGCTCTGACAAGTCAGAGCTGCAGGCACGCATCGCCCGCCTCGAAGCACGCCTGGGCAAAGACTCCGCACAGGCAGGCCAGCCCACGCTGCGCGAGGAACTCGACGCGCTCAGAACCGAGGTCAGCGCGGCCAGGAACCCGGAAGAGAAAGCCGCGCTGGAAAAACGCATCGCAGCAGTTGAGGGCCGCGTGGAGAAGGTCAAAGACGAAGCCGTAGAAGAAGCCCGCAAGAACGTGCCGGCAGGCAGCACGCCCGCCATGGATGAAGACAAAATCGCCGAACTCGCGGCCAAGAAGATCGCCGACTCGCAGCCGACCAAGGATTTCAGCCAGGCCATCGCCCGCCTCAACGCCAGCGAGGCCGAAAAGCAGGCCGTGAAGGACGAAATCATCAAGAGCAAGAAAGAGATGCTCGAACTGCTGGAAGTGCCTACCACCGACGGCCGGCGCTTTGGCGAAGAGATCATCGACATCTTCATCAAGGGCGCGGCTACTGGCGAGAAACAGGACGGCGCGTTCATGAATGTGCTGGCCGACCTAAACAACACTAAAGTACCCGGCGACTCACAAGGGCGCACCTACTTCCAGATGATCGAAGACATCAAGAAGCGCAACCGCGAGAACGTCGGGCGCATCCTCAAGCCCGAGGATCAGGCCAAGCTCGATGCCGCGCACAAGGACTGGACGGATTTCGACGGCATCGAGGGCGACCCGTTTACGGATCTCTACATGCAGCGCCTCAAGAAGTACCAGGAAGAGAACAAGAAGTAGCAGGCATTGTAAGCTGCTGCCATGCAGCCCTTGCTTCAACCCTTGACCGAGACCATCTCCGTCTCGCGCCGGCTCTACGAGCCCCTGGCGCGCCTTGGGCTGCACCGCGTCATCGATTTGCTGAACCACTTCCCGCGCGGCTACAGTCAGCGAACCAGCATCCGTGATCTGAAGCCGGGCATGCACGCCAGCATCGTGGCCAAGGTGCTCAACGCGTCGAACAAGGCCACGAAAAAACGCCGCATGAAGATCACGGAAGTGACGCTGGATGACGGCACGGGCGTGCTGAAGGCCGTATTTTTCAACCAGCCCTGGCTTGTCTCGCGATTTCAGGTGGGCGCGGCGCTGCGGCTTACAGGGCCCGTCGAGCACGAGTACGGCTCCTGGAGCATGAAGCCCTATGGCTGGGAATTCGCCGATCCCAAGGGCGAAGAGGACAAAGGGCTGGTGAGCGAGTATCCGCTGGTGGAGGGCATCGCCAGTGAGGACATCACCGGCTTGCTCAACCTCGCGCTGCCCAGGTTCGCGGCTTTGATTCCTGATTTTCTTCCGCCTGAACTCGGCGCGCGTCTGCGACTGATGCCGCCGGAGAAGGCATACAAGGCCGCACACGCACCGGAGAACAAGAAGCAGCTCGATGCGGCGCTGCTGAGTCTGAAATACCGCGAGTTCTTCCTGCTGCAAGTCGGGCTGAAGCTGTCGCGGCGCGATGAGATGAAAGATGCCGCGCTCCAGATTGCCGTCGATGACGACCTGCGCTCGCGCGCGCTCAAGTATTTCCCCTTTGAAATGACGGGCGCGCAAAAGCGCGTCTGCGAGCAGATGGAAGGCGACCTCACGCGCGCAGGCCGCATGCAGCGCCTGCTGCAAGGCGATGTCGGCAGCGGCAAGACAGCCGTGGCATTGTTCGCCAGCCTGCTGATGGTGGGCAACGGCTTCCAGTGCGCGTGGCTGGCGCCGACGGAAATTCTGGCGCGCCAGCACTTCGCCAATGTTTCGCGCTATCTCAAGGGCACCAAAGTTCGCATCGAGCTTTTGATCGGCGGCATGAAGAAAAGCGAACGCAGCGCCATGCTGGGCGATTTGCAGTTTGGCAGGGTGCACATCCTGATTGGCACGCACGCGCTGCTCGAGCCCGACGTGAAATTCAGCAAGCTCGGCCTGTGCGTGATCGATGAGCAGCACAAGTTCGGCGTCAATCAGCGCGCGGCTTTGCGAGAGAAGGGCAACCGCCCCCACCTGCTGGCCATGAGCGCCACGCCCATTCCGCGCACGCTTTCCATGACGCTCTATGGCGGTCTTGACGTGTCAATCATTGACGAGCTGCCGCCCGGCCGCAAACCCGTGCGCACGGAGTGGGTGCATCGCTCGCGGGAAGCCGCAGCGTTCGAGAAGATCCGCCGCGAGGTAGCCGCGGGCGGGCGCGCCTATTTCATCTATCCGCTGGTGCAGGAGACGGAGACGGTCGACGCCAAGAGCGCCATCGAATTCGCCGAGCGCCTCAAGAACGAACATTTCCCCGAATTCAGAGTCGGTCTGGTGCATGGGCAAATGCCGGGCGATGAAAAAGACAAGATCATGGAAGCGTTCCGGCGCGGCGACATTGACGTGCTGGCGGCGACAGTCGTGGTCGAGGTTGGCGTTGACGTACCCGAGGCCAACGTGATGGTGGTTGAGAACGCCGAGCGCTTTGGCCTGGCGCAACTGCACCAGTTGCGCGGCAGAATCGGGCGCGGCCAGCGCCAGAGTTTCCTGTACCTGTTCGGCGACCCGCGCACGGAGCCTGCAATCAAGCGGCTCAACGTGCTGTGCCAGACCAACGATGGCTTCAAGATCGCTGAAGAAGACCTCAAAATGCGCGGCTTTGGCGACTTCGCCGGCACACGCCAAAGCGGCGTGCCCAAACTACACGCTGGCGATTTCGAGAAAGATCTCGACGCCCTCGTGCAAGCCCGAAAAGACGCGGCCAACTTCGCCGACAGAATCGACGAACAGGCCATTCGCGACAATCTCGAATTGCACTTCGGCAAGGAGTTCCGGCTGCTGGGCGCGTGATCACGCCGCCTTTTTCAGCGTTGGGCTTAGCCGCCCGCGAAGTGTTCTGCGGGCCCGTGATCCGCCACTCGCGGGCTGGTGCGGTGTTGAGCGGATAAGGCCTCTGAAAAGTTTGGGTTGTGCGCCCACCAAATCCATAAGCCGGAATGCCGCGCCATCAGGAGTACGCAACCCCTGTTCCCATGCCTGAATGGTCTTTACCGAAACGTTCATGCATTTGGCAAACACCACTTGAGAAAAGCCAAGCCTGTTGCGCAACTCGGCAATCTGCGTTGCTGCAAGTTTGGGAGCGGGCGAAGGCAACTCAATGTCAATGCGGCGCAGCGTGACCTGGCCCTTGGCCCAGGCTACCGCCTCCCTCAGCCCTTCCACAATGGCATCGCCGAGCGATTCGTTTTTCTCGGACTTTTTCATTGGCTCGACTCCCCACGCCTTGCGTACTCTGCCTTGAACTCGCGCGTCAACTGCACTGCAAGCCGTTTTGCTTCGGGCGAAAGATCAGCAGTTACGTTCTTGTTGTAGCCGGCAATCATCAAGAAAAGGCTTGGTTCCTCAACGTAATAGTAAATGATCCTTGCACCGCCACGCTTGCCCTTGTTTTGGCCGCCCACCGCAAAACGCAACTTCCTAACTCCGCCGCATCCAGGAATGAGTGCCCCGGCGTAGTGCCTTCGGCAAGCAGCTTTTGCAACTCAACGTACTCTTCATCTGACAGCTCCTCTGTCACCCACCTCGTGAAGCGAGACATTTCAAGAAACCCAGCCGTCACGCTCTATCCTACAATGTAGTAGACGACGCTGCTACCGGGGACTCTCCGATTTCACCAGCTTGTCGGCCAGCACCCAATCCACACTGCCGTCGGTGAAATACTCGCGCTTCCAGATAGGCACGTCGTGCTTGATCAGCTCGATGACTTTGCGGCTGGCTTCGTAGGCGGCGGCGCGGTGATGCGAGCCGGCCACGACGCACAGGGAGGCATCGCCAATCTGGTGCAGGCCGGTGCGGTGGATGATGACGAGATCGGGCAGCTTGAATTCTTCGGCGACTTCGCGCGCGATTTTCTGCAGCTCTTTGAGCGCCATGCCAGCGTAAGCTTCGTAGTAGATGCACTGCACAGCGCGGCCCTGATGGTGATTGCGCACGGTGCCCAGAAACACGAGATACGCGCCATTCTCCGGCGCCTTCAGCTCGGCCAGCAGCGCGTTGACGTCAATGGGCTTCTCGGTCAGTCGGGCTTCAATCATTGCTGCACGCCTTCCGTGGCAATGTGCAGCGCGACAACCTTGCGCAAGTCGATGACAAATTCGTCGGGGCCGCTTTCGCCGGGCACGACTACCGTCAGCACGTGGTTGCCCGCCCCGCCGAGAAACTTGTTGTAAGCATCGCGCGCGACATCGGCGGCCTTGGTGTCCATGGCCTCAATGGCCAAACCCGCGCCGCCTTCAAATAGAAATCTCAATGACTTCGCTGCCATTCGTGTCCTTCGTCTTTGGTTGGGCGATTGTCGATTGCCGATTGCCGATTGTCGATTCGGAATTGCTGCCGGCGTCACCGCTGAGATTCGTCAATCACGCCTTCTTGTCTTTGTCCTTCATCATCTCGCCGGCGGCCTTGATGCCCTGCCTGGCAAACCAGCCCGCTCCCTTGCCCGTAAGCTTGGCGACAGTCCAGAGCGCCGTAGCCGCGTTCTTTGCTGCCGCCACTTTCTCACCCATGGTGGGGCCCTTGGCTTTCTCTTCTTCCGGACGTCCGCCGCTGACGACTTCGGCGTCAATCAACGACAACTTCTCGCGCGCCTTGGGCTCGAATTCCGGCGGCGGGCCGACGACCTCCTTGGCCGCCTCACCATAGGCGCGCACGCGGCGCACTTCGGCCCAGCCATAATAGATGCCCATGGCGGCCAGCAGCAGCATCACGAACTGGTAGAGCAGCAACGTCGAAAGCGGGCTTGTGGATGGATCATTGTATTGCGATGTCAACCCGACCAGCCAGCCTCGCAGCGTCAGCAGCAGCACCGAAACGCCGGCGCTGATCAGCCACAGGCCGTGGCTGATTTTCACTGCGCGCTCGGTGCCCTCCACAAAGCCAAGTCGCGAGGCAAAGAAGCCGCGCACAGCGCGCGCGCCATCCATGGGCCAAAGCGGCATCAGGTTGCCAAGCGCAACAACGAAATTGAGCAGCGAAAGCGTGGCCAGAAAGCCGCTCCAGGTGGCCAGCGATGCCTGGCTCAAAATCGGCGCGGCTTGGCGCTGGCTCAGCGCCACGATGACGAAGGGCGACAACAGCACACCGATGACGGCGTTGACGGCCGGGCCGGAGAGCGCAATCAGCGTTTCATCGATGGGCTTGGCACGTTTGGCCTCAAAGAAAGTGAAGCCCACGAAAGAAAGCATGATCATGCGCGGCCTGTGCCCGCGCAACTTCACCATGGCTGCATGGCCGGCCTCGTGCAGGAAGATGCAGAACAGCAGCACGCACAGCAGCACCAGGTGCGCCACGGCCGCCCAGGTGCCCACGCGCGAGCGTGAAGCATCTTCGAGGCTGAAAAGGAACAGCAGGCCAATCAGCACCACCACGTACCAGTCGAGGCGCAGTTCCACGCCAAACCAGCGGCCGAGATAGATGGTGGGTCTGAACGTCATGGCACTAGTTACCCGTTCTCAGAGCGCAGTTCCAAGGGCAGCACGCACAAGCATTAACGCTGCCCCAACTTAAGGCAGTCCACTGATAATTGATAACTGATAAACGGTTAGCTGCCGGTTTTCGCAGACGGTTTGGCTTTGGGCTTTTCGCCGTCGGCGGCGGGCTTGCTGCTTTGAAGGCCCATGCGCGCCTTCCACTCCGCCATGCGCGCCTGGCGGCGCAATTCCTGGCGCGCCTCGGCACCCTGAAGCGGCCGTCCTTCGCTGTCCACCGTCAGGTCCTTGCTCATGGGCTTTTCGCCCAGCTTGCGCTCGGAAATGTCTTCGCTCAGGTGAGGTTTGATCGCCGCGTTGTGCTGCGGGTGGGGCTTGACCCAGCTCTTGTCGGGGTGAACGCCGTCCACACGCGCGGGCTCAACGTAGCCTTGCGGCGGCGCACCCTGCACGCGCGCAATACCCGGCCCGGACATGCCGCAACCCACGCTGAAAATCAGCGCCGCTATCGTGAACAAAAGAGCGACAATGCGCATGAAGCAGCCAAGCGGGGCGTGCGGGGAGGCTCTGATGTTACCGGCCGGGCGGCAAGTCGTCAATGCGGCCAAACGCTACTTCTTGCGCTTGCGCTGGGCGGCCACGGGGTCGCGGATTTCGGCGGTTTCGACTTCGGCCTCGTGGAAGCGGGGCAACTGCTGGCGCGCGTAGTCAACCAGATCCTGCGGCGCGTCATCGGAGAAGCGCAGCGAGCCCTTCCTGGTCACGGTCAGGTTGCACTTGCCGCTGGGCAGCTTGAACGACAGCGTCACGCCCTCAAGCTGGTCGGAGAACTTCTCGCACAGCTTTTCCCCTTCGCGCACGTCGAGCACCTTGAAGCCGCCGGTGCAGGTCATGTTCTCGCGCGCCAGGTACTCCTTGATGCGCATGGCGCGGATTTCGTTCTTGTTGTAGGCGTGCTGCAGCTCGAACACGTAATCCTTGATGTTGATGTTCAGGTCCCCGAATTCGACGCTGACGTCGGGCAGCGAGTCCAGCGCCTCGAAGAGCGAGTTCAACTCGCCGCGGCGTTCCTCAACGCTCACCAGCCCGTGCTGCAGGTCGATGTCAAACTTGCACTCCGCCAGCGACTCGACCTTCTCCTCAATGGGCTTGAGCGTCTTGCGATCGATGCCCTTCTGCTTGCTGGTCTTCACGTAGTAATACTTGCCCAGCGCGCGCGACGGCGCGTTTTCGCCCAGCACAAAGCCGCGCTCCATGCGCGCTTCGTAGTTGAGTTCTTCCATGGCGCGGCGCATGGCCTTGAAGGAATCTCCGCTGGTGACGAGAGCTTTGAAATGGAATGAGCGCATGAAGTAGGTCCCGTGTCGCGTGTGCCGAGTTTGCCCGAAAGAGCAGACAGATAACGAACGCCACTGCGCACTTGAAGCGCCAAGGCATCAAAGAATTGCTGACTGTGGAGATGTGGAAAACCGACACGGTCTCTAGCGCGCGGCGCCAAGCGGCTTGAGGCGGCGCCTGATATCGGCACGCTGGTTTTCTGACAGGTGTTTTGCGTCGCTCAATTGTTCAAGCCAGGCGCGGGCCAGGTGTGACAGAGTGCGTTCCTTCATCGTGTCAAACAGCGCTTCGACCACCGCGCGGCGCGCATGCTCGGCGTCGATGGGCTTTTCGCCGATGCGCCTGCGGCACGCGATGAGGAACATGGTCTCGAGAATCTGGCGCCGCTCAACGATCTCGGGCTCCTGCTCGGCGCTCAGGCGGCGCAGCAATTCCTGCATCACGTTCTGCAGGATGCGGTCGAGGCGCTCGCTGCCCTCATTCTTGGCCGCGATCTGGCCCAGCACCTGCATGATCGGCAGCAGGTAAACGCGCTTGGCCAGCATCTCGGCGATGTCGTCCACAACGCCTTCATCTTCACGTCCGGAAAGCGCAACCTGCCCCAACAGGCGGCCAAGCGTGATCACGCTCGCCGGCGCCCAGATCATCTTGTAGGCCGTCACGTCGCGCCAGAACTGCGTCAGGTCGGCCAGCACTTTCTGGTAGAGCCCCTTGGGCGTTTTGCCCGCACCGAGCATGCGGCCCAGACCTTCCAGCACGCGCGGCACCATGTCGGTGTAGGCCGTGGTCTCGCGCCCGAACTCCAGCACGTCTTCGCCCTGCTCGTTCTTCTTGAGTTTGCCCCCCACCGCCGGCAGCGCGCGCTTGAGGAAGCTGAGCAGCAAGTGGCCGATTTCAATGCGCTCGCGCCCGTTCAGGCTTTCGCCGGCCGCCAGGTAGCCCATGGCGTCGATCACGTCGTAAACCGCGCTCGACTTGCCAACATGCGTGCGCAGCAACTTGCTGATCTCGCCCGCCAGTGGCTCCGAAACCTGCTGGTGCGCCGCGATGCGCGCACACGCGATATACAGCGGGCCGCGTGTGGGAAAACTCTGCTCCTCAGATTCGATCAGCGCCCGCAATTGCCCAACAAGCTTCTCAAGTTCCTTGCGCGCGATTTTCTTGTCGTGCTCGACGACATCGGGCAGAAGCGCCGCCGCCGTCAAGCGCGTAATGTCGTAGGAAGATTCCATGATGCCGCGCGTCAGGGGCGCAATCGCGGCGCGCCCGCAGCGGCGCAGTGCGTTCTGCAAGAGCTCAATCTGGCGCTCAAAGCGGAACGTGTGCAGGTCGGCCATGAAGTTCTCGGCCGCGACGCGCTTTTCATCTTCACCCAGGTAATCGTGCTCAAAGAAGCCGGATTCCAGCAGCACCACGCGCACCGCCACCGATGCCGCAGGGTAGGCCGCAAGGCAGGCACGCGCGGCTTGCCGGCCGGAGTCCCTGGCAAGCTGCCCCTCGCGCATCATGCTGCCCAGCAGGTTGACGATGCGGCCCTGGCCGGTTTCGTCGGCTTTGGGCAGAGCTTCCACCAAGGTGGGCACAGCGCGCTCTTTGAGCGAAGTCAGCGCACCGACACAGGTCTGGTAACTGCGATCGAGGTCGCTGCCGCTCTGGATGCCCGCAACGAGGCGGCGCAGGACACGATCCTCGGCCGCGCCTTCGAGGTCGAAGCGGCAGATGAGGCCCAGAGCGAAAAACTGCAGCGCGCTCTGCGACGATTCTTCCACGGCCGTGATGAGAAGCTGGTTGGCAAGCTTGCGGTCGTGCCTGTAAAGCGCGGCATAGACCTCGCGCATGGCGTCCTCGTAGACCGCAAGCTGCACCTGCGCCAGATCAAAGAGCTGCTTGTGCAGCGTCAGCGGAAAATCGCCCAGCTCAGCAGTGTTGCCCAGTTTCATCGCCAACAGGCCCAGGCATGCCAGCACCAGTTCGCGCGGCTCGGACGAGCGCACAAAACCCGCCGCCACGGTCAGCGCCAGCTTCTGCTGGGCGCCATCGAGGCGCGCAAAGATCTGCCCGATGTTCGAGATGGCGACGGTGCGCTCGGCCAGGCTGCCGGCGGAAGCCCTGGCCACGTTCTCTGTCAGCGCGGCATCGAGCCCCAAGGCCCCCAGCGCGCGCGCGGCTTCGGCGCGAACTTCGGCGTCTTTGTCACGAAGCGCCGCCAGGAAGAGCTGAAGCTTGTCTGCGGGCTTGAGGTTCGCGAGCCAGAGTTTGCGCACGGCCTCAAGGCGCTTTCCCTGGTCGGCGCTGGTGAGCAAGTCGAGTTTGAGCCGCGCAACTTCATCGGCCCCGAGCAGCTTTGCGGCTTCAGGCGCGCCAATCAGCGCCGCAATGCCGCCCGGCGCCGCCACCGCCAGCGCCTTGGCGGGGTCGGCAGCGGTGTCGTCGGACTCTTCAGCAAGGCAGAGCACTTGCCGCTCGCCATGCTTGCGCAGCGCCAGCGGATTCTCAGTGAAGAAATCCTTGTCCTGCTTGGTTGAAAGCGCCTTGAGCGCCTTGGCGTCAAGTGCTTCGGCGGCGTCGAGCAGCGCCTTGGAAAGCAGCAGGTCTTCGAGCGGCTTGCCGTCTTCGTCGCAGGAGAACTCAACGAGCGATTCCGAGAGCAGCAGTCCCTTGCGCGCCAATGCGCCCACGCGCGTGACAAAACGCCGCGAAGCGCCAAAGCGCTGCACCAACGAGTCGAATTCATCCTCAATGATGCGCACGCGCCGCCCTTCGTTATGATTCGCGAGATGCTAGACGACCTGCTCAAGAGCCGCAACGTGGTGGTGCGCGCCCCCAACGCCCTGGGTGATCTCATCATGGCCACGCCGGCATTCGCCCGGCTGGCGGCGCACTTCGGCAAGGAGCGTCTTTCGCTGATCTGCCTGCCGGCGGGCGCGCAACTATTGCAGGGAAACGCCTGGTTCAAGGAACTCATTCCCTACGACCGAGCCAAAGCCCACAAAGGTTTCACCGGTGGCCGCAGATTCGTGAAAGAACTGCGCGCGCGGGATTTCGACCTGGGCATCATCCTGCCAAACAGCTTTGGCAGCGCGTGGCAGATGCTGCGCGCGGGCGTGAAAAAGCGCGTGGGCTATTTCAAAGAGGGCCGGCGCTGGATGCTGCACGCGGGCCGCAAGCGCGAAACCGACGCGCGCGGCAAGTTCGTGCCCAAGTACACCGGCGCTTACTTCATGGATTTGATTGACACGCTCGGGCTGCCTCCGGGACCAATGGTTCCCAGCCTGCCCGTAAGCGGTGATGAACGCTCGCGCGCGGCTGCATTTCTCGCCGAACGGAAGATCGCGCGCGGCCCGCTGGTGATTCTCGCGCCCGGCGCTGCGTTCGGCCCCAGCAAGCTCTGGCCTGCGGAACGCTTTGCCGCCGTAGGCGACGCGCTGCGCAAAGAGGGAGCCAGCGTGCTCATCAGCTATGGCCCCGGCGAGGAAGAAACGGTAGCCGCGCTGCAAAAGGCGGCCGCGCCCTTTGCGACCAGCGAGGGGATTGGGCTGAGCACACTTAAGGCGGTGTACGAGAAAGCCACGCTGGTGATTTCGAATGACACGGGGCCAAGGCACATGGCGGTGGCGCTGGGCAGACCGGTCATCACGCTCATGGGCCCCAACGACCCGCGTTACTCAGAGTTCGCAGGCGAAAAGGGCGAAGTCATCCGTGTATCCGTAGATTGCAAGCCCTACGCGCAGCCATGCCAGTTGAAGGAATGCCCGATCGATCACCGCTGCATGAAGGGCATTGAGATCGGCCGTGTGCTGGCCAGCGCGCGCCAGTGGCTAGGAGCCCAATGAGCCTCGTGCGAAAGCGCATGGTTATCTGCACAAGACACGTACCTGATTTTTGACCGGCAGTGTGCCCCGTAGGGGCCTAACGGCAATAGCCGTGGGTGGAGCGAGTCCGACGAAGTCGGACCAGCGAAACCCACGGAAAACGCGCCCAAGGGTCAAAGCCCTGAAAGGGCGACCGGAATTCGCGAGTACCTCCCGGTCGCCCTTACAGGGCTTGGTTTCTCGTGCGCGGCACACCGGGGGTTGCGCTCGCCGTTTCAGGCTCGCTCCACCCCCGGCTATTACCGCTTGGCCCTTTCAGGGCAATATTCATCCGGCAGATCCCAGACCAATCACTTGAGTAGAGACCTTTTCAGAAGCGCGAAAGCCGGGTGTGGGTTCTTTGCTACTCCTAGCGCTGCTGCCCGCTGATTGATTACTTTCTACGAGTCGGCGAAGCATGAAACCGGGACTGGAACAACCAGTACTTGCAGTGCTTGTCGCCATTTATCTTGTTCAATCGCGCGGTCTCTTGAACAGCTACTTCTTCGTTCTCGTAAACCTTGACTGCGGTGATTCCAAAACCCAAGTCTTCGACAGGAAACTGGTCCTGTCGAACGACCACCCAGATGTGCGGGTTCTTGCTGTGGGGGATTGATTTTTGCGTGGCCATTCACGAATCCCCGTTTTCTTCGGCCCTTGTTCCCGATTCCCGGCCCCCGCGCTTCCGCGCGGGGCTCATTGCGGGGTTTCTGATTTCTTCTCGTCTTCAGCCTGCAGCATGGCCCGCACTTCTTCAAGCGTGTGGTGCAGCTTCAGCAACTCGATCTTGCGGATGCGGTCGAACACTTCTTCGCCGTAGAGGCGATGGCCCGAGGGTGTGCGCTCGGCAGGTTTGATCAGCCCCAGCATGGTGTAATTGTGGATCGTCTGCCTTGAAAGCTTGGTGTGGCGCATGATCTCGCCGACCTTGAACAGTTTTGGCGGTGCGCCCATGGCGTTCCCTTTATCTGGCGATTAGCCTTGAGGGCACTATCACCGCCCGCTTCAACAGCGCGCGCTGTACTTTGCCGATGTTCGCATCCAGCTTCGCGCGCTGCAGCTCGGCCAGCTTCGTTGACTGCCACTGCGGGTCGTCAAACGCAATCGCCTCACCTTCACGCTTGCTGAACAACTGCAGCAATTCATAGCCTTCAAACTTCAGCTCGTTCTCTTCATAGGGCGCCATGCCCGCAATCTCGGAAATGCCGCCGCGCTCGGGCAAGCTCAGCACCAATTGGTAAGCCGTGTCATCGAGGTCAGCCTGCGATTTCGCGATTGTGCGCTCCCCCAACACCACCTTCAGCCCGATCAGCCCCATCTGCTTTTCCAGGATTTTCAGGCCCGCAGCCGCGCTTTCGAGAGACTCGCCTGCGCGCGCGCGGCCCTGCGCATCAACCAGCGCCTCGAACAGTTTCCTCTTTTCGCCAAAGGCGGCATTCACGGGGAACACCACCTTGAGTGAACGATAATCAATCTGCGTCGCGTTCTTGTTCACCTTGCGGTCGTCGTTGAAGGCCTTGCGCAGCTCTTTGGGTGAAACGTTGAGCGGGAAATAAACACTCAGGGGATATTCGGTGGGCACCGCGCCCTGGCCACCGGCCATCACGTAAATCATCTGCTGCTGGATGACTTCCGTGCGCTTGCGATCGCGGTACTCCGAGGGCGTGATGCTGTATTTCTCCTGGAGATAATTGGCCCAGGCGATTTCGTCGCCGTCGGCGATGCCCTTTTGCGAGCGCTCCTGCTTGATCAGCGCGCGCACATCGGACTCGCGAATGTTGGCATCGGCGCGCACCTTACGAGCCTCATTGAGCAGCAGGCGGTTGATGATGAACACTTCAATCTGGCTGTAAACGATCGCGCGCTCGATTTCCTGGTCTGACACGTTGTCGGGAATGCGCCGCACCTGGCGCATCGTGCGCACCTCAATGGCCAGATCAAGCTTGCCGATCACGTCCTGATAGGTAATCGGCGTGCCATCCACCACGGCCACGATTTCGTTCGAGCCTTCACTGAGGCGCTCGCCTTCAGCAAGCGCGGCCAGGGGCAGCATCAAGGTCAGCGTGATGGCGGCAATCAGTCGAGTCATGGCGGCAGGTTGCATGAGTCGCGCAAAGGCGTCAAGCCTGAGCGACGCGCGAAAGCGCCTGCAGCAGGTTGCTCAGGAAGCGCAACTGATCCAGCGGCGCCTCGAGTCCTTTTCGCAGGGGCAGCGCGAGCGTGGTTTCATCGAGCACGCGAAACGACTTGCTGACCTTGTCCAGGCTTCGGTGCGCCTGCGGAGCCGAAAGCGCGCGCAATTTCAAATGGCCTTCCGCCTTGGCCACGCTGGTGATGCCAAGCCGCGCCAGGCGCGTGCGCACCATGGCGGCCGTAACCATATCGCCGAGAACGCGCGGCGGCTTGCCGAAGCGATCAGAGAGTTCGCGCGTGAGGGCCTCGGCTTCTTCGTGGGAGCCGATGCGCGCCATGCGCCGGTAAACCTCCAGTCGGCGGCGCGGCGAGGGGATGTAATCCTCGGGCAGGCGCAAATCGAGTCCCAGTTGCAGCGAAGTATCCACGTCGGGCGCGACGGGCTGGTTCTTCAGTTTGCGCACCGCGCGTTCGAGCAGCCGGCAATAGAGATCATAGCCGATGCTGGCAATGTGCCCGCTTTGCTCAGCACCCAGCAGGTTGCCCGCGCCGCGCAGCTCGAGGTCGCGCATGGCGATTTTGAATCCCGCGCCAAGCTCGCTGTGGCGCATGATCGCCTGCAGGCGTTTGGCGGCGAGCTCGGGCACTTTGGCGTCGTCGGGCAGCAGCAGATAGCAAAAGGCCTGCTGGTGAAAGCGGCCCACGCGCCCGCGCAACTGGTGCAGCTCAGCCAGGCCGTACATGTGGGCCTGGTCAATGAACATGGTGTTGGCGCTGCGCACATCGATGCCGCTTTCAATGATCGTGGTGCACACCAGCACGTCGATCTTGCGCTCCATGAAGCGCAGCATGACTTCCTCGAGTTCGCGCTCTGCCATCTGTCCGTGGCCGATTTCGACGCGCGCGTCTGGGCACAGGCGCTGCACGCGCTCGGCGATGATCTGGATGTCGTAAACACGGTTGTGCACAAAGAACACCTGCCCGTCGCGCGCCAGCTCGTGCGCAATCGCTTCCTTGATCTGGGCGTCATTCCAGTGCGCAAGCTTGGTGATGACCGCGTGGCGTTCCAAAGGCGGCGTGGTCAGGCTTGAGATGTCGCGCAGCCCGACCATGGCCTGGTGGAGCGTGCGCGGAATCGGCGTGGCGCTGAGCGTGAGCAAATCCACGGTCTTGCGCAACTGCTTGAGGCGCTCTTTGTGCTCCACGCCAAAGCGCTGCTCTTCGTCAATCACCACCAGGCCAAGCTCTTTGAACTGCACGTCTTCGCTCAGGAGACGGTGCGTGCCAATCACGATATCGACCTTGCCCTCGGCCAGCGCGGCTATCACCTTGCGCTGTTCGCCATCGGTACGAAAGCGCGAAAGCAGTTCAATGATCACCGGGAAATCCTGCATGCGCTCACGGAACACCAGCAGGTGCTGCTGCGCCAGCACCGTCGTGGGCACGAGCACGGCCACCTGCCGGCCCTCCTGCACCATTTTGAAAGCGGCGCGCATGGCAAGCTCGGTTTTGCCGTAGCCCACGTCGCCGCAGAGCAGGCGATCCATGGGTTTCTTGCCCATCAGATCCTGCTTGATCAGCACCGTGACCTTGGCCTGGTCGGGCGTGTCTCGAAACGGGCACTCGGCCTCGAATTCGCTCTGCTCCTGCGTGTCAGCGCCGCAAGGGTTGCCGCTTTCCTGTGCGCGCAGCGCCTGCACTTCGAGCAGATTGGTGGCCAGTTTGAGCACGGCTTCCTGAGCGCGCATCTTTTTGTCGCTCCAGGCCGCGGTGTTGTACTTGCTGAGCCGAGGCACTTCGCCGCGCGCGCCGATGTATTTCTGCACGACGTCGGCATTGCTCACGGGCACATGCAGCGTCAGGCCGTCGTCGAACTCGAGCGCGAGGAATTCGCCCTTGGTGCCCTCGCGCGAGAGCGTCTCCATGCCCTTGTAGCGCGCTATGCCGTGCGCGAGGTGCACCACGTAATCGCCGGGTTCAAGATCAACAAAATCATCGAGCACGTCGCTGGAGGCGCGCACGGTTTCGCCCTCAACGGCAACGCGGCGGCGCAAGCGGCCCAGCAACTCGTGCAGGCTGAGCAGCGCGATTTTCTCAGCGGCGAATGCGCGCCCCCCGCCGATGTCGCCGTCCAGCAGCTCAAGCCGCGCACTTGCGATCACGCCCTGCGCCTTGAGGCTTTCGCGCGCGAGCTTCATTTCGTGCTCGTTGCCGCAGAACAACGCCACCGTCACATTTCCCTCGTCGAGCGCCTTGAGCAGCGTAGCCACGCCGGCGTAGCCCTCCCCCAGCGCCAGCGGCGTGCTCATGTCAAGCGAGCGCGGCTGTGCGCCTGAATCGAGCACGAGGCCGGGCCGAGAGAGCGCATCACTGGCAATCTTCAGGCGTTTGGCGGCGTGCGCATCGTGGGTGAAACTCGCGATGGCCGAAAGCCGCGACTGGCAGCGCGCGGGCTCGATGACGATCAACGACTTGGGGCCCTCCACATAATCTAGCAGCGTGGCCTTGACCGTTTTATCGAGCGCGACCAGTGCAAAAGCCGCGGCTTCGAGCGACTCGGTGCTGCGCTGCGTCAGCGGGTCAAAGGCGCGCACGCTTTCAATCTCGTCGCCGAACAGCTCAACACGATAAGGGTGGCGCGCGCCATGGGGAAACACGTCAATGATGCCGCCGCGCCGCGCGAATTGCCCCGGTTCTTCGGCCTGGTCGCCGCGCGTGTAACCCGCGGCCACGAGGCGTTCGAACAACGGATCGGTCTTGAGCTTCTGCCCCGGCACAAAGGAAACGTTGGCGCGGGCGATTTCGGAGGGCGCGGGCACGGCATCGAGCAAGGCGCCCACGGGTGCGATCAGCACGCGCACACTTTCGCCGCGCGCGTCGAGGCGCGAGAGCAGCGCTGACCATGCCGCTGCGCGCTCGGAATCGCTCACTTCCAGCGCCGGCGCCAGCAACACGCCCAGATCGGGAGTCAGCGCCTGCAAGTCGAGCGCAAGTTCTTCGGCCATTTCGGGCCCGGCCGTGATGCACAGGCGCAGGCCTTTGCTCTTCGCCAGCGAAGCCGCCAGCGCCACGGAAATCCCGCAGCCCGAAAGGCCTCCAAGCGCATCCTTGAGTTGCGCGCCGACCTGCTTGAGGAGTGTTGCTACGGTGGCCATACAAATACGTCCGCGAGGCGCGAGCCGTTTGGCCCCGCCCTCCTGGTTATCTCACCTCGTCACGGGCAAGAGGCCCGTGACCCCGCAGGCACGATGCCTGCGCCACATTATGCGCGCATGTCCTGAATGCGGCGGCAATATGGGCAGCGCACTACCTTGTTGCGCGCGCGCACTTCGCTGACGTGCTGTTGCGTGAGCTCGCCCGCGCAGCCAAGGCACTCGCCCGGCTTGACCAGGCAGATGGCGCTGCCGGGGTTCTGCCGGTTGGCCACCTCATATTGTTCGCGCAGGCCTTCCTCCACGGCCGCCACGATCGGGGCGCGTGCCAGCGTGTGTTGATCGATGATCGCCTGTTGCGCCGCAATGATCGCGTTCGACTGCCTTTCCAGCCCGGCAAGTTCCTCCGCGATCACAGCCTGCTTCTTCTTCAACTCCGCCAGGCCTTTCATCGCACCTTCAATCTGCTCCAGGCGTTCGAGGCCGCGCGTTTCGATTTCATCGAGGTGGCCGCGCTCTTTGGCCAGGGCAGCGGTCACGTTCTTGATCTGCGCTTCGCTGGTCGAGGTGCCGGATTGCGCTTCGAGCTGTGCGATGCGCTGCTCGAGGCGCTTGAGTTCGGCCTCGTCGTCGCGCTCGGCGCTGCGCAACTTGTCGATCGCGGCCTGTGCGTTAGCGGATTCTTTCTGTGCGGCTGCAAGCTTGACTCTGGCGCGGTCAACCTCGGCTTTGGCACGCGCGATTTCTTTCTGTGCCGCGACCGTGGGCTCATCGTGCGATCGCAGTTGCCAGAGCAGGTCAAGGGATTGTGCGAACGTGGACATGCCAGTGTTATAGCCGAGAACGACGCAGGGGCGACAACTATGTCGCCCCTGCGGTGGACGTATTCCTGCCTGCGGCTATTCGGCCGCTTCGCCGCCGTCGTCGCCGAGATCGTCGCCGCCTTCATCGGCCCCAGCGCCCATGGACAATTCGCCTTCGCCCATGTCGCCCAGGTCGTCCAGCGGCAGGCCGGGCAGCACGCCATCGAGGAAACCCTCGAGCTTGCGCGAGCGCACGGGGTGCTGCAGCTTGCGAATGGCCTTGGCCTCGATCTGGCGCACGCGCTCGCGCGTGACCTTGAAGATGCGGCCGACTTCTTCGAGCGTGTAGGTGTGGCCGTCGCCGATGCCGTAGCGCAGGCGGATGATCTCGCGTTCGCGGTAGGTGAGCGTGTTGAGCACCTTGTCAATCTTGTCCTTGAGCATTTCCTGCGAGGCCACATTGACCGGGCTTTCGGCCGCTTCGTCCTCGATGAAATCGCCAAAGAAGCTGTCCTCGGAATCGCCGATGGGGCGATCAAGCGAAATCGGGTGCTTGGAAATCTTGAGCACACGCTTGGCTTCTTCGTAGGAAATCTCGGCGGCCGTGGCGAGTTCCTTGACGCTGGGCTCGCGGCCGGTTTCCTGCATCAGTCTCTTGGCCACGTTGCGCAGCTTGCTCATGGTCTCGATCATGTGCACGGGAATGCGGATCGTGCGCGCCTGGTCGGCGATGCTGCGCGTGATCGCCTGGCGAATCCACCACGTGGCATAGGTGCTGAACTTGTAGCCGCGGCGGTATTCGTATTTCTCGACGGCCTTCATCAGGCCGGTGTTGCCCTCCTGAATCACGTCCAGGAAGCTCAGGCCGCGATTGCGGTACTTCTTGGCGATGCTGACCACGAGGCGCAGGTTACCCGAGAACAAGCGGCGCTTGGCTTCCTCGTAGGCCTGGTAGCGGCGGCGCATTTCGTCGCTGCGCTGCAACAACTCGGCCAGAGGTTCCATCGCGCGGCGCAGCATGGTGGCCATTTCTTCATCAAGCTGGCTGACGCGCTTCTTGGCCTCAGGAGAATTCTTGAGGCGCTCGATTTCCTTGCTCAGCCAGTTGGCTTTGCGCCCGACGCGGATGATTTCCTCCATCATCGGCTTGATCTTTTTCGTCTGGATGTTCAGTTCTTCGAGGAGGATCACGGCTTTCTTCTGGCGTGAGCGCACGCGCTGGAAGGCCTTGAGCCGCTCTTCCTTGTTGCCGGGGCCGCGCTCATGAATGAGCCAATCGGCCTGGTTTGCAAAGGCGATTTTCTTGAGCGTGGTCAGGTTGTCGTTGAGACGGGCACTCATCTCCGACTTCGCCATCTCGAATTCGGAGTTGAACTTCATCGTGCGGTCAAAGGCCAGCTCGCCGCGCTCAACTTCACCCAAAATGCGGATTGACTCGATGAGAGCGATCTGGCTTTCCAGCACGCGTTTCTGGAAGCGCTTGCGCGTGATTTCAATTTTCTTGGCGAGCGCAATTTCCTCATCGCGCGTCAGCAGCGGGATCTCGCCCATCTGCTGCAAGTAGGTGCGCACCGGGTCGTCGATGCGCCCGTCTTCGTCAACCGGCGGCTTGGGCTCGCTGTGGCGGCGATCCTTTTTGTCGCGAACGCGGTACTCGGGGCTGTCCTCGACGAGCTCAATCTTCAGTTCGTCCAGGCGCAGCAGAATCTGGTCGAGGCGCTCGGGGCTAACGACGTCGCCGGGCAGCGCTTCGTTCATTTCATCGTAGGTAATGTAACCGCGATTGCGGCCAAGCTTGATCAGGCCGCGGATCTGCTCGTCCACTTCTTCGGTGCTGAGCACGCGCGTGGTCGGCAGCAGGTTCGCTGTTTCCGTGGGCACCATGGTGGTGGTGCCGGCCGCGGTCTTCTGGAAGCCGGGCACCGGCTTGACCATCTTGGCCGTTGCGTCATTTTCACGCGAGGGCAGGTTGGGCAAAGAGCGGGTGATGCGCCCCGTGTTGCCGGAACTGGGAGAGACCTTGCCGGTCTTTTTGTCGTTGTCATTATCGTTCTTCACTGGCTTGCTTTCTGTCTTGAAGGGGGCCCTGTATAGGAAGGGAACCCGCCTAGCCCAACTATTTAACGAAAACCGTCTAACTAACTTTCACGCGAAACGGCATTTATCGCGCAATCATGCCTACGCCGGTCGGCCACTGCGCTTCTCAGGGCGCGTCTTCGACTTCCTCAGGGCCTCCAGACTCGTGCGATCGGCTGTCTTGGCCGGGCCTTGGGCAAAACGCTTCAATTCGTCCAGCAGCGCTTCTTGCGATTCCCGCATGCCCTCCGCCCCCTGGTTGACCGGCACGTCAACCAGTTTGAGCACTTCCTCGAGTTCGGCGCGGCCCGCTTGCTTCAAATGCGGGTAAAGCGAGCCCGGCACAACGCTGCCGTGCTCATCCCAGGCGTTGAGCAGGGCGATGTACAGCTCGCGCAGGCCTTCATTTGCAAACACCACCGCGTCAAGAACTTCACTCGCGGCGGGCAACAACTGGGGCTGACCGAAGAGATCCGCGACCAGACGGCGCTCGTACGCAACCTGGCCGCCCTGCACACCGCGAACCGCGCCGCTTGCCGTCACGCGCGGCTCGCTGCGGGATTCCTCACGCTGCTCACGGCGTGCCAGCTGGGCCGCGGCGTCAGCCACAACCAGGGCAATCTGCGATTCGCGCAGCTTTAGCGCCGTCGCGGCATAACTAAGGTAGCGGCCGCGCAGGCGTTCATCTTCAACACGCGCGAGCAACTCAGCGATCTCGGCGACTGCGCCCGTAACTTCGGCAGGACGCGAAAGGTTGTAGCGCGAGCGCACCATTTCGAGTTTGAAGTCAAACGCGTCGCGCTGGTTCTTGAGCACGGCTTCGAATGCTTCAGGGCCTTCGGCGCGCAGCAAATCAAAAGGATCCATGTCGCCGGGGATGATCGCCACTGTGGCATCAGCGCCGGCTTCAAGCACGATGTTCAAGCCACGCTCGGCGCCGGCAATGCCCGCAGCGTCGCCGTCGAGCACGAGCGAAATTCCGCTGCCATATCGCCGCAATAGCTGCACCTGTTCCGCCGTCAGTGCCGTGCCCAGCGGTGCCACCGCGTTGTCAAAGCCCGCTTCGTGCGCGGCAATGACATCGGTGTAGCCCTCCATAATCAGCGCACGGCCATCTTTCTTCATGCGCTGACTGCTCGCGAGCTTGTCGAGGCCGTAGAGCAATTTGCTCTTGGAAAACAGCGGGCCTTCGGGCGAGTTGATGTACTTTTGCGTCTTGGCATCGGGGTCGAGCAGACGGCCGCCAAAGCCCACAATGCGGCTCTGCGCGTCGTGAATGGGAAACGTGACGCGGCCACGGTAGAAATCATAGGTGCGGCCGCTGTCGTTCTTGCGCGCAACGCCACTGGCCAAAATGGCTTCGAGGTCCTTGCCGCGTTCGAGCAGCAGATCAGTCAGCTTGCTCCATTCATCGGGCGCATAGCCAATGCCCCAGCGCTGGGCAACGTCGCCATCAAGGCCGCGCTGCTTGAGATAGTCGTTCGCCGCGGGCGAGCGCTTGAGTTCGTGCAGGAAATACTTCTGCGCCAGAGCGAGAATCTCGAAGGTTTTGTCGCGCAGCGAGCGATCCTGCTGCGAAGGCCCGCCCTTTTCGTAAGCGAGCTGCAGGCCGGCGCGCGCGGCCAGTTTCTCGACGGCCTCGGGAAAGGCGAGCTTTTCGAACTTCATGACGAAATCGACAACGTTGCCGTGCTCCTTGCAGCCAAAACAGTAGTACATCTCGCGCGAGGGCGAGACGGAGAACGACGCAGATTTTTCCTGATGGAAGGGGCAGCAGGCCCAGAAATCCTTGCCGCGCTTTTCGAGCTTCACGTATTGCTCGATCACAGCGACAATGTCATTGGCCCTGCGCACCTCTTCGATGCTATCGCGTGATATCAGTCCCACTCGCCGTCCGCCGTAGTCTCAGAGCCAAGCCCAGCCATAGTCCTATATTTGCAAGCGCGGAAGTGTACCACACGCTTGTCAAGTCGTCAAACGAAGCGTGTCAAGTGCCTCGTGGTGAATTTGTTGTAACCTGCATTAGAAGCGATGGTTAGGCGTTTACGAGTGGTCAAGCCCTTGGCGGTGCCTGTCAAGTCCTCGCGGGGAAGGCTCCGCCAAATGATCGAAACCGGCAGACGGGCCGCCGGTTTCGTGGTGTTTGGTACCCCTAACCGGATTCGAACCGGTGTCTAAGCCTTGAGAGGGCTTCGTCCTGGGCCAGCTAGACGATAGGGGCGAAGTTGTAGCCGCGCCTGCTGCGGCGGTAATCCAAGGCGAGGGAAGCTAACAACGCACGCCAAACCGTCAAGCACTCGCGCTAAACGTGCCGCGATCGAGAGATTCGGCTATTTCGTGTCCGTTTCGCCCTGGGGCATGAGCTTGTTGATCACTTCTGCCACGCGTGTGGCGGGCAGTGCGAAGTTGCGCGTGCGGTCGCTGCGGGCAAGATTGAAGCCGACGATGTTCCCTTTGATGTCAATGATCGGGCCGCCCATCTGTCGTGGCGTAAGCAGCGCATCGTGCTGAATGCAGGCGCCAAAGCGATCGCAGCGAATGTTGATCGGACCCTTGTGCTGCGCATCGTTCGGATTGGGCGGCGCCTCCATCTCGGCGATTTCGACTTCAAGCGTCAGCGGCTTTCCGCCGCGAAGAAGTTTCAGCTTCATCTTGTCGCCGATCTTGTGCGCGTTGACGGCGGCGTTGAGTTCATCCATGGAACTGATGGGTTTGTCGTCGGCCTCAAGAATGATGTCGCCATCGCCAATGCCGGCAAGGTCCGCCGCGCTGCCATCGCGCACAGCACTGACTTTCAAGCCGGTCTCGGCGGGCTCGCCGGCCGCAACTCCGAGGTCGGGCTTGCCTGTGCCCTGCGGTTTTTGCTCCGGGCCGGCGCCGCCGCCGCCGGGCATGTCTTTGCGCGCTCCCAGAGTGACTTTCAATTTCTGGCCGGCTTCGCCGCGCTTGATTTCGATTTCCACAACTGCGCCAGGCACCTGCCCGCGCATGAACGCCATAAACGCATCGCGCGAAGCCATGGCAGCGCCATCGATCTTGACAATGATATCGCCAACTTTCAGGCCGCCCTTTTCAGCCGGTTGGCCCGCCGTCACGGCCGTAACCTTGACGCCTCCGGGCGCGTCCTCCACACCTACGCCCATGACCGCGTCGTTGGGTAGAGGGCGCGCGTTCTGGTCTGTGTCGTAGGGCGGCAGGGCCACAAATCCGTAGCCCACCACCTTGCCCTTTTCATCCAGCGTGCCGACCAGCGATCCGACCGCGGGAAACTCCTGCGCATCAAAGCGAACCACGCTCACCAGCGTGGACGCGGCTTTCAGCAGCGCGATATCCGTGCGCGGATCCTGCGCCACAAGTGTGGCCTCCATAGGCGTACCGCTGCGTCCGACGAGGGTAATCTTTTCGCCTTCAATCAGCTCACTCGCCTTGCAGATCAGGTAACCCTTGGCGTGCACGGCCGTGGCAAACGTAGCCTGTTTGCCCTTCTGCTTCACACTGAACACAGCGTCCTGGTGCTTGGCGGTTATCTTTTCCCATAGTTTGAGCAGATTGTCCGATTGCTTGAACACGCTCGTGGCCGCACCACCCGTGTCTGACCCGCCCATTTCCAGCGGCACGGTTTCGACGGTGTAGCCGCGTTTGACGGAGAGCTGGATCGGGGTGCGGGCATCACTGGTGAAGAGCGCGTTGGCGAAGTCGATCGTGGTCTTGACCTTCACGCTGCCCACTTTGGTGATGACGTCGTTGACCTTGAGACCGGCCTTGTAGCCAAGCGAGTCCTCGGCGACCTCGCAGACCTGCGCGCCGCCCGAAGAAATGACCTTGATGCCCAGAGGAGGCAACGTGAGCTTGATTTCGGGCGCCTTCTCTTTCTTGCGCGAGACTGACACAGCGGCCTCGCTTAGGCCCTCGAACAGCAGCGCATCGACATAGTCCTGGGCGCCGGCGATTTTCTTCTTTCCAATCTTCTGGATGATGTCGTCCTTGCGCAGGCCGGCTTTGTCGGCGGGCGAACCGGGAATAACCTCGCTGACACGCACGCCGCTGCTCACACGCACACTCAAGCCCAGCATGGGCTTGACCTTGGCCTTGGCGCACAGGTCTTCGACCGCGAGGTAATCCTTGCGCTGGCGCAGGCAATCGAGGTCGCTGTCCTTGCGCACGTGGTCAATGTCGTCCCAGCCGGCCTCCACGCTGGCCTTGAACAGCTCGACTGCCTTTTTCTGGGAGGCGTCTGCCTGCGCGCCCTTCTGTTTGGTCGAGAGCATGGAGTAGATGCAGGCGAGGTTGTAAAGCACGCCCTCATCGAGCCCCTTCTTTGAGGCAAAGGGCTGCACCAGCTTCTCGGCCTGCTCGAAGTTCTTGCCGCCGTGGGCTTCCATGGCCTTGCCATAGGCCTCGCGCTCTTCATCTGTCAGACCGTCGCTCTGGACACCGCGACCAAAGCGCGGCTGGCCGCGCACCGGGTGCAGGCACTTCTTCTGCTTCATTTCATCAAGTTCGAGCTTGAACATGGCAACGGGAGTGGCGTTGTTGATGCGCGCATCCATGCCATGGATGGACTGGTTAATGCCGACTTGCTTGCCGGAAAGATCAAACGTGGGGCCGCCGGAATCCCCGTGGATCACGGGTGTATCCATGGTGATGAAGCCCTGTCGGTTCTTGGACAGCAACACGCGGCCGCAGCGCACCACGGCATCGCGCCCTTTTTCCACGCCAAGGGGGTGGCCCATGGAAATGAGCCACTGGCCGTTTTTCACTTTGTCGGAGTCGCCCAGTTCAACGAAGGGGACTTTCTTGCCCTTGGTGTCGGCCTTGATCAGGCCGAAGTCCATGGCCATGTCGGTGCCATAGACGGTGCCTTCGAACTCTTCGCCGCCATAGGCAATGATCCTGCACTTGACGTCAGGTTTTACTTCGCATACGTGTGCGCAGGTTGCAATCCAGCCGTCGGCGGAGATGAAACTGCCCGAGCCGCTGGAGTTGCTCATGCGCACGCCGACTACGGCGGGGCGCAGTTTCGTCGCAAGCTCCTGCACGGTTTTTTCAAGTTTGGCGAAATCCTCGAACGTGGAAACGCCGGCATCCTGAGCCTGCGGAGCCTGCAGCGAGAGGGCGCACAGCACTGCCAACAACAGGATTGCCGGGGCCAGCTTATTCATGGTCGTGCTCCACGCGCCTGCACTAACAACGGGTATGTGTAGGTTAGGTAGAAGATGTTAACTTCCCGCTTACAACAAAACGTACTGTCAACCAGAGAGAATCGCCCGTGACCACAGTCTACCTGATACGCCACGCCGAAGCCTTGGCCCGCGAGGACTGGAGCGAAGACGACAAAGACCGCCCCTTGACCGAAAAGGGCGAAAAGCAGGCGCTGGCACTGGCCAAAACGCTTGCCAAGTGCGGCATCAACGAGATTCGCACCTCGCCCGCGACGCGATGCCGCGAAACTGCCGCGCCGCTCGCATCCGCGTTGAAACTTTCACTGGTGGTGGATCCCGAACTGGCGGAAGGCGGAGCCGCGCTGAGGCTTCGCTTTGCCGGCCCCAACTACGCGCTGTGCTCGCACGGCGACCGCATTCCCGCAACGCTGGATGAACTTGGCATCAAGTGGGAAAAGTGCAAAAAGGGCAGTGTCTGGGTTGTCGGCTTTGACAAGACGGGCAGGGTCATCAAGACTGACTATCTCGCGCCCGACGACCGCTGAACGCCGGCATGACGTTGCCGTGAAACTGGCAGCACGTTGAATGGCTTTTGAATGGGCGCAAGCGCGCCCGTTCTCGTTACACTATGAGAGAGGACTGTCAGGAGAGGCCATGCTTTCACGTGTGAACGCGACTGTACTTGCTTTGGCCGCGATGCTCGTCAGCTTGGCGGTTGTTCCCGCTGAGGCCAAGATCAACAAAGCGGAACAAGCCCAGAAGTGGGCAGTGTGCGAAAAGCTGCTCAAAGATCCCAAGTGCGACATTGACTCGCAGGTGGACAGCGTAAAGACACTGACCGGTGTGGTGGACTACGAAATTGCGGTCAAGCTGCTGGGTTATTGGGAAGCCTGCGACAACGGCGGAGTCGTGGAGCGCGACGCCAAAGGTAAGCCCAAGCCGCCGGACAAAGACGCTCGTCCCAAAGGCGCGCACAAGATCGCCATGGAGATTCTAAAGCAGGTGCGCGGCATCACCGAGCCTGAAGAGACCCTGAAATTTTCCAAGGACGTGCTGGACAAGAACAAGTGGCCGCTGCGCGTGCGCACGGCGCTGTTTGACACCATCGCCGCCAACGCTTCTGCCAATGCGGACTGCATGGCGTTCATCATGAAGTCGGCCAAAGAAGTGCCCGATGTAGACGTGCGGGTGCTTGCAATTTCGTCGCTGGTAGCCCACGCCGACGCGACCGGCGTTTACGATCTGGCTTGCAGCGCGCTCAACGACAAAAGCTGGCGCGTGCGTGACGTGGCCATCGACCTGCTGTTGGCCTGCGCCTCGAGCGACAAAGACCGCGCGATTCTGGCGCTGATTAATCGCCTCGCGATCGAACAGGGCAAGCTCAAGCTGACGCTCTCCAAGGCGCTGGCCAAGTTGACCAACGAGACGCTGGGCACCGATTCCAACGCCTGGGTGGACTGGTGGAAAGAAAAGAAGCGCGCCGAAGCCGGCCTGCCGCCCAAGAAAGAAGACAGCGGCAAAGGCACGGCAGTAAAGAAAATCTTCGATACGGAGACGTTCTCAGACCGCTACATTTTCGTGATTGACGCGTCGGATTCAATGACACGCAAAATCACACCCGAAGAACTCGAGAAGCTCAAGAAGGCCGTGACCGGCGAGAAGAAGGGCGACGACAAACGCCGCGACCTCGACTGGAGCAAAATTTCGTGCAAACTTGATCTTGCCCGCGAAGAACTGATCCGCTCGCTCGAAATCCTCGATCCCAAGGTCGCGCGCTTTACGATTATCTCGTTCAAAGACGACATCTCCATCTGGAGCGACGAACTGCGCCCCACCGAGCCCAAGATCGTGGGTGAAGCGGCAACCTGGCTGCGCGGCTTGAGCGGCAAGAACAAAACGAACATCTCCGGCGCCATGGATTCCGCATTTGACATGTGCGAGAAGATTGCGGGTGTGGATCCCGCCAAACTGCAGAAGAAGGAAAAGGGCGTGGTCACCGGGCCGCACCCTGACGACTACGTGCCGGACACGATCTTCCTTTACAGCGACGGTTACGCCACCAGCGGCAAGTACGGCGCAAGCACCGACGAACTCAAGGCCATGGCCAAGGGCAAGGATCTGGCCACGGTTTATCGCGGCATCATGACCGATTACTTGTCCTATGTGCGGGACCGCAACCGCATCTTGAGGCTGTCAATCCACACCGTAGGGGTCGGCTTGCAGGATGACTGGTTCCTGGGCAACCTGGCCAAACAGAACGATGGCAGCTATCTGGCCCTGGCGCGGGAAAAGCACGAGTCGAAGTAGGCTTTTCTCCTGCATCGCATCGAGCTTCATGCGCTAGAATCAGCGCATGAAGCTCGATCAACGTCAGGTGCGCAACATTGTCGCAGGCGGCGTGCTGCTGCTGCTTGTGATCCTGGTGATGTGGTGGTTTGGCGTGTTCGAGGCCAAGGGCAGCGACGAAGACCAGATCCGCCGCGTAACCGAGCATGCGCAGTCAGAATTCAACGACCACGACTGGGACGATCTGCTGCAATATTGTCTCGTCGAGCCAGACACACCGCAGCGCCGCAAGCAATGGGTCGATAGCGTACCGCGCCAGGCCAACGGCATCCGCATCATGAGCATCATGCACACGCAGCCATTGAGCGTGCCCGTGGGCGCCGTCACCTACGAAAGTGAGATCAGCATCGTGGCGCAGCCGATCATCGGCGCCACGCGCATCGAAGTGCCCAAGGGCAAGCTCTATTACGTGAAGAAGAACGGCGTGTGGCTGATTGACCTGGAAAAGAGCGCGCCCAACTTCGGCGTGCCCGTGCCGCCGCGCTAAGCGGCCTTTTTGCGATCCGCCGGCTTCTTGGCGCGCAGGGAGGTGACCTTCGTGTACGTAACCTTCATAGGCCGCGGCTTGATGACAAATTTCTTGCCATCTTCCGTGTAGCCCCAGGCGGAAAACATTGCCTGCCGTTTGGAGCTGGATTTGTTCATGCCGCTGCTCCCAGGATTACGTCTCGCTCCTCGATGATGATGTTATCAACCAGTACCTGTACACGGTAGGGCCCCGCAGACAAGTCCGATCCACCCTGGACAAATGCGCATTGCAGGTACGGGATGTTCTGAGGTACGAGTTATTCGGGTGAAAAGTCGCAGCGTTCGCCGTCAGGACCCAGCAGTAACGCACGCAGCAACACACCTTGGTGAAGTTCGCGAATCTCGCAGAAGACATCGATTGAGTTTGACTCGAATTCGATTCCTGGATGTGTGAGGACGTACCCACCCTCGGCGAGCGTCGCCTCCTCGCAAACTACCATGGATTGCATGGACGGATTCATACAGGAGTCCTAGCGGCTCACCAAGACATCGACTACGTTCCTGCTGGTGTTCTTGGTCTTTTCACGAGACTGCTCGTCAGTCCTTTCCGGCAAACGCACGAACGTTGCCGCCAGTGCCAGCCCCACGAACGCGCAGGCGCAGGCTGCCGCCACGAAATGCTTCGTCACCTTGGTTTCGTGCCAGCCGCCAAACTGGAAATGATGGTGCAGCGGCGCGCAGCGGAAGATGCGTTTGCCGTGTGTCGCTTTGAAATACCCCACTTGCAGCATGACGCTGAGCGCCTCGACCACAAATACGCCCCCCACCACCGCCAGCAACAATTCAAGCCGCGCCAGCACCGCGATGAAGCCGAGCAAGGCTCCTAGCGACAGGCTGCCCGTGTCGCCCATGAACACCTTGGCCGGATGGCGATTCCAATAGAGGAAACCGAGCAGCGCGCCGGATGCCGCGCAGCCCAGCAGCGCGGCTTCCAACGAAAGAGAAGACGCGCTGCCGAATGCTGCGATCAACGCCGCGCCGCCGGCCATTGCGTAAAAGGCGATGCTGCCCGTTCCGCCGGCGAGGCCATCAAGTCCGTCAGTGAGGTTGTAGGCATTCCCCGCGCCCACGATCACGAAGGTGCCCAACGGGATCATCCAAACGCCAATGTCCACGTTTGCAAATGGCAGCACCAGCACGCGCCCCTCTTCACCCACCAGCCACCAGGCGCCCGCCGAGGCAGCAACCGCGATCACGGTTTGTGCGCCCAGCTTCACCTTGCTGCTGATGCCGTCTTTGCCCCGCTTGGTGAGTTTGCAGTAGTCGTCGTACAGGCCCAGCGCCGCATTGCCCAGTACCACAAAGGCGGCCAAGCCAAGCGCGCTCCAAACGCGCACGGGATCAAAACCCATCAGTGTCATGGCGGCACCGCCCAGTGCGATCACGAACAGCCACGCGGGAACGATGAACGCTCCGCCCATGGTGGGCGTGTTCTTCTTGTCGGCATGCAGCATGCGCAGATAGTCGCTGGCTTTGCGCTGTTCGCCATCATTGATCTTGCGCTTCACCAGCCACGGAATGACCAGCCGGCCCGCAGCCGCGCACGCAATGGCGCTCAGCGCGCACAGCAATAGCGCCATCACGAGCATGATTACAGCCGACTCGGGGTCGGCGATCGCGAGCAGTGTTGACATGTCAAGCCTCTCAGGAAGCAATCGAGTCGGGAAGCGCATCGCCCACTGGCAATTCGCGCAACGTCGGGCGCAATGAGCGCACGGCCACAGTCGTTGCGAACTTCAGGCGCAGCGCCTGGGTAATGCGCTCAAGCTTCATGCCATGGCTGCCCTTGAGCAGCACGATGTCGCCCTCGCCCAGTTCGCGCATGAGTTCGGCCGCGGCTTCGCCGGCATCGCGACAGCGCCAGACAGCGCCGTGTCCGCGGTTCTCAAAGTGCTCTTCCAGCGCGTCGGCGATCACGCCCGTGCTTTTTCCCACCGTTAACACGAGGTCGGGCGCAACCGTGGTGGCAAAGGCGCCAACTTCGCGATGGAGGCGCTCACTGTGCCCACCCAGCTCCAGCATGTCGCCAAGAACCGCCACGCGCTGGCCTTTGCACGGGAAGCCAGCGAGCGTTTTCAGCGCAGCACACATGCTGGCCGGGTTGGCGTTGTAACTGTCATCGATCACGCCTACACCGCCGAACTGGCGGTACTCCAGCCGGTGCGGCGCAGGCTCAGCCTCGCGCAACGCGGCCTGCATGTCGCGCATGTCCACGCCGCTGACCCAGCCCGTCGCAATCGCCGCCAGCGCATTGAGCACGTTGTGCCGGCCAAGCAGCGGCAGATCAAACTCATAGCGATCATTGAGAGTGAAATGCGTGCCTTCGCGATCCATTTGAATGTTGCTCGCGCGGATCTCGCAGCGGTCGTCCGTACCGTAGCTCACGATGCGGCAGCACGCACGCGTAGCCGCGCGCACGCAGCGCACGTCGTCATGGTTGACAATCGCGATGCCGTCGCGCGGCAGCGCCTCCAATAGCGCCGCTTCTTCATTGAGTACGCCATCGAGGTCGCCCAGGCCCTGCAGGTGCTCTTCGGAGATGCTGGTAAGGACCGCGCAGCGCGGCTTGGCGATCGCAGCCAGCCTGGCAACTTCGCCCAACTGATTTGTGCCAAGTTCGACCACCGCAAAGTCGTGGCGCTCGCTCAACCGTAAGAGCGTAAGCGGAACGCCAATCAGATTGTTTTCGTTCGCGTGATTTTGCAGCGTCGTGAAGCGTCGATTGAGCACGGCAAAACACAGTTCGCGCGTTGTGGTTTTGCCGTTGCTGCCGCCGATGCCGATCACGCAGGCCTTGAGCGCCTGCACGCTGGCCGTGGCCAGGTGGCCCAGCGCAACCAGAGTGTCGGGCACAATGATCGTAGGCACCGTGGGCGTGAACCCCTGCGGCAGGCGTTGCGTAACGAGTGCACAGGCGCCGCGCTTTTGCGCGGCTTCAAGGTAACTCGCGCCATCGAAGTTCGGGCCGGTAAGCGCGACGAACACGTCGCCCGCTACAAGCGTGCGCGAATCGGTCGAGATGCCGCGCGCCCAAAGCAATGCCGCGCGCTGGCTGTCGGAGCTGTCAGCGCTGGGGCGCAGCGCCCACTCTCCACCCATGGCAAGCTTGATTTCTTTGACGCTCATTTCACGCATGGCTAGGCCTTCACTTTTTCGCGGCGGCTGCCGGCGGCGGAATTCCAGTGTTTGGCGAGAGCAGCGGCCGCTTCTTCACGGTCGTCGAAGTGCGCCGTGCGATCTTTGAAAATCTGGTACGGCTCATGGCCCTTGCCCGCAATCAGCACCACTTCACCAGGCTTGGCTTCGCGGATGGCGAGTTCGATTGCGTCACGGCGATCCACTATTGCATCCACCGGACGTTTCTGCGGCGGGATGCCCGCGATGATCTGCTCAAGAATCGATTCGGGCGCTTCGCTGCGCGGGTTGTCGCTGGTCACGATCACGCGATCGGCGATGGCGGCCGCTATCGCACCCATCTTCGGGCGCTTGGTGCGGTCGCGGTCGCCGCCGCATCCGAACACGCACGTCAGGCGCTGGCCGGCGCAGACTTCACGCATGGTGCCCAGCACGTTCTCCAGCGAATCGGGCGTGTGCGCGTAATCCACAAACACCAACGGGCCGTTGGAACACGGCACGCGCTCAAGACGCCCGGGTGCGCCGCGAAACCTCGCAACCGCACTTCGAATGCCCTCGATGGGCAACTCCAGTGCAAGGCCCAGCCCGATACATGCCATCAGATTCATGGCGTTGTAGCGACCGGTGATGATGCTCTCAAAGCGCTCGACGCGGCCTCGGAAATGCACGTCAAAGCTCATTCCGCCTAAGGCCATGCGCAAGTCGGTCAAGCGCACATCGGCCTTTTCGCTTGTTCCGTATCGAAGCACCGGCCCGCGCGCGCGCGCGCACATGCGATCGCCGTGGGGATCATCCATGTTGATCAGTGAAATCCCGGGGCTGTCCTCGAAAAGGCGCGCCTTGGCGTTAAAGTAGGAATCGAAGTCGATGTGATAATCCAGGTGATCGTGGCCCAGGTTGGTGAAAATTGCGCCCGCAAAGGGAATACCGGCGACGCGATCCTGATCCAGGGCATGGCTGGAAACTTCCATGGCGCACGCGCCCTGACCACGCGCGCGCATCTCCGCCAGCAAACGCTGCACTTCCAGGGCGCTGGGAGTTGTCATAGCCGCGACGCGATGCTCGCTGCCCACAATGTTCTCGACCGTGCCGATCAGCCCGCAAGACACCCTGCAAGCCTCGAAGATCTCCCGCATGGCAAAGGCCACCGTGGTCTTGCCCTTGGTTCCGGTCACGCCGACCATGCGCAGATTCTGCGCCGGCTGACCATTGAACAGAGCGGCCAGGTGCGCAAGCGTGCGGCGCGGCTTCTCGCTGACCAGTTGCGGCAGATCGATCGGCAACTCGCGCGCAACCAGCAAAGCTTTGGCACCCGCGGCGATGGCCGCCTCGACAAACTGCGTGCCATCGGCCTTCGTGCCCGGCAGCGCGGCAAACACTTCGCCTTTGCGCACTTTTCGGCTGTCGTCGGTCACCCCCACCACTCGGCTCTGGCGGTTGTTGACCACGCGCAACGTGGGGTCTTGACTCGTCAAGTGCTTGGCAATCGTATCGAATCGCATGTTTGTTCCTATGCGGCGCAGCCGCGCTAGTCCCTGGCAGGCTTCACATTGGCTTCAACGCTTCCGTCGCCGAGGTCGGGCAGTTCGGGCGGGGTTTCGGCCACCCCCAGGTACTTGAGCGTGCGCAGCGTGATGCGCGACATCGTGGGCGCCGCCACCGTTCCGCCGAAGTGCAGAATCGGATAGCCCCACTTGTTCAGGACTTTGGCCCGCGCCTCATTGACAACTACGATGACGCTGATGCGGGGGTTGTCCGCCGGAGCGTAGCCGACAAACGAGCAGATTTTGTCCGGGCTGTACTGGCCCTGTTTGACTTTGTGCGCCGTGCCGGTCTTGCCCGCGATCTTGTACTCGGTGATCGACGCGGATTTTGCAGTGCCCTCAGCGCTGACCACCCGCTTGAGCGTTTCATTCATCAGGTTGCGCGTCACGTCCTCGCTCAAGCCTGTGTCGCACAGAATCTCGGGCTGGCGCTCGTACAGAACTTCGCCATCAATCGCGACAACCCGGCTGACTACAAATGGCTTCATCATTTTGCCGCCGTTGGCAATCGCGTTGAACGAGTTGAGCATCTGCAACGCAGTGACCTGGACCTCGTAGCCCATGCAGATTGAAGGGATGCTGCTGCCGATACTCCATTGAGGGAGCGGGCGCAGGCGACCGGGACTCTCGCCGAACTGCGGTCCGCCCACGTCAAAGCCGGTACGGCGGCCAAAGGCGCAGGCATCGAGGTGCGCGCGCAGACGTTCGGGGCCGAGCAGCAGGCCGATGCGTGTCATCTGCGTGTTGCTCGACTTCACCAGGCCCACATCAACCTGGGCGCCCCAGCGGCCGTCGGGCATCTGCACCAGGCAGTTGGCGGGAATGGGGTGTGTGCCGTCGCTCACCGCCTTGCGCCGACCCGGAACTTTCAATTCGGGCGTGTAGGGCAGAATTGAGTCCGGTGTGAGCAGCCCGTTCTGGTATGCGCCGCAAACGATCAGCGGTTTGAACATCGAGCCCGGCTCGAAGGCATCCGTGATTGCAATGTTGCGCCGCCCGTCAGGTGAAGCACCGGGGTTGTTGGGATCAAACGTCGGGTAATTCGACATCCCCAAGATGGCGCCTGTGTGCGTTTCCATGACCACGATCGCAACACTCACGGGGTCCCACTTGTCAACGCAGGCCTTGAGTTCTTCTTCCACGATGGCCTGGATGGCGGCGTCGAGCGTCAGTTCGACGTTAGCGCCGTCGATGGCAGGCTCGATCAAATCGTCTGCGCCGGGAACGGCGCGGCCCAGCGCGTCAACCGTGACAACGCGCCTGCCCGGCTGCGGCATGAGCATGCCATCGAGCAGACGCTCCACGCCTTCCTGGCCGGCTTTGTCCGAGCCGACGAACCCGACGATGTGCGGCGCGAAGACGCCTTGCGGATACTCGCGCGTTTCTATCGCGCGCAGCTCGACGCCGGGCAGGTTTCCGGCTTTGCACGCCGCCTTGATGGCTTCGGCCTGCGGATCGCTGATCTCGCGGGCGACACTGTAGTAGTACTTGTCGGCGCGGCGGTTGAGTTCGAGTTCGAGGCTTTTGGCAAACGCATCGTCACGACCGAGCAGCGCGGCCAGCCTCGCCGCCAGTGTCTGCCGCTGCGCAGCGGGCACGGCGCGCGGGTTCACCACAACGGTGTTGCCGGAGAAAGTGCTGCGCGCCAGCGCCACGCCATCGCGCGTGAGAATGGCCCCGCGCTCACCGGGCAATGGAATCGTGCGCGTGCTGTTTTTGTCGCGCTGAGCCTGGTACTTTTCGTGCGCGAACACCTGAATCGAGAACAGCCGGCCGCACAGGCCGGTGATGACGATGACCACAAACCCCAGAATGTACAACGCCCGACGACGCGGCGAGGGCACGCCTCTGCCCGGCTGCATGAACCATTGAAGCCAGCTGGCCATGGTCAACCTTTCTTCTTTTCCGGCTTGGCCTTGGCAGCGGATGCTTCAGTCTTGGGTTTGCCGGGCTTGGCCGGCTCTTCTTTGAATTCAGGCGGGACGAGTGGGATGCCAAGTTCCTTCACGCGCTCCCAGAGCCGGCTTGGGTTCTGCGCTTCTTCGTGCTTCTTGTTGAGCACGCGGATCTGCTCGTCCGTCTCGAGAATCTGCTTTTCGGTCTTGCCGATGTGGTAGTTCACGCTGCGGATCTGCAGCTGCTGCGCGACCACGATGCCGCCCAGCCCCACAAAGAACAGCAGCGCGCAGATTGAAGTTGAGAGATTCACGTTTCACCTGTGGTGCTTGCTGCGCCGCACGTTGGACTTTGTGACGACTTCGCCCCAGACAAACGCGCGCAGCTTGGCACTGCTTGCCCTGGGGTTTAGAGCCACTTCTGCTTCATCGGCGGTTATTGGCTTGCGCTTGAGCGTTCTTCCCAGCCCTTCGCGCTCCCATTGCGCAAAGCGCTGCTTGACGATGCGGTCTTCAAGCGAGTGAAAGCTGATCACGCAAACAACTCCGCCGACACCCGTGTGCGTCGGCACGGCATCGAGAGCGCGAGTGAGTTCACCCATCTCATCGTTCACCGCGATGCGAAGAGCCTGGAATGTGCGTGTGGCGGGGTCGATACGCTGGCGGCCTTTGGGATAGACGCGCCGGCAGATCTCGGCCAGTTGACCTGTCGTTGAAAGCCGAGCCGCGTCACGTTCGCGCACGATCGCTTTGGCGATCGGCCAGGCCAGCTTCTCCTCGCCGAATTCACGCAGCAATTGAGCGATCTCGGGCGCATCCTTGCCCGCAATAAACTCCGCCACGGACAGTCCCATGCTTGAGTCCATCCGCATATCGAGCGGCCCGTCAGCCCGGAAGCTGAAGCCGCGCGCCGGCGAATCAAGTTGAAGGCTGGAAACACCGAGATCCAGCAGTAGCCCGTCTACACGCTCAAGGCCCAGTTCGCGGATGCAATCAGGCCACGATCCGAAGCTCGCGTGGCGGAGAGTGGCACGGCCGCTTCCTCGCAGACGCTCAGTTGCACGCGAAAGCGCGGCATCGTCTTTATCAAGCCCGATGATCCGTGTCCGAGGGTGGGCATCGAGGATGGCCTGGGCGTGTCCGCCCAGTCCGACGGTGCCGTCCACGACAACTGCGTCGTTGCGAAGTCCGCTAAACGCTTCAAGCACGGCTCCGACAAGGACGGATATGTGCTCGGCCATGAGCTCACGCGGCCACCGAGATCATCCGGGCGCTTTCACGCGCCTCGGCCTTGTCGAGCGCGCGGATCAAGCCCATGACGTGCTCGGAGAATTCAATGCCGCCGACAAACTTCTGGGCGCGCTTGAGCAGCGATTGGCAGCGGCGGATTTCGTCGCGCTTCTCCAGAAGCTGGAGGTCGCTCAAATCGCCGAGGTTGGGCAGCAGGGTTGCCACGGCGTTCAAGCCGTTGGGATCATGCTGCTCGTTGAAGTTGAAATCCATTTACCGTCCCCTTGTCTTTGAAGCAAAGCACGGCCCGACCGCGCAAAGCGCGTTTCGTTGCGTGCCGGAAGTTGGTCAGCTCTGTGGTGTGGCGCCGTTGCGCGCGGCGTCTCGCGGTCGGGCATATCGCGGCCGACGGGCGCCAGCTTTCGCTGGTATCGGTTGAGTGTGCAGCGGAACTTCACTCAATCCGAAAATGGTTTGCGGCATGCGGTCAGCGGAACATGCAAAGCCTCACCCGCATACCGCTGACTACTTGCTGCTACCCTGCAACTTGGCTTCTTCGTATAGCCTGGCGACCGCGGCCGGATCGAGATCCTCCAAATCCAGTTGCTGCGCCGATGTCTTCGCTTCTTCCGGGCTGTAAACAAGCAAGTGGCCCCCTCGACCGCTCACTTTGAGCTCGCCCTTGAGCCGCGCCCAGGCCACATGGCTGGCCGGCAAAAGCACTCGTCCCTGTTTGTCGCATTCGCACCACTCAAATCTACCCAAGAGCGCCTGGCGCTTGCGTTGCTCCGCATCCGGCAGCCCTGAATCCCCCGCGAGCTCATGCATGCGCCGCTCGCCGCTTTCTTTGTCAAAAACTTCAAGGCTCCAGAAATCGGGCCCGGGACCTACCAACAGGACAACCGTTCCATCCGGCGAAGGCGGCAACTTGCTGCGAAACTTTGCGGGCAAGGTGATCCGGTTCTTCGCGTCGATGATGGTCTGCGCTTCCCCGATATAGCGCGAACCCATGGTCATTGTGTGGCACCTGCAAGGAAGTTACTCCACTTTGCCCCACTTGTCCATTTATCGGCCCCACTTTTCCTGATTTTTTTTGACTTTTTCGCTCGGAGCCGGTTCGGCGTCGCCACTCCACTGCATGTAGGACTTACATGATGTTGTCACTACATATCGCGCGTTTTTCAGTTACCGACACACTTATCCACGTCATGCCGTGGCGACTTCGGCACCCCAAATCGCAATTTTTCTGCCGCGCCGACATGCAAACTCACCCACCTTGCGCCACTTCATGGCATATTCACGCAAAACCCGCTTGGAGAGCGGCTTTGAAGCACTTTGCCGACCGTTTGCTCGACGCCATCGCGCGCAAGAAAGCGCCCGTGTGTGTGGGCTTGGATCCGCGCCTGGACTGGGTTCCAGAGGAATTCTTCGTTGCAGCATTTGAACAGCACGGGCGCTGCGACACAGCTGTGCGCGCGGCGGTGCGCGCGTTCTGTATTGAGGTGATCGATCTCGTTGAACCCTTTTGCCCCGCGATCAAGCCGCAAGCCGCTTTCTTTGAGGCTTTGGGGCCGGCGGGCCTGACGGATTTTGCGGCGGTTTGTGCCCATGCCCGAGCGAAGCACCTGCTCGTGATCGCCGACGTCAAGCGCGGCGACATCGGCAGCACTTCAGAAGCCTATGCGCAAAGCCTGTTTGGCGGCGCGCAGACACGGGGCATCGATTTGCCCTCGCTGAACGTGGATTGCGCCACGGTCAACCCCTACCTCGGCGCTGATGGCGTGACGCCCTTTGTAGAAGCGGCCGCCAAGGCCGGCGGCGGAGTCTTTGTCCTTGCACGCACCAGCAACCCGGGCAGCGCGCAGTTCCAGGAACTAACTCTCACCCTTGGCGGCACCGTGGTTGAACAGGTTGCGCAGCGGATCAACGAATGGGGCGCGCCTACCGTTGGCGCCTGCGGCTACTCGCACGTCGGGGCCGTGGTTGGCGCTACGCACGCTGATGCGGCCAGGCTGATGCGCCGGCTGATGCCGCGCGCGCTGTTTCTGGTGCCGGGATATGGCGCGCAGGGTGGTTCACTGGAGATCATTCGTTCGTGCTTCGGCGCTGACGGCAAGGGCGCCATTGTGAACTCTTCGCGCGGCGTGATGCACGCATATGCGCAGGGCCCGCTCAAAGATTACGGCGTGGGCCGCTGGCGCGAAGCAGTCGTTGAAGCCGCCAGATCGCTGCAAAGTGAAATTGGCGGATTGGTGGCCTGAACTTGCGGCCTGTTCAACCGTTGATATTCAGGGCCCGCGGCTTGCGCGTTTTCGTTTTCGGGGGCACACTGCCGTCCCCAATGGAGGTTTCAGGAATGACCAGGTTCCTTTCAGTTTGTGCGCTGGCGTTGCTCGCGCCGGCGTTGCTGGCCGACACCATCGGCTACATGGCCAACAAGAATCTCCAGCAGGAGAACAACGTCGAGATCACGGCTTGGTCCTGGAAGCAGGTGGATTACACCGCCACGATCGAGAAGACGGACAGCAAAGGCGACCTGAAAGTAGAGAAGGTCAAGAAGTCGGTCGCACGCAAGGATGTCGTAACGCTTACGCGCAGCTCCGAAGGCGGAAGCATGAGCGAATCATTGTTCCGCGCGTTGAGCGAATTGGGCAATGATCCGCAAGCCGCCATTGAAGCGCTGGATGTGGAAGCCAAGACCGCGACTTCGCCGTTGAACAAGGAAGAAGCCAGGTTCCGCATTGCCGGCTATTTCGCCGCCAACGCCAACCGGCAGAGCGCAAAGTTCGCCGCCGACAAACTGCGCGAATACCTTACCGCTTACAAAGACGGCTACTTCATCGGCGAGGCCTACACGCTGTTGGGCCGCATGCAGTTGCTCGGACGCGACAACGATGGCGCGCGCGCCACTTTCAAGGAAATGGTGCGCCTTGGCCCACCCTTTGACGCAAAAGCCAACCAGGCCCGTGGCGAACTTGAGCTGAACCTGGGCAAGTACGAAGACGCCCTGGGTGCGTTCCGCGACGCGGCCAAGAACGCGGGAGCTGACAAGGCGCTCAAAGCCAAAGCTGACGCCTACGCCTCCTGGGCACTCTACGCCAACAAGAAAGTTGACGAAGCCAAGGGCATCGCTGAGCCGATCACCAAGGACGAGTCCATCAACGACGAAGTCAGCGTTGATGATGAAGCCGCGCTGGCGATTGCCTATCGCGTGCTCGGAGATTGCATGCTGGACAGCCAGTCGTTCGAACGCGCCTATGACGCGCACATGCTGGCGGCCTATTATGCATGGTGGGTAGGCGGCACGACTGAAGGCTACTCGCTGGCCCAGGCCTATTTTGCAGCCAAGAAGCTTGAGAGCACAGACGAGAAGTTCAAGGATCGCGCTGAAAAGCTGCGCACAGCGCTCGAGGCCGGTTACCCGTCGGAACTCAAGCGCGTGAACGACAAGCTCAAGGGCTGATGGACTGGTGCATCGCGAAATGAAACAGGGGCGCCAGATGGCGCCCCTTTCGTTATGTACTGACCTCTGTTAGCGGAATCGAACGGCGATGAGTTCTGTAGTCGTGGTCTTGTCTCCGTCCTTGAGTTCGGACTTGGCCACGACGCCTTCGGCGGTCAACCATTCTTTCTTCGTTGCCTTGCCTTCGGTGGTATCAAAGCGTGAGCACAGTAGCTCGCCGGCGGGCACGGTGATCTTTTCGCCCGTGGCGGCGGGCTTGGCGTAGCGCTTGGCCCAGTCTTCGTTGCTCAGAGAACCGGCGGTGGGCTTGGCATCCGCCAATGGCTTACCGTCTTTGTCGCAGGGTGTATCGGAGAACGTCGCGATCTTGCCGTCATATCCCTCTGCTTCGCGGCGCGTGTAAGTTTCGCCCGCGGGCGAAACATTCTTGAACACCGCCGTGTTGCCTGCCGTCGTGTAGAACGTTGGAAGCGTGGGCGCCTTGTTCGAATCCGTGTTGACCGCGCCACTGAGGTAGCCTTCTTTCTTTGTGGAATCGCCGTAGTTTTTCAAAAACACGGAAACCTGTCCGCCCATCACCATTTTCACATAGCCGCCGCACTTCACTTCTTTGCAGTAGTAAACCTCGTTGCTCAGCGCGCCGTTGGTCCAGGCCGCCACATCGCAACTCATCTTCACTCCGCCGTAGGTGATCTCCTTGCTTGACCAGTCCACCTGCATGTTGGTGGGCAGCGTGGCGGGCATCTTGATCATCCACCAATCGGCGGCTTTCTTGTCTTTGGGCGGATTGGCCTTGCCGTTGACCGTAAGCGTCTCCGTGAGCGTGACTTTGTCGCCATTGATGGCCTTGACTTCGACGCGGCGGAAACTGTCCTTGGCGAACTCGTACTCCACCCAGTCGCCCACCTTTGCCGTCGCGCAGGTGTTCCAGCCGTCCTTGAATTCGGTGCCTTCGGGCCTGCCTGCCGCGCTTGCGTTTACGGTTGCCAGCGCCAGCACACACAAAGCCGCGCACCATGCCATGCTCATCCGCAACATGTGAGTCTCCCTTGCCTCGCGTCATTCTAGCCTGAGCGCAACTTCAAGACAGCCCGGCGGAAGCGATGCCCGATTTCCGGCAGCTCCGCCTACTGCAGTTTCAACTCGGTAACTTCTTGCTGCATGTTGTAGCCCTCGGACTCGTTCAACATGCGCAGCGTCAGGCCGTGGTGCATCCACATTGTATGCTTGTTGTCCTTGGAATCGCGCGATTGCTTCAAACATTGAAACGTGCCCGCTGAGGTAAAGATCCGTTCCTCGATTGGCTCATCGCCCGCGTGCGGCCTGAGCGTGGCCTTGTTCAGAGGCGTGGTGGATTCCTGCGCATACATCTGGCGCCCCGTCTGGTCGAGCGAGCTGTTGCGATAAGTGGACTGGTTTTCGGTCACGGCCGTCACTTCCATGCGCTGGTAGGAGGTGCTGTCGCCCATGCGCCGGCCGCCGAATCGATAGGTGTTGCGCAACGTGAACAAATTGCCCTTGGTGCGGTAGAACTTCATTTCATCGTGGCCGGTGTAGAACTCTTCCAGCACCATCTCACTGTTCGAGAGCGTCTTCTTCAGCAGCAGCCCGGGCCAATGCTTGCTGTAGAACTCGCTCTGGTTTGAGCCGCGCACTTCGATGCTCGACCATTTGATGCGCGCGACGTTGAGCGTGCCCTCGATGACGTCCTGGTCCTTGGCTTTTTCAGGCTTCTTCCACGGCGTGGATTTCTCGAAGTCGATCGTGATGGTGTCGCCCAAGTCGCCTTCCACGGGCTTCTTCTCTTTGTCGAGGTGGCTGACTTTCACCTTGGCACCCTCAATCGTGGATTCCACGACTTCGTGCACGAGGTAGCCGGTTTTCGGATTGGGCCCCTTGAGCTCTTCGTTCACGCGATAAACCCACTTGCGCCCGGCCATGCGGTAGAGCGTCCAGGCGTCGGGCACCCCCTCGTTGAATGAAAGCAAATCCAGCGTCTGAACGAAGTCAGCGCGCACAATGCGCTGGCGCACGATCAGCGCGGGAAACTTGGTGCTGCGCCAGGTTTGTTCGTGGCTGGCCGCGCTTGTGAACTCGGAGAGTGTGCACTCAAATGAAACGCCAGCCGCGGCTATGCGCGACTTGGGAGCATCCTTGGCGGGTGTGCTGGCGGCCTTGAGTTCATCGTTGAAGCGAAGGTCGCGCGCCTGGTCGCCGCCGGAGAGGAAGCCGTCTTTGTCGAGGAGCGAAGTCTTGACCGTGCACAGGTCTTCGTGAACGAGCGTGACTTCCTGCTTGCGGTATTCGGTTTGCGCGGGCTTGCCGCGATTCCAGGTGACCACGCGCGCAGTCCAGCTTCGGCCCACGAGCTTGTAGAGGTTGAGCACGTCAACGTCCGGCGCATCCTGTGCGGAGGGCGAAGCGACAAGGCAGAAGGGCAGTACAAGCAAAGCCGCGAGCAGGTAGCGCATAGTCACCTCCAGAGAGAAACAGGCTAACGCAAAGGGCAGCGCGGCACAACGAAAGCAGGCCAAAAACGAAACCAGCCGCCCGAAGGCGGCTGGTTGGTGTTCTGCGATCAAACTATTCGCACTTGAATTCAACAACTTCCATCGAGCTCTCGTAGCCTTCGCCCTTGCTCTGCGACTTCACGGGCATGCCCTTGTAGCTCCAAGACTTCGTGCCTGCAACTTCCGTAACGATGCACTCCAAGTCCTTACCGGCGACCGAGATCTTTTCCTTCTTGATCTCGACCTTCGGCGCACACTTCGGAGCCTCTCCGCCGGTCTTGGGCCACTCAGTGGTGGTCTCGGTCGGCGTCGTGTTCGCCATCGTCGTCTTCATGTCCTTTTCGAGCATCGTCATCTTCATCGTGTAGCCCTTGTCGTCCGACTTCGTGACTTCCATCTTCATGCCGGAGACAGTCTCGGTACCGCCGGCCTTTGACGTGTTCTTCGCAACGTAGTAGTTGCCAGCCTTCTTATAGAACGCCATCATGTCTTCAGCAGCCGGGGCGCAACCGCCGCCGCCACCCGCAACATTCGCCGCATTGGCGTCGCCGCCGTTGCCAGCAGGCTTGTTGCCACCGCACGCGACCGCGAAAATCGCGATCATCACCACAAACATCGCCAGAATGCTCTTGCGCATCGTTTTGATCTCCAGGGTAAATAACCTTGAGCCAGAAATTTTGAACTGGTCGCCCGTCCGTCGGGCCAAGCCGACAAAAGCACAGCCTGTGCCAAGGCCTTTAGCCCGCTATTGTTAGTTTTGTAAACTGTTGCACAGAAATGTGTTACGACATTTCCGTGTCTTTGGCATCCTCGCATTGCCAGCTAACGAAGCGTTGACACATGTAATGAAACGTGACACGCGGCCCCCGCCAAAAACCAACTTGCCGCCCCTCGCGTCAGCGGTCTCGCCGTTCTCCTTCTGGCGCGTGTGAATTCTGTTTCCATACTGAAAGGTACGAACACGATCCCGAATCGCTCAACATGCCCATCTACGAATACAAACACGTGAAGGCCAAAGGCGAACTCTGCGACGACCTCTTCGAGGCCTTTCAGCGCGTGAGCGCCGAGCCTCTCACCAAGTGCCCCGTGTGCGGCAAGGCCGTAAAGAAGTTGCTTTCGCGCTTCGGCGGCGGCGTGGACAAGCTCGCACCTTCGCGCGTGCGCGAACTTGGCTTCTCGCGCTGGCACAAGCGCGACAAAGGCGTTTACGAGCGCGAGAAGTAAAAGTCGTTACCCAGCCCCGTCTTCAATTGGGATTTGTCGATCCAACTTTGTAGATTGTACCTCCCTGCCTCGCCCCGAATGTTCTGACATGCGCAAAGTCCTGCTGCTCGTTCCGTTCCTTTTGCTCTCAGCCTGCGGCCCTGAAGAAGAAGGCGACGAACCGGGCGGGCCGGCCATCGAAGTTACGATTAACGCCCCCACCGCCGAACCTGCCGCGCCTACAAACGCCGCCATTGAACCCGCGCTGGCCTACGACTCTTCGCGCATTCACGTCGTTTACGCCCAGACTGATGGCGTGGGCAGCCACGATATCGTTTACAACTCCGCCATTGTCGGCGGCCCCTTTGGCGCACCGGCCACGATTCTCGCCAGCCCCGGGGCTGACAGTCGCAATCCACAATGCGCGCTCGATTCCACGGGCACACTGCACATCGTATGGGAAGAGGGCAACGCCCCCAGCCGCGACATTCATTACGCCACGCGCACATCCGGCGGCACGATCACGCCTGCCAACCTGACCAACACTGCGGGCTCTGACGAAAGCAGCCCGCGCATCCACATTGATCCCAGCAACCGCGTGCACGTGGTCTGGGAAAGCGGCGGTGCGGTGCTTTATCGCCGCAAGACCACCAGCTTTACCACCGCGATTACGCTTCCGCACGTCACCGGCGGATCCACGGCGCAAAGCCCGGATGTATGCACGGATCTGGGCGAGCGCGTTTACATTACATGGTCTGAACAGGTCGCGGCTAACCGCAGCCTGCGCATCCTGCGCAGCGACGACAACGGCAGTAATTTCGGCGAAGTCAGTGTTAACGGCCTGGCCCAACGCGGCACGGTGGTCATGACAGAGCCGCGCATTGAGGGCGGCCTCGATGGTGAAGTTTTCATGGCCTTCATCGGGCAGGACACCGGCGGCGACCGTGCCGTGTTTTCGTGCCGCACGGGAACCGGCGGCGCCAGTTTCAGCTCGCCCAAGCAGCTATACAACAGTACCACGGGCGGAATCCGCCAGCCCACGCTGGCCGTGTTCCGCCGCCCGGACGATAACTTCACCGTCATGATTGCATTCTCGGACGGCACGCTAGTGGGCGGCAACGTGCTGATGTTTGCCAGCCGCGACAACAACTTCCACTTTCTGGGCGGCCCGCACAAGTTGAGCGAAACGTTCTGCCAGGCGAACACGTGCACGCTGCCCGCGATCGCACTCGACACCGATGATTGCGTAGCGGTGTGGATGGGCCAACCGGCCGCCGGCGGTGTGGTGCGCACTTTCGCGCAAATCAACAAGTACACGCTGCCGTAGGGCATGAGAGATGGAGCGATTGTGCTGACGAGCCATCTCTCAATCTCTCCAGCGCTCCATCTCTCGTCACCGGCACACCCAAGACCTGCCGTAGATCGCAACACCTACACCCTTGCGCATGTCTAGCGACTTCCTATACTTTTGCGCTCATTCTTTAGGGCCTCAAGCTCGCGTTTTCCGCGGGCTTTCAAGATTGGCCCTGCCACGGAGCTTTACCGGATGCCCACCGCCACGAGTGATGTTCTCGCCGAACTTGTTGAACGTAAGACGCCTGATGTCAAAGCCCTGATTGAGCTGCGCACGCAGCTCTTCCTTGATGCCGGGCTCAAGCGGCACGCGGAAGAAGCGCTGGGTTCCTGGACTGCTTCTCGCGAGCGCCAGGGTGTGCTGCTGTACCTCCTGGGTCAGGTGGAGCGCGCGTTGCAAGTGCTTGAAACCGAGGCCAGCCACGATTTCAGCAAGCACTTCCTGGGTCGCGCGCTGTATGAAGCCGGCTTTTATGCGCGCGCCGAGAAGTTGCTCACGCCTGAGTTCACCCAATACAAGACGCTCGAGGCGGGCCTGCCCTTGTTCCGCTGCCAGCTCGAGCAGGGCAAGCTGGAAGACGCCGAAAAGACGCTCAAGGCGCTCAAGAACGCTGACAACTTCGACATCGTAGCCGCGCGCGGTGAGTTGCTGCTGCGTCAGGGGCGCCTTGCTGATGCGATTAAGGAAGTTGAGCACATCGCGGACGCCAATCCAACGCACCGCGGCTTGAACTCGGTTCTTGGCAAGATTGCGCAGGTTGCCGGCGACGACGACACGGCGCGGCTGGCCTACGAACGCATTGTGCAGGTCAGCCCCGTGGCCGTGGACGTGCTGATCAACCTGGGCACGATTTACGAAGACGAAGGCAAATACGATTTGGCCGTGACGTGCTACGAAACGATTCTCAAGGAGTATCCGCGCCACCCGCGCGCGCGCCTTTACCTGCGCGATGCGTTGTCCAGCCAGAACATGTTCTACGACGAGGATCGCGAGCGCAAGGAAGACAAGCGCATGCAGATCCTGCGTACGCCGGTGACGGATTTCGAACTGTCGGTGCGTTCGCGCAACTGCCTGGCCAAGATGAAGATCGAGACGCTCGGGGACTTGATCCTCAAGACCGAGAGCGAGCTGCTTTCGTACAAGAACTTCGGCGAGACCAGCCTCCAGGAAATCAAGAGTATCCTCGCGAGCAAGGGCCTGCGCCTGGGCATGCGCAAGGAAGATGCGCTTTCCTACATCCCGCCCGAAGATCAAAAGGGCGGCGCACCGGTTACCCCCGGCGGCGACGACGTGCTCGCGCGCAGCATCGACACGCTCGAGCTCTCCGTGCGCTCGCGCCGCTGCATGGAGCGCCTGGCGATCAAGACCATCGGCCAGATTTCGGCCAAAACCGAGGTCGAGCTTCTGGGCACGCCGAACTTCGGCCAGACTTCGCTCAACGAGGTCAAGCAGAAGCTGGCGGAGCTGGGCCTGTCACTTTCAGGCGCCTAGGCTGTGATCAACCGGCGCAGGGATGGACTGGATGTTCAGGATGGAAATCAATCCTGCTTATCCTGCTCATCCCTGCGCTTTTGTAGTTTTTGATTTTGCTAAGGGTGTGTCAGTAAACCGCCGAATTAGTTCTATCCGGCCTTCGTCCGGTAAAACTTTTTCGTACCGTGCTGACATCGGGGATCGCCCTTGACCACCCTCGGAGCTGTAATGGAAGAAGCCCCAACCATGGCCGATCCTCAGGAAACCCGGGACGGGCGCGGCTTGGGCGTTGTCGATTTCGGCGTGTTGGCCGTGCGCAACGGCCTGTTGACCAACGAGCAGCTTGATCAGTGCCGCGTCAAACAGCAGGCCAGCGCCAATCTGGGCCACAACCTGACGCTGCAGCAGATTGTGCTCAACGAAAAGTTGATGTCGCCCGACGACGTGCGCCGCGTCGAGAAAGCGCACGAGCAGCTCACGCGCGACCGCGAGAGCAAGAAGGACCTCAAGTTCAAGGGCTACGAGATCATCTCCACGCTGGGCGAAGGCGGCCTGGGCAGCGTGTTCAAGGCACGCCAGATTTCCATGAATCGCCTTGTTGCGCTCAAGGTGCTGCACAAGCAGTGGATTTCAGATGACGAGTTCCGCAAGCGCTTCGTGCTCGAGGCGCGCATTGTCGGCAAGCTCTCGCACCAGAACTTGATCCAGGTTTACGACGTCGGCAAAGAGGGCGACTACTACTACTTCTCGATGGAGTACGTGGAAGGCCGCACCGTTGAAGAACTGATCCACGATTCTCCGCGCCGCCAGATGGAAGTGGGTCGCGCTGTTGAAATCATCATCCAGGTTGTGCGCGCGATCCGTTATTACAAAGACTTCGACATCGTGCACCGCGACATCAAGCCCAGCAACGTCATGGTCACCAAGACCGGCGTCGTCAAACTGGGCGACTTCGGCTTTGTGAAAAGCAAGCTCGACAAAGAGCTCGGCTTCGAAGGCATGGTGCTGGGCACGCCCGACTACATCGCGCCCGAGCAGGCCATGGGCAAAGAGGGCGTGGATTATCGCGCCGACGTGTACTCGCTCGGCGCAACGTTCTATCACATGCTCACAGGCCGGCCGATGTACGACGGCACACCCTCAAGGGTCATGCTAGCCCACACGCGCGATGCCATGCCCGACCCGCGCACTTTCAGGCCCAGCCTCGGCGATGATGTGCTCGCGGTGCTTAAGCGATTGCTCGCCAAGAACCCTGACGACCGCTACGCCAACCTCGACAACCTCTTCGCCGACCTCGAAGCCCTGCTGGAACGCAACCGCCCCAAGCAGGTCGCCAAGATCGAAATCGGCAAAAGCAGCGTACTGCGCGCGCTCAAGATCGAGCAATCACGCCAAGGCGAAATGCAAGGCCGCGTAAAATCACTGGAAGAACGCGCACAAGCTGCGCTCGCCCAGCGCAACATGGCGCTGGCCGCAGCGGCGTTCATGGCCCTGGTGGCGTTGATTTGTTTCGTGTTGATCTTTGTGACGTGATCTTGTCCCAGTATTCCCAAAACCCCGGGAAGCTCTTGGTGACAACCTCGGGATGCTCGATCTTCAGCGGCGTTATTAATCCCGCGATGGCGAAACTCATGGCCATGCGGTGGTCCTCGTAAGTCTTGTTCAGGGGCGGGCGCCTTGTAGGGGCGACATATATGTCGCCCCTACCATCGATCTCCAGCCAGTCGGCGCCCGAACGGGTTGTCACGCCCAGTTTCGACAGCTCTTTGCAGAGTGCCGCGATGCGGTCGGTTTCCTTCACACGCAGCGTGGAAAGCCCCGTGAGCCGCGATGTGCCTTGCGCAAACGCGCACACCAAGGCCAGCGTCTGCGCGCAGTCGGGCATGGCGGACATGTCGGCTTCGATGGCACGCAAGGGGATTGTCCCCGCGTTTGGGGACTGTCCCCGTCTCGCGATTGAGCGCCGATGCGCATTCGTGATTTCTCGAACTGCGGGGACAGTCCCCTGCGGGGACAGTCCCCGAACACCCAACCCGTTCGGAAACTCTAGCACCTCGCAGCCCATGCGCTCTAACACATCCACGAAACGCACGTCGCCTTGAATATCTTGACGCGTCAAGCCATCGATCACGCACGTTGAGCCGCTGACCGCAGCCGCGCCCCAGAAGTAACTGGCCGCCGTGGCGTCGGGCGGGCATTCGTAGCGCTCGCAGCCGTAGGTTCCCGGCTTGACCACAAATCGCCGGTAGCCCTCGCGCTTGATGCACGAATCCGGCAGACCAAAAGCGCGCATCACGTTGAGCGTGATATCGACGTAGGGCTTGCTCACCAGTTCACCGCGAACTTCGATCGTGACGCCCATGCTCACCATGGGCGCCACGAGCAATAACGCCGAGAGAAACTGGCTCGAGACTTCGCCACTGAGCAAGCATGTGCCGCCGCGCAAACTTGCGCCCTCGATTTCGAGGGGCACGCAACCCGGCTTGCCTCTTTCGGTGATCTTGGCGCCCAGTTGCCGCAGCGCCGCAATCAAATCGCCCATCGGCCGCTCGCGCATGCGCTTGTTGCCGTCGAGTATGAACCGCCCCGGCGTCACGCACAGAAGCGCGCAAGCGAAGCGAGTCGCCGTGCCAGCCGCGCCGGTGAAAATCGAAGCACGGCCTTCGCGGGCCGTGGCCTTGGGCCTGGCCGGCGGCTTGAGCTCCACATTCGCCCCGCGACCACGCACGCTCCAGCCCAGATCCGCCAGCACATTGAGCATCAACGCTGTGTCATCGCCGGGCGAAAGATTCGAGAGAGAGCAAGGCCGGCCCGCCAAAGCCGCGCACACCAGCGCGCGATTGGCAAAACTCTTCGACCCGGGCAGCGACAGCCGCACGTCAAAGGGTTGAGTGATGGGAGTGAGCGCGCGCGATTTCATGTTGGACGCGGCCTAGGCCAGCTCTGCCAGCTTCAGGTAGTTGGCGACGCACAATTCGGCCAGGCGCTCGCCATCGGCTTCCTTGATATCCGCGCCGAAGCTGATGCGGATGCAGCCCTGCGCGTCTTCCCATGAAAGCCCCATGGCACGCAAGACGTGGCTCGGGTCGGTTTCTCCAGGCGCGCAGGCGCTGCCAAGGCCCACGCAAAAACCCTGCTCGCCAAGCTCGATGCCCAGCGCCTGGCCCTCGATGCCAATGAAACTGACATTGCTGATGTTGGGCAGGCGCGGCGCACCCTCGCCGTTAACGCGGATTTTCCCGCCCAGCTTTTTCTTGAGCGTGGCTTCCAGCGCGTCGCGGATCTTGGCCACGCGCGGCCAGACTTTCTCGCGCTCGGCTTCCGCCAGCTCGAGGGCCAGCGTGATGCCGGCCTGTCCGGAAATGTCCTCTGTGCCGGCGCGATAGCCCCACTCCTGCGGGCCGCCCACGATCTGCGGCTCCAACCGATTGGTCATTTCGTTGTACAGCAGGCCCGTGCCGCGCGGGCCGCCGAACTTCGCACCCGCCAGCGAGAGCAGATCGCAGCCCATCTCGCGCGGCTTGATGGGTAGCTTGCCAAAGCCCTGCACGGCGTCGCAATGGAACTTCGCGCCGGCAGCGTGCGCAACCTTCGCGATCTCGCTGACCGGCTGGATCACGCCCGTTTCGTTGTTGGCAAGCATGATGCTGACGAGCGCCGTCTTCTCCCCCACCAATTTGCGCAGCGCATTGAAATCGACGACGCCCTGCGGCGTCACCGGCGCAAACTTCACCTTGAAACCCTCGCGGCCAAGTTGCTCGGCGCAGAGCAGCACGGCGTGATGCTCGATCGCGCTGACCACCAGCTCATCGCGCCCATTTGCACGACGCGCCATGACGCCGCGCAGCGCCAGGATGTCACCCTCGGTCCCGCCGCTGGTGAAAATGACTTCGCGCGAATCCACGCCCAGCACGCGCGCAGCCCGCTCGTGCAAGGCGACCATTTCGTGTTTGGCCACGTAGGCCAGCGGGTGGTGCGCGCCGGGATTGGCGAAGTGCGTGAACGCATGCGCGCGCATGGCCTCAAACACCTCAGCGCGAGGCGGGCCTCCGGCGGCGTAGTCGCAATAGATGTAAGTCTTCGCGGGCATAGCCATGTTCTACAAGATGTGGCACGGGGCTCCAGACCCGTGCGCGCGCTGCACGGGCCGGGAGGCCCGTGCTACTTTCTCGCGGGGCGTGGCAGCACCACGATGCTCTTGGGCTCCGTCGGGCATTCCGCGACGCACAAGCCGCACCCCGTGCAGACGCGGCTATCAACCTTGGGCATGGTTTTGTCAAAGGCGATCGCGTTGGGCTCCAGCGGGCAGGCGCGATGGCAACCGGTGCATGCTTCGCCCTTGTAGCCCAGGCAGGTGTCGGGCTCAACGACGGCGATGCCGATGCGGATTTTGCTGATGGGCGTCTTGGCCAGTGCACCGGTGGGGCAGACATCCATGCACTCGCCGCACATCGTGCACGCGCCCTGGTTGGGCATGAGGATTGGCGTATCAACGGGCGGGCCCATGTGTGACTGCGCGGGCGTGATCACTTGCTCAGGGCAGGCCTCAACGCACTTCTTGCAGCGGGAACAGGCATCAAGGAAATCGGGCTCACGCAAGGCACCCGGCGGCCGAAAGAAATTGCGCCCGTGCATGTCGAGGTAGCGCGCGTCGCCCTGCTTCTCGGCGTCGGTGAATCCGCCAAATTGCTCTCGCACCTGGTCAAGCTTGCGCAGAATGCCTGATCCCGGCAGATAGCGTGTTGCGAAATCGGCGGCGCCGCTGGCCATGTCGCGCAGGGCCGCGCGTTTCTCGGGATTGCTCGGTTTTGCGCTTTCAGTCAAGAGTTGTGATATCCCCAAGCTCAGGGTGCGCATCCAAGCTGTCGCCGCGCTTGATCGTGTACCAGACTGCTACTGCCGCGCTCACCATGAACAACACCACTATCATGGCCGCAATGACAAGTGTCAGTGGCGTCATTTTCCCCTCGCGAACAGTGAGTCAATCATTGCGTTGTGGCTTTGGACTCCACGTTTCTCTTTCACCAGCAACTGCACTTGGACCTGTAGGTCCAAGCTACACCCATTCCGGTTCGGCCTTGGCCTTGACGATGCCCGCTTCGCGGCCGAGCTTGAGGAACAGCTTCACGCTCTCCATGCCGCGCATGCCGATGTCGACGGTGTACTCGTTCACGTACATACCCACGAACTTGCGGGCACGCTCGCGGTCAAGCCCGCGGCCATAGCTGAGCGCGTGGTCGAGCGCTTCTTCGCGGTTCTTCAGCGCGTACTTGATGCTGGCCGAGAAGCACTTGCTGAACTGGGCGATGACGTCTTTGCCCAGGTCGCGGCGCGCTACGTTGCACCCCAGCGGCAGGGGCAACTCGTGTTTGCTGAACCACCACTCGCCGAGATCAACGACCTTGAAGAGCTTGAGATCGTTGTAGGTGACCTGGCCCTCGTGGATGATGACGCCCGCGGGCACCTTGCCCTCAAGCACGGCGTGCTGGACTTTGTCAAAACCCATGGGCACGGGTTTGACCTTCGGGTTGTAGAGCCGCAGCGCCAGCGCGGCGCTCGTCAGCGGGCCGGGGATGGCGACTTCCTTGCCGTCGAGGTCCTGCGGGTTCATGGGCTCGCGCGAGACAACGATGGGCCCGTAGCGGTCACCCATGGAAGCCCCGGCGCGCGTGATGACGTATTTGTCAGCGATGTACGGGTAGGCGTGGAAGCTGACGGCCGTAACGTCAAGCTCGCCGGTCTTGGCGCGCTGGTTGAGCGTTTCGATGTCGCACAGCTCGTGCTTGATCGTCAGCCAGCCGGTATCGACTTTGTGGTTCGTGAGCGCGTGAAACATGAACGCGTCGTCCGCGTCGGGACTATGCGCCACGGTGATCGTTCTCGGAACCTGCTTGGCTTTTGCCATGTTCGCCTACTGGAAAAGAATTCGTGAATCGCCGCCATCGATGAGAATGCGCAGACGCCGCACCAATAGCGGCGAGCGCACAAAACCTGAGACGTCGGCGGGAAGCTGCGTGTACTCACCGTCCTTGGGATTGGCGTAAATCGTCAGGCCGCCCGAAACGGGATCCACGATCCAGTACTCCGGCACGCCTATGAACGCGTAGATGTCGCGCTTGGGGCCATGATCAAGCGTTGCTGATTCGCGCGAAAGCACCTCAATCACCACCTTGGGCAAAAGAGTGAGCGGGCCTGTTCGGTAGCCCTTCATGTCAGCTTTGGCAAACACCATGAGGTCAGGGCAGAGCACGCTATCGGCTTTCTCCAGCAGCATGCCCATGCTCGCAATCGTGCCGTAATCCTGGTTGATATCGCACCACTTGATCCACTCGTGCACCAGCCGCGCAATAAGCGCCTGATGGCGGAAGTCCGGGCTTGGGCGCAAAACAGGCGTTGCGGCCACCAGCTCCCACTGCTGCTCTTCGGGCCAATCGAACTTCAGGAACTCACCCGGCTTCATGGTTTTGGGCACGGCGCGTTTTCCCTTCGATGTCTTGACTTTCTCGGGTGTGTGTGGCGCGTAAGGAGTGGTCAACGACATCGCTTACCTCTTGGGTGCAGTCCCGTGACGCTTTGTGCTACTGGGCCGCCAGTTGCGCGGGCGTTGCATCGGCCACGCGCACAACCTTAAGCTTCAGCTTTTCCCACAGCTTTGCTTCTTTCAGCAGTGCGACGACATCGGGGTCGAGGTCGCCGGCCTGTGCCATCTTGTCCAGAATTTCGAGCGCGCGTTCAAGGGGAATCGCCGGCTTGTAGGGCCGGTCGCCGGCCGTGAGGCTATCAAACACGTCGGCCACGGCCATGAGCCGTGATCCCAGCGGCGTCTGCGCGGCCGGCACGCCGTTGGGGTAGCCTTTGCCGTTCATTTTCTCGTGGTGCTGGCCGGCAATTTCCGGCACGCGCGCAAGATCGGCCGTCCAGGGAATCTGGCGCAGGAACTTCCATGAATCACTGACGTGATTCTCGATCTCCCTGCGCTCTTCATCGTTGAGCGAGCCGCGCCGAGTGGAAAGACTGTGCAGATCGCTGTCCAGCAGCAGGGGAAACTGCCCGTTTCTGCCGCGATAGCGCTTGGCATGAATGGCCTTCACGCGTGCGAGCGCTTCGTCGGGCAAATAGCCTGGCTCCGTGCTCTTCTTGATGAAGGCCAAATCGCCCTCAAGCTCGGCAAGTTGCAGCTGCAGATCCATGCGCACTTCCTGAGCCTCGGTGCTTTCTACGGCCAAGCCCCTTTGCAGCAAAGCCAGCTCTGCATCCAGCGCCGCGAGCATGAGTTCGCGCTTGATAACTTCGCCGCGAAACGCGATGGCGTCGGCCTCGGCCGGATAGAGCTTCCTGGCCTTGGTGAGCACATGCTCGCGCACGCCGATCTTGCCAAAGTCGTGCAGCAAGCAGGCGTAGTGCAACTCGGTCATCTCGACGTCGTTGAAGAACACGTCTTTGTACGGTCCGGTCTTGGCATCGTTGACCGCCTGTGCGAGGCCCAGAGTGACGCGATCCACGCGCGCAGAGTGGCCCGCCGTGCTGGGATCGCGCTGTTCAATGGCGCGCATGCTTGCGAAAACGAAGGACTCGAACAGCTTTTGGATCGCGTCCATCAGTCGCACGTTTTCAATCGCGACGCCTGCCTGGCTGGAGAGACTCGAAGCCAGGTCAATGTCTTCCTTCGGAAAGGGGATCAATGTCTTGAGAGCGGCTTCGCTGCTGTCGATGCGGCGTTGCGGGTCGCGCTTCTTGTTGATCAGCTGAACCACGCCCACGACTTCATCGTAAGTGTTCTTGAGCGGGATCGTGAGGATCGATTTGGTGTGGTAGCCGTACTTCTGGTCGATGCTCGAGTTAAACTTGTATGGCACGCCTTTGGGCAGCGCGTACACATCTTCCAGCGCTACGATTTCGCCCGTCAGCGCGGCGTAGCCCGCGATGCTCTCCATATTTGCAGGAAACACGATCTCGTGAAACGGAATCTCGACGCTGTCGTTCTGCGCAGCCGCAAAACGAAGCGAGAACATTTTGGTCGTAAAGTCTTCGCGCCGCACGGCCGCGGCCTGCGTCTGGCGCGCGGCATCGCCGACGCGTTTGCGTGCGCGCGGCGCGCCCGAACCGGCCTCGATGATGTAGATCGAGCCCGCATCGGCGTCCATGATGCTGCGCGCTTCAGTCAGGATCACGGACAAGAGCGCAGCGAGGCTGCGTTCGTTCGAAAGCGCCACACCAATGCGGTTCAGGCGCCGCAACTTGTCTGTTTCGCCTGTGCCCTCGCCTTGGGTAAACGTTCGGCTGCGCAGGTAAACCAGCTCGCGCAGGCGGCGCAGCACGGAATCCACACGTGCGGGCGTGGGCGGCAGGCCCATTTCATCGTCAATCTGGAAACTCTCATGAGCTTCTTCGGCGCTGCGCTCATCGCCGCTGCGGCGCACAAGCGCAATCGCGGCCGAGGGCTCCAGCTTCAGCAGCACAGGCGCGTACTCACGGGCCGAAGCCGCGTCGATCAAGACGGCCAGCGCGTCATTGCGGGCAAGCGCGTTGGCTGCTTCCAGGGAATGCGCGACGACAACATCATCGCGCTCCTTTGAAAACTTGCGCGACGCGGCCAGGGCATCGGCCAGCGCGTTGCGCACGGGAGCATCTTTGCCAATGATCATCAGCGTGAGCCGCTGTTTTGCGGGTGTCACGGGCAGGCGCGACGGTAGCTTCGACGTCGGCGAATTCATTGCGGAATTATATCAGCGGCGCGGCGTTGTGTGGCGCGAGCTCCAGCCGAACTTGAGGCGCAACGTGTCAAAATACGAGCGCGACGGGTGCGTAACAAGTGTGATGGCCCGGGGCGCGCGGCGCACCGTCACCAAATCGCCGCCGGAAATCCTCTGGGTGTTCTGGCCATCAAGCGTGACACGGATGCTGTCATCGGCGTCCACCCACAACTCAAGGGGCCCGGCTGCGGGCAACGTGAGCGGACGAAGGGAAAGGGTGTGCGGGCAGATGGGCGTAATCACTATGGCATCCACCTCCGGGTGCACAATCGGGCCACCCGCGGAGAGATTATGCGCCGTGCTGCCCAGGGGCGTGCTGACAATCGCGCCATCGCCCACGATCGTGGCAATTTCGGTTCCGGCGTAACGGGCGTGAATCGTGCTCATGCGGCCATCTGGCTCGTGCTGAAGAACCACGTCGTTGACGGCCAGCATCTCCGAGGCGCTGCCGGCACGCGCCACTTGGACTGCAAGCAGGATGGACTTGCGCGTCGGCATACGGCCGGAGAGCACGTCATCGAGCCTGACCAGCAGCTCCGGCAACTCAAACTCGGCCAGAAAACCGAACTTGCCGAAATTGACGCCCAGAATCGGCACCTGGTTCTCGCCCAGCCGTCGCGCAAGATGCAGGATGCTGCCGTCGCCGCCAAAGTTCAGAACCATGCGCGGGACATGTCTTGACAGGTCAAGACTCTGGTCAAGATCCACGCGGACGTCGGCTGCACGCTCGCGCACGAGCGGCTCAACCTGCGCGATGCCGTGAACCACGTCCGCGCGCTTGCCATCTCCGACGAGAAGAATCATGGGCGAGTGCTCAGGCGGTACGGCCCGCGACCGCCTTGCCTGCGGCCGAAGGGGAGGTTTCTTCAATGGCCAGGCCCAGGCGCGTTTCGATGCTCTTGAGAATTCCCGCGGGATGCAGGTTGACATCCTCAAGAACCTGCACGCGCTGGCCATGGTCAATGAACTTGTCGTCAATTGCCAGGATCACCAGCTTGTTGGCATCAAGCAGCCGCTTGTTGCAGAACTCAAGCACGATTGAGCCAAAGCCGCCATGGCGAACATGTTCTTCCACCGTAAAGACGACGGGCGCGTTTTCAATGATCGGGCCGAGCGTCAGTTCATCAAGCGGCTTGGCGAAGCGCGCATTGACCAGCGTGAATCGCTTGCCGTGTTTCTTCTCAAGCTGCTCAACGACATCGAGCGCGTGATAGACCATCGAGCCGTAGGCCAGAACCGCGCCATCGGGGCCTTCGCGCAGTATCTCGCACTTGCCGCGCTCAATCGGTTGCTTGGCCGCGAGTTCAAGCTCCGGGCGCGGGGCTGCTGTTCGCGGGAAGCGCACGGCCACGGGCTCGCTGTGGTCGATGCCCCAGCGCATCATGGCCTTGAGTTCGGTCGCATCTCGGGGAGCGCACAGCACCACGTTAGGCAGCATGGCCATGTAGGCGATGTCAAACACGCCATTGTGCGTAGCGCCATCGGGGCCAACGAGGCCGGCGCGGTCAAGGCACATCAGCACGGGGGCCTTGATCAGCGCGATTTCCTGGAAGATCTGGTCAACGCTGCGCTGCATGAACGTGGAGTAAATCGCGCATATGGGTTTGTGACCCGCAAGACGCAGACCCTGCGCGAAGCCCACCGCATGTTGCTCGGCCATGCCGACGTCAAACACGCGCTCGGGGTATTTGTCGAGTACCTTCTGCAAGCCCGTACCCTGCAGCATAGCCGCGGTGATGGCGACTACTTTTTCGTCTCTCGCCATCAACTCAAATGTTTCGTCGATGAAAATGTCGGTGTAGGGCTTGCCGCCATGACGCGAATACTCGCGCGGCAGGTGCGCCGTTACCTTCTGGTGCGTGCCGGCGGCGTGGTGGGCGTAGAAATCTTCATCTTCGTTCTTGAAGCCTTTGCCTTTGGTCGTGATCAAGTGCAGCACGACGGGCTTGGGCACCCGCGAGACGTTTTCAAGCGCGTCAACAATCTCGCGCACGTTGTGGCCATCGATGGGGCCGTAATAGAAAAAGCCCAGTTCCTCAAAGAGCACGCCCGGGTGCGGCGCGGGCATCAGGCCGTGCGCGGCGGCTTTCACGTGGTCGATCACGTCGTGGAAAGCGCGGCCCAATGCACCGCCCTGTTCGTCGAGCGCTTTGAGCATCTTCTTGGCTTCTTTCTTCGCGCCCATGTACGCCGAAGAAGTACGGAACTTGCTGAAGTACGAAGCCAAAGCGCCCGTGGCTGGGCCAATGCCGTGAGCGTTGTCGTTGAGCACCACAAGGAAGCGCAAGTCGCGCAGGTTGCCGCCGTGGTTGAGCGCCTCCAGCGCCTGGCCCTCCTGCAGGGCGCCGTCGCCGATGACTGCAACACTTGTGCGATCCTTGCGACCGGCAAGTTTGTTCGCGATGGCAATACCAAGCGCCGTCGAAAGAGACGTGCCGCCATGACCAGTCTTGACCAGATCGAAGCAGCTTTCCTTGGGATCGGGGAAGCCCGAAAGCCCCTTGTGCTGGCGCAGCTTCATCAGTTTGTCGCGCCGGCCCGTGATGACTTTGTGCGGGTAGCACTGGTGCCCGACATCAAACACCAGCGAATCGTGGTTGCGAAAATTGAAGAAGTGGTGCAACGCGACCGTCAGTTCTACCGCGCCCAAACCGGAACCCAAGTGCCCGCCGGTGGTGCCGCTGACGACATCAATAATGAACGAACGAATTTCTTTGGAAAGCGTATCGAGGTCTTCCACCGAGAGCCGTTTGAGATCCTCCGGCTCGTTGATGGTCTCTAGCAGTTCGTACATAGTTGCTCCGGGGGATCGGATGTTCTCTCTTGGTGTCCCGATCCATGCCCCCACTGTCAGAAACCAGTGGAATGGCGGCTCCCCCTAGGGAAACAAGGAATTCTACCTTTCATGTCCAGAAAGGGCAACGTTGCCATATCGCCTTTGGCGGTGAGGAGTTAGTGCGTCCTAGCTACAAAATATTGCGCGATGGTGGTGAGAGCTTCCGGCCTTGCCAAATCCTTGATGCGCTTGCAGGCGGTGTTGACCAATTCCTGCGCGTAAGTTTTTGCTTTCTCGAGGCCCATCAAAGCCGGATAGGTCAACTTGTTCGCAGCCTGATCCTTGCCCGGTGACTTGCCCAGCTGTTCGGCCGTAGACGTTACATCAAGGATGTCGTCCACGACCTGAAAGGCCAGTCCGATTTCACAGCCGAATTGGCGTAACTTCCTGATCTCGCCGGTACTCGCCCCACCTACCAGTCCGCCGCTGACTATCGCCGCCGTAATCAAGGCGCCGGTCTTGCGACCGTGGATGTACACTAGCTTCTCCAATGACTGCGCCTGGCCTTCGCCCTCCAGGTCGGCCTGCTGCCCGCCCACCATGCCTTCAATGCCGGCCCCGCGGGCGAGTTCAAGGCCGACCCTTGTTGCGACGTTCGCGCCGCGCACGTTGCTGAGAATGACTTCCATGGCATAGGTAAGCATGCCGTCTCCGGCCAGAATCGCCGTTGCTTCGTCAAATGCCTTGTGGCAGGTGGGCCTTCCGCGGCGCAAATCGTCGTTGTCCATCGCGGGAAGATCATCGTGAATCAGACTGTAGGTGTGGATCATTTCAAAGGCGGCGGCCACGGACAACGCGTGCGCGGCCTTGCCGCCAACTGCCTCACTCGCCGCCAGCACCAACATCGGGCGCAGACGCTTGCCGCCCGCGAATAAACTGTAACTCATGGCCTCCAGAAGCCGCGCGGGCGCATCGGCTTTCGGCCACGCGAATCTTTTGAGCGCCTGATCGATGGGTTTTGAAAAGCGGCCAACCAGGAGATCAAACTGTTGCTCAGCTTCGGAATGATTTGTGTGCATGGATATGCGCTTGGGAAACGAAGGGACGCGGCTGTGAAATGAAGCCGCGTCCCTGAAGGTCATGGGCGCGAGGCCCACAGACGTTTACTCGTTGGGATTGACGTCCTTGACGGTCTTGGGGCGCTTGGACGTGTCGTAGTGATTGGGCTTGGGCATGGCGCCGGGCTTGACGAGTTCACTGGCCACCAGCTTGAGCTTCTGGATATCGTCGTCGTCCCAAACCTGCGGACGGCCTTCGCGCTCAAGATCCACTTCACGGGCCATGGGGCCGCGCGCGCCCTGCGTCACGATCGTCGGACGCAGGAAGAACAGCAAGTCGGTTTTTTCGGTGCGCTTGTTCTTGGTCTTGAAGAGGTAGCCCAGCAACGGAATGTCCTTGAGGAATGGAATGCCGTTTTCCTGATTGCGCTCGCGCTCGCGGATCAGGCCGCCGATGACAAGCGTTTCGCCATCGCGCACAAACACGTTGGTGACCGATTCGCGGTTGGAAAGAACGGGCGTGTCGTTCGACTGAATCGAGATAGTCGAAATCTGTTCCTTGATAGTGAAGGTGATATCAAGGCGGATCAAGCCATCGGCAAGGATCGTGGGAGTCACTTCCATGACCGTCGCGATTTCCTTGAACGCGACCGTGGCCGTGGCCGTACCACCCGAAGCCGATGAGGTTTCAAGGTAAGGCACTTCCTGACCGACGGTGATCTTGGCCTTCTTCTTATTGCTGACCATCGAGGTCGGCATGATCAGCGTTTCAACCTTGCCGTCATTGGCGAGCATTTCGAGCGTCACATTGACGCGCTCGCTGACAAACGTGCCCACAAATGGGCCAAAGCCCGTAGTCTGGCCGAACATATTGCCAACCGTCCGTGATGCTGTTCCGAAACTTGAGCCTGTGAAGCGTCCGTTGTTCAGGTTCTGTGCGCCGTGCTCAGTGAAAATCTGGAGACCGTAGCCGATGTAGTCATCGAGCGTGATTTCGCACAGTTTGCTGGTCAGCAGCACCTGTTGCGGCTCGGCGTCAAAGGCTGCGAAGAAGCGATCGATTGACTTGAACTGCGACAGGCGGTCGTAAATGATCACGCTGTTGCGGTCAGGGTTGACAACGACTTTGCCATTTTCCGAAAGCACAGACTGCAGGCTGTTCTTGAACTCAGGATCCGTCACGTCGCGGTTGGACTCATAGGTGCGAACGGTAAGCGGGTTGTTCTGATCCAGGGGCTTCTTCTCGAGGCGAGCCTGGTTTTGCTGCTGCAGTGTTTCCATGAACGAGACAATCGCGACCATGCGCGCTTCGGTGTCCGTCACCTGGATCAACGTGTTCTCTACGTCATAAGCCATCCGGCCCGAGGTGCTCATCAGGTTACGGAGCTGTTGAGCCGTATCTGCGATCTTCACACCGGGGAGAATCCAGCTCTTGGTAACAAACTTGACGTCGTCCGGCTGCGGACCCTCGGTAGGCTGCGGAGTGCCGGTGCCCGGTTGCGGCGGACGATACTTGATTTCCTTGTAACGGAAGGTGTAGCCGTTGACCGGATCGCCGTCCTTGAGCAGGTCGCCCATGTCGGCGAGGCGCGTGAAAATCTGCTCTGGCTTGGCGTCGCGCATGTACATGCCAACCTTGCGCTTGGTAACGCGCTCGAGAATCTGTTCAAGCTCAGTCAGCGTGCCGCGCCACTTGTCCACCATGTCCTGAGTGAGAGCGGGCATGAAGGCGGGCGTGTTCGTGACGCGCGCGGTTTCGAGCAACGCGCTGAGCAGTTCCTGGTTGTCGAAGGACACATTGTAAAGCTGATCCGTCGAACCTTTGGTGACGTTCGCCTGGCGCGGCGCCTGATCCGGGCGCTTTTTGATGTAAATGAACGTGCCATTCTGGATGAACACCAGCTCGTTCGACTCGCAGATCGACTTGATCGCGTCAATCGGCTTGATGTCGCGGAAGATCACCGTTAGTTCTTTGGTGATATCGCCTTCCACGGTGATGTTCAGCCCAGAGCGCAGGCCGATGTAATGCATGACCACGTGGATGTCCTTGCGCACGAAGTCAATCGTGATTTCCTTGTTGGGATCCAAGGGCGTCGTGATCTCTTTGCGCGCCTCGGTGCCTTCTTCGTCCGCAGGCTTGTCGTCCGCAGGCTTGTCCTGCGCCCAGAGCGAGCCGCCCAGCACCAACAAAAGCGCGGCCGCTGCAAAGAGGCTGCCGAACTTGAGGCCGATGCGCTGATTGAACATTGAACTCTCCGTAGTTGACTCGTTGGATCGAACCTACTTGTAACGGTCGTTGGTAACCATCTGAAGTTTTACGCGCAAACCCATGTCGCCCTCAATCTCCACATAAGCGCCATCGGCCGAATGGTGAATCGAACTTACAACGAAGTATGTGCCCTCAAGTCGGTCACCTTCGCGGTAAAACCGCGGGTTGCCGGCGAAAAAGCACGCATAAATCGTTCGCTCAATCTGCTCCGGAACAGGATCTTCCCCGCCGCCAGGCAGCTTGTTGTAGGTCTTTACAATTTCAGTGCCCATGATCGCGATGCCGCGCAACACCCAAACCTGCTTGAGTTTGGCGAGCACTTCCTGGTGTGCAGGGAACGAAGCATCCGGATCCAATACTTTGAGAGGATCGCGCATGCCCTTTTCCTCCACCGAGAATTTCGGCGGGTTCGGCAGCTTCAGAACCGGCTTGGGCAAGTCCGTTGGAGCAGCGGGCTGGCCGGGTGCCGGCGGTTGGCCGGGAGCCGGCGGTTGGCCGGGTGCGGGCGGCTGCCCGGGAGCCGGCGGCTGCCCGGCTGCAGGATCCGTGGCCGCCGCGACAGGAGCTTCGGGCGTTTTGCCGAAAATCTTGTCACGGTAAAGGAACAGGAGCGCCGAACCGCCGACAGCAACGACGATCACCAGGATCAATATCTGCTTCTTCTGCTTGTCCATGTCAGCTCCCTACTTCGCGGGCGCGGCTGTCGCCACGCCGATAGCGGGAATATTGCGCCCTTGGACAATCCAGATGTCCACAAGGAACGTGTGCTCTTCTTTACCGTTGCGATCGCCTTCGGCGTAGAACTCGCCGACTACGAATGTGAACTTTTCTTCGCTTTCCGCGGCAGCGATGAAGTTGACGAAATCGCTCCATTTGCCAAAGCAATTGATCGTGACCATGGAAGCCTGAAGGCCGTTCGGAAACTCGTCCTTCATGTCCGTGCGGCGGATCGGATCTTTCTCACGGCGGACGACAGCTTCCGGCGTGCGCTTGAGGTTGCTCGCGTTGAGCAGCGCCAAAAGCCGGCCGATGGCGTTCTGTACATCGCTGCTTGCAAAGCGCGTTTCGAGCTCAGTCAGGGATTTGGCAACTTCTTCGCCTTCGCCTTGAAGTTCGAGCAACTTGCCGCCGCGAGCCATCTGCTCGTCTAGCTGGGTTCCCAGTTGAACGGTGCGCACCTTTTGCTCTTCTTTGCGCTGCACTTGTGGTTTGTACACCACAAAGAACAGGATCACCGGAATGGCGGCGCCAATGAACAGGGTGGCGGCTATCGCAAGCAAACCCGCGCCCCACTCGTTCTTTTTCTCGATTTCTGCCATGGATGTCTTCCCGCCGTTAGAGCCATTCAACCGACGCCATCAAGACCGCATCAGGGACCGTAGTTGCCGCCCACCGCTGAGGACTCGATGGTGAATTCGTTCCAGCGCGAGCCCTCTCCGCCGCCCTGCCCGCTGCCGCCCTGGCCGCCGCCCGTCGCGGTCGCAAGGCGCGAGCGCGCCGGCCCCACGAGCGAAACAAAACCATCGCGCTCATTCATACGCTCGTCCCAGCGGGTCATGGCCTGTTCCGTGCGAACATCCGACTCGACAATCGCGATCATGCCTGAAATACGCAAGCCGCGCGGCATCATCATCTTTGGCGTTTTGGGTGTGTTGGGCGTGCCGGTAGCGGCGCTCTGCTGAGGCTGGCCCAGTGTGAGAATCAGGATGCTGCTGAACCAGTACTTCGCGCCCGGCTTCTCGGCGTAAAGCGCCTTCAACACGGGCGAGTAGTAAGGACGCTTTCCAAGAAAGTCGATGTCCTCGTTCCACGCCTTTATTACTTCATTGCGACGCAATTTGAACACAGGCTCGTTGCGGTCGTTTTCCGCCTTTTTTGCGTTGAGCTCGGCTTCTTTGGTCTGGGCCTGCTTGGCGAGATCGTTGGTTTCATTGAGTTCCTTGAGGTAGATGCTCACCACAAACAGCGAGCACAGCGCCGCAAGGAAGCAGATGCTGGTGATCGAAAGGAAAATGACCCTGCGGCGCTGCCGCGCCCGGGCCTTATCCTTGATCAGGTTCAGTTCAAACATCGAAGCCCCCGTTTACTTTCTGCGCCTTAGAAGGTGCGCATCGCAAGGCCCAGGGCCACCGCCATGGACGGGCCCATTTCGTCGAGAAAATTCGCCGGGAACTTCTTCGAAACGCCCGACACATCCAGGCGCGCGAAGGGATTCCACAGCGTTGAAGGAATGCCCAACTGGCTCGAAAAGAACTCGTCAATGCCCGGGAATTTCGCCGTCCCGCCACACAACTTCACTTTGTCAACGCGCGGAATAATGCGGCGGTTGATGTAGTACTTGAAAGTGTCCTGGATTTCACTCACCAGGTCGCCCAAGGCATCCGCGAGAACCGCACGGTTGGCTGAAACTTTCTGGGCCGCACCCATCGCGTTCTGCGTCTGGCCGGAAGCCTCGAAATCTTCGTCACCCGTGAGGGTCTCACCGCTTCCACCGGACTGGCCGGCAGAGCCGCCCGAAGTCAGGCCCATGGAGGTTTCGTCGCCGTCGAGCAGCACATACTCTTCGTTGCCGCTTTCCGTGCCGCCGCTGCCCGCCGAAGTGCCTTCAAACTCCTCTTCACCGCCGCCGCCCAGATCCTCAAGCGGAGTGTAAATGGCTTCGCGCTTGCGCTTTTCCGCAAGCGGCAGATCAAGGCCGTAAATCTCGGACACCGCACGCGAGAGCATGTCGCCGCCCGAAGCGATGTCGCGCACGAACACACGGCGCGGGCCGTGCGTGATTGCCAGGTTAGTGAAGCGCGCGCCAATGTTGATCAGCGCCACGGTTTCACGCTCACCCACGCCTTCGGTTTCAATGTAGGCGTTGCTCAGCGCCAGCGTGTCGATATCCAGCACCACAGGATCAAAGCCCGCACTCTTGAGCAGCACGTAGCGCTTGTCCACTTCTTCTTTGTGGACCGCAACCACGAGACCCTCCATCTGCGGCTTGCCTTCTTCCATGACTTCGTCAAAGAGCACGAAATCAAGCGCGGCTTGCGCGAGGTCAAAGGGAATAATCTGCTCAGCCTCAAAGCGGATGGCCTGCTCGACTTCGCCCTTGGGAATGCTGGGAAACTTGAAAAGTCGCGGAGCAACGCGCGGGCCTGATACTGAAAACGCGCACGGCTTTTTCGCGAACGAGGAATCCTGCGTCACGCGCTCAAGTGCGCGCAGCGGCGCCTCAGCGAGCGCCTGCGGGCTCTCCTCAGGGTTGTATTCAGCGCGGCGGATTTCAGCCGTGCCGACACTCTTGAGCGAGTATCCCGAACTGCTGCGCTTGACGGCAACGGCCTTGACTGAAGACGTGCCGACATCAATGCCAACGGCGTAATTTGCCATGGCCCCCACCCGTCAAAGGTTTTGGAAATCCCCTGTAATGCGGGGAACATAGTGGATGCGGCGCAAATCGTCAACTGCAAATGCCGCAACACGGAATCTTACCAAGACTTAGGGCCAAACATGAGGTCAGAGGAATTGCAACACGGGGTCACAATCGGGGTAAGAATGAGCCATGCAAACATGACTCGCCGCGTGAGCGCATGTGACATTTTCTGCGGGAAGAATTTTTTGGATTTTTCGGCATGAGCGGACCTGCGGGGGCAAAAAAAATCCCCGGCGACCGCGCCGGGGATTTTCCAGCTTGGATGCCTTAGAACTCGTAGCTGCGCCAGGTGCCGGTGATGAAGCGCGCCGACGTGTTGTAAGTGCGCAGGTAGTATGGCGGGGCGGTGTCGTTCAAGCGCCAATCCCAGTCGTAATGACGGGCACCCACACCCGCCCATGCACCGGGGCTGTAAATGTTACCAAAGCCCGAGTTGATGATCGCGTTGCCGCCGTTGCCGCCGCAGAACCACAAATCGCGACCGGTGCCGTTGATGATGTTGCCTGGACACGACGCATTGACTGCCGCATAGTTACCGTCAATGCAGTGCTGGCCGGGCCGGCCCGCCGAGACGCTGGAAGTACCACCGCCCGCCGCAACAGGGCACTCTTGCGCCGCTGTCAGAACCGTCCACCATTCCCAGGCGAAATTGATGTCGGTGTTCGAGATCACGCCCAGCATTTCCGTGTAGGCCAAAGCGCCCGCACTCTGCTTGTTGTTGGCGTTGCGGAACGTGGGGTTGTTCAACAGGTACTGGTATTTGATGCAGTCGCGAACCACCGTCATGATGTTGCCCGCGCTCACCACCGTGGCGCGATCGCCCGTGCCCAGCGTGCCGCTGAGCAGGAGCACTTTGCGCCGCTGGCGATCCCAAACGCTGGTCGCGCCGTTCAGCCAGCCCTGTGTGTAATTCGTGGCCTGGTGCAACACCTGCACGTAGTTGTTGGAATTCGCGCCACCCACGCGGTCGCCCGCGCCGGCTGCGCCTTCTTCAATGAAGATGACGGATTCCGCCGCCAGCGTGACCACTTCCGTGGCGACGTCGTAGTGCGTGTTGGTCAGGTTCGCGCCGATAATCGCGCCGTTGCCCGTGTTAATCCAGTTGTTCGCCGTGGAATACATGCCATCGTTCGCGGCCGCGGTGTTCAAGCGTCGCACATAGGTACGAGTGAACGTGCCGTTGCCGTTGAAGTGAATCGCAATCGTGTTCTCTTTGTAAAGCATGTTCAGCGTCACGGCGCGGGCGCGCGGCACTGTGAAATTCACCGCGCTGAAGTCGATCGTGCGCGGGGCCACGTTGGTGATCGGCGTTTGCTTGTAATTGTAAGCAGCACCTTCAACGCCAAAGGTGTTGGCTACACCCGAAGTTTCCGTCTTGCCAAAGAACTCCACACCCGTGTACCCGGCGTCGATGAAAATGTTGCCGCGCGAGTAGTGGTTGCCCACACTCTTGTAGTTCACGCCCGGGTTGTAGGTGGAGGTACTGCCCGAGAACACCGAGTAATCACTGAACTGCGGAACCTTAATCTCGTATTCCACGGCCAGACGGCGACCGGCAGTCGTGACCACGCCGCGAATGCGCGCCTTGGGCACCGAGAAACTTCCGGTGGGCGAAGCCTGCACCTGCACGCTCAGGCCGTTGATCATCATGGGCGCGTCCACGTTGTTCCAGCCTGCCGTTGGCAGCAGCGTGGCCCAGTCATCCTGGACGCCGGCGACGAGCGTAAAGCGGCCGCGCTTGCTTTCAATGCCGGCCTCCGCAGCCGCCATCATGCGCACTGCCAGCGCCTTCTGTTGCATATCGACCTGGTGCATGTAAGAGAGCGAGAGCAGAATCGTGCCCGCGAGCGACACCGCGACCACAAACCCCACCGACACCATCAGAATGCCGCCGCGCCGCGAGTGGCGCCGTGCCAAGAGATGCCCGTTACTCATTGCTGACTCCCGTCGAATGGACAGAGGGAACTCAATATTTAAGGAAGATTGCGAAGGGTAACCGTGAACTGCGATTGGGCAGGCTCACCCGTCGCGACCGTATCCACAATAAAGCGAATGCGCCGGTCGGAAACGCGGATCACATCAAAGTTCGAGATGCTCGGCTCGCTCCACACCGTGGCGCCCGCAGGAATCGCGCCGCCAATCGTGCTGACATTCCATTGGTTGCCCAGAACGCCCGTACCGGAATTCCAGGTCCAGGTCGTCTGGCGAATTTCAAAGGACGCGCCGTTCCAGTGCTGCAACTCAACCCACACGCGCTCGCCATTGAAGGGCACGGTAATCGTGCCGCGCCCTGTGCCGCCGTCGGCCGGGTAAGTCACGGTCGCGTTGACAGCCGGCGAACGAATGGCGCGGCCTGAACGCAGATTCGAGTGCAGGATATCGCGGATAATATCCACGCGGTTGAACGACTCGTGGGCCGCGATGCTTTGAGTTTCACCGCGCAACAGCCAGATCAGTGTGCTGCCCATGGCCAGGATCAGCACCGTGACCGCCGCAAGCGCGGCCAGCATTTCAATCAGGGTAAAGCCGCGTTTTCTATTGAGGGTTCGCATGATTCGCGCTCCGGTTCGTTATTGGGCGATACGGGTTTCCACCACCAGCGAGTAACCAAAGGAAGGGCCCCACTGCACCGTCAACTGGATGCGGCGGTATTCCCAGGCAAGACCGCCCAGCACTTCGCGCCAGCGGAAGTCCGTGGCGGCGGTGTAACCATCGCCGGCGCCGCCCTGACGGTTCGAGATGGCTATAGCGGTCACGCGGTACGTCGTACCTTCACGCACTTCCAGGCGCGGGTAAGTGATGCGCCGGGGATCAGCGACCGCCCAAGACCAGTTGTAACCGTAGGGAATGGTCGTGGAAGTGAACCCGCTGGTTGATCCGTAACCCTCGGCCTGCCAGGATTCGATCTCCAGCTCGACCACGTTGAACGCTGCCTGTTCCTGCTGCGCCTGGATTTCAAACAGGCGCGCATAGAGGTAATAGCTCGTTCCGGCCAGTGAGACGATCGCGATGACAATCGTGGCGATGGCGACTTCAAGCAGCGTTGAGCCGCGCCTTGCGCGACGCGAGCCGATGTGACCTGCAACGCTTGAGTTCTTGAGCAGCGTCATATTTTTTGCTCCAACTTGGGTGGCGTTCAGAGGAATCATACACGATTGCAACGGTTTGTCAGGCGAATTCCGTAAAATATTGCGCGTGTAATATAGCAAAGCCCCACAGCCTTCATGTGCGGACGGCTATTACCGTAGGGGCGACTCCATCGGTCGCACCCGAAAGCACTCTCTCTACACGTTGCAACGAGTAGAGGTAGTTTACACCAAAAACACCCGGCAGGCGCAAAAAAGAAGAAGGCGGCCCGAAGGCCGCCTTCCACTTTCTGAGAAACCAGTTTAGCGGTTGAACGAAGCGCTACCCGCAATCAGGTCCGCCGTGACATTCAAGGCCGCCGGGGTCGAGGAATAAACGCCCGAGCACGAAGCAACCCAAGCGTTCACAGTCGTGGTCGGAACGGTGTAGTTGCTGTCGTTGAAGTACGAACCGTTCAGTTCCGTCGTGCCGAGACCCAGTGAGGCCTTGTTGATGGTCGCGGTCGGCGTGCGCTGGTAAACAACGCGGGCGCGATCCTTCATGGCGCCGAGCGCTGCGCGAGCCTCAGAGCTGCGCGCTTCTTCCGTGTTGCTGGCGATGAGCGGGATCGCGGCGAGGGCGAGAATGCCCACGATGACTACCACGATCAAGAGCTCGATCAGCGTAAAGCCTTTCTTCTGCATGTTATCCCCTCCCAAGGATTGCCCGTTATGTGGGCGATAAAAGAAATTGGTAAGACTGGTTTGTTCTCTGTTTGGCCGGTCAACACTGTGTCGCCGGTTCATCATGCTTCTCACCGCGCTACGTCACAAGATTATCACGAAGACGCGTGCGTGTCAAATTTTTCTTCAAAATCTTTCTGCTTGCAACAACCCGCTTGCCGCCAAATCCCGTTCTGTGAGGCCCGCTTTCACTCTGCGGGCTTGCCCAGCGCGTGCTTTCAAATTGCGGGCCAAGGGTATAGCAGTTGCCGCGCACTGTGCGAAACAAAATCTTACGTTTCAACAATCGCAGGTTGCAAAACCGACCCTTGTAACTCGTTCGAATGCTGCCGGCTCCAGTAGTACGCGGACGCAAACCAAACGCCGCACACCGCCAGCGTGGGCAAGCCCCAGCTCTGAATCTGCGCCGTGAAATCGTACACCCACGGTGGGAAAACGAGCTGGTAACCCAACATCGGCGGCAGCTCTGACAACGCCATATAGCCGCCCAACACGACATAATACCAGCGCGGCGTGCGGCCCCACGAATCGGCCAGCACCGGCAACACCACCATTGACAACAGCACCATGTGCGCCTGCCACGCAAGCTGATTGCCCAGCGCGGCTGCGATCATGCACAAGCCCACAACGCCCAGCCGCCCCGCGGGACTCCGCACGCGCCGCGCCAATGCCAGCGCGCCGACGAACATGGCCAACGCAAAAGCAAAGCCGCACCAGATGCCGGCCTGGCGCGCACTACCCGCAGTCAAATGACGCTCGGCGAAGCCAGCAAACGCGAGGTTGCCCTCGGCCTTGCGCCACATGTCGATGTCGGCATTCCAGCCACTCGTACTTTTGTTTTCCGTGTCTGCACCTGCACCCCTGAGGCGCTGCGCATAACTCAAGTCAACATGCAGTGTGGCCTGCAAGCCGCCTGCCAAGCCATGGGCGGGCGCCATCCACACAAAGGGCAGGAGCATGAACATGAACCCGGCAACGGCCATGGCCGCGGCTGCGCGGTACTTTCGCTGCGCCACAAGCATGGCCAACAACACCACGGGCAACACCTTGATATGCGCGCCCAGGGCAAACAGCACGCCGGCCCGTGCGTCATGGCCGCGCTCGAGCTGGTACCAGCCGGCAATGCAGAGAAGCGCAATGAGGGTGTTGATCTGCCCCGCGGAAATGTTGGCCATCAGGGGCCAGAGCAGCACCAGCAACGTCCAGAGCCCGATGCGCCAATGGCGCGCCCCCTGCACACGCAGCAGCAGCGCGACACTTGCCCCTATGAATACAAGTTGAATCACGGCCCAGAGCGCGTAGGCGGCCTGCCGCGGAAGAAACGTCATGGGCGCGAACAGCGCTGCAAAGGCGGGCGGATAAATGAACGCCCCGACCATGTTGGCGTCATCGCGCGGCGGTTCATACATGGCCTGATCGCCCGCGGCCATGCGCTCGCCCGCCATCCAGTAAACGGAATGATCGTGCGTGCCCTTATGCCAGTAGCCGTAGCTGCGCGCGGCATGCAGCGCGAGCAGCAGCCCGATCACGATGCAAAGCCACTTCGCAGCCTGAGAAGGTCGTTGTTCCACGGTTGGCGGCACATTGCCATTAGAGCATTTTCACGCGCTGGCTTCGCGCTCGATGAAGCCCTCAAGAGCCTTGGCGAATTCTTCCATGTGACCGTAGCGATCCTGCTGCGCTTTGGCCATGGCGCGGCCGATGATCTCTGAAAGCTCGCGCGGCAGGCCGGCGTTGAGGTCAATGGCTGACGGCGGCTGGTCAAAGAGCACGCGCTTGAGCACGTCGTAGTGGTTGTCGCCCTCGAAGGGGCGGCGGCCCGTCACGGCTTCATACAGCGTTACGCCCAGCGAGTAAATGTCGCTGCGCTCGCTGACTTCGTTGCGACCGCCCTCAATCTGCTCGGGGCTCATGTAGGCAGGCGTGCCCAGGCTCAGGCCGGTTGCCGTGAGATTCGGGCTCTGCTTCTTGAACGCCAGGCCGAAGTCCACAATCTTCAGGACCCCGTCTTTGCAGATCATCAGGTTGCTGGGTTTGACGTCACGGTGAATCACGCCGTGCGCGTGAGCATAGGCCAAGCCGCGCGCGGCATCTCGTGTCAGTTCGGCGGCGTAAAACGGGCTGAGGTGTCCGCGATCATGAATCAGCTCCCGCAGAGAGCGGCCCTCGAGGAACTCCATGGCGTAATAGTAGAAGTCGTCGTCCTGGCCGAAGGCAATGATCTTGACGATGTTGGGGTGATCGAGCGCCGTGACCGTTTCGATTTCACGCCGGAAGCGCTCGATCTCGCGCTGGTCCTGCACCATGTGCAGTGGCAGCACCTTGAGCGCCACCACGCGGCCATCTTTCACATGTTCAGCGCGGAAGATGATGCCCATAGCGCCGCGCGCGATCTGTTTGAGGTTGCGATAGTCACCCAGCGATTTGGGGTAAAGCCGCGCGTCGGTGGCGGGGCTGCGGCCGCTGCCCACAACAGCGCGGGGGCTGATATCTTCAGCAATGCGGCGCGCGGCCAACTCGCTTGCAATGATGGCTACCGAGGCCGCAAGATCACCGGAAAGCAGGCCCTTGCGTTGAGCGGCGGTTGCCATATCGCGCGCTTCGCCCATTTCAACGACCGCGAACAACTGCTCGATCTGCGCGGCATTGAGCAAGCCGGTGATGGAGGCAACGTGTCCGAACAGGCGGTCGTAGCGCGAAACAGGCATCAACGAATGATTATCGATGAAGCGGCAATAAGCAATAGCGCGCCGCACGGCACGAACCGAGTTCAAGCACCCAGCTTGGTTGCGCGCTTGGCCGAAACTTCGCCCTGTCTCGGAAGGGGCTCGTTGGCGGCCATGGCGGCATAGGTGTCGTGCAAAGCGTGCGCCATGCGTTGCGGCGAGTATTTGTTTTCGACCTCTGCAAAAGCGGCGCGGCCCATGCGCAGGCGCTCGTGGTGATTTTCGATCAGCATCAGCAGGCGCTGCTCAAGGTGGTCGGCGTCGTCGCGCTGCACCAGCAGGCCGTCTACGCCGTCTTCGACGATGTCGAATACAGCGCCGCCTTCGGTGGCCACGATGGGAAGGCCAAAGGCCATGGCGCCAAGCACCATCATGCCCGAGGCCGGCTGGCGCGTGTCAACGAATACGATGTCGAAAGGCCGCCATGCCAAAGTGTAGTCGTAGAGGCGATCGACAAGCACGATACGCTTCAACAGGTTGCGGTCTTCGGCCATGCGCCGCACCTCGGCGCGTCGCGGGCCATCGCCCAGTATGGTAAAAATGGGCTCGGGATTCCTGGCGGAGATGGCCGACACTGCGTCCATGAACGCGCCAAAGCCGAGCCCCTCTTCAAGCGGGCCCAGCATGCCCACGGCAGGCGTGGCCCGGGCGTCGAGAACGTGTTCTTCGGCCGGTTGGCGCACAGGCGCCATGGCCAGGTTGATTTGTGTAACGAGCTTGCGCGGCAGACGGCAATCGTTGATCAGCTTCTCGCGCACGGCAGCGTCCGCGGCGACGTAACCGTCAAAGTCAGCATCTTCAACGCGGGGCAGTTCCGCCGGCTTGACACCGTGCACGCTCACGCACATGGGCTTGCCGACGGCATCGGCCAGCCGCACGGAAGGCAGGCTCCGGTCAGGCGAAATCGCGTGCAGGATCTCCGGCCCGAACTGCGTGACGGCATCGCGAAGTTTGCGCCAGCCAAAGAAGCCCAGTTTTCCGGCTGGCAACTCGTAGCTTGCGAATTCAAGGCCGGAAAGCGTCTGGCGCATGGGCCCGTTGCGCGCCACCAGCATGACTTCATCGCCCTGCTCGATCAGCGCGCGCACCAGCGTGCTGGTGTAAAGCGCCAAACCGCCGAACTCCAGCGGCGGCGCAATCACGCACACTCGCCAGTTACGCTGCGGCAAAAGCTCGACGCGGCCGGTGTCCGGGCGCGAGCGGGTATCGACTTTGTCCGTGGCGCGCCCGGGACCGCGCTCGTTCATGCGCGCGGTGTCGCGGCGCCTGGCACCGCCTTCGCGACCAATTTGCCTGGCGGGCTCGCTGGGCATGGTCAGGCGACCTCCAGCTGTTCGCTTTCAGTCGTCTCGCCCTGCTGCAGGCGCACGGCCGTGGCGTAGTGGCCGTTGCGTTCCATCAGTTCCTCGTGGCTGCCGGATTCGATGATGCGCCCGCTGTGGAACACGAGAATCTTGTCGGCCTTGCGGATGGTGCTCAACCGGTGCGCCACCACAAACACGGTGCAGCCCTCGACCAGCGAGTCGAGCGCACGCTGCACCTCGCGCTCGCTGCGGGTATCCAGGTTCGAAGTCGCTTCATCGAGCAGCAGGATGGGCGCCTTCTTCAAGAATGCGCGCGCAATGGCCACACGCTGGCGCTGGCCGCCGGAAAGATTGACGCCGCGATCACCCAGCAGCGTGTCGAGCCCTTTGGGCATGGCGGCGATTTCGTCCCACACGTTGGCGGCCTTGGCCGCGGCGATCACTTCTTCTTCGGTCGCCTCGGGCTTGCCGGCCATGATGTTCTTGCGGATGGTTGTGTTGAACAGGAAGGTCTCCTGCGTGACCATGGCGATATTCGAAAGCCAGCTGTCCGCTTTAAGGTCGCGCAGGTCCGTGCCATCGACTTTCAGCGCGCCCCCCACCGGGTCATAGAAGCGCGGTATTAAATCCATCATTGTGCTCTTGCCCATGCCGCTTTGCCCGACGAATGCAATCATCTCGCCGCGTTTGACAGTAAATGAAACGTCATTCAACACCTGGCGCTCGGGCACATACTGGAAGCTCACGTTCTCGACACTGATTTCATTGAACTCACGCGGCGCAACGCGGGCGTCGGGCCGGTCCATGATCTCCGGCGTGCGGTCATATATCTCGAACACACGGTCCAGCCCCACCGTCGCTTCCTGGATCTCGTTGACTGAATGGCCCATGCGCCTGAGCGGGTCATAAATCAAGAACGACGCGGCTACGAACTGGATGAACATGCCAATGCCGCCGGCTTCCTCGAACCACGCGGTGGTAAAGACAAAGCCCACGCCGACCATGATGCCGGCCATGACGAGGTTGTAGGTGATTTCAACCAGGGCCCGCGCGGTGCCTTTGTAGCGCGCAATCTTGCGTTCGCGCGCGAACACATCGATGGAGACGCGGTCGAACTCCTCCTTCTGTGCGTCCTGCATGCGGAAGGCCTTGACCACGCGAATGCCATCGAGCATCTGGTGGAAGAAGTTGCCCTGGTTCTCAAGGCCCTGGTACTTCTTGCGCGAAGCTTTCTTGATCTTCTGGGCAAAAAGGATCACCGGCACCAGCACGATCGGGCACACCACGAGCACAACGAGCGTAAGCGAAGGGCTGGTGTAAACCATCGTGATCAGGATGGCGATGATGGTGATAGGGTGGGAAAAGAGGTCTTCGACAGCGATCTTGATCAGCGTGCTGGCCGCCGAAATGTTTGAAGTCGCACGCGAGAGCAAAGCGCCCTTGCGCTCGGCATTGAAAAACGAAATAGGCTGCTCAAGCAGGCGATCCACCACCGCGCGCTGCAAACGAATACGCGTGCGCGCCTGCACATAACCCATGAAGTACTGTTTGAGAAACGTGCCCAGCGCCATGAGCACCGCGCCCGCGGCCAGCATGCCCGCCAGCGGCAGCGTCGTTTCCAACACGCGCCTCGCGTCGGCCTCGGACAGGTTGACGACATCAAGCCCAAGATCGACGAAGGGCTTCACCACGGGGATGCGCAGAGCAAAGCCCGCCGCGTACATCGAGGCCCCCACCAGGATCAACAGGGCCTGGGGCCACTGCGGCTTGAGGTAAGGCAACAGGCGCGTGAGGTAGCCAAACGCGCGGCGCACGCTCAGCCAATCCAGTCGCTTGCCTTCGCCTTTGTCTTTTCCCATCGGGGCTTGGAGTTTACTTCATTTCGCCAATGAAAGCAGCGCCAATGCCATCTCAACCAGCCTCGCCGAGGGCAGTTCCCTCATGCACTTGTCGCCCAGGCCCGGGCACTCGCGCTTGAGACAGGGCATAAGTTCGCATTCGCCGTGGACCACGTTTTTCAACTGGCCATAGGGACCTGTCTGGCGCGGGTCGGTGGGGCCCAGTACGGCCACAACGGGCGTGCCCTGTGCGGCTGCGATATGCATGGGCCCGCTGTCGCATGTCAGTGTCAAATCGGCCAGGTCAAGCAGTGCCGCCAGTTCACGCAGACCCGTCTGCCCGCACAGATTAATCGGCTTTGCCGCCCTGCACGCGCTTGCGGTAGCCGCGCAGGGCTCAGCCATGTCGCCACTGCCAATAATGATCGGGCGCAGCGCGCCGCGTTCCCTTGCCAGAACATCAAGCGCCTGCGCGAACTTCTCGGGCGCATAACGCTTGGATTGCCAGCGCGCACCAGGGCACACCGCGACCAGCGTTTGGCCCTCATAGCCGTCCTGGGCAAGCAAGTCGCGCGCCCTCTGGCGCTCGGCTTCACTGACATCCAGATCTTCGCGCGCCGGCCGCAAGCATCCCAGTGCAGCCGTCAGCGCGTCGTAGCGCACGCGTGCGTGAACCGGCTGCGGCGGCGTTTCCACGCGCTGCGTGTAGAACAGCCGCGCGCCCTCGCGCGCTTTCTTGAATCCAACACGCACAGGCGCACCCGAAAGCCGCGCGAACGTGCCGCTGCGAAACAGTCCCTGCATGTCGAGGGCGATGTCAAAGCGCCCCGCGCGCAATGTTGATACGAACGCGCGCAGCGCCGTGCGCTCGCGAAATGCGCCCAGCAGGCCTTTGAATCGGGCGCGGTCAAAGGGCACCGTGGCGTCGATACATGATATGCCGCGCAACAAGGGCTCGAAGCTTGAGTTCACCAGCCAGGTCAGGTGCAACTGCGGCCAGCGCGCCTTGAGCGCCCACGCGCTGGCAACCGCATGGCACACGTCACCCAATGACGAAGGCTTGATCAAAAGCAGCCGCTTGCCGTTGAGGTCGTGAGTCATGGGCGAGCCTCACTTTGAAGTCTGCGACGCTCGATGCCGCGCGTCATGACCAAGGTGCGCCCGGAGGGAACGCGCAATGCCTCCTCCATGAGCTGCTTGGTTTCGTCGGGCTTGAGGAACATTGCACGCGCGTAGGCCCAGACCAGCTCTTTGAGCGCGCGTTCACCCAGTCCCTCACCCAGCGCGCGCGCAACACGACCGAGACTGGCAACGGCTTGCGCGCCAAGTTGCGAGGGCTGACCTCGGAAGAGCTGGTCCTGGCCTGTCAGCACAAATTCGCGCACGCCCCCGGGCGCGACAGAGACGCTCAATGCGGCCAATGTCTGGGAGGCTGCGGCAGGCAGAAAGTAGAGGCCAAAGGCGTGATAGCGCGCCAGTTCACGGGCCAGTTGATCGACGAGCCGCCAGTCGCGGTCATGCCGGTGCGCGGCCAGTGACTCCAGACGCCCACCCACCTTCCCGAGCACGACGAGCGCGTCGAGGTCCGCCACGCACGCCAGCGGCTTAGGGACACGCGCGCCGATTGCTTCAAGTTCGCACAGTCTTCCCCAGCTCGCCTCGATGCGGCGCCAATCCCAGCCGTTCTTGCGCTCGGCTGCTGCGTGCACCGTGCGACATACAACGCCATCTTCGACGCGCGTTTCGAAGTGACCCGTGAGTACGGACTCCCATTGCGCGGCTTCACTTCGGGCCAGAAGCTCCTCCAGTTCGGCCAGTCCCGCCGGCGCAACGGTTCGGCGAACGACGAGCAAGATTCCGTCGCGTCTAACGACCGCTTGCATCGCGGATGCTTCGGCGCAATGCGCAACGAGCAACGTATCAAGATCGAACTGCCGCTGGCGCGCATTCCCCACAACAGCATGGATCCAGTCGCGTTCGGGCCGTGCGTCGCCCAGTAGCGCCCGGTAGTCGCGCGCAAAACGCAGTTTCAAGGTGGCGGGCCACCTGGAGAAACCAAGCAAGAACGCGCCCAGGCTCCTAAGCCGACGGGATTCATCGGCAACTGACGCCAGCGCATCAGCACTGATTTCCAGCAACTGAAACTCAAATCGCTGCGTTCCGGGCCGAGGCGGTCGCACTGCGAACTGCGAAGGATCCATATCCAAAGGCAGCGCGCCGGCGCGGTGCAATGCCGCAATACACGCTGCAAGTCCCGCAGCAAACGCACGTGCCAAGGCAGGGTATGACATCAACTGGCCATGCTCTCGTTCGAGCCACACCGTCAGTGGGGTGAACAGACTGGAACGCTCGGTGACAAGATAGTCGGCTCGGCCGTCGTTCGCCGTGAGCAACGCGACGGGACGTGCGCACGAAACATTGCGATCAATGCACTGCCACAGCGCGCGCCATTCTTTGGCTGAGGCGCCAAATCGCCGCATTGAAACCCGGGCCATGAAACCCGATTCGTGTGCGCGCACGTTGAAATCGCCTTCCACCGTCGAAACCTGCGCCACGCAAAGATCTTTCTGCGCGCGCAAAATCATGCAATGACCTTCCACGTTGAGCGCTTCGCGCAGCGCGATGGACACCCGTAAAGCTTCGTCGCCGCCTTCGACGATGCGCGATTCCTCAAACAGCGGCAGCAGTAGTTCGGGTATGGCCGGCGCGCCCATCAGACCTCGAGCCTCCGCGCCAGTTCGTGCAGCGAAACATCGGCGCCGCTGGCCCACAGCCAGCCGCGCAACAGGCGCAGCTTCGCGGCGCGCCCGCTTGCGCGGCGCCATTGAGCCTTCTGTTCTTCACTGAAGGCAAAGCCCGGCGCACGTTTGAGCGTCGCCCTTTCGCTTTGCGCCCGCACCAGTACCTCCAGCACGGCTGCGGCGTTCTGCGCAGTGCTGCTGAGATTGCTCACGCCGGCCACTTTGGCTCCGTCGCGCGGCTTGCGCAAAAACTCCAGCGCGGCCTGCGCAAACTCTGAAACGCTCTCCCGATCATGCAGGGTGCGCCCATTTTCACCTTCAACAATGTGCTGGCGGGCCCCGTTCTCTTGACTCGTCAATACCGGTGTGCCGCAGGCCAATGCCTCGGTTACGGCGTTGGCGCTCGGGTCGTACATAGTCGGCAGCACAAACAAATCGGCCGCGCCGTACCACTTCTCGATTTCTGGCGTAGCCCCGTAAAACCTGGCGCGGTCAAGCAGGCCCGCGCGCTGAAGTTCTGCCCGGGCCTCCGTTTCATCGCCCCTGCCGACACACACAAACCAGAGCGGGTTTTCACGGTAGGTCTGATTCACGCTGACAAAGCCCCTCACAGCCGCCAGCAGCCCCTTGCGCCGGAAGTCCATGCCCGAGAACAGCACGACTTTGTCGCCGGCCGCAATGCCGTGACGCGCCCGATGCTCCGTTGAAGCCGCGCGTGCGGCAGGCGTGAAACGAGCCTGGTCCACTCCGTTGGGGATGACATGGATGCGCTCGGGATCCACGCCATACATGTGCACCACCTGGCGTTTAACCATTGCGCTGTTCGCAACATATCTCGAGAAGTGCCCCGGCAGAAACAGCTCGCGTTCCAGCTTGAGTAACTGCGAATGCCGGGGATTGAGCAGCGCGCGTTTGCGCGAGGCCAGATCCGGGTAACGCATGGCCATCCACGGCCGGTGCAGACCGTCGCCCAGTCGCAGTACATCTCCTGGCCAGGCACGAGCAAGACAGATTGTGGCGTCGGCCTTGACGCCGGCTGCGGCACGTCCGGCTCGCGCCGCAAACCACGCGTGCTTGAACGGCCCAAGTATTTTGGGGCGCGACACCTTGACTACGTCCATGCCTGCGGCGTCACGTTCATCGTGTCGGGCGCACACGACTGTAATCCGGTGGCCCTGGGCCTGCCACGCGCGGGCCAGATTGACGGCGTAGCGTTCCGCGCCGCCGCGCGCGGCATCAAACTCCGTGCGTACTAGGGCGATGTGCACTTCGGGCTCCCTGCGACGGCGAAACCTGCATGCGGCTTGTGCCGCAAATGCCATGGCTAACTGCTTGCGGATTTTCGAGTCTTTGAATCAGCACCGCGCGGCTTCAGCCATTCGGCAAAGGCCCGCACCACGGCTTCCTGATCTTCAGTCTCGATGCTGCCCGGGCGTTTCTCGCGCACCAAGGCTATCGCCTCATCAGGCATTGCGCCGCGCCAGACCAGATAGGCGGCCAGAAACGTACCTGTGCGCCCCATACCCGCGCCGCAATGGACGGCGATCGCATGCTTTTCATGCCGATGGAACCTGGCGTGCTCAATGAAGCGGCCAAGATCCTCAAGGCGCGGCGCCGCGAAGTCCGGCACCGGTAGATGCAGGCTTTCGATATTGTATTTCGCCATCAAGTCTTTGTCGGGCGCGCTTTCAGTCAGGCTGACCACGAGGCGCACGCCTTGCGCCGACAACCAGCGCCAAAGCGCGTCCTGATCCTGCCCCGGACGCGGCATGCCGCCGATTTCACCCTCAATGATCCAGGTAAATCCGTTCACGGTTTCAGGGTAGCTACTTCGACCACATGCGCCACCTGCTTTGCCTCAGGAGGACGAAAAACCCTGAAGATGTTGAAGATTGCTACACACAGCCAAATCAGCGCGACAACGTCAAGCACCGTAAGCATGGTTGGAGAAACCGCACCCGGTCCCGCTCGTTCCAGCAGCCAGGTCCCCAGCGCCAATGTCAGCGCTGCCAGAATGAAACGGGCCGCGGCTCGCGCTGCATCAGGCGAAATCGCAAACTGACCAACCATGGCAGCACCCATGCCGCACGCCATGGCGCCGCCCAAGGCCGCCAAGGCGCTCTGGCCCCAGAATGAAAAACCCGTGGCAACCAGAGATTGAACAAAAATAAAAAAGAAGCCGGCAAAGGCTGCCGGAACAAAACTCATGGCCACGCGCAGTACCGGGCGCAAGCGCAGACCTTCTGTAGCAGCGGCGCACATGGCGACATCCGTGTTGAGCCGACAGCCGCCGCACACAAATCGCGCCCGTGCATCCAGCTTCGATATGTCCAGCAAAGCGCCGCAACGCGGGCAGCGCAGCCGCACGTTGATGCCGGTGAACCGCTCGGTTATTTCAGCATCCGCCATGCCGTCTCATTACTTGCGTCAAGCGCCAGCGCCGCCGCCGCCTGCTTGCGCGCTTCGGCCGCGAAGCCCGCGCCCGCAAGCCTTTGCGCAAGGCGAACGAGAGCCTCTGGATTGTAAGGTTCGCGCACTGTTTTCCCCGGGGGGATCCACGATTCAATTTCAACCCAGCGCTTCAGCTCTTCCAGTCTTGCGTCAGGCGCAAGCACAGCGGCCGCATAGAGAACTGGACTGAGCAAGTCCCGCTCTGAAACGGCGGCAGCCGCGTCCAGGTACGCGCGGGCATTTTCGCCGCTTTGTTTCAGCGCCAGTCCGGCCGCCAGCAATCGCGATTCTGCATGTCCTGCATCATGCACACGCAGGAAATCCGTTGCCAAGGCGTCATTCTCGCGTGCCGCGAAAAAGCGCAGCAGCCGCATGGACATGCTGCCCAACTGGCCGCCACTGTCCATTTGCGAGAGTTGCGCGGCCACGGCGTCTGACACTCCGGCCAGCTTCATCAGGCGCGTGAGTTCGGTTCTGGCATCGGCTGCCTTGCCCTGTGAAAACAGCCATGCAACCAAAGCAGCACGTTCTTCGAGGCTGCCTTCCTTCAGCAGCGCGCGCACGGTGGACGCATGCAGCAGCGCAGTTTTGAGGTTGCGCGCAGCTCCCCCGGCCTCCGCAATCGTGAACTCCGCCGGCTTGACGGAAGTAACCCGCCCGTTGTAGGTCTCAAGCGTGCCGCTGCGCGTGCCATCTTCGCTGATCGAAGCGTGCATCTTGAATTCAAACTCTCCGCCGCGGCGCTGCTGCCTCTCCAATGCATCGGGCAAGGCTCTTTCGGCCTTTGCCGCAAGCGCCACATCGCGCCCAAACTCATCCAGCAGCTTGCTGACCAGGTTGTCTTTGCAATCGCTGACCAGCACGCGCAGACCTTCCGCTACTTTGCTCCAGCGCCGGTTAGCGATCTCCAGTGACATCGCGTCAAGCCCCAGCGCGGCTTTGCGCGCGGCCTCACCGCGCAGCGGACCCGTGCGCTTTCGCTGCGCCTCGACTTGGTCGAGGGCAGCCTGGTGCCGCGACTCCAGCAACTGGCGCAACTGGGTCAGGCGCGCGCGCACCGTTTCCTGTGTGGCACTGGTGCGGCCTGCCAAACAGCCGTCCAGAAGTTCGCGCTCATCAAGAAGCTTGTCCTGGTCACGCAAGCGCTGAGATTTTTCCATGACGGTGGCCAGGTCATCGGCCTCGCGCGCCTTAACGGCAGTCTTTTGCGCCTCGACGCGGGAAACGAGCGCGTCATTTTCGCCGCTGAACAACGCGACCAGCAGTTCCGCCGGGAACTTCTCCCAGATTGCGAGCGCATCGGCCGTGCGATTCTCCAGCAGTGCTTTGCCCGCAGCCGTCTCAGCCGCCTTGAACTCAAGATCACGCCGCTCTGTCACACGCCGCACCACTTCATCGCGCGCGCCGCGCGCCTTTCCGGCCATTGCGCTCTGCGGGTAAGATCTGACGAAACTGTCCCACGCATCATAGGCGCGCTTGAAATCAGCGCGGGACAGTGCGTCACGGCTGTCCAGTTCCGCGCCGTTGAAGGCGTCCTCTTCAGGTGTGAAAGTGGGCGTGTGGCCTGCGTTCGAAGGCGGGCTCACCACGGGGCGGTTATTGGATGACGCAACGTTGATCGGGGCGTTGACAACGGGCGTGTTGGAGCTGTTGAAGGCCACGGCCTCTTCGCTCTTGCCGAATTTCACCCACAACACAACTGCGAGCGTAATCAAAGCGCCGACAGCGACAAGCGCACCCACCATGCCGGCCATGCGGGTGGCATCAACGCGCGGCTCTGTGGGCACCGTGCTGGTGAGTAAGCCGGTGGTCGGCGCGCCTGTATCCGCACTGGTAGCGTGAACGCGCCTGGGCAGTCGTTCAAGTACCTCGCGAAAATCGGCGGGCCGTTCGGCGGGGTGAAAGGCCATTGCGTCCTGTATCAACGCGCACAACGAGCGCGGCAAATCCGGCCGACGCGCCTCGAGCAACTCGGCTCCCTGCTTCTGGCGCAGTTGAATCTGCTGCGCACCCGTGGCGCCAAAGGGCGGCTCACCCGTCGCGAGGTGATACATCGTTGCGCCCCAGGCAAAAATGTCCGAGCGTGGGTCAGGCGTCATGCGGCGCAGCACTTCCGGGGCGGCGTAAGCGGGTGTGCCGAAGTTGAGCGGGCCCTCATGCCCCTCCGCTATAAGCCGCAGATCGCCGGCCAACCCGAAGTCAGTCAGTTTGCAGCGCCCACGCGACGACAAAATCAGGTTCTCCGGCTTGATGTCGCGGTGCAGGATGCCCTGCTTGTGCGCCGCATAGAGCGCATCAGAGCTCTGGCGCGCAACTGACAAAAGCTCAGCGGGCTGCAATGGGCCCTTTTCCTTCACAAGAACTCGCAGGTTTACGCCTTCAGCGAAGTCCATCACGATGAAGTGAACGTTCTTTTCTTCGAGGATGTCGATCACCTTGATGACGTTTTCGTGCTCGACGCGCGCCAGGCTTTGCGCCTCGGTGCGAAAACGCTCGATCAGATCCTTGCGCTCGGCCAGTGCCGGGTCGAGCACTTTTAGCGCCACAATCCGGTCGATGTAAACGTGGCGCGCGCGATAAACCACGCCCATGCCCCCGCGCGCCACGCGCGAGAGGATTTCGTAGCTGGCCAGACGCTTGCCCACCATCGGGTCAATACGGGCCGAATTCCCGGGGGAAGGCGAGGCTGGCTGCGGTTGGGGCGTCGTTTCGCTCATGGCTTGCTATATTGAAGCTATTAAACGCGCGCCGCCTTCAAAAGGTCCAGTGTCGTGACCGAAGAAAAAACCCAAATCGCCAAAATCAGTGACGAGCAGATCGCCAAAATGCTCCAGGGCGACAGGCCCGCCAAGCCCGATCCTGACGCGCCTTCCGCCCGCCTGCCTGAGGCTCTTTACTACTACATTCTGACTGTTCTCGAAGCGGCAATCCTGATCGGCATCTGGGGCTACATGCTGCGGGGCGCAAAGGGGGCCCTGGCCAAAACGCCGCCGGAAACGGACCCGGTCCTTGAGCAAGTCTGGTGGCATGTGAAGTTTGCGGTTGTTTCAACATCGCAGGGCCTGGGCGATCAAGTGCTTGCGCGCCCCTGGCTGTTGGGCGGCGTCATGCTGGGCGCCCTCGCGATTTTCGTTCCGCGCACCGCGCGCTCGCGAAAACGCGTTGTTTACCTGGTTTCAGGCATCATTGTTACTTCGCTGGCTGTGTTGCTGGTCTTTCAGTTCACTGCTGATTTCGGTCTTTCCAACTCGCGCGCGATCTATTGATGCAGCTCTTGCTCACATTGGCGCAGTCCACGCCCTTTGAACATGTGGACACCTACACCGGCGCGGAAGAACCCATCAACTGGGGCGTTCTGGTGTTTTCCCTTTTTGGCTCGCTCGTAATCCAGGTCTTGTTCGGATGGTGGGCCATGATGAAGGCCGAAGAACACGACAGCAACAAGATCGCCGCGTTCTTTGCCGGGTTCCTGTTTCTTTACGCGGGCGTACGAATGGCGCCGATCCTGCGCCACGATCGCATCTTCAATAAGCCGGTGGTCCCTCGGCCGTTACCACCGCGTCAGCCGAGAGGCCCTTTGCCGCACGCCCACGGCCAACCCGTTCCTGCCCAACCTCAGCCACCACCTTCGCCCAGCAACGTATGCCCTTCATGCCACGCTCCCCGCGCGGCAGGTCGGAAGAATTGTATGGCCTGTGGCGCGGCCTTCCCTTTGGGATAAGCATGCTGCTGTTAAGCGAAATCTGGATCGGATTCGGTGGCGTCGCCGCGGTGCTGTTGGTGTTGTGCTGGCTCATCCTGCGCAAGAAACGTGGCGACTACACCCTGAACCGGCACGAACACCCAAGCGGCCTTGATTTCGCGCATCACCAAGCGGAACTCAAGATCGAACAAGCGCGCATTGATCAAGAGCGCCAACGCGCCGCAACGGAGGCGCGCCGACTGGCAGCGCAGGCCAACACCGGTCTTCAAATCGTGGCGCATCAGGAGTCGCGCGAACTCCGGGAGATGGCGCATGCAACCTCCGCCGACATCGAAACCCTTCGTGATTCCAGATCTCGGGAACTGGAGCGACAGGCGCAAGACGCCAAACGCCGCCAGCGCGAGGAAGTTGAAGCCATTATCAAGAAACAAAGCGACGCAATCGCCCGCGTGCGTGCCGAGCAAGAACGTCAGATCGCTATCTACCAGGCGGAGTTCGAGCGCGCCCGGGAGGCGCATTTCAGCGCTTCGCGCAGCAGCGAACCGCGCCCCGCGGTTGTGAGTTATGCGATGACTAATCCCGCCCAGGAGTTGGCCAGCGTCATGCAGGCCGGCTACGCACAGGTGGCCTGGGCATTTGAAGCTCTGGCCCGCAAGCGCGAGCAATCTTCTTGCCTATGAGTTGGCCGGCTTTTCTCGCGGGGGCTTGGTTCCGAACCAGCTGGGCTCTTCCGCTTCCTGGCCCGCGAGAAACTCCCAACGCAGGGGTGCCTCCTCCGCCACGTCGCACAACAGCGTTTTCCCCACAACTCTTGGAAGATCCTGTGGCACAACGCCTTGCATTTCGCGGCCCGGTCGCTTCAGCGCAAGATCCCCCACCGCCAGCTTTTCACCCTTACGCAAGCCGCGCGCGGCTACCACTGCCTTGCGCATTTGCGCGGGCAGCGGTTGCTCCACGGGCATGGCGCGCTTGCGTCCGTCACCCAGTGCTTGCTCAATCTCGCGCACCTGCCCGACCATGGCCGCAAACTCATCGGGCAGAGCGCTGACTGCTCGCTGCGGCGTGCCGTCTCGTTTCAGCGCAAGCGCCTTTTGCGCAACGCAGGCGCCCGCGGCCACCGCCAGCGGCACAAGATGCGTCGTGTCCGCGTGGTCGGAGTAGCCAATCGGCACGTGTTGCGTGGTGCGCAACCGGTAAATCGCGCGCAGGTTGGTCTGAGTCGCCGGCGCCGGATAGCCCGTAACGCAGTGAAGCAAGGCCGCGCGCCCGCCGCCCTCAAACTCGTAGCCGGAGTTGCCTCCGCGCGCCGCCAGGCGGTGCCAGCCGATCACGCGCGAAATCTCGGCAGCCGAGGCCGCGCCCGTAGAAATGAGACAGGGCAGGCCGCTTCGCGCGCAGGCCTCAACAAGCGCGCGATTAGTTATTTCCGCCGACGGAATCTTCAGCAGTTGCGCACCCAGCCGGACCACCGCTTCCACGCTGGGCAAATCAAAGACGCTCGCGCAGAACTCAACGCTCATCTGCTCGCAGCGCTTCTTGATTGCGCCCAGGTCGCTTTCAGAAAGCTCGTGGCGCGCAAACCAATCGCGCTCCGTGCCCTCACCCGCATGAAGTTCCGAGCGGGGCACCGACTTGCCCACCATCAGCTCGCTCTTGTAGGCGCGAAACTTGACGCAATCCGCCCCCGATTGCCGCGCCGCATCCACAAGCGCCAGAGCCGCCTTCAGCTCGCCGCCATGGTTGACGCCCGCTTCCGCCACAATGAAACAACGCTGCGAATGCCCGATTACGCGCATCGCCAGAGTCTAGCGCGGCCCTGCAAACAACGCGACGACCTTGGCCGGTGAACAACCTCGCCGCGCGCTAAGCCGCGCGGTTCAGTTGCTTCCTTACCTGTTCGTCAAAGGCATCGCGCGCGGCGGGCGCAAGCTTTTCAAACACGTGCACAATGGCCTGCAGGTCGCACTTTTTCAGCGCGGCCATGAGTTCCTCGCGGTGCACGCCGTTGACCATCTTGTAGGCGTCGCTCTTGATGAATTGCGTCGTCGCCTTGAGCACCGCCAGGTGCTCTTCGCGGTGCTCCTCCTCGCGCTTGCCCGCCGCCAGCATGTTGCCAACGTCGTCGATATCTCTTGTCGCTGCCTCGATCGCTTTGGCCCACTCCTGCTCCGTGCGCGGCTGCATGCGGTGCAGCGTTTCATGAATCATATTGCGGCACTGCAGCCGCAGCGATTCGCGCTGGTCAAGCAGCCTCGTCAGTTCGCGCGAGTGCAGGCGATCTTCGCTGACCGTCACCAGCGGGCGCTCGCCCTTTTCGCGCATCGCGTTGGGATTGGCCGCCAAACGCGCGGCTTCGGCGCGGCGGCAGGCCAGCGCGTTTTGAACGTTCTGGCGCGCAAGATCAATTTGCAGCTCAATATCCGCGCCGCCCTTGGCCACGAACAATTTCTGAATCGCGGCCGAAACCAGATCGACACGCGGATCAACGAACAAAGACTCCGGAATCGCCGCAGGCTCCGAAACAGGCGCGGCTACGGGCGCGGGCGAGGCGGGAATCGAAACAGGCGCGGCTACAGCGTCGTCATCCAACTTGCGATAATGGTTAGCCATGGGTTCCTCCACCGAGGCCAAAGAAGCCCCTCAACCCATGAATAAAATGGGTACAGATTCAGCGCAGAAATCGAAAGAAAGTTGTAAGTCCAAACAAGCAAGCAAGATACCCGCATGGACGAATGTCACACCACGGGCCGGCCCATTTCCAACCTGTAGGAGCGACCCATGGGTCGTCCCTACCTAGCAACATGTGGAGCAGCAAATTCCTGGTGTTCAAGCCCGCAGAGCGGGCGACGAAAAGTAGCGAGGGGCAAAAGCCCCTCGGAAACGCGAGCCCCGGACGAGAGCCCGCGAAGCGGGCGACGCAGAACGTGCACGCGGCACACCAAGCGTCGCCCGCGCCGCGGGCTGCAACCAAAGGCCTTCCCAGATCGATGGGCTTCCGCCTGCCCCGAGGTTCTCGACGGGCCCATCGCTATTTCACGCCGCCTGCTCCGCAGGCTGGAGCGACCCCAAAGGCGAAACCCCGTTCGCCCGGCACAAACCCGACAACATGCCCCTACCAAACAGGGCACAGGGGAGCAATGTCAGGTGAAAGCTGAACGGGGGAAAATGGAGGCGCAACTGTTGCAACATGATGGATGCCAAAGCGTCCTCCAAGTACTACGCAATACAAGTGATCGGCATTGGGTTGAAAGCAATGCAGATGTAACGTGATTCGCGCGTTGCGTACCGCAAGTACGTTACAATTCCAATGGAGCGTATATGCCGGTCTGCTTGTCCATTTCTTCCCTTACGTTCAGTGGTGGGGACACCATCGACTTGAAGCCAAATTCGGTCGTCGTGTTTGTTGGGCCAAACAACGCAGGGAAAACAACTGCGCTCAACGAGGTGTTCACGGCACTATCTGACGGTAGGCCGCGTCATGTGCTGAAAAGAGTTGATTGGGAGTTTCCTGCAACCAAGCCAGAGTTGTGGTCGTGGATGAAGGAGAACGTTTTCCACTTTGCGGAATGGGGGAAAGAGACCAAGTACCAGAGATTCGGCGCAAGTGCTTCCGAAAGTCAACTAACGTCTGCGTGGCAGGGGCACCGCGACCGTCGCAACTTGGGGGCGCTTGCCGCATTTCTTTGTTCGCAAAGCGGGGCTCTGCAGCGCCTACAAACTGCGAACGAAACATCAGCTTACGACGTGCTCCGGCAACCACCCTCCCAACCGCTTCAGTATCTCCTTCAGTTCGAAGAGCTCGAAAATCGAGTTAGTGAGATAACACAAGAGGCATTCGGTTTTCCAATTGTAGTGGATAGGGGCCCGACAAATCGCGTCCACGTATACTGCGGCGTCGCGCCGACGCGCACAAAGCGTGAGGACAGATCGTCAGCGAGCTACCGGAGTAGGCTTTTCAAATTGCCGTTGCTGTCCGAACAGGGTGATGGAGTGAAAAGTTTTATCGGTTGCGTACTTGCGGCGACCACTTCAGGAGCATTCATTCGGCTGATTGATGAGCCTGAGGTATTTCTACACCCTCCGCACGCGCGATATCTGGGCAAACTCCTGTGCCAGAACACGCAGCTCAAGGAGGCCTGGCGTGGTTCAAAACAGCCCTTCCAGCTTTTTATAGCTACCCACAGCAGCGACTTCCTACGAGGAGTACTTGATTCAAGTGCGCAGAACGTGGTTATCGTCCGTATTACGCGTGACGGTGCGGTAAACAGGGCAAAAGCGCTCAGGCTTGGAAAGATGAACGCCCACTTGAGCAATCCGTTGTTGCGACACTCAAACGTTTTGGATGCGCTCTTTCATGATGTAGCGATCGTTTGCGAAGCGGATACGGATTGTCGCTTCTACGGCGCGGTGGCCGAGTCTCTGCTTGAAGGTACTTCCGACACCAAGAGGACGCATGCACTCTTTACTTGGGGTGGTGGCAAAGACCGGATACCAAAAATCGTAAGCAGTCTTCGCGAGTTCGGTGTTCCCGCGCGAGCGGTCGTCGACATAGATGTCTTCGCAAATCAGAGAAACCTTCGAGACCTCATAGAGTCCATGGGGGCTCTTTGGTCAGAATTTGAAAGAGACTGGAAGATACTAGGAGATAGTTTGACGAAGGGGTCAGCCGCCCCCAAGATAAAGGAGGTTCGCAGCGTCATTGACCGTGTTCTGCCGGTTGGCAGCGCGGGTCAAATCAGCAGAGATCAATCAGAACGCATTCGAGAGGCAACAAAGTTCAAGAGCAAGTGGGACGACGTGAAGACTGCAGGCCTGGCTGCCATCCCCTCCGGTCAACCGCAAGAAGCCGCAGTACGGTTGATTACAAAGCTTAGGACAGTAGGTATTCACGTTGTGCCCGTTGGGCAATTGGAATCGTGGGATAGAACTGTCTCCAACCACGGCGTTAAGTGGGTGTCTGAAGTACTTTCCATTCGAGACATTCTCAAGGCACCCGAGCTCAAAGAAGCAAGAGAGTTCGTCGCCAATTTAATGTCTCAACGATAGGGCGAGTCGAAATCAGTAATCCAGCTTGTCGCTCACCACCTTTGCCTGCGTGAACAGGAGCAAGTAATCGCGGCCGCCGGCTTTGCTGTCGGTTCCGGACATGTTGAAACCGCCGAAGGGTTGGGCTCCGACGAGGGCTCCCGTGCATTTGCGGTTGAGGTACAGGTTGCCTACGTGGAAGTCGCGGCGCGCCAGCTCCAGATTTTCGCGCGAGCGTGAGTAAGCCGCGCCTGTCAGGCCGTATTCGCTGCTGTTCACGATGTCTAAACCCTGCTGGAAATCCTTCACGCGCATGCAGGCGAGCACGGGGCCGAAGATTTCTTCGCAATGGATGCGCGCGTCGGGTTGCACTTCGCCGAAGATTGTCGGCTTCACGAAGTGACCGTCTGCCGGCCCGGCTTCGCCGCCGACGAGCAGCTTGCCCTCTTTCTTGCCGATTTCGATGTAACTCATGATCGTGCCCTTGGCCTTGGCGTCGATCACGGGGCCCATGAAATTCTCGACGTCCTCCACGGGGCCAAGCTTGATCTGTTTTGCGCGCTCGACGAGGCGCGGCACGATCGCGTCGTAGCTCTTGCCCACGAAAATCGCACGCGAGCACGCGCTGCACTTCTGCCCTTGGAAACCCCAGGCCGCGGAATGAATTGCCGCCAACGCTGATTCGTAATCGCTGTTTTCGTCAATCAGCATCGCGTCCTTGCCGCCCATCTCCAGGATCGCACGCTTGATCCAGATCTGCCCGGGTACGACCTTGCCGCACCATTCGGAAATGCCCAGCCCCACGCCTTTGCTGCCCGTAAACGCCACGGCGCGTGTGAGCGGGTGCTGCACCAGCGTGTTGCCGACTTCGGAGCCTGAGCCCGGCACGAAATTCAGCACGCCCGGCGGCAGGCCCGCTTCTTCCAAAATCTCGACAAAGCGCGCGGCTACGAGCGGCGTATTGCTTGCCGGTTTCAGGCACACCGTATTGCCGCTCACGATCGCGGCCACGGTCATGCCCGCCATGATGGCGAGCGGGAAGTTCCACGGCGGGATGACGGCGACCACGCCGATGGGAATGTAGTACAGCTCGTTTTCTTCGTCGGGCAGCTCGGTCAGCGGCTGTTTCTCGACTTGCAGGCGAACATCCTCGCGCGCGTAGAACTCGCAGAAATCGATAGCCTCGGCGGTGTCGCCGTCGGCCTCGGTCCAGCTCTTGCCCGCTTCAAGCACGAGATAGGCGTTGAATTCGTCGCGGTACTTGCGCAGCAGTTGCGCGGTGCGCAGCACAATGCGCACGCGGAACATCGGGTCGGTCTTGCGCCAGAAATTCATGAAGGTCTGGTGCGCGCCGTCGACAGCCGCTTTGGTGATTCCCGCGCTGGCGGCGATGCAGCGGCCGAGCAGCTCTTTGGTATTGCTGGGGTTGAAGCGCTCGATTGTCGGGCCGTCGGTGTCCAGCGAGCCGTTGACGCGCAGGGGGCGGATGTCCTTGGCGCGCTCGCGCACCTTGACAAAGCCCGCGTGCATGGAGCGCTTGCGCTCGTCGGTCCAGACAGTGGTTATCGGCTCGTTCTTGAATGGCTGCATGGCACTCTCCTGAATGCACGCAATTTAGCGGCGAGAGCGCGCGCGGCAACCCTTCAAACATTTTCACCACAGAGCACACAGAGTGCACAGAGACATACCAAGCCAATTCCAACTGTTCTCTGCGGGCTCTGTGCTCTCTGTGGTAAATGCCTTTGTAGTTGTTGAGAGCCGGGCACTAGGATGTGCGCACCAAGGAGCAACCATGTCCCACAGCCCGCTTTTCTCCCGCGTTCGCCGCGCCGCGCAACTTGCGCGCCTCTCCGCTTTGCCCGAGATTTCGCGCCGCCGCTTCCTGCAACTTGGCGCGGCTGCGAGCACTGCGGCCGTACTGGGAAGCTGCGCGAGCGCCCCGACAAACGACACGCCGGAAATGAAGAACGCGCCCAAGGTGGCGATCATCGGCGGCGGCCTTGCGGGCCTGAACTGCGCCTACCAACTCAAAAAGAAGGGCCTCCGCGCCACGGTCTACGAAGCCGCGCAGAGATTTGGCGGGCGCTGTTTCACCAAGCACGACGTGCTGGGCGAAGGGCTCTACACGGAGATTGGCGGTGAGTTCATGGATTCGACGCACAAGGAAATCCTCGATCTGTGCCGCGAGTTCGAGCTCGAATTGCTTGACAAAGCCTCCGACCACGGCCTGGAGGAAGAAACCTGGTTTGCCGAGGGCAAGCGCCGCTCGGAGACGGAGTTGATCGAGGAGTTCAAGCGCATCGTGCCCATGCTGCGCACGGATTTTGAGTTGAGCGCCGATGAAAAGTCGCCGCGCTTTGCGCAGCTCGACAAGCTTTCGCTGACGCGTTATCTCAACCAGGTGAAGTGCGAGGGCTGGCTGCGTTCGCTGGTGGATTGCGCGTTTGTCACGGAGTATGGCCTCGACACCATCGAGCAATCGGCGCTGAATTTTGTGACGATGCTCGACCTCGACACCAGCAAGGGTTTCAAAGTATTCGGCGACAGTGACGAGCGCTTCAAGATCAAGGGCGGCAACCAGAAGCTCGCCGATGCGCTGTGCGAGCGCCTGCAGGGGCAGCTCGAAACCGGGCGCAAACTTGTGCGCATGCAAAAGCGCGGCTCGCGCTGGGCGATTTACTTTGAGCGCGGCGACACCGAGGCCGATTTCGTGGTGCTGGCGCTGCCCTTCACCACGCTGCGCGAGGTGGACCTGTACTGCGATTTCTCGCCCGAGAAACAAAAAGCCATCAAGGAACTGGGCTACGGCGCAAACTGCAAAGTCATGTTCGGCACCAAGACGCGGCCGTGGCGCAAGCAGGGCTCGGCGGGCTACGTGTTCAGCGATCTACCGTTTCAGATGGCATGGGATAACGCGCGCATGATCGGCGGCGAGGCTGGCGGCATCACGTTTTATTCCGGCGGCACGACGGCGCAAAAGCTGGGCGAAGGCACACCGCGCGAAGCACTGGATAAGCTGCTGCCCAGCCTCGATGCGGTGTTCAAAGGCGCCAGCGCCGAGTTCAACGGCCACTTCCAGCGCATGCACTGGCCCACGCACCCGTTCGCAAAGGCCGGCTACTCGGCTTACAAAGTGGGTCAGTGGACAAGCATCCGGGGCCACGAAGCCACACCGGAGAACAACATTTACTTCGCCGGCGAACACTGCTCGCACGATTTCCAGGGCTTCCTCAACGGAGCCATAGAAACCGGCCGCGTGGCCGCCGAGGCCATTGTCGCGCAGGCAAGAAAGTAGCTTTGATCAGGACGTGCAGCGGAGCAAAGCATTCACGGTGATCGCCGTGCACAGAAGCGGATCGTCTTCCTTCATCAATGGTGTGTTTTCGTTGCGGTAGCTGCCATCTGCTCTTTGGCGTGGCTTGAGCACTTCGCGCGTTTTCTGGCGCCAGTTGCCGGGAGCGTTCATTGCGGCCAGGGCTTCGGCGCGCGTTGCGAGGTGATAATGGAACATGGCCTCGCCCCAGGGTGTGGGTGCATCGGGCGGCAGACCCGCCGTGGTTTCGTATTCCGGGCGCGCCAGCAACCACTGCTGCGCGTCAATTACGCGCGAGTCACTGGCCGCAACGCCCGCCGCAAGCAACGCCAGCAGGCCGTCGCTCGTGGCCGTGGCGTAGCTGCGAAAATAGGCGGCCTTGCCGTCGCGCGCGCTCTCATAGAGTCCCTTGTTCATGGCCAGAAACGCCGGCGAGAAATAGAAGCCGCCGTCATAGGTGTTGGCCTGCGTGCCCTCGGGCTCGCCGGGCACGGCGGGCTGCGCGCGTTTGTCGTCGGGGTGGCGCTGCACCATGCGCAGGAAAATCTGCGCGGCTTTGCAGATCGCATCGCTTGAGCGGCCCGCTTCACGCAGCGCCTGCAGCGCGTTGCGCGTGTGCACCACGTCCATCACGCCCGTGCGCTGGGGCGAAACGCCCACGCCGCCAAAGCCAAATCCGCCATAGGCAACGTGCGCCGGTTCAAAGCCGAGCTGCTCGGTGAACTGGTGGCGCGCCAGCCAATCGCACATGCGATCAATCAGCGCGCGATCCTGCTTGTTGCCGGCGAGCACGAGGCAGCGAATGGCGAATGACGTGGCGTGCGTGGGATAATCCATGACCATTTTGTCGGCCATGCCCAGCGCGCCGTCCGCGTTCACGTTGGCGCGAATGAACGCCAGCGCGCGATCGCGAGCACCCTGCGGCTCCTCGCGAAATTCTTCGGCCGTCCGCAATAGTGCGTGCAGCACGTAGGGCGTGAGCGACTGGCCCGAGCGCATCAGGCCGTAAGTTTCGCTGTGCCAGCCGCCGTCGGCGCTTTGCTGGCTCCACAGAAAACGGCAGGCACGCGAGAGCGCGTCGAGCCTGGGCGGCGTTGTGCGTGCAGGCTCTCGCGCGACGCAGCCCGCGAGAAGCAGGACGACAACGGATATTGTCAGCGCCTTCAAAGAACGCCTGCCAAACTGTTGTAGGGGCGACATATATGTCGCCCCTACGGTTCGCCAGTCAATGATGCGATGTTACTTCTTGTCCGCTGTGATGGCCGCGAGATCATCAAGCCGCACGTGCACGTCGCGGTCGGCCGTCAGGCACAGCAGCGCTGCCGCCGTGCACACGACAGGGCTGGTGATGCAGTGGTGGCCGTTCCAGCTTCCGTCGGCGTTCTGGATTTTCTCGAACATGGTGTGGAGCTTGGCGGTCCAGTCATCCCATTTCTTGCCGCCGGTGATGACCATGGATTCACTGATCATCATGAAGCTGATGAACTCTTCGCCGCCGTTGTTTCCAAAGCCGGAGAGATAGTTCTCGTCATCGAGCTTGCGCGTCATCACGTCGTTCTGCGCCCAGGCCTGCGCCTTCTGCGCGGCTTGCTCCTGCTTGAAGCCGGCCACTTTCAGGTTTTCCTCGGTGACTTTGGCGTCCTTGGGCAGCTTGCCTGCTTCGATAGCGTATTTGATCGCGAGTTCGGCTTCATTCGAGTCCTTAGCCGCGCCGCGTTGGCCGCCAGCGCCGCCGTAGAGTGCAACACCGGCCGAGGCGTCAGAGGTGACCTCGCCTGTTGCGGCATTCACGTTGGTGCGCTGATAAGCGCGCGACTTCTCAAGCTGAACCTTGCTGACACTGCGGCCCGCGAGGTCTCCCAGTTCCAGCGCCTGGTTCATCATCGAGGATTGCAGCCCCGGCGCCCAGCCACCGTGATTCCATGAGCCGTCTTCCTTCTGGGATTTCTCGATCTTCTTGAGGCACTTATCCAGCGCGGCTTCAGCGCGCTTTTTGAGTGCAGCATCCTTTTCGAGGAAAGGCAGCACGCGCGAGAGAAACTGCGAGGCCATGGAGGTGTCGATATACGGGCCAAGCTTGATCTGCGGCTGGGTGTTTTCGAGCGTGGTGATCTTGGGGCCCTCGGGGCTGGCGTCTTCGACGACGGCGATCAGGAACTTCGTGCCGCGTAACACGACATCTTTCTGTGTGCCCTCAAAGGGCCGGTGGCCCGCGCGCATCAGCGCCATGAGCGCAAACGCGGTCGTGGCCGGGTCGGCTTTGACGGCGTGGGGGTCGCGAACTTCCTGGTGGTCGTGCGTGCCGCCGCCCCAGCCGCCGCTTTCGTGCTGGGCTTTGACGAGATAGTCAACGCCCTTGAGCATGAAGCTGGAAATGGGCTTGGGCTCGGGCAGGTTGTGCGAAATCAGCGAGCTGCCGGATTTCGAGGTGTCGGTTTTCGAGGTGTCAGTTTTGCCTGTGTCCGGTTTGACTTTGGGATCAGGCTCTCGGGCGGAAACACAGCCAAAGAGCAAGGCGCTGATGCCGACGGTAGAGGCGCAGGCAAGCAGGGCCTTGGAGCGATACGTGTTCATGGTTTCTCTCGCAATGGGGGAGGAGTACATGAACTAGTAACGCAATGCAGGCCCCCGCGTTTCACGGAAAGCGTGTAAATGGTTTGTCACTTCGAGAGCAGGCGCGGAACGACAACGGCGTGGTCCACGGATTTCACGGATAGAAACCTGTTGTATCCGTGTCTATCCGTGAAATCCGTGGATCAAGTCTTGCGCTTGGGTGATTCAGGACGAGGTCTCATTTCCCGGCCGCTGGGGTCTGTTTCAAGGACGCTTTCGAGTAACCCGCCGATGGCTTTTGGTTCTTCAACGCCAGACTCAGGAATGTTCATCAGTACCCACGCTACCTGCGATTCAATTTCCTCCATGAACTCCGGTATGGATGCGCCATCAAGTAAGGAGCAAAAATTGAAAAGCAGGTTGGCTTGCTTCGCACGGACGAGGTCGACGATGTCATTTTCGTTCACACCAAGTTGCTTCATGCGTTTGAGAGCGCGACCCGCGCCGGAATAGGGGGCATCTGGCCGCTGTTCGTATTCCTCGACGTCACTCGAAATCCAGCTTGCATCTGCATCATCGACGATTTCCTGCCAGGCAGCTTTGAGGAATGCGAAGCGTGCGAGTTGGGGTATTCCCTCACTGACCTGAGATTTAGCCCAACCCTCTGGATCGTTTGCTCCAAGCTTCCTGAACACCTTGGCCAGTTTCGAAATGGCGGCGTTGTCTTTTGAGGACATGGCTTTGCCTTAGTTGTTGTCGATCTGCGCGCGCTGCACTTTGCCTGAGTAATCGCAGATCACCGTTTTGATATCGCTGAACGCTTCGATGACCGTGGGCCCGCCTTCTCGGTGGCCGTTGCCGGTGTTTTTCCAGCCGCCGAACGGAGTGCTGACTTCGGCGCCGGTCGTTCCGGCGTTGATGTAGCAGAGGCCGGATTCGAGTTCGAGCGAGGCTCGGTGGCACAGGTTCACGTCGCGCGAGAAGAAGCTGGTGCTCAGGCCGTATTCGGTGTCGTTGGCGAGCGCGATCGCGTCTTCGTAGCTCTTGGCCTTGATCACGGCGAGCACGGGGCCGAAGATTTCTTCTTTGAAGATGCGCATCTTGCTCGTCACGCCGCTGAACACCGTGGGCGGATAGAAATGGCCCTTGGCGTGTTCACCCTTGGTGAGCGGCTCGCCGCCGCATTCGAGTTTGGCGCCTTCTTTGATGCCGATTTCGACGTAGCCGTGAATTGACTTCAACTGCTTTTCGTTCACGACCGCGCCCAGGAAACTATCCGGCTTGCTGCCGTGGCCTACTTTGAGTTTTTTGGCGCCCTCGACGAGCATTTTCAAAAACTTGTCATGCACTTTTTCGTGCACGATCACGCGCGAACAGGCCGTGCAGCGCTGGCCCGTGGTGCCATAGGCGCACCAGAGCACGGCGTGCATCGCGAGTTCGAGGTCGGCGTCGTCCATAATCACGACGGGATTCTTGCCGCCCATCTCAAGCGAGACGCGCTTGTTGAGCGGCGCGCATTTGCTCGCAATCCCCAGGCCCGTTTCCGTCGAGCCCGTGAAGCTGATCATGCGGATATCTTTGTGATTCACGAGCGCATCGCCAATCACGCTGCCGCTGCCGACAACCATGTTAAACACGCCCGCTGGCACGCCGGCCTCAATCAAGATCTCTGCGAACTTCTGGCCCAGCAGGCTGGTTTCTCCGGCGGGTTTGAACACGACCGTGTTGCCCATCAATAGCGCCGGGTACGTCTTCCACGTGGGGATCGCGACCGGGAAGTTCCAGGGTGTGATCAAGCCGCACACGCCCAGGGGCTGGCGCATGGTGTACATGCGCTTGTTGGGCAGCTCGCTGGGAATCTGGTGGCCCCAGGCGCGGCGGCCTTCGGCGGCGATGTAGTAGCCCATGTCGATGGCTTCCTGCACGTCGCCGCGCGCTTCGGCAATGGGTTTGCCCATTTCGCGCGTCATGAGTTGTGCGATGTCTTCTTTGCGCTTCTTGGCAATCTCGGCGCAGGCGTAAATGACTTCGCCGCGCTTGGGCTGGGGCGTATCGCGCCAGGCCGGAAACGCGGCTTTCGCTGCCGCCACTGCGGCGTTGACATCCTCGACGCCGGACATCAAGTACCAGCTCACTTCTTCGCCGTTGCCGGGATCGTTGCGGACGTACCTTTTGGCTTTCTTATCGGCGGGTGTCTGCCACTTTCCGTTGATCAGGTTTTTGACTTGCTCGCTCATGGCCGCGTCTCCGTTTGGTCGGGCTACGTTGGAAAAGAGCGCGGCCATGTCAAGCGGGCGGGTCTTGCTTGCGGGCCTGCTCCTCGCGCTCAAGCCATGTGCCCGATTTGGGCACTGTGAAAGCCCCGGGCGCATGCACGCTCTGGGCGGGCGCGGTGTCGTCAGCGGGCGGCGGGTCTGCCGCTCTGCCGCCGCTCTTGAAGAATGGATTGGTGTCGCGTTTGAAATCCGTGCGCAGCTGCCCGGCATCGTGCAGGCGCGCCTGATGCTCTCTGCGGTTGAGCCAAACAACCAACCAGACTCCCAGAGGCCCGCCGAAAAAACCAAGAGCACGTGCGACCATAGGGCGAAGGTGGTTGTCATGGCTGACAAAGGGCGCGTATACGCCGCAGATCACGTGCGAGCAGAAGTAAAGCCCGATGAACACATCGACAACAAAGATGCCGGTAAACAGCAGCGCGTTCATAGCGGCCCCTGTTTTTCGCGCTTGAAGGGAGATGCCGCCCAGGGCGCGCTGGACTGGTCTTGGCGCTTGAGTTCATCCTGCGACAGGGCCTCGATCTGCCCTGCCTGAGCTGCCGGCGCGGCATGGGTCATGCGCGGCGGCACGAATGCGCGCCCGCCGGGAATTTCGGCAACGCCGGGAAGCGGCACATTCTTGTCGCGCGGCTTGTCGGGCGGCAACTCCAGTTTGGGCGCTTCAACTTCAAAGGGCCCGTGCTTGTGGTCGGGCACCTCGCGCGCCTGCCACTCAAGTTTGAGTTGCCGCACCTTTTCTTCTGCGGCCAACTTAGCCCTCTGATTGGCCCTCCAGACAAGGTAAAGGGCGCCCGGCCCCAGCAACAAGGCGAGGCAGAACGCCGTGGGCTTTGAGAACGCATCATCGCGCGTGAAGTAGGCGCCGAGTGTGCCAAAAACCATGGCCGAGGCCGCCCAGGCAAGGATGAACGTGAACGATAACAGGGCGTTGGCCGCGGCTTCGTTCTGGAGCAGTGCAGTCATGGCCGATCTCATACTGCGCGGCGCGCCAAACCCAGACGAAGTTCGATTACATGCGTGCCACTCGCTGTTCAGTTTCGCAGTCGCGGTGGACGGCGTCAACCGCAGTGGCGGCCTTGCCCTCGCTTTGGCCCGGGGGCAGGCGCCCTGGTAAGCCGGCGTGAATAGCACCAACGATGAGGGGCACTACGTAGAGAACGGTTGCCAGTACATACCAGCGAGTTCTGAAGCCACTGGGCCCATCAGTCAGCGACCTCACCAGCCCGCACAGCGCGATGAGCGAAGAGAACGCGCTCCCCACCCACAGCGAACCGTGATTGATACCCGCCAACAACGGCAAGAGCGCGGCCGGAACAAGCACAGCAAACCCCGCGCGAAGCAACACGCGCGTCCTGGCCTCCCCCAGCCAATCCAGCAACGTATGCAGCCGAGCAACTGCATACTGATCCCGCAGGCGCAGCGCGACCGCCATAAGGTGCGGAATCTGCCAAAGCACAAGCAGAACCGACAATGTCCATGCCAACATGGACGGCGTGCCCAACAACGCGGCGCCAATCAACGGCGGCATGGCGCCGGGTATGACGCCAACGAGGCTTGCGGCCGGAGTAATGCGTTTGAGCGGGGTATAGGCGAACGAGTAAAGCAGCAGAGCTGCCAGGCTCAAACCTGCGGCCGCCACACTTCCCGCGATCATCACCATGGCGAGGCCCGCAAGCGACAACAGGAGTGCCTGGCCAAGGGCGGCGCGCGCTTCAAGGCGTTGCGCCGGCAATGGGCGCGCGCTGGTGCGTTCCATCAGCGCATCGGTATCGCGCTCCAACCACATGTTGAACGTGCATGCGGCCGCCACGGTCAGGGATACGCCTGCCAGCGCCAGCAAGCTTGAAGCACGGAAGCCGCCCGGCCCTTGTGCTGCCAAACCCGCCGCTGCGGCCAGAGTGGAACTCAAAGTGATGCGCGGCTTGGTGAGCACCAGCAGGTCGCGCGCCACGCGCCACGGAGCGGGGCGGGCAGGTGCAGCGATGATGGCCGCCTGCGAGGTCATGGCGACTCCCAGTGGAAGCCGCGTCCGGTTTCAAAGCGCAGCACATGGCGGCGGCCCTCGGCGAAGTGGACTGTGCGTGACTCGTGGTGGCGCCAGCCGTTTTCGAGGCCGGTGTCATTGATTTCAACGCGCACGGTGTGGCTTCCGGGCGCGAGCTCAAGGCGTTCCAGCGCGCTGCTGGGCCCGGCATCAGAAAGCCCGGTGGGGTCATAGGTGCGCTCAAGCAGCTTGGCGCCGTCCACGAAGATGCGCATGGCCACGGGCGCGCGTTTGGCGAGTGATGTCTGGGCGCCGCGCATGTGGGGCGCGACATCGTTGCCGGCGCGCTGGGCCGAGTCAGGCAGCACTTCGCCGGCATGGATGAACGTGACCACGAGTTCGCTCTGGGGAACGCGCGCCGGCGCAAGGGTCACCCAGCCCGCCAGCGAGCAAAGCGCTACGAACACAAACCAGAACGCGAACCCGGCGATCCAGGCCGCGCGGCTGCGAGCGGGCTTCTTCACGGTGGCGCGCTTGAGCTCGGGCAGGCCAAAGGCGGAGAGGCGCAGCAGGCTGAATTTCTCAGGGGCCGGCAGGCGGATTTTGTCGCCGGGGTCGCGCACGCCGGCGAGGCGATCCTGCGTCCAGCGCGCGCCCAGCCTGAACTGCGGGTCCGCGCCGCAGGCCGCCACCGTCACGCGATTGGCGCCGCGGCGCTGGGCGCGCTGCACGAGTTCCGGGTGCACAAAGCCCGCGCAGGGAACTTCGATAATGCGCACGCCGGGCAACTCAGCATAGGTGCCCTCGGCAGAAATATTCGCAGATGGCACCGCGCAGGCCTCGCGGCAAAGGAATATGAGTTCGTCGTGCGAGTTCCCATCAAACCAGCGGTCAATCTTCTCGCGCACGGCTTGCAGCGGCAACTCGGGCAGGACAATGGCCGCGGGGCTGCAGGAGCCCACACAGATGCCGCAGGAGGTGCATTTGTCGGGGTCGATGCTGGATACGCGACGACCGTTGAGCTGGATCATGGAGTTGGCGCCAAAGGGGCAATCCTTGACGCACTGCTCGCAGCCCGTGCAGCGCTCGGAATTCACTTTGGCGGCAGGACGGCGCCGGCGCCCAAATGCCCAGGGCACGGCAATCAGCGCCACGCTTGCAGCCAGCGCCGCCAGCCAGAGCGCACCTTCGCCCACGCGCTCGTAAAATAACAATGGCAACTGGTACCACGGGTCGAGCACGTATTGCGCCGTGACGCGGCCAAGGTCAGCTTCACCGCGCGCCGGCGCTGGGAATATGAGAGATACCGCCACAAGGCTGAAAATAAGGGCCAGCGTCAAAGGCCTGTTCGTCAAGAGGCGCGGCTTGTTGATGCGCAACAGGTGCAGCCAGATGCCGGCGGCCAGCAGCAGCGGAATGGCAATGTGGCAGAAGAACACCACGAAGAACAACAGCGAGTTGAGCAGGCCATGGGAGGCAAAGCCTCGCGAGAGCGGGTTGGAGAACAGCCCCAGCCGATCAACCATGGCGGCGGTCATCTTGGCGGTTTCGGCGCCGCCATCATCCCACAGCATCCAGTAGCCGAGCCAGCCATCGATCCAGAGCGTGAAAAGCAAAAGCAGGCCGGTGAACCAGGCCAGCCAGCGCGCGCCGACAAATCTCGCCTGAGCGAACGTTTTGATCACGTGCAATAGAACCAGCAGCATGCAGGCGTCGGAACTGTAGCGGTGCAATGTGCGAATAAACAGCGCAACGGGGCCCGTGAGCGAGTCATAGGCCTGGTCCACAGCCGGCACATAAAAGAACAGCAAGGCAATGCCGCTGACCGCAGAGATGATGAGCGCGGTATTGGCAGCCGCACCAAGATGCATGAACAGGTTCAGCTCATCGGGCACGACGCGCGTGAGCATGTCCTGCGGGCCGCGCAGACCTTTCTCCAGCACACGGAAAAGCGCGGCCGGGCGCGCCTGCGCACCCGGTTGCGTTTCCGGCGGCTGGGCGGCCTCGATCATGGGCGTGCCCCAGGCTCGGCCAACAGCTTATGCAGGGCCTCGATCAGCCATGCCTGCTGCGTTTGGCCCAGTGTGAAGGTGTATGCCACGCGACCGCCGCGATCGATGACGATGAAGAGGTTGTTATGGTCAATCTCGCCCGTCTCCGGGTCGTGCTTGCGGATGAAGCCGTAGTTGTCGAGCACGTGGTTGACCGTTTCGCTCTTGCCCGTCAGCAACTGGTATGTCGGCAGGGGCAGTTTCTGGGATTCCGAGATCGCGGCCAGGCGCGCGACGTCATCGCGCTCGGGGTCAAGCGTGATCGCGGCGATGGTGAGCTGCTTGAGCTCGGCCGGCGACAAAGCATCGGTTACGCTGCGCAACTGCGCAAAGATCATCGGTCACGTCTTGTTGCAATGTGAGTAATGGCCGGTAATCAGCACCACGCGTTCGCGCCAGTCGATCAAACGGAATTCCTGGCCGGCCTGGTTGACCAGCACGAAAGGCTCTGGCTTGCGCGCCGTGCGCAGGACATCGGCCGGGAAATCCGGGATCTTGTCAGGCGCGGCTTCGGCGCGGGGCGGGCTCATGGCCACCAGCGCGGCCCCTGCCAGCACAGCCACGAGCAGCGCGCCGGCCACGGGCTGGACGAAGGCGCGCGTCTTGCGGCGCGCGGCTTCGAGCAGTTGCCGGCCCCAGACGCCAAGCACCACGCCGCCCAGCAGAATGGGGCCCACGAAATAATTGATCACATAGTGAATGTTGGCGCCGCCCTTTTCGTAGCCGAAGCACCACTGGCGGAAGTTATCTGCAAATTCGCCGACTTCGGCGTTGGGCGCGGGCGCAAACAGCACTACAAGCACAAACAGGTTGTAGGCCAGCAGCAGCGTCAGGGAAAAAGCGGCAAAGCGCCAACCGCGGAAGCCGCGGCTGACGCCTGAAACCCACAATGAGAGCCTGGAGTGTCGCATGATGTGTCTCCCGTTGCTGCCTGCCCTGCCAAGCTCTCTTTGCGGCTAGCGCACGTGCCACACGTCGGCCAGTGCTTTCCAGTTCGCGAAGTAATAAACCGCAAACCACGCCATGAAGAGCAGCACCAGCGCCACGGTGCCTTTGGCCTTGAGTCCCGTCTTGCTCGGCTGCCAGTCGCTGGTGATGAGCGCCAGGTTGCTCTTCATGCGCTCCATGTCCTGCCAGCCCTCAATCGGCCCGCCCTTGTTGGACTTGCCGAAGAAGACCGCCACAACCGTCGTCAGCACGAAGATCAGCACGCCGGTGAAAGTAACCACGCCGCCAATGCCCAGCAGTGCCAGCCACGGCCCTGCGCCCTCGACGCCGCTCAGCGGAGTGCGCCGCGGCGCGCCGTGCATGCCCGCCGCGACCATGCCAATGGCCATCATGCTCAGGCCCAGCGCGAAGATGTAGGGCTGCAGGCGGCAGAGTGCCTTGACCGGGTATTCGCGGCGCCAGATCAACGGCACGACATAATAGGCCAAGCCCATGAACGCCAGCGAGGTGCCGCCGGCAACAGTCATATGGAAGTGGCCGGGAATGCGCAGCGTGTTGTGAGCAATGATATTGATCTGGTGCGTTCCAAGGGTCACGCCGGTCACGCCGCCGCCAAAGCCGAAGATGAACAGTGAAAGGAACATCGCGGAGAAGCCCGGGTCTTTCCAGGGCGCAGCCTTGAGCCAGCCGAAGAGGCCTTCATTGAAGCCCTTCTTGCGCATGGCAATTTCAACCGAGGCCGGCACGGTGAAGCCGTGAATCATGGAGGCGAGTACCGCCAGGTAGAGCGCATAGGAAGTATTCCACATCTTCCATTCCGCGCTCACACCCGGGTCCACCAGCAGGTGGTGCGCCGAGGCCAGGTTGATGAAGAGAATGTAGAGCACAAAGGCGACGCGGCATACCGACTGGCTCAGCGGGCGTGCGCCCGTGGTCAGCGTGGCCAGCAGGTACCACACGGCGACGTGCGCGGCAACGTTGATCTGCTGCGAGGGGTGGCCAAGGCCCCACCACACGAGGCGGTAAACAGCGGGGTCAATGTCTGAAACGCTGCCCCAGCCGATGCCGAGCGATGCCAGGAACGTCGGCACCATGATAGCCGCGCCGTGCAGCAGCGTGAGGACGGCAATGATCGCGGCGGCAATGGCGCCGAACACGACCAGCGGCACGGAGCCCTTGTAAGTCCTGTCGCGGCGCGCGATGTAGATGCACAGGAAGAAGTTGATGACGGCAATCAGCGTGCCGACGGCAAAGGAAACAATGCCGCCATAGAAAACCGGGTCAGCGGCAAGCGGCGGGTAGGACGTCATCAGCACGTCGCCCTTGCCCTGAAGAATGGTGATATTCACAGCCAGCGCGCCGCCGGCCATGAGTATGAACCCGACCCAGGCCAGCGCCGGCGACGCTAATCGACTTTTCAACAGCGTGGTGCCGGCGAAGTACAGGATCGCGATCTCCATGAAAATAATCCAGAAGATCAGCATGTTCAGGCCGTGGAATGTGAGTACCCGGTAATAGGTCAGGTCGCTCACAAAACGCACGACTTCCCAGCGCGTCAGCGCCACGGTGATGCCGGCGAGCGCGCCGATCAGCAGCGAGACGACGGCGGCCACGGCGTTGAGCTTGATGAAGCGCTCGGCTTCGAGGCACACCGGCAGCCCGGTGGTGTCGCAGACGCGCATCTTGTTCGGCAGGAAATTTTCCATTGGGGTCCCCCGCTATTCGACAATGATCTTGCCGCGCATGTCGGCATGCTCGCCGCCGCAGAATTCATTGCAGATGATGGTGAATTCGCCCGTGGTCGTGGGCGTGATGCGCAGCACGTGGTCATAACCCGGCAGCACGTGGAAATTCATGTTCAGGCCCTGCTCCCCCTGCACCGAGAGGCCGTGCTGGAAATCGAGCGAGGACACATGCAGGCGGTACTCCACGCCCTTTTTCAGCTTGAGCACGGGATACCAGCGCCAGGCGCGGCCAATCAGGTAGATGTCACTGCCCGGCGCGGGCTCGCACACCGGCACCTTTTCCGGCGCGCGGTTGGGGTACGTGACCTCCATCGTTCCCGTACGTGTCGCCTGGACGAACTTTTCCGTGCGCGTGTTGAAGTCGCCGGGCGCGACTTTGTACGCCTCGCCGGAACTGGTCTGTTTGCCCTTGAGGTGCCAATAGGGCATGGCGATGGAAAGCACGATGCACCAGACGAGCGACAGCCCGATCCACATTTTCTCTGCGCCATGGGGCGGTTCGCACCAGTCGGCGGGAGGCTGAGTTATGCTCATATTTCATTCTCCATGGCCTTGTCGGCCTCTTGTGACATTACGGTGCTTCAGACGGGTCCGTTTTCGCGCCAAACAGCCCGGCGATCTCGTCGCAGAACCCGGCGAGATGCGTTTGGGCGCAGCGCTGCGATTTCGGCATCAACGCCAGCGGCAGCGCCGCCGCCAAGGCGCACAGCAGAACGCCGCCCAACACGGCCAGAATGCCGGCGCGGTCAAACCCTGTTGTCTCGTTGTGGTCTAACACGATAAATCTCTCTAAATATCCGAATATAAGCCAGCTTTATGGCAGTTCTGCGGGCTTGAGCAGAAACCACTCCACCAGCCCCCACACCGTATAGGAGAGCGTCGGTATCACGATGCCCAGCACCAGCAGCAGCCACGGGTTGTCCAGTATTTTCTGGATCGTGCCGGGCGGAGGTCCTTCGTCCTGCGTCGTTGCTTCTGCCATGATCAAGCCTCCCTCATAACCGGCGCTTCCGCACGCTGGCGGTTGCGCCACGCCGAAATCACCAGAATCACAAACAGGCCGCCGCCGGCGACTGCCAGCACGCCGCCAATGGCCATGATCGCCAGGCCCAGGTGCTGTTGCGCTGTGCTGACCTGCTGCTCCGCGCCGTAAACCTTGCGCGCCATGCCGTGCAGGCCCGCGAGTGCCAGCCCCACCACGAACGTCACCTGGCCCACGCCAAACAACAGCGGTTGAATCGCGGCCGCGCGCTTGCCCTTCTCGCCGAGCTGGCCAAGTTTCAAGTGCGCCATCAGCGGGAACGCCGCGGCCATGAACGCCGCCGTCACGCCGCCGATGCTGGCGTGATAGTGCGCCGGAATCATCACGTTCGAGCCCGAGATCAGCGCCCCGCAGATGAAGCCCGTCAGGGTCAAAGCCGCGCTTGCGCCAAAGCCCGCCACGCCCGGCTCCAGCCACCAGCGGCGCGGCATCAAGCCCGCGCGGGCGCGGCGAACCAGAGCGACGACAAGCAGCACGAGCATCACCAGTACGCCGGGGAAAATGCCCCAGCGCATGAGTTCCGTGAAGGCGGAGAAGTAGCTGCCGGTCTGCGCGCCCTGCAGCGCGACAAGCGGGCCCGCAAGATGCGGCAGGATCAGGGCCCCGAAGATGAAAGTTGCAACGCGGCGCGAAACCGGCGAGCCGCCCAGCGCTGGCGCAAGCAGAATCAGCCACGCCGCCATCATGGCCGCGACGTTGGCCACTTGCAGGATGTGCCCGCCGCCCCAGAAGGTGCTTTCATAGAAGTGCAGCGGGTAGAGCGGCTCGCGCGTGTAAACGGCGGGCAGCGTCTGGGCCGAGGCCGCCATGGTGATCAGCGCGACGATGAAAGCCAAGGCGCACGCGCGCAGCCCCGGCATGGCGGCTGCGGGCAGGAGTGTGTGCGCCTTCATTTCTTCCCGGGCCAGGGTCAGCGGGCCGGTGATGAAGCCCGCCAGCATGCCGGCGCCAAACAGGCCCAGCCCGGCCAAAAACACCGGGTGATCGAGCACGGGCACATAATTGGAAAGCACGGGCTCGGCCTGCGGCCAGGCCAGCGAAAGCAGCATCAACGCTGTGCCGGCCATCGCCGCAACCGCCGCCGCGCGCCGCAGCAATCCCGGCGCGCCCCGAGCGGGCACAAGTTGGAACAGGGCCAGCTCCATGGCGCCGAACCACACCAACAGGGCCAAATCAACGTGCACAACCAGGAAGCGCTTGGCAAACGTCGGATCCTGGATGAGCGTGCTCAGACCGGGCGTGCGGCCAATAACCGGGATGAAGGCAAACACGCCGGCGATCACCAGCGCCACGAAGGCCAGCGCAAACCAGGCGCGCGAAAGCGCCACCGCCAGTGATGTCACAGCAGGCGTAGCCGCACGCACGGGCTCAGTTCGCATGCGCGCGGGGCTCTTTGCCGGCAGCTCCAGTGTGGCCAAGGTCATGGGCGATTCCGCAACGAGAATGCTGATTGCATTGCAACCTTCGTGCCATCGCCGCCCCCGGCGCGTGCAGCGCGGTTCTGGCGCTGCACTTGCTTGCGTGTTCACCACGCAGGGAGTATCTGTACCCCTGCACTTCAACCAAGGAACACACATGAAACGCATCATGCTTGCTGCCATGGCGGTTGCCGCCGTCAGCTTCGCCGTCGCCTGTGGCGGCAACACGGCCGCACCCAAGGGCAACCAGCCCGCCGCAGCCGCGCGGCCAGAAACGCCTGCGGACTTCAAGGACAAGAAGAACGCGCTCAACGGCAATGCCGACGCGATCAAGGCCGGCGAGGGACTGTTCAAGGCGCAGTGCGCCTCCTGCCATGGCAACGAAGCCGATGGCAACAGCGACGCCGGCAAAGCGCTCAAGCCCCAGGCGGGCAACCTGCGCGCCGCCGATTTCCAGGCCATGAGCGACGGCTACATCTACTGGCGCATTACCAAGGGCGGCATTGGCGCCAACATCTCCGGCTCGGCAATGCAGGCGTTTGAAACGAACCTCAGCGAGGATCAGCGCTGGCAGGTCATCGCCTATCTGCGCAGCCTGTCCGCGAAGTAAGCGTCTTCACGCGCCGAAGAGGCCGTGAGACAATCGGACGCAAGGCATGCCGCCAGAGAAGCAAAGCCAGGGCGCCAGCGAACTCTCTTTCGAGAGCGTCGAACGGCTGCGCGCCCTGCGCGATCTTCAATGGCTCACGCGCCTGCGCTGGTTCGCGATTCTGGGCGTGACACTCACCGCCGGCGCGGCTGCTCAATTGCACCTGCTCAGCACACCCATCTGGCCACTGCTGACCGTGGCGTGCCTGATGGGCATTTACAACGCCCTGCTGGACTGGCGCTTCAGCGGTTCGGCGGCGCCCGAAACCAGCCGCGTTTTGCGGGCCATTCTCGGCCAGATGCTGGTGGACATCGTTGCGCTGACGCTGCTGCTGCACTGGTCGGGCTCCTGGGCCAATCCCTTTGCCATGTACTTCGTGTTCCACGCGGCAATCGCAGCGATGTTCTTGCCGCGCGCGCAGGCCTGGCTGGTGGGGTTGGTCGCGTTTCAACTGCACGCGGGTGCCGTGGCGCTCGAAGCCGCGGGCGTGCTGCCCAGCTATCCCCTCATCGGCGCCGAGCGTGCTCCGGGGCTCACGTTCACGCTGGGCTACATCGCGGCCTTTGGCACCATGCTTGCCGGCGTGGTGTTCTTCGTGCAGACCATCGCCCAGCGGCAGCGGCAAGCCGAGCGCCAGCGCGTTGAGCGCGAGCGCGTGGCGGTGTCGCTCGAGCGCCTGGCGCGCGTGGGTGAAGTCTCGGCGGGCGTGGCCCACTCCGTGCGCAATCCGCTGCATGGCCTGCTGAATTGCGTTGAGATCCTGGAGCGCCGCCTCAAAGGCGACGCCGAAATCGCCGAGATCACCTCCATGATGCGCGAGGGCCTCAAGCGCATTGAGCAGGTCACGGCGCGCTTGCTGGTACTTTCGCGCGATGACCCGCTGCGCAAGCAGCCTACCGGGCTCAATGCCCTGGTGCGCGAAGCCGCGCGCATGGTGCGCGCCGGCGCCCCTAAATCCAAGATCCACGAAGAGCTGGACACAAGCGGCGACGGGCTGGTGGAAATCGACCAGGCGCGCTTCTCCGAGGCATTAATCAACGTGCTTGATAACGCCGTCGCGGCCTGCCGCGACAAGGGCGAAGTCACTGTCAAGGCGCGCATTGACGGGCAACGCCACCTGGCCCGCGTCGAGGTCTGCGACAGCGGCAGCGGCATTGATCCCGCTGTGCTGCCGCGCGTGTTTGACCCGTTTTTCACGACCAAAGCCGTGGGCGAGGGAACTGGCTTGGGACTTGCCATTGCCAAGCGTACACTGGAGCAGCATGGCGGGGAGATTACCGTCAAGAGCCAGAAGGGCGTGGGCACGCAGGTGCTGCTGACCCTGCCGGCAAGCAACGGTCAAACGGCAAGGCTGGAAAACTCATGAATCCACGCCTGCGAGTTCTGGTCGTTGACGACGAGCGCCTCAGCCGCATCTCCATGGTATGCCAGCTCAAGGACGCGGCCTACGAAGCCGAGGCCTGCGAGAGCGCGCAGGTTGCGCTGGCGGCGCTGGCGCGTGCGACATGGGATGTGGTGGTGACCGACCTGCGCATGCCGGGCATGAGCGGCCTGGAGCTGCTGGGCGAAATTCGCCGCCAATACCCCGGCGTGGACGTGATCGTGATAACAGCCTACGGCAACGTGGAAACGGCCGTCGACGCCATGCGCGCGGGCGCGGCTGACTTCCTCACCAAGCCCTTTGGCTTTTCGGAACTCGATTTCCGGCTCAAGAAGCTGGCCGAACTGCGGGCGGCGCGCAGCGAAGTGAACAGCCTGCGCGCGCTCATTGACGATGCCTGCAAGTGCGGCCTGGTGGGCAGCTCACCGGCCATGGCGCGCGTGTGCGAACGCATCAGCGCATTTGCCGGCCACGATGCGCCGGTGCTGATTACCGGGGAAACGGGCACGGGCAAGGAGATGGTGGCGCGAGCGCTGCACAATCAATCGCCGCGCGCGGGCAAGCCCTTCATCGCCGTGGGTTGCGGCACCATTCCGCGCGAGCTGGCCGAAAGCGAGCTCTTTGGCCACGAAAAAGGCGCATTTACGGGCGCCAGCCAGCGCCGCAAGGGCAGCTTCGAGCGCGCCGACGGCGGCACGCTGTTGCTGGACGATATCGACGATCTGCCGCTCGACTTGCAGGTGAAGCTTCTGCGTGTCTTGCAGGAGGGCACGCTCACGCGCGTGGGCGGCAGCGAGGAAATCAAGGTCGATGTGCGCGTGGTGGCCACCTCCAAAGTCGATCTCGACAAGGCCGCGGCCGCGGGCAAGTTCCGCGATGACGTGTTCTATCGCCTGCGCGGCCTCGAGATCCGTTTGCCGCCTTTGCGCGAGCGCGGCGATGACGTGCTGATCCTCGCGCAGCACTTCCTGCGCGCTATCGCGGCGCACAATCACGCCCAACCCAAAACGCTCAGCCCCGAGGCGGCGCGCGTGCTCAAGGCCTGCCCGTGGCGCGGCAACGTGCGCGAATTGCGCCGCGCGATCGAAACGGCCGTGGTGCTCTGCCCCGCTGAGGAAATCAAAGTCGAACACCTGCCCGAGTATCTGAACCGCGAAGCGACGCCCGAGGGCCGCAATGCGCGCTTTGCGTTGGAACTCAACGGCTGCGAGCACGTGAATCTCAAGGAACTCGTCACGCAGTTCGAGGACTCCGTGATCGAGTGGGCGATGCGCAAATCCGACGGCCAGCAGGCCAAGGCTGCCGATTTGCTCGGCCTGCCGCGCACCACGTTCCAGAGCCGGATAGGACGCAAGAAGGACGCTTAGAGCGGTTCTGGAATTCTGTAGCGGCATCTGCTGGTGGCGGGCTTCGCGTCTGCTCGCAACACCAAATCCAAAACCGCTCTCGCGCCCAAGTTTCGGCAACGCGCGCCGAATTCTCGGCGTGACACAATCACGAAGACACTCCTCGTTGAGATAAAAGGACTTTATTGTCGTTTTATCAGGCCATTTGTTTGAACGGTCGTTCAAAATTCGACAACGCGTATGGCTTGCCTTTTGCGTTAGCACCCCTACCTGGAGGCTGCGGCCACGACGGTCGCTCGCAACCCAAGGCAACGCGAACGCGGAACAACTTGAGCAAGGGGGTGCATATGGGATCTCGGACACTACTGACTTTGAGTCTGCTGCTGGCCAGCGCGAGCCTCTTTGGCTTGCTCGCGTTCACCACCGGCTGCGGGCCGCAAGCCGGCAAAGCCAACGCCGGCAACGCCGTGGCGCAGGGTAATGCCGCGCCTGAAGGCGGCGGCGGTGGTGGCAACGGCGCGGCGGGCAGCGCGCTGTGCACGCCCGCTGAAATGGAAACGGCCAAGGACATTTACTTTGACCGCTGCGCAGGTTGCCACGGCGTACTGCGCCAGGGCGCCACAGGCAAGAAACTCACGCCCGACGTGACGGGCAAACTCGGTACCGCCTACCTCGAGAACATCATTTTCAACGGCACCGCCGGCGGCATGCCGGACTGGGGCAAGCAGGGCGTGCTGACCAAAGCCGAAGCCAACCTGATGGCGCGCTACATCCAGGTTGATCCGCCCAAGCCGCCGGAACCCACGATTGCCGACATCCGCGCCTCGTGGAAAGTCCACGTCGCCGTGGACAAGCGCCCCACGCAGCCGCCCGCCGGCCGCAACTGGGAGAACTACTTCGGCATCATCCTGCGTGACGTCGGCAAGGTGGCGATTGTTGACGGCGACAAGAAAGAACTCGTCAGCATCGTCGACAGCGGCTTTGCCGTGCACATCCTGCGCACCTCAGCTACCGGCCGCTATTTCTACACCATCGGCCGCGACGGCAAAGTGACGATCATCGACTTGTGGATGGAGAAGCCCGCGACGGTCGCCGAATGCAAGATCGGCAGCGATGCGCGCAGCGTTGACTCCTCCAAGTACAAGGGCTTCGAAGACAAGTACCTGATCGTCGGCGGATATTGGCCGCCCGCGATGGTGATCCTCGATGGTCTGACGCTGGAACCGCTCAAGATGCACCGCACCAGCGATTACACCCACGACATCGGGCCCGATGGCAAAATCAACGTCGAGTACAAGGAAGAAGCCCGCGTGGCCTCCATCGTTTCCTCGCACCACGACCCGCTCTGGGTGGTGAACGTGAAGGAAGCCGGCATGATCTGGCTCGTTGATTACTCCAACATCGACGCGCTGCGCATCACCAAGATTGAGGCCGACACCGCGCTGCACGACGGCGGCTGGGACGGCACCAAGCGCTACTTCCTTGTCGCGGCCAACGCCAAGAACAAGGTCGCGATTGTCGACACCGTGGACAAGAAGCTCGTCGGCATCCCGCTCACCGAGGGTGTGAAGCCGCACCCGGGCCGCGGCGCGAACCTGATTCACGAGAAGTACGGTCCGCTCTGGGCCACGGGCCACATCGGCAGCAACCACGTCAGCTTCGTCGGCACGGACCCGGCGAGCCACAGCCAGTACGCCTGGAAGATTGCCAAGGTGACGACCCTGCCCGGCGACGGCGGCGGCAACCTGTTCATCAAGACGCACCCGGAATCCGAACACATCTGGTGCGACCGCCCGCTCCACAACGACCCGAAGCTCGCCACGTCGCTCTTCGTCCTCGATAAGAAGACGCTCGAGAACAAGAAGACGATCGAGATTCCCGAGAAGTGGCGCAACGGAACGCGCGCTGTGCACCTAGAATACAACAAAGCGGGAGATGAAGTGTGGGTCGCAGTCTGGGGCAAGAAGGACCAGCCCACTGCCATTCTGGTGTACGACGACAAGACGCTGCAGTTGAAGGCCGAAATCACGGGCGACTGGGTTCGCACGCCCACGGGCCACTTCAACGTCTGGAACACGACCAAGGATATCTACTAATCGACTCACAAACGGGGCCGGCGCAAGCCGGCCCCTGCTGGAGGTACCGGACATGCGCATTCTCGCCACGATTCTTGTTGTCACCTCCGCCGCCCTCGCGCTGCTCACCAGCGGTTGCGAGGGTGGCTCCGATTTTGATGTTGAACCCTATGTTAGCGCACCGCGAATTGTGAATGTCGCGCCTGCCTCACCTTTTGTCATTATTGCCGGAACGCCATTCTCGTATGCGGTTGCTGCAGAGGGTCGGCCGCAGCCCGTGCTGTCTCTCAGTGGCGCGCCCGCGTGGCTCCATCTTGCCGGTGATTACGTCAGCGGCACTCCTTCGGCATCCGATGCCGGGCAGAGCTTCACGTTCAGCGTCGTAGCCTCAAACGGTGAGGGCCCCGACGCGGTCTTGCTCCTGACACTTGATGTCGTGGCGGCCGGCAACGTGAAATGGTCCTATGCCACTGGCGACGTGCTTTTCTCATCACCCGCCGTTGCGCCCGACGGCACGATATACGTTGGCTCTGCGGACAAGTTTGTTTATGCGTTCACTCCCGCCGGCGCGCTCAGTTGGACTTATTCTCTGGGCTATTTCACAACCAGCTCACCGGCAGTCGGCCCAGATGGCACGGTCTACATTGGAGCCTCAGACGCCAAACTGCACGCCATCAACCCTGACGGCTCTGCGAAATGGCAATGCCCACTGACGGGCTTTGCACTCTCATCACCATCCCTGGCGGCCAACGGTGATGTTTTCATCGGCACCTCCACGGGCAATTTCTACTGCGTGTCTTCGGCCGGCGCGATCAACTGGGTTTACACCACCGGCGGCGCGATTGTCTCCACACCCGCCATTGCCGCCAACGGCACGGTTTGTGTGGGCTCGGGCGACAAGAACCTCTATGCCTTTGACGGCGCCGGCACGCTGCTGTGGTCTTACCTGACGGGCGCGACGATCAAGTCCTCGCCGGCGATTGCCGCCAATGGCGACATCCTCTTTGGCTCGCAGGACTTCAACCTGCGCTGCCTCGACGCGGCTGGCAACCTGAAGTGGAGCTACGCGACTGGCGGCATGGTCGATTCCTCGCCAACCATCGCGCCAGACGGCACGATTTACGTCGGCTCCGCCGACAAGAAGCTGCACGCCGTCAATGCCGACGGCACGCCCAAATGGAGCTACCTGACGGGCGACGTGGTCTGGTCCAGCGTAACGATCACGACAGATGGCACGCTGTACTTCGGCTCCAACGACAAGCACCTCTACGCGCTGGATGCGGCGGGCAACCTGCTGTGGAAGTCGATCACCGGCAACTGGGTGCGCTCTTCGCCGGCCATTGGCCAGGACGGCACGATTTACGTCGGCTCCCACGACAAATCGTTCTACGCCTTCTATGGCGCTAACGGAACCCTCGCCAATTCGCCCTGGCCCAAGTTCAGGGCCAATGACGCCAACACCGGCCGCCGTTGAACGCTGGTGGCAGACTCAACAGCCAGGCGCCGCAGACACAGCAAGCCGCACTACTTCCCATCCGCCCCGCGAAGCTCCTTGAGCTTCGCGGTCAGCGTCTTGGCGTTCGGTGCCGCGCTTTCCCATACCTTCTTGCCGTCTTTGTCGAGCACGATAACGCACGGCGCGCGGCTGCCGATGGCGTAACGCTTCTTCACATCTTTGGGCAGCGCATCGTCAAGCGCCACGCGCACGCAAGCGCAGGAGTCGAGTTGCTCGCAAACCGCCGCGTCTTCGAACACCTCGCGCTCAAGCTTCTCGCAGGCTTCGAGCGCGGCTTTGTTCTTGGCGTCGCGCGAGTAAACGTAAATCACGACGAGCTTGCCCGCCGCCATGCCTTGTTGAGCCGCGTCGATGATTTTCTCTCCGTTTTCTTCGATGATGGCGCCTTCCTGCCAGCGGATTTTTTCGAGGCCGACACGGCGAAACGCTGCAACCGCGTGCACGGAGCCGAATTTTTTCTCGATGATCTCGAGCAGCTCGGCCTGGCGTTTGGCGTGAATCTCGGGCGTGACGATCTCGTTTTTCTCGGCAACAACGCCTTTGTCGGCCTTGAGATCAAACGTGTACGCGTAGTTGCCTTTGACCGTATTGCCCTTCACCGGCCCCACATTCTTGGTGCCAAGCTGAACCCAGGGGCGAAGTTTCGTTTCCGTCCATTGCGTGTAGCACACGTTGTTGAGGATTGAGCAATCCTGCGCATCGGACAGCGTCACGCCGTGCCAGTGGCTGGTGTTGATGACATTGCCTTCGACCGTGAAATTGATCAGCGGGCCATCGAAGAAGCCAATGCCCTGCATCGTGGCCTGCCACTTCTGGGCTTCGCTTTCGCGCATCACAATCAAGTTCTCGCGCACCGTCACGTTGCGCACCGTGCCCGTGCCCTTGTTGAACAGAAAACACTGAATCGCGTCATCGTGGTTTTTGTCGCCGTCTTCGTCGCTCACGTAGATGTTGCGGATCACGTTGTGCTGCACGACCTGCCCGTCGCGTGTGACGCGGATGCCGTCAGCCGAGAAGTGCGAAACCACGTTGCCCTCGCACAGCGAGTCTTCGCTGCAAAGCGCAATGCCAAAGCGCGTGTTGAACACGTAATTGTTGCGAAACACGTGGCCCTTGCCGTTGCGGCCCATGAACATGCCGGAGTTGGCGCCCATCCATTCCTTGGCCGTCCACTTGGAAGTGTCGAGCGCGGTGTAAACGAAGCAGTCCTCGACGATGATCTCGCCCGAGGGCCCGCCGTCAGCCACTTTCACCATCACGTCGTCGTAGGGTTTTTCCGCGAACGAAGCGCTGATCGTCAGGCCTTTGATGCGCCATTTGGTGCCCGCCGTGATTTCGAGATAACTCAGTTGCGGCTTGCAGCCTTTGTCCGCGGCGATCGTGATGAACTCGGCGTTATCGCCGGAAAACACCGCGCGCCCATGTTTGCCGCCGCGCAGCAACAGCGTGTCGCCACCCTTCAACTTCGCCAGCGCACCGCTGGACACAACTTCCTCCAACGTACCCCAGGGCGCCGCCTTGCTGCCGGGATTCCCCGCTTTGCCATTCACGGGGTCGGCGTAGTAAGTCTCGGCACATGCCGCCGAGCAACACAGGGCAAGCACAGTAATCGCGAGCTTCAGGCGCATGGGAACTCCCTGGGCGAAGACACCAATCTATTCCGCTCGGCAAACCACTCAAGCGTTGCACCGCGCCATAGCCGCGCGATACTGCTCGCATGGACATACAACGATGGGAAACCATGCTGCGCCAGACTGCCGATGACGCCAACCTTTCCGGCGGTGAGCGCGCGGCTTTGCGCGAGCATTTGAAGGAAGCCGCGCTCAATGAGCAGGCGCGCGGCGTGTTGCGGCACAAGGCCTTCGAGATCGCGCTCGATCGCAGTTATGCGCATCCGCCGCAAGCCGTGCTGGCGTGGCTGGAGGACGTGAACAAGCTCCTGCTGCCCCCCACAGGCAACGCGGGCGAGCATTTTACGGAAGCGTTTTTCAGCCCGGGCGAGGCTTGCGTGGCGCGCATCATCAACGCGTTGCATGGTGCGCGCAATTCCGCCGACATCTGCGTGTTCACGATCACCGACGACCGCATCACCAGCGCGATCATCGCGGCGCACAAGCGTGGCATCGAAGTGCGCGTGATGACCGATAACGAGAAAGCGTTCGATGAAGGCAGCGACGTGCGGCAACTGGCGCGCGCCGGCATTGAAGTGCGCGTGGACACCTCAACAAATCACATGCACCACAAGTTCGCAGTCTTCGACAGGGGCCTGCTGTTGACCGGCAGCTACAACTGGACGCTGAGCGCCTCGCGCCACAACCAGGAGAACATGATCAGCAGCAACGACGCCAAACTCCTGCGCGCATTTTCGCAGGAGTTTGAGCGCCTGTGGAAGCAATTCGCGCACAGCCCACTGCAGGGCTGACGCTAGGCCATCAGCCCGATAACATCTTTCCCGTGAACGCTGAAACCGCCTACCTTTTTCGGCACGCCTTGCTCCGCGATGCCGCGTATCAGCTGCAGCTTCCCGGCGACCGCGCACGGTTGCATGCACTGGCGCTCGACGTCATCGAGTCCGTGTTGGAGTGCCGAGCGCCGGAGGCGAACGGCGGGCCGGATCCTGAAACACACGTTGTTGACCCGTTCGCAATGGAACTGGCCGAGCATGCAGCGATAAGCGCAAAAGAAGGCTCGACGTCGCATTCCATACGTGAACTTGACTACCTGCTTCGTGCCGCGAAATGGGCTAGACGGCAATCTGAACTCGCGTTAGCAGCAGAGTTGTACTCCAGAACGGCTTCGCACCAATGTGCGCAGAGCGCGTTGAGGTTGAAGGCTGGCCTCGCTGAGTTGCAGGTTCTGGTAGATGCAGGCACGCCTCAATCTGGAGTCGGAAAGGCCGTCTCCTGCACCGTTCTTGCACGCGAACTTGGTGACGCTCAAAGCGAGGCTCGCTCATGCCTGTTGCACGGCCTGCTGCTGCAGCAACTCGCGCGCTTCGATGAAGCAATGGCCGAGTTTGGACTCGCCAGGAACATCGCAGTGAATGCGAAGTCGCCCAGCCTGGAAGGTTCCGCACTGATGAACATGGCAAACGCGTTCGCACAGACGGGAGTTATGGATCGCGCCAAACAGTTCGCGCAAATGGCATGGATCGCTTCGAAGCAGCCTCGGACCAGGAAGGCCTCGCGCGAGGCCGTGCGACGATTGCATCGCTGCAACTTGAAACCGGCGAATTGGATCTCGCTGAAGCGGGCATATTACAGTCGATCGAGTACTGCCGCGCCGCCGGTGATTTGCGGCGGCTTTCCCACTCAATAGGAAACCTGGCGATCCTGCGTGACGTGCAGGGAAAGTACGACGAGGCGGCGCGAGTTTTCAGCGAGGCAATCCAGTTGTTTCAAGAACTTGGCGACAAAATGGGCGAAGCTATCGCGCGCGCCAACTTCTCTGGACTGCTCAGCGGGCTAGCGCGATATGACGACGCACGCGCCGAACTGCTGCGTGCGCTGGCGACGCACCGCGAAACAGGCAATCGCTTTTCGGAAGGCATTGTGGTGGGCATGCTTGGCTTTCTGGCCTATGAGCAAAAAGACCTCGCGGCCGCAGAGCGTCATCATCGACTTGCCATCGAGATCGCCGAATCGGTGAACAACTTGCCGTCGCTGGGGCGAGAGCTGGGAAACCTGGCCAACGTGTACGCGGATCTATCCCGGTTTGACGAGGCCGAGCAATGCTATGAAAAGTCCTTGGCCATCCATAGGCGCACTGGCCACCGTCGATCAGAAGCTGTGACCATCGGCGGCCTGGCGTCTCTTCAGTTACAACGAGGCAATCTGAAAGAGGCTCAGCAGCTGTTGCGCACAGCGCTGGAGATCGATGAAGCGACGCAGAATCGCCGTCCGGAAGGTTTCCACCGCTGCGAACTCGCCGTGTGTTTACTGAAGCACTGTGACCAAGCCGGTGCACGCGAAAGCTGGCGCAAGGGTATTGCCATCCTGCGTGAAATGGGCGAAGTGCTCGCGGCGCAAGAGAAATTGAAAGAGATGAGCGCCGCCTGCTGCGAAGCGGGCATCACGCCATTTGAGTGAGGGCAAAAAGCTTAGAGCCGCAGGTGAACCTGGAGGTGGCGACGCCGCGACGCGCCGCCACCTCAGAACATCAGAACCTATTTCCCGCCGGCCTTTTCGTAGTTCTTGGCCGCGAAATCCCAGTTCGCCAATGAAGCCAGGAACGTATCGAGGAACTTGGCGCGCGCGTTGCGATAGTCGATGTAGTACGCGTGCTCCCATACGTCGCAGCACAGCAGCGGCGTCGCGCCACCCTTGAGCGGGCATTCGGCGTTAGGCGTCTTGGTGATTTCCAGCTTGCCGCCCTTGAGCGACAGCCACGCCCAGCCGGAACCAAACTGCGTCATGCCGGCCTCATGGAACTTTTTCTTGAAGTCGTCGAAGCTGCCGAAGTCGCGCTTGATCGCTTCTCCGATCGCGCCCGTCGGTGCACCGCCGCCGCCCGCCTTGAGGCAATTCCAGTAGAACGTGTGGTTCCACACCTGCGCGGCCTGATTGAAGAGCGGGCCTTCAGCCGTTTTGATCAGTTCTTCGAGGCTCTTGCTGCCCTCGGGCTTGCCGGCCGTGATCTCATTCAGCTTGTCCACGTAAGCTTTAAGGTGCTTGCCCCAGTGGTAATCGAAATGCTCAGCGGAAAGGTGCGGCACGAGCGCGTCCTTGGCGTAAGGAAGCGGCGAGTGTTCAAAAGGCATGGATTCCTCCAGTAAGTTTGAGAAAGAAAGTCAAAGCCAGGCACCGGCATATATATATAGATAATTCTTTCTAAATGCAAGTTTCTAAAAATAGTTCCGGTTCGAATGAACTTGTTCGTCACACTAACGTTGAATGTGTTGTTGCGGGAAGGCAAAGGATAGCCCTCCGGGGCCGCGCTTCACGATTTCGATAAATTATCGCGCGGCGTGTTTGACGTCCTTGGCTTGTGGTGTAGTATTAGTGTGGAAATCGGCTGGGCACTGTATCGCGATCCCATGGGGGAGCGCGTTCTTGGAACTTAAAGGAGCAATCGATGCGAACGCTTTCTTCAACGGTATTGACGCTGGCCATTGTGAGCCTGGCGTTTGTTACCGCGCAGAAGCTGCAGGCCGGCTGATGACCGAAGGGCGGACAAGGTGCGTCCCGTGTGGACAAGCCGCAAACGAAGCGAGTTGGAACCCCAGCCCAGCCTGCGACTCCCATTGCGTGGGAGAAGCCGGACAGCTCAGCGCTTGAGAATGCCCAGAATGGCGACAAGCCGGTGGTCATTTTCTTCCCCGGCGAGGCCGCTGACCAGAATTCGGACAGCTATCTCTCCGACCCGGCCGTGAAGGCTCTGGTGAACGACAAAGCCATTTTTGTCCGTGTTGCCTACACCAGCGACCGTGAGAAGGCCCCTTCGGCTTCGCCGGTTCCGACGTGCAAGCTGACGGGTGACAACCCCACGCGCGATTACGGCGTGCGGACTTACCCGACGTTCATCATTGCGGACAAGTTCGGCAACGAATGCAACCGCATTGAGTCCAAGAAGCCGACGGCCAAAGAGTTTGAAGCGTTCTTCGAGAAAGTGTCTTCCAAGATGGAAGACAACAGCAAGAAGCTTCAGAAGAATCTGGACGCTGCGAACAAGGCTTGGACTGGCAAGGATCGCAAGAACGCCCTGGCCAGCGTAATGCGTAGTTTCAAGGAAGGCCTCGTCGGGTACGATCCTGTTGAACCGACTGTGCGCCTTTACAACGAGCTGCTCGAAGATGCCCGCGGCGAAATCAGCCGCCTCGCTGAAGCCAACGATGTCAAGGGCCTGAAGGCGCTCAAGGCCCAGCTCAAGGGCACCGACGCCGAAAAGGATGTTGACGAGGCCATCGCTGGCCCCTCCAACACCAGCAAGTAAGCTGTACGAATCGAAGAGCGCGGCTTAGGCCGCGCTTTTCTTTTTGATTGGATCGAAATAGCGTCGTTGGGACGTAGAGATCCTGAAGGCAAAGGCACACAGATTTGACCCTGCGCCTTGGATGCTGTACTCTTGCACTGGCAACCAGCGTGATTGTGGTAGGTTTGCATCCGATTTTGGTACTTGGTATCCAATGGCAACTGCGTTGCCATTCATTACTGGACGACCATACTGTTCTCGGATTCTAGGGGCGACGATAGCCGGTCATCGTAACAGGTTTGCCGCAAAGGATTTGTGTTTCGCCATTTATTCTTCCACTGCCGCGGATTTTCTGAACCCATTAGCGCTGAGTACGTTCTTACACCAACATCGCAAATCGTTTTAGGCTCGTAATTTGCTATGGACGGTCGGGATGTTCTTCTTCCGCAGTCAGGGTACTGGGCCCTAATCGGAGAAACGCATGACAGGTATGATCAGGACAGTCGGGCTCGCTGTGGCGTCCTTTGCGATGCTCGGCATTTCGGCTCAAGCTCTCAACGCCGGCTGATGCCCCGCCCCAGGCGGCGGTGGATCCGCTGGCACAGGTGGTACGGGCGCTCCAAGCGGTGGCAGCGCTGAACGTGTTGACAAGCCTCAGCAGGCCAAGAAGCGCGTAGTGGGCGCTCCGGCACCGGTCGAATCTCCCACGTTCCAGCGTCCGGGATCGGACGTCCTGGAGAACGCGGCAAACGGTCAACAGCCGATTTTCATCTTCTTCCCCGGCGAAAAGGACGACCCCAACACCTACTTCGGCGGGGCCGACTACAAAGCGCTGGAGGGCAAGGCCCAGTTCGTGACGGTGCCTTACAACTCCGACCGCGAGCCTTCGCCCGCGACCGAGGAATCCCTGGTTCCGACGTGCAAGCTCCTTTCGGATAACCCCTCGCGCGACTACGGCATCAAGATGTACCCTGCCTTCATCATCGCCGACAGCTACGGCAACTCGATCCTGCTGCTCAGCGGCAAGAAGCCTGCGGCCAAGGACTTGGAGTCAGCCTTTGAAAAGGTTGGCGCCAAAATGGAGGACAACTCCAAGAAGCTGCAGAAGCGCCTCGACACCGCCAAGAAGTCTTGGGAAGCCAAGGACTCCACCAAGGCGATGAACGAGATCCGCGGCAACTTCAAGGACGGCCTCGTGGGCTACGACGCCCAGAACGAAACCATCCGCGTTTACCACGAAGTCATCGAAGCCTCACGCGCTCAGGTTGAAAGCCTGAAAGCCGACGGCTCGGCGGAGGCGATGAAGTCGCTTAAGGCGATGAAGAACACGTTCAAGGGCACAGAGCTCGAAAAGTCAATCAACGAAGCCCTCAAGGGCTCGAAGTAATCCACCCGTCCATGGGGCCACTTCCGGCCCCATGGACGGACTCCATTAACTAGGAGTCTTTCCATGTCAAAGTTCAACATCGTGCTCGTCGCGCTGGTGACAATTCTGATGTCCAGCGCGGCTTGGGGCCAGTGAGGCGGCGGTGGCGGCTGAGGTGGCGGCGGCGGCGCCGGTGGCGCCGGAGTGGGTGCGGGTGGCGGTGCGGGGCCAGTTGGGCCCGGTGGTGGTGGTGGCGGTCGGGGAGCCTTGAAAGCCGACGGCATTATCGGCTGGGAGCCCTCGACGCCCAAGACGCTCGAGAAGGCGGCAACAGACAGCAAGCCAATCTTGATTTACTTCCCGGGCGAGGGACCTGAGTACAACTACGATGGCTACTTCTACGGCAAGGATCTGAAGGACCTTGCGGACAAGAAGGCCGTGTTCATTCGCGTGGCCTACACAAGCGACCGCGCACCGGTTCCGTACTCGGAACAGAGCCCGATTCCATTGAACAAGATCGCCGGCGACAACCCGTCGCGCGACTACGGGATCAAGAATTACCCGACGTTCATTATTGCTGACCAGAACGGCAACCCGTACTTCCGTGTTGAGGGCAAGAAGCCGACGGCCAAGGATCTCGAAGCCTACTTTGACAAGGTTCCTGAAGCCGCGACCAAGGCCAACGAGAAGCTTCAGAAGAACCTCGACGAAGCCAAGAAACTCTGGGAGAAGAAGGACAGCAAGGGCGCCGTGGCCATGTTGATCAAGAATTTCAAGGATGGCGCGGTTGGCCTCGCGGCCGCCGAGGGCGGCATCAAGCTGTACCGCGAGTTGCTTGAAGATGCCAGGGCCAAGCTCAAAGATATTGGCGACAAGAGCAAGGCCGACAACGTCAAGAAGCTCAAGGCCATGCAGCGCGAGTGGGGCAAGGGCACCGAGATCTACTACGAGATTGAGGACATCCTGAAGTCCTAGTTGAAGCGTCAAACCGAACGGTCGGCCTTGCGCCGGCCGTTTTCATTTTGCTGCCAGCTGTTTGAGCGAACTTCTGAAGACCCACTTCCAGAGCGGGTAGCTGAAACCCGCGAACACAACGAACGTACCCAACGGCCGCGCCAGCCAATAGGGCGCCTGCGCCAGCGTCACCAACAGGTGAAACGCGACACCATTGAGCGCCAACGTAGCAAGCTCAACAACCGCAAATCCGGCCAGTTGACGGCCAAGATGGCCGCGCGCCGCCTGGAACACAAGGTGCCGGCAGCCGAGAAACTGCACGACAGCCCCCACGCAAAGCGCAGGCACGTTAGCGGTGGTTTCCCGCAGGTGGGCAACTTCCACGAGAAGCGCCAGTGCCGCGAAGTCGGCCACCGTTGCCACGCCCCCCACCAAAAGGCTCTTGGCGAAACGCCACAGACGTTCGGTCCACGTTGAAGGTTCTGCCGGCTTTTGAACGATGATTTCGTCGGCCATAGGTCAGATTCAAGCGGCGTTACAGGTTCATGCCCGAGAATTCCGATGTAAACTCCTGTCGTGCCTGAAAAAACTACATCTCCGTCGTTGCGCGACCTGCCAAAGGTCGATGCACTGCTTTTGACCACCGACTTCGAGGCGTTGGCCCAGCGCTACGGCCGCACTCCCGTGGCGCAAGAAACCCGCGCCGCGCTGGATTCATTGCGCCAGCGCCTGCGCGCCAACAATGGCGTGAACACTACAGAGATTTCGCCTCACGGCCTCGCCTTGCGCGTGCGCGAATCACTGGAAAAACTCTTCGCGCCGCGCCAATGCCGCGTCATCAACGCCACAGGCGTGATCCTGCATACCTCGCTGGGCCGCGCGCCGCTTGCTCCGGCCGCCGTCGAGCAGGCCGTGCGCGAGGCTTCGGGCTACTCGCTGCTCGAACTCGACCGCGAAAGCGGCAAGCGCAGCGACCGCGACAAACTGGTAAACGATCTGATCTGCCGCGTGACGGGCGCGCAGGCCGCGACGGTCGTGAACAATAACGCCGCGGCCACGATGATCATTCTGAACTCGCTTGCCGAGGGCCGCGAAGTCATCTGTTCACGCGCGCACATGGTGGAAATCGGCGGCAGCTACCGCATGCCCGACGTCATGCGCAAGGCAGGCTGCAAGCTCGTCGAAATCGGCTGCACCAACAAGACGCACCCTCGCGATTACGAAGACGCCGTCACGCCGCAAACGGCGCTGCTGCTCAAGGTGCACACCAGCAATTACGCCGTCGTCGGCTTCACAGAAGAAGTCTCGCTGCCTGACCTGATGGCGATTGGCAAAAAACGTGAAGTGCCCGTTTTCTATGACCTCGGCTCCGGCTCATTGGTTGATCTCGCGAAGTACGGCATCTCGCGCGAGCCCAGCGTGCCCGAATTGCTCAAGCATGAACTGGATGTGCTCTGCATCTCCGGCGACAAGCTGCTGGGCGGCCCGCAGGCGGGCATCATCATCGGCAAGCCGGAGATCGTGCAGCGCGTGAAAAAGAATGCGCTCTTCCGCATGGTGCGCTGCGACAAATTCACGCTCTCGCTGCTCGAAGCCACGCTCAAGCTTTATCTCGATGAAGATTCGGCTCTCAAGCGCGTGCCAACACTCGCGGCAATCACGCGCGACGCTGGCGAGGTCAAGCTGAGCGCCGAACGCATCTGCGCTTCGCTCAAGAAAGCCGGTCTTGACGTGTCAACGGCCAGCGCCACAAGCCAGGTCGGTGGCGGCAGCACGCCCGGCGAGTTTCTGCCCACCACGGTCATCGTCTGGCGCGGCCCCTTCAAATCGGTCGATGACATCGCGCGCCGCCTGCGCCTTGGCACGCCCTGCGTGTTTGCGCGCATCGAGGACAACGCCCTGCTCTTTGACCCCCGTTCGCTGCTGCCCGGCCAGGACGACGAACTGGCCGCGGCCATTCTCGCGGTCAAGGCGTGAGCGAAAGCCTCACCATCCTGCTATTGACGAAAAACGAGGCCGGCAATATCGGCCCGCTGATTGCTTCATTGCAGGGCGCGCTGACCGAGGCCGCGCCAACGTTCCTGGTCATTGATGCCAGCAGCGATGCCACGCCCGAGCAAGCCAGGTCCGCCGGCGCAACCGTCATCGCTGACAAATCACCCTACGGCGTGGCCCTGACGCGCGGCCTGCGCGAAGCAGCAAGCGAATGGGTTTTGGTGCTCGATGCCGACGGCAGTCACCTGGCTGGTGACGCGCGCAAACTCTGGGATGCACGCGAAAACGCCGACCTCGTGGTGGGTTCGCGCTTTGCGGCGGGTGCCGGCAGGAGTGCACAAGGCGCCTTTCGAGCCTGGCTCTCGCGCCGCCTCGCAGGCCTGTTTGCGGCCTTCGCGCGCCTGCCCGCACGCGACGTGAGTTCAGGCTTCAGGCTCTATCGAAGAGCGATGTTTGCCGAAGCAAAGCCCGCCGCCCAGTTCTTCAACGTGCAGCCCGAGCTGCTCGCCCACGCGGCAAACAAAGGCGCGCGCGTCAAGGAAATCGGCATCACCTATGCGCCAAGGGGCCAGGGCCAAAGCAAGGCCCGCGTGTTGAAGTATGGTTGGGCTTTTCTGAAGAGCACGTGGCGGATAAGACGGATGCTGCGCCGCAGGTAGGGGCGACATATATGTCGCCCCTACGCGCAATCATCCGTATATTACGCTGTGGGAGCGGATGCATTCCTGGTGGATGCCCTGGTCTTCAAAACCATGGTGGGGCGCGAGTCCCAGGTCGGTTCGATTCCGATGCGCTCCCGCCACTTCATTTGTCTGCACAGCGGAGCAAATGATGGCACGAGACCAGCACCAGTCGCCTCTCGACGTGTTTCGCTCAACTCAAGAAGCGCGTCGCCAGATGCCTCCACCAAACGAGGAATTGCTGGCGGAGCGCTATGCCAGCGAAGCAACTCAAGCTGCTGTGTTGGCTGTAGTGCTTGCCTTCATCCCACTCGTGCCGGCCCTCATTTGCGCGTATGCAGGCGCAAAGTCAATTCGACACGCGCAGAGCTTTGACCAAAGAATCAAAGGGCATGTCGCGGAACTCGTGGCACTTCTTGTACTCTTGGGCCAGGTTGCTTTGCCTATGTTCTTCGTGTCGGCAGCGCATTGGCGCTGACCAGTGCAAACGCAGGAAGTCCAGAGGCTAACGCGCGATCACTATTCTGCGTCGAATCAAGAACAGTACCAGTCCAACCATGAGAACCACTACCCACCCACCACGTTCCGAAGTGCTACAGCCCGATTCATCCTCGTCGCCATTCACTCGAAGCACGAATTCGCGCAGCGCATAGGCTCCGTTCGTGTCCGTCATCCGCACCTTGAACTTGAAGGTGCCCGATTGCGAAGGTTTGCCGCTCAGCATGCCGGCCGCAGAAAGCGTCACTCCGCTCGGAAGCACACCCGCGTCCAAAGACCAAACATAAGGTGCCGTGCCGCTGCCGCCGCTCAGCGCTTGCGAATAGCTCTTGCCTGATTGGCCCAACAGCAGCGCACTCGTCGTAATCAACGGCGCGGCTGGCCCGCTTACGTTGATCGTGACGCTCGCGCGTGCCATCGAGCCTTCGTCGTCGGTCACATCCAGCCGCACGTCGTAGATTCCGGGCGTGACGAAGTGGTGCGTCGGTGCGCTTGCCGTTGACACGTTGGCGCCACTGATCGGGTCGTCGAAGCGCCAGAACAAGAACACGCTGCCGCCGTCGGGATCGGCGCTGCCAATCGAACCAAACGTGATGTCCTGCCCCGGTAGAATGTTCAACGCACTGGCCGAAATCACCGCCGTGGGTGCCTGGCCCTGCGTGTGCACCCGCACCCAATGCCGCGCTACCGCCTGCGCGCCAAGATTGTCAGTCACGGTCAACGTGACTGCGTAAACGCCTGCCGCAAACGTGTGTGAGGCGGTTACGGTGTTCGCGGTCGCGCCATCGCCGAAATCCCAGAGCCAAGAGGCAATGGTCCCGTCGGGGTCGCTTGAAGCCGCGCCACTGAAATTGGCCGTACCCGGCGCGTTGAGCGTATCGAGGTCAATTTCAAGATTCGCAGCCGGCGGCAGATTCGCCCCCGGTGCGGCCAGCGCGAACGTTAGCCGCGAGTTGGCAGCCAGCGTGTTAGGTGCAGCCGCGCGGTCGCGCACGTTGTTCACGGTTAACGTGTAGGCCGTGTTTGTCGTAAGCGCGCTGGTGCTCAAAAGAACAGTGCGTGCGTCGCTTTGCAGCGTGGCGGCGCTTATTGTGGCGCCGCCACTGAGCGCATAGTTCGCAGGATTCTCCGCACCGTTGGCACTGCTGCCTGCTTGCACTGGCTCAGAGAAAGTCACACGCACCAGTGCCGTCGAGAGCGCGTCGGCGCCCGTCAGCGTCGGCGGCGCGGCATCAACAGCCTTGCGCAGGTTGAACAGGTCCAGCCGCGCACCGTTGCTTTGCACGAAATAGCCGCGGCACTCGTCGAAGTTCACGTCGATGACGGTGTTGCCCGCGATGCTGCCCTGGGCGTAGGCCATGAGCGGATGGTTCAGCGCGCCGCTGCCCGTTTCGCCGCCGCAACCCGTCACGATATAGATCGTGCCGTCCTGCGTCGCGATCTTGGTGTAATCGTTTAGACTGGATTGCAGCGCGGCATGGTTCTTCAACAGGTAGCTGCGCTCGTAAACGTGGCTGTGACCCGTCAGCACAAAATCCACGCCGCGGGCTTCCATGATCGGGTTCAGGTTGTTGCGCATCCACACCAGTTGCGCCTCGGCGTCGGAATCGTGCGTGCCCTTGCTGTAGGGCGGGTGGTGAAAGAACACGAATTTCCAGCGCGCGCCGTTGGCATTGGCAGCGTCGAGATCGGACGTGAGCCAGGCCAGCATCGCGTTGCGCTCGGCACTGCCCGCAAAATACGTAACCTGCGAATCTAGGCAGACGAAATGCGCGCTGCCGTAATCAAACGAGTAATACAACTCCGTCCCGCTGGCGGCGGGCAACACAAACGCATCGCGATAGGGCTTGCCATTTTGCGCAGCCGCGTCGTGATTGCCCATAGCGGGCCAGATCACCATGTTGCGCAGGAGCGGCGCGTAGGGCGTGAAGAATCGCGGGTCATAGTTCGCGGCCTCACCGTTTGGGTAAATCAGGTCGCCGATGCCAAGACCAAGCGCGGGCCGCGGCGCAAGCGCGTTCATCTGCGCCGCGACCGCGCCCTGGTAGGCGTCGCCCGTGCCGGAGTCGCCCCACGCGAGAAACGAAAACGCCTTTCTGCTGTTGATCGGCGGATAGGTGTCGAAGTAGCAGTCGCCGCCCGTGGCGACTACGGCGCCGTCGGCCTCGACTTCATAGAAGTAGCGCGTGTCAGGCCTGAGCGCAGTGAGCTCAACCACATGAACGCGCGAGGCTCCAAGCGATTGCACGTTCTCCCAATTCGGGCCGGGAAGCGTCCCCCACCGCAGCACGCAGGTTGCGCTGACGTCGAGATTCCACACCAGCGTCATCGTGCTCTGGCCCGCGGCCTGCAGGTAAGGGCCGCGCGTAAGCGAGGCGCTGCCCGCAGCCGAAAAGCGCGGCACAAATGCCACCAAAGCCAACAAGAGAAGCGGAACACACCGCAGGCCGTGCTTCATGATGCTCTATTCTAGCAGTCAGGTCGTTACGCGGCTGATTTTCAGCAGACGAGAGAGGCGGTCGATCACGACTGTAAGCGCGATGATGACAACCAGGTTCGTGGCCGCTTTGTGGTACTGGAAGTGCTCGAAATTGAAGGAAAACACAAAGCCGAGGCCCGCACTGCCGATGATGCCCAGCACCACACCCGCGCGCACGTTGCTCTCGAACTGGAAGAACGAATATGTCATCCAGTCGCGCCAAGACAGCGGCACCGCGGCATAGCTGTAGGTCGCCAGCCTCGAACCGCCGAACGACTGTTCAAAGCGCCTGTATGGAATGTTGTCCACGGTTTCGCTGAATACGCGCGCCAGCAGCCCCAGCGTGTGCAGCGCCATGGCCGCCGCGCCAGCCACCACGCCCATGCCGAAAAACGCCACAAAGAACATCGCCCACATGACCTCGGGGATGCCGCGCGCCACAAGCGCAACAAAGCGCGAGAGTACGACAGAAAGCCAGCGCATGGCGCGCGCGATTAATGTGGGCGACTCGCCCGTGAAGTGCTGCGGCTCAATCTGGAAAGCCACCGAGTGCAGGAACGCCAGCCCCATGGCCAACAGCACGCCAACAATCGTGCCAACCAGCGCCATGGCCACGGGGATGGTCGCACTCTTGAGGCTGATCGGCAGCGAGCCCTGCTCGATCTTGGTCGCGCGATAAAAGGGCGTCGTGTGCGCGAAATCGACGACGGTGTTGCGCCGTTTGCGATAGGGTGCCGTCTCAGGCCATTTGCGCGACTCGGCGTAAGAACCCCACTCAATCGCGCCGATATCGGCCTCGCCTTTGGCAATCAGCAGAATCGTCTCCTTGTCACTGGAGGACACGATGACTTTGCTGAAAACCTCGTCGATGGGCTTGCCTGCGAGCTGTTCAAGGTAGCTGCGCGGCCCCTCGTGGGCGGGCTCGCGCCCGGCCGGCCCGAGCACCAGGCGCTTGCCGCGAATGCCCTCAAGGAACTTCGCGGCGTCCTCTTCGCGCGAGGGCCAGTCAGCGGCCTTGGCCATGAAATGAGTCTGCACCAGCGCGCCTTCGCGCTCGATGGTCCAGCCCAGTTCAGGCTCAAGCAGCTCTTTGAAATAGGCCATGTGCTGCCAGCCCTCGGGCTTGAACAGACCCGACAGGCGCTGCAGTTGCGGCTCGTTGACCGTCAGCGGGTGCGGCTGGAGCTGATACCAGGCCGACCAGCCTACGAGCGCCAGCACGGTGCCCGCCGCGGCCCACTTGCCCGCAATCTGCGACGCGAGTGATTGGTTGCGAATCGCGCGCGGGTGATTGGGGTCCGTGCGCAGTTGCCGGCGGATGAAATTGGCCAGCAGGTCCACGGCCAGCGTGAGCGCAAGAGTGAAAATCACCATGGTAGCGACGCGGTCGTATTCGTCGTAGCCCAGGCGCAGCATGATTTCAGCGCCCACGCCGCCGCCGCCCACGGCGCCAATCACGGCCGCGTTGCGCACCGCGCATTCCGCGCGCATCAGCGTGTATGAAAGCATGCTGCGCGAAGCCAGCGGCCTGATGCCGTACATGAACGTGTGAATGCGCGAGCCGCCGGCGGCGCGGACGTTTTCGTACTTCTGCGGGTCAATGCTGTCCCAGATCTCGCTGTAGATCTTGCCCAGGATGCCCGTGACCGAGATGGCCAGTGCGATCATGCCCGTCATGGGCCCAATGCCCAGCAGCGGCACGAGCATCACCGCCCACGCAAAATCCGGCACCGCGCGCAATACGTCGAGCACCAGGCGGCATACCGAGCACACCATTGCTGCCGGGCTGCGCAGCGGAAGCCAGCGCAGCCATGGGCCGGCGCGCTCTTCACCCACACACACCGAACGCGCGGCTCCCAGCGCCAAGAGGTAACCAAGCACGACGCCGATGGCCGTGCCTAGAATTGCCGTTGATAACGTCTGCCAGACCAACTCCCAGGCGCGGGCAATGAACTCCGCGCTTGAATCAGGATTGCCAAAGGCGGCGAGGAACTGGCTCAAGCGCTCCATGCCGCGCTCGAATCTTGCGGGGTCCGTGAAGCTCGAGACATCCCAGACGCGGGAGTCGAAGGTCCAGAGGCTGCCCTCGTCCAGATCAACGGAGAAAAACGCGATGTAAAGCGAAAGCAGCACGCCAACCCACGCCAGGTAACTCCAAAGCGGGCGGCGCTGGGCGTATTTGGCGAGTTCAGGCGAAGGGCGGCTCATGGCGCCCCTTCCAGTTCAAGCTGATCGAGGTGTAATGCGCGGTACTCGGCGCCGTAAAGCTCCGCGAGCATCTGCCGACTCAGGCCTGCGGGCGGGCCGTCGTAGAACACGCGGCCCTCGCGCAGGGCGATCACGCGTTCGAAGTTGCCTTGCAACAGATCCAGCGTGTGCAAATTGACCAGCAACGTGGAGTGGCGCTGCCGCGCGAAACGCGTCAGCAGTTCAATCACTTCGCGGCCAAGGCGCAGATCAAGCTGGCTCACGGGCTCGTCGGCAAGCACCACGCTCGGCTTCTGCACCAGCAGGCGGGCTATCGCCACGCGCTGCTGCTGTCCGCCCGAGAGTTCGCCGGGCATAGCCCAGAGCTTCTCTTCGATTTCAACCTCGCGCAAAGCCGCGCGCGCGCCTTCTAACTGCTGTGGCCAGAACAAACTGAGTAGCGCGCGGCCCAGCCACCAGTGGCCCAGCTTGCCCATCAGCACATTGTGGACGACGCGCAGGCTGGGGATGAGATTGTCCGTCTGGTAAATCACGCCGATTTCGCGGCGCAACTCGCGCAGCCGCTTGCCGCGCAGGCCGCGCGTATCCTGACCGAGGCTGACAACAGTGCCGGATGTCGGCATCAAGAATGCCGAAAGCAGCCGGAACAGCGTTGTCTTGCCTGAGCCGGACGGCCCGATCACCGCAACGTGCTCGCCACGCGCGATCTTGAGGTTGAGCCCCTTGAGCACCTCGTTGCGACCGTAGTTGAGCACGACATTTTCCAGAACAAAGGCCGGCTTGACCGGCTTTGCCGGCGGTGCCACGGCGCTAGAGATGTTCTCCGTCTGCGTCAGCATAGTTGTTGCGGGCGGGGCATCGCGCCCCGCCCGCTTGTCTTCCTACGGGTTAGCCAACGTCAACACCTGATTCCAACACCTTGCGGATGCCATCCCATTCCTTCTTTTCGCAGGCCACAAACTTGCTGCCCTTGGCGCCCCAGGCCGCGAGAATCTTGTTGTCGGCCTCCTTAGTGTGATCGAGCGCGAGGAACGCATCTTTGATCTTCTTGATGTTCTCCTCGCCAATGCCCGTGCGAGCGGCCCACACGTAGTCCACGTAGAAGGGCGTCGTATAAATCAATTCGCACTTCTCCTTGGCCTTCGCAAGCTCCTCCTTGGCGTTGTCCCAGTTCTTGAAGTTCAGCGCGCCCACCTGGGCCGTGCCTGCAGCTACGTTGCGCAGCGTGGCATCGTGGCTGCCGGAGTAGGCCACGTTGTCCTTGCCGAACACGTCTTCGGGCTTCTCGCCCGTCTGGTCCTGGAAGTAGTGGCGCGGCATGACGTGGCCCGAGGTGCTGCTCTTGGCGCCAAACGTGAACTTCATGCCTTCGGCCTTGGCGGCAAGGTCCTTGAGGTCCTTGACGGTGCCAATCTTGGCTTCTTTGTTAGCGATGAAATAGCTCTTGTATTGCTTGTCGGATTCGCGGCAGGCCACGAACACGCACTTGTCGCCCATTTTCTGGTCGGCCTGCACGCCCGTCACACCGCCAAACCACACCAGGTCAAGCTGGTCGGTTGCGAGACCCGTAACACACGCCGCATAGTTCTGTTGTGGCATGAACTTCACGGGAATACCCAACGCCTTGTTCAGCATCTCGCACACCAGGTTGCACTTCTCCTCGATGGCCTTGGCGTCGGAATCCGGAATCGCGCTGATGCGCAGTTCTTTGATATCGCCATCGGCGATGGCCTGGTCGAGCGATTTTGTGCCGCGCCATTCTGATTTTCCGGCTGAAACCGGCAGACTGAAAACGACAAGCGCGGCTATCGCGCACAGCACTTTCATTGCGAGCAACGTACGGTTCAACATGGATGGAATCCTGTTCAGTGCGGCCTGCAAAGCAGGAACGCGTTGGCCCCAGATTGAAAAAGAAATTGGCAGAGCGCGGAACTCGGGCTCATGCCGACCGGCATGGGTTACAGGACTCAGCCAAAGCCCGAAATCAGCGCGCGGCGCTGAAGGCTTTGAAGAACACACAGGTTGTTGAACCTGGCCATAGGTGCAGTTTATCGGCCGGCTTGCGGGCCGCAACGCTGATTGCCGATAATTCATTCACTTTCGAACAAGTGACGGATTTGTGGCAGCGCCATGTCAATCGAAACGGCCGGGGCGAATCTCGGCGCGCACATAGTTCTCGGTCGCGACGGGCGAGCCCGCCAGGCGGCGCAAAAGCGCAATCTGGCCGACGTGCGTCATGCAATCGCACAACGGCCCTTGAAACAAGTGTTCCAGCGTCATGGGCTTGCCGTTGAGCACACCCTTGAGCGGAAGCTCAAGCAGCGCGTGGTCCAGATCGCACAGTTGCTGCTTGAACACGTTCAACTCATCGACCCAGGTGCCCTTGGCAATGATCTGCGTGGCCTGCGCGCGGAAACGCCCATTGGCAAAGCGCAGCATGTCGTTGATGTGGTGCAGAACTTCCACGGGCGCGCGCGCTTCGCCCTGCTTGAACGCGCCGAAATTCTCGGGCGCGCCCGCAGCCGCTTTCGTCAGCCTGTAACTGAGCGTTGCAATGAAATGCCGGATCAACTCGCGTTGGTCGTCCATGACTTGCCCCTGTGTGCCCGGTGCAATGTTAGCACAGTCACGACGCGAAGGTGGTCAGCCGTTAACTACGAAAAACGTGAGGCAAACGCCTGCGGGGTCGAGTACCGCGAACTCGCGCGTGCCCCAGGGTTTGGCGGCGAGCTTTCCATTGGGGTGAATGACGCCTTGGTGTTTGCTGAACTCCTTGTAGAGCGCTTCTACATCTTCTACCAGAAAGCGGCACATGGTCTGGATGGCCACCAGCTTCGCGGTTTTCTCGGGCGTGACCTCGACCAGGTGAAGCATGACACCATCACGCTCGATGCCGACGTACTTGGGCGCCTTGTCGTTGTCCCGGAACTTCTCGGAGAAGCCGAGCTTCTTGGTGTAAAACGCCAGCGCCGTGGCCATGTCATCGGCGGGCAGCACGGGGATGGCGGCTTCGAGTTTGGGCATTGTTCACCTCATGAAATCGCGCCGGCAAATGCCGGCGCGATTGTGTTTGCGACTCTTCGCGCGAACTACTTCGCCATGCGATCAAGAATGATCTTGGTGGCGTCGCGGAAGGCCTGCTCGGCTTCGGGCGAAGTCTCCTTCTTGGTGCGGATGCCTTCCATGATCGCGGCTTTGTTCGTGGTCATGTACTCGAGGAACTCTTTTTCGAATTTGCGGCACTGGTCCACGGCCAAGCCGTCAATCAAGCCGTTTGTGGCCACCCAGATGATTGCAACCTGGTTCTCGACGGGGAATGCGTCGTGCAATCCCTGCTTGAGAATCTCAACGAGGCGCGCACCGCGCGCAAGCTGAGCCTGGGTGGATTTATCCAGATCGGAGCCGAACTGGGCAAACGCTTCCAGTTCGCGGAATTGGGCCAGGTCAAGTTTCAAGCGACCGGCCACCTTCTTCATGGCCTTGATCTGCGCGTTGCCGCCTACGCGGCTGACTGAAATACCCACGTTCACGGCGGGGCGCACGTTGGCGTAGAACAAGTCGGGCTCGAGGTAGATCTGGCCGTCGGTAATCGAGATCACGTTCGTCGGAATGTAAGCCGACACGTCGCCGGCCTGCGTTTCAATAACCGGCAGCGCCGTGAGCGAGCCGCCCGTCTGCGGGTGCATACGCAGTTCGTGGCCCTCGCCCGCGGCCTTGAGCGCTTCCTTGGCGTGGTGCTGTTCTTCTTCCGTGATCATCCAATAGCGCTTGCCGTCGATGCCGTTGACGGTGTCCCAGGGCGCGTCCTTCTTGACGATGATGAACTCTTCGCGCAGTTTACTGGCGCGCTCGAGCAGGCGTGAGTGGCAGTAGAACACGTCGCCGGGATAAGCCTCGCGGCCCGGAGGGCGGCGCAGCAGCAGCGAAAGCTGGCGATAGGCCACGGCCTGCTTGGACAAGTCGTCATAGATGCACAGCGTGTCGCGGATCTTCTGCGGGCCCTTCTCGGCATACATGAAGTACTCGGCCAGCGCGGTGCCCGAGTAGGGCGCGAGATACTGCATGGGGGCCGGGTCCTGCGCGTTGGCGCTGACGATAATCGTGTAATCCATGGCGCCGTATTTCTCGAGCGTTGCCGCCACCTGGCGCACCGTCGAAGCCTTCTGGCCCACGGCAACGTACACGCAAATCACGCCTTTGCCGGCCTGATTGATGATCGTGTCCACGGCGATCGTGGTCTTGCCCACTTCGCGGTCCCCGATGATCAGTTCGCGCTGGCCGCGCCCCACGGGAATCATGGAGTCAATGGCCTTGATGCCGGTCTGCAACGGAACTTTCACGGGCTGGCGCGCGGCAATGCCGGGCGCGGGGCTCTCAACGAGCCTGAAGCCGTCATTCTGGATCGGGCCCTTGCCGTCAATGGGCTGGGCGAGCGCGTTGACTACGCGGCCCAGGAACGCCGGGCCCACGGGCACAGACAAAATGCGGCCGGTGCGCTTGACCTGCTGGCCTTCTTTGATGGCGAGATAATCGCCCATGATCACGACGCCGACGCTGTCTTCTTCAAGGTTGAAGGCCAGCCCGAACACGCCGTTCTCAAACTCCACCATTTCGTTGGCCTGCACTTTTTCCAGGCCGTAGATGCGCGCGATACCGTCGCCGACTTCAAGCACGGTGCCGACTTCTTCCATGCCAAGGTCAATGCCGAAGGTTTCAATCTGCTTGCGGATGACGGAAGTGATTTCGTCAGAACGGATGTCCATGGTTGCTTGCCTTTATTGTTCGCCTGCTCTTGGAATTCTGCCTTCCAGTTTCTGAATGGAACCGAGCCCTCGCCCTTTGCCCATTCAGAACTCGGTACTCAGCTCTTATTGCGAAGCCACTTTGCTCCACTCGTCACGGGCCGCCTTGACGCGCGGGTCTTCGGCGGGCCCTGTGGTCTTTTTCCAGTCCATGAACAGCGTGCCGAACTCGCTCAGCCTTGGAAAGCCAGTCAGGTTGCCATTCTCGCGCTCGTGCATCACCTTGAACTTCTGGGCGCCGTAAATGCGCACGCCGGTCTCGATGTAATCGGCGTCGGATTTCGATGCGCTATATTTGTCCCATGCAGCAAACGCGGCTTTCATTTCGCGCTCGTAATCGGCCTGGTAGCTCTTCTTGGGCGCGGCCTTGTTGGCGGCCGGCTGCGCATTGTTGGCCTTCTGCGCCGGACGCGAGCAACCCGCGCACAGCGCAATGACCGCAACACAGATGAGCGCCCAATTATGCATGGTCGTCCTAGCCCACCTGCCGCGCCAGATTGGCCAGCCGGCGCTTGAGCGTCGTATCCACCAGCAAGTCGCCCATACGCACACGCGCGCCGCCAAGAAGCTCGGGCTTTTCCTCGTAATGCAGAACGATGTCCTTGCCGCCCGAGGCCTGGCGAAGTGCCTGCTTGAGCGCCTCTTTTTCGGCTTCGTCAAAGGGCGATCCGGCCTCGACGAATGCGTGCGCGCGGCCCTCCGCTTCGTCTCGGTACTTCTCGAACTGGTTGACGATGTTGTCGAACACCGGCTCGCGGCGCTTCTTGATCAGCAGCAGCACGAAGTTCAGGAACTCCGGCACGACTTTGTCGCGCAGCACATCCACCAGCGCTTTGGCCTTCTGGTCCTTGTTCATGCGCGGGCTGGTGAAGAAGTCGCGAAACGAGGCATCGTTCCAGGCGCCACGCAAAAGCTGCAGCCCCTCGTGAATCTTGCCCACGCTGCCTTTCTCACGCCCGATCTCCAGCAGCGCGGCTGCGTACATGCGTGCAACAGGTTCAGATACGTTGGTCGCCATAACGCTCGCTTTGCGAGCGAATTCAAAATTCAAAATTCAAAATTCAAAATGGCGCGTAATCCATCTTGCATTTTTCATTCTGCATTTTGCGTTCGCGTTTAGTTCCTCATTGCCCCTGCGCGCTCGATGCTTTCGCGCGCGAGCTTGCGGTGGTCATCGCCGGTCAGTGAACGGCCAAGTACTTTGCCGGCAGCTTCGAGCGCGAGATCCACGGCCTTTTCACGCAGCTCGGCTTCGGCCTTGCGCGTGAGCAATTCGACTTCTTTCTCGGCACGTGCCTTGATTTCACCCGCGGCCTGAGCCGCCGCCTGCTCAATGCGCTCGCGCGCCTGTTTGCCCGCCACCACCGCTTCGTCGGTGATCTTCTTGGCGTCGTCGTTGGCGCGGCGCATCAGGTCTTCGTGCTTTTTCAAGAGCACTTCGGCCTCGGCGCGCACCTGGTCGGCTTTATCGAGCGCGTCTTTGATCGAGCTCTGGCGCTTGTCGAGCTGCTTAAACAGCTTGGGAAACACGCCCACGCCCAGAATGATCAGCACCAGGCCGAACGTGACGTACTCCCAGAACATCAGCGAGCCCATCAGGTCAAGCACGCTGGTCTGGCCGGTGGCGGCGTGGTGATCGCCAGGCTCACCGGCGGCGGGGCCGTGGCCGTGGGCATCGGCGGCAAACGCGACTTGCGCGAACAGCGCGCTGCACACAATGGCCAAAGCCGCGAACTGCAAGCGTTGAATCAAACGAGAGTTCATGCGTGATTCCTGAAGTCGTAAAACCGGCACCTGCCGGCGGCGGGCTTTCCGTCCCGCCGCCGGGCAGGATCATGGTTACTTCTTGTACTGCGCCTCAGCGGCAGCCTTGCCCGCGTTTTCCGCAGCTTCCGTAAGCTTGCCCGCGAAAATCGGGATCAGCAAGCACACCACGACCGCGAAGAGACACACGCCTTCAATGAAGGCCGAGGTCACGATGGTCACGCCGCGGATGTCGCCCGCAGCCTGCGGCTGGCGAGCAATGCTCTCCGTGGCTGAACCGGCGATACGGCCGATGCCCAGGCCCGCGCCAATGGCGGCAATACCGGCGCCAATGCCGGCACCGAGATACGCCCAACCGAATGCTCCAATGTCCATGTTTCTTTCCTTTTCATAGGGCAAGGCATGCCTCGCCCCTACATTCGTCATCCACTCGTCCCCTGCCCGTGAGCGCCCTCTCGGCATAACCCCCGCTCTGCGAGGGCGAGCGCTCCGCAAGCTGCAAGCAGCTTGCGCACGCAGGTCAATGTTCCGGTACGAGATAGCTGCCGATAAAAATCGCCGAGAGATACGTAAAAATGTAGGCCTGAAGGATGGCCACAAAGATTTCGAGGCCGTAAATCGCGCAGCTCATGAGCACCGTGGGCACGCCCGTGCCAATGCGCCACACCGCGGCGCTGTCCGGAATCAGGGTGTTAATGAACAGCAGGCTCAAAATGATGCAGTGGCCCGCCGTCATGTTCGCAAACAAACGCACCGTCAAGGCAAAGGGCTTGGCAAATAAGCCCACGACTTCAATGAACAAGAGCAGGCACCAGATGCCGAGATCCATGGGCTTGGTGCTGAAGTGGTAGGGCACCAGGTTCAAGACCCACGCCTTGGGGCCCTGCATCACGATTGCGCCGACCAGGTACGTCAGCAGCGTTAATGTTGCCAGACCAAGTGTTACGGTAATCGCGCTGGTGGCCGTCGTGCTGCCGGGAATCAGCCCCAGCAGGTTGTTCACCGCAATAAAGAAGAAGGCGCAGCAAAGAAACGGCGCAAACTTGTCAGCCAGCGAGTGCGGGTTGTTCTTGGGCGGCAGATCATGGCCGTCACCGTGGCCATGCCCGTCGCCGTGAAGCTCGGCTTTCGTGCCCACGCTGGTTTCCGCGACGATATCTTTGACCCCGTGCTCGTGGTCGTGGGTGTCATGGCCGTGCCCGTGGCCATGCGCGCCATGCGGGTTCTTGATATTCGGGCGCGCGATTTCGTTGCGCACGAACAGCGCGATGGGTTCAATGAAGTTGCGCAAGCCGCGCGGAATGCGCGAATTGCGGGCGTAGGTAACGTAGCTTACGGCGAGAATGCAGATCGCCGCGGATGCTATCATCATGATGGCGTGCTGAGAAAGCTTCATGAAGCCGGGCATGGTGGAGTTCCACTTCTCAATGAACTCCGCACCGTGCACGCCCCACAGGCTGACCCAGGCCGAGAAGCGGTCGTAAAGGTGTTCTACAGGATTGAAGGCTTCAGCGAGAAACACGGTTGCTCCATTACTGCGGGCTGGCTTCACCCGGCGATTTCTTCAGTCGTAACGATGCGTCCACCCAATAAACCTGCACACCAAGGAACAGCAGAACCGCCGCAACGAACGTCAGGGCAAAGCCAATCGGATTTGCGTAACCGGTCTTGACCAGGGCAAACACCCCCACCGTCAAGATCACCAGCCGCAGCAAAAACCCGCCAAACACGTGGCCCAACGCCGCCGACTTGCTCTCTTCTTTCAGCGCGCGCTTCATGCCGGCCAGCGAAAGCAGCATCAACATCAGACCCATGCCGCCGCCCAGCACACAGCCCAGCACCATCTTTTCATCCCAGCCCGTGAACTGGGCTGCAAACGCCAGCGTGCCGATCACCAGCACCGCCAGGGCCACAAGCGCATAGGGCTGCCACGTCATGAGCGCCCCTTGCCTTTGCCGTACTCGTCCGGGGCCTCCATGCGCAGCACGGTGCGCACGACAAACACCATGGCCGCCACAATTCCCAGCACCGCTCCTGCCGCCATCAGCCACGGGCGCGTGCCAACCAGCCCGTCAATCCACCAGCCCAGCGCCATGGGCATACCCATCATCACCACAAACTGCATGCCCATGCCGGTGTAGCGCATGTACTTGTTCATCTCGCCCATCGACTGCGCGCGAGATTGCTGCGCCTTGCTCTCACCGCCCAGCTGCCTCAAATGCTCCGCTTCCCTGCGCAGTTTTTCGTACTCGTCAGGAGGCGGCAAACGCGGCTTGGAATCGCCGTTTTCGGGCATTCCAAAACCCTTTCTGGCACGCTTTTCCCGGCGGGCGCGGAACGTTAACAGCGCGAACATGGGTATGCAACTGCTATGTGCGCGCCTTGCGCGCCGCTACAATGCGGCCATGGACGATGTGCTTGAATACCTTGCAAACGTGGACTGGCTGGCAGCGCTGATGACGCTGGTTTTGGTCACAGTTGCGCTGATCCTGGGCGTGTGGCTGCCGGGCAAGTACATCGAGCGCCACACCAACCAGCCCGCGGCGCGCTACGTGTGGTACGGCGTGGGCACGTTCGTGCTGGTGATGGTGTACGTCGCGGCTTACGGCTACGGCCTGTTCTGGAACAACCTGGGCGAAAGCGAAAAGAAAGACCCCTACGTGTTTGAAGGCAAGAACCGGACTACTCATAGGCATTAGCTGCCGATGCCTAGAAGCGAGGGCGCGAAGTTCGCGAAGACGTGCAACTTCAAGGCAGAAGCAAGAACGGAAATCCACAGATAGCGCAGATGAATACAGATGAAAGCCAACAGATCGTCATCTGTGAAATCTGTGGATAGCTGTTTCTGTCGCTTCTTTCGCCGTTCCTTGCACCCTGCGCTTCACCTTTTTAGCTGATCATCGCTGAGCGCAGTTCCGGTGAAAGACGCTTTCCCAGATCCGCATACCTGTCCGGGGCGCCTTTGGGGCGGCCTTTGAAGCGCTTGTGCATCCAGAAGTACTGTTCAGGGTGTTCACGGATGCGCGCCTCGAGCCACTGGCGGTAAACCTCCATGATCTGCTCGGGCGCTGCTTCCGGGCCGAATTCATGCATCTCCGGCTCGTGAAAATCAAACTCGAAGCGGTCGCCGCGCCTCACCGCATAGCCAAAGCCGACGCGGCCATCGGCTCGGGGCACCAGCCTTGAGAACTCGGTTTGCCAGCGCGCGGGCACACCAAAGAACGGCATCACCGGCGCAAAGTCGCCGCCGTTCTGGTCGGCCAGCAGCGCCACGGGCTTGTTCTGGCGAATGCGATGCAGCAGCGCCTTGAGTGCGCCTTCCTTCTCAATCAACTCGCAACCCGCGAAGTTGCGGTAACGCTCAAGCCACCGGGCGACCAGCGGCAAGTTGGGCGGCCGCACAATGACGGAATAGCCCAGGCCGTGCTTGCCCGTGACGCCCAGCAGCAGCTCCCAATTGCCCAGGTGCGCGCTCATATTGAAAGAACTCTTCGGCTGCTTGAGCCACGCGAAAAACCTTTCGCAGTCCCCCACCATGTGCACGTAGTTGCGCCAGCGCTCGCCGCCGAAATAGCGCGGCACTAACAACAGATCGAGAAACGTGTAGACATTGTGCTTCAAACTCTCGCGGCCGATGCGCGTGCGCTCAGCTTCGCTCACTTCCGGCAGGCACAAATCGAGATTGCGCAGAATCACGCCGCGCACGCGCGGAAGCAGAGCCCAGCCGACGCGCGCCATCACGCGCGCCCAGAAATAGGCCCAGCGCGGCCCGGGCAGCGTCATGAACGTCGCCACACTCCAGACCCAGAGTTCAATGAGCACGCGCGACGGCCACCATGTCAGAAGGCGCCGCCCCACCTTTTGCTTTTTCTTGCGTGTTGAACCCATCGCGAACGGAGTTTAGCAAGTGCTGCAGGCGCATTGGCGCGTTCACATGATCAGCGTGTCACGCCATGCCACGCGAGTTCGCGCACGATCGCGGCTTCGAGGTCTGTTGCCGGTTCGTAGCCGAGTTCTTTGCGGGCTTTCTCGCACGAGTAATGCTGGCCGTAATGCAGGTGATAGAACGCGGTCAGTGAAACTGCGCCGGGGCCGCCTGTCAGCAGGCCCCAGTACTCCGCACCGAGCGCGCCTAGATACATGAGTGCTCGCGGCAGGATTATCGGCCTGTGCCGGCCTGCGAGCTTGCAGATTTTCTCCGCCATCTCGCGCAGCGTGGTGTTCCAGCCGCTGAGGATGTAGCGCTCGCCGGGTTTGCCCCTTTGCAATGCAAGCACATGGCCTTTGGCGACGTCGCGCGTATCCACAAAATTCATGGTCGCGTCCACCATGAACGCAGTGAGCCCCTGATAAAACACGCACACCGCGCTCAGAGCCGGGTTGCGGCTGCCCTCGCCCACGAGTCCTGTTGGGTTCACCAGCACCGTGGGCACGCCTTTGGCCGTTTCTTCGAGCACGGCGGCCTCCATGGCGGCCTTGACGGCGTAATAGTTGCCGCCGCTGGTGCGGCGCGGGTCGTAGGCGCATGTTTCGTCAGCGGGCGTGCCGCGCGGCGCAAGGCCGATGGTGGCCAGGCTGCTCGTGAACACCGCGCGTTCGATGCCGGCTTCTTTGGCCAGCGCGAAGTGGCGGCGCAGTTGCGGAATCCACTCACTCATCATGCGCTTTTGGCGCAGGTGCAGGCCGCTCCAGGGAAACGGCGCCGCCGAGTGCACGAAGTATTTGCAATCCTTGAGCGCGCCCGCCAAAGCCGCGTCATCGTTCATGTCGCCAATGACGATTTCGGCGCCGCGATCAGCAGGCGCGGCCAGGTTGCGATGACCGCGCGAGCGCGAAAGGCAGCGCAGCGTGTAGCCGGCATCCAGCAGCGCAAGCGCGACTTGCGAGCCAACTGTTCCGGCGGCGCCGAGCAGTAACACACGATCAGCCATGGTGGCGTTGTAATGGAAGCGCGGGTTTGGCGCTAGACATGTGGCTGGGCGCGCCTGCGCCCAGCGTGCTGGCGACAGGCGTTGCCAGCCACTGAATCAGCACCTACCGCACCTTGATCCAGCCTTCTTTGATGTAGAACTCGGCCGTCTGTTTCAGGCCTTCTATGAACGGGATTTTCGTTTCGAAGCCGAACGTGGCCTTGGCCTTTTCCGGGCTGCACACCCAGTAGAGCGGCAGCAGTTCGCGCATTTTGTCGCTGTTGGGCAGCAGCGGCTTGCGCGTAATCCATTGCACGAAGTCGATCAGGCGCGCGTAACTCTTCGCCAGCCAGATCGGCGTCTTGAGCGTGCGGTTTTTGCTGGGCTTCAATATTTCGCGCAGCGCCGCCATGGTGTAACTCATCGGGTAGGGCTCTTTGTCCGCGAGGAAGAATGCCTCGCCAACAGTGCTCTCATGCAGCGCGGCCTCGACGATGCCGCGCGAGAGATCAAGGCCGTGGATCATCGAAAACACGTGCTCCTCGTTGCCCAACTGAATTGCCCAGCCCTTCGACATCCACTGGAAGAACTCCAGGATGCCGGTGTCGCGCGGGCCGTAAACGGCTGGCGGGCGCACGATGGTCAAGGGCATGTCGTAAAGCTTCGCGAACTTTTCGCCCAATAGTTTGCTGCGGCCATAGAACGTTTGCGGGTGGGGGATGTCGTCCTCTTTGACGACGTGGCGTGAATCCTCGGCGGGGCCAATGGCTGCGAGCGAACTGACCAGTAGAAAGCGGAACACCTGCTGCTTGTTGAGTTTGATTGCCTCGCACAGGTTTTTTGTGCCGTAGGCGTTGACGCGGTCGAACTCTTTCTGCGTGCGGCCCTTGATCAATCCGGCCACGTGAAAGATGTAGTCGCAGCCCTCGACGGCCTTTTGCAGCTTGTCAACGCTCGACGTGACGTCGCCTTTGACGATCTCGTAGCCCTGACGCAGCTCCGGGAACAGGCGCTTTTCGTCGCGCACCAGCAGGCGCACGTCATGGCCGCGCGCCTTGAGAATCTCGGCGACGTGCGAGCCAATAAAGCCAGTGGAGCCTGTAACGAGCGATTTCATGGCGCGAAACCTAGAACGAGCCGCGCGCGTAAGCAAGCGGTCCGGGGTTTCACTTGCGGCCGCGTTTGACTTCGCCATCAGGCGGCAGCACACCTTTGCGCTGCAAGTACCGCTTGATGCACTCGCCGATCACCGGGCTGATGTCGGCGCCGTAGAGATCGCTGTACTCGCCCAGAATCACGAACGCGACTTCCGGCTTGTCGCAGGGCGCATAGCCTGCAAACCAGGCGTGGTCGGGCACGCCCTTGCCGTTTTCCGCGGTGCCGGTCTTGCCCGCGCAGCGGATATCGCGCAGTACCGGCGAGCCGATCTGCGATTGCCGCGCCGTTCCGTGCGCGCCGAAAACCACTTGCTTGAGCCCCGCGTGCAGCGTATCCCACGTTGACTCGCGGATCTCGACCTGCTGCGAAAAGTCCGTGGCATCATCGGTCAGGTGCGGCGAACTCAGTTTGCCGCGCGTGGCGATGCAGGCGTACAGCCGCGCCAGCTCCAGCGGCGTAACGAGGATCTTGCCCTGGCCAATGGCCATCGTGGAAATTTCCGCCTGGCCCACTGAGTTGATATCGGCCAGGTTGGCGCGGCGCGTGCCGGGCAGTTCAAAGCCGCTTTCCTGGCCGAATCCGAGGTTCTCGGCCCAATAGCGCATCGTATCCCAGTCCTGGGCGGCGCCTTCAGAATGCAGGTGGGGCGCGAAGAAATAGAAGAAACCATTCGAGCTCACTTCGAGCGCATCAGCAACGTTGATCGATCGTCCACTTACGTGGCCCGTGCGCAGCTTCACCGGGCCAATCTGCACCACGGCCTGATTGTCGTTGTAGCGCTCGTCGGGCGAGAGCCCCTCTTCGAGCAGCGCAATGCTCGTAACCGCCTTCCACGTTGAGCCGGGGTGATAGAGCGTGCCGCTGGCCCGATTCAACTGGCGCGTGCGCCGCGCCCAGTAGGGCAGCTTCGCGTCTTCCTCGGCTTCCTGCTTGAGCTGCCGCCGATAGACGCGGTCATCGTCGCTGGCACCCGCCATGCGCCCGGGATCAAACGTGGGAAAACTGACCAGGGCAAGCACCGCGCCGGTGTTGACGTCGAGCACGACAGCGGCGCCGCGGAAGCTCCAGCGATAACGCGCCCAGCGATCATTGGGAATCGCGCCCTTGAGCGCATCGCTGCTCGATTTCATGCGCGCCTTGGCCGCAAGCCTGGGCTCCCAGCGCGCCATGGTCTCAAGGATGTCGCGCTGTAACTCCAGATCAAGCGTGAGCGACAGCGGCTGCGGATTCACCGGCGCCTGCTCAAACTCGATGCTGCGAATGCGGCCGCGCGCATCGTGCATGGAAACGCGCGCGCCGTATTCGCCCGATAGCCGCGCGTCGTAGGCGCGCTCGATGCCGAACACGCCCACGACCTGCTGCGCAACCACGCCATCGGCAAAGCGATTGAATGCCTCGCGGTCGCCCTCGAACCAGTCCACGATGAAGCCCTCGAGGTTCTCGGCAAAATTCGGGCGCGACATGATTTCGTCCAGCCGCTCCGCGTCCGGCAGGCCCACGCCTCCGAGCACCGGCGCCAGCAATTCCGCATGCGCATAGGTGCGGCTTGCGCGCAGGCTGCACTCCAGGCCGGGCAGCAGGTCGGCATTGAGTTTGAGCAGTTCAACCACGTCGCGCGGAGCTTCGCGCATGAGCAAAAGCGGGTTTTGCTCGAAGCCGTAAGTGCTCCAGCGCTCTTTCCAGTCAGCCGCGTATTTCTCAATCGTGTCGCGTTTGAGCCGCAATGCGCGTTCCTCGAGGCCCGCAATGCGCTGCGCAAGCGCGGCATGCGCTTTCACCAGCACTGCGCGGCCCTGATGCACGGTCGCGCTACAGGCTTCGTACAAGCGGCGCCAGGCTGCGTATTCTTCGCGCTTGGCGGCATCGAGCAGGGCTACAGCCTCGTCCGATCCGGCGATCTCGCGCGATTTCGCGTCGCAGTTGCGCGCGGCGCTGCCGCAAAGGTCGCGGACCGCGCGATCATCGCGAGCGCGCTCAAGCAGAATTGCGAGAAACTCCTGCTCGCGCCGGTTCCACGCTCCGCGCGCTTCGAGCACGGGCAGGAACGCCACCGACTTGGGGTAACGCCGCACACGGTTCCAGTATTCAGGGTCGGTCAATGCCGGCTTGATGCGCAGCCAAGCGGCGTTGACCTGCGCGGCTTTGGCCGTGGCGGGGTCGAGGTCGCCCAGGATCGCGTCCACTTCGCGCGCCACGAGTTCAAAGCGCGCGGCTATCTCTTCACGCGGCACGCGGCTGAGCAGGCTGAGTTGCTCGATGGAGGCGGCGAGGTCGCGTTGGCTTTCTTCGCTCGCGCGCGCCTTCCAGTTGAGCAGGAAACGGCGGCGCGAAGCCGGCGCGGGCAGTGCGGGGTCTGGCTCCATTCTGCCGTCTTGTGGCAAAATGGTGCCTGACCCCTTTTGCTCGCGCATCGCTCGTGTTGCCGGCGCCGCAAACTCGTTCCAGTCAATAAACACATCCCACACGGTTTCCGTCTGCGCCACGAGCACGCCATCAGCCGTGTAAATGCGCGCGCGTGCAGGGCCAAGCAACTCCACGCGGCGACGCACCGCCTCGGCCTGTGCCTCGTGCTCGTCGTAATTCACGACCTGCATGTAGAAAAAGCGCCCCAGCAGGATCAGGAACGCCAAGGCAAAGCCGCACACGAGATAATTGAGCTTCGCATTGAACAAGGCGGCAATCTCGATTGCGGCAAAAGGCCGGATTGCCGGGCAAAGCCCGTCAATCCGCCGGCCCGTGCAGCCGCGCGGGCCGGGCAGGCTGCCACGGGGCAGCCTGTCATCTGATATCGGCAGATTGACGTCATTTCATGGAGCTTTTGTGGCCCAAACCGCTAGTCAAAAGGCATGGGGTTGAGCACGGCCCTGGGCGGAGTCTTGGGATCTATGAAGGCTGCGTGCACCTGATGGCACTGGTGGCAGTGGGAGACCATTTCCTGGTAGGCCTGCCTCAGCTTCTCGCGCTCTTTGTTTGCCGCCAGTCTGGCCAGGGCGTCAGCCGCGATTTGCAAGTCGCGCCAGCGTTTGCCGCGCTTGGCTGCAATGTCCATGATGGCTTGAACGTGCGCGATAGCCGCGCTTGCGTCCTTGGCGATGATGGCGGCCTCGGTTTTGTCGTGGTGCACGAGCATGGCCTGCATGACGGCGCGGTTTTCCACGGCGGGCGGCGGCTCGCCTTCATTGAGCATGGAATCGTGCGCGCTGGGGATTTCGTTGCGCAGCCATTTGCCGATGATTTCTTTGGTGGCGTGCTGGTAGATCGGCGACCAGGTTTCGAGGTGGCAGCTATCGCAGGCCTTGCCGAAGGTTTCGTTCTCGGCGTTGGCGGATAGCCAGTCTTTGTCAGCAAGCGCCTCGACGACCGCTTTGCCCGGCGCGGCAAAGGCCTCCCAGCGCATGGCCAATCGATCGGCGCGGCTTGAGATGTCTTTGGCGTAGGCTTCAACGAGCGCGTAATCGGGAGCACCCTGGCCGCGGCTCATGGTCACGATCTTGGCGCAATCAAGCCAAAGCGTGCGCATGGTGGTTTTGTACTGGTTGCGATAGATCCAGTTGTGATCCAGCTGGTCATCCCAGAACGGCGGAGCCTGTTTGGGTGCAGGTGGGCTGTTGTTGCCCGAACTGTTGCCCGTGCAGGCCGCCACGAACAACGTCATCGAAGCGGTTGCGCACATCAGCGCAAAACACACAGCCGCGCGCCTGTTCATCGTTGAACTCCGGTACCCAAAAGAAAGCGTGTGGCCGGCCTCAGCCTGCCACACGCGTCTGCTTGATGCGCCTACTTGCTGCCGGCCTTCGCCGCCAGCGCCTTGATGGCACTTTCGATTTCGGCGCTCACATCGGTGCCGGCATAGGTTGCCTGCAACTGCTTGAGTTTTGCGTCGTCCTCAAGGGCCGAAGCGAGCAGTTCGCGGGCGCGTGTCATGATGCTGTTGTAAAGCTTCGCGGCTTTCGTGGCTTCTTCCCAGTGGGTCAGCTTCAACTTGAAGCCTTCGAGCAACTGCTTGACCGCGGCGGCGTCATCGCTCGCGTCAACGTGCGATTGGGCCTGATCCACGAACTCGGCCAATTGGGCGCGCGCCGCCTTGATGGTCTTGCGCAGCGAGCTGACGGTTTTTTCGAGCTTCTTTTCCGTGGTGCGCGCAAATTCGTTGCCGTATTCGTCGCACACTATGAACGTGCCGGCCTCGGGATTGTCGTAGGCCGCCCACAGGCTCGTGTTCGCAAGACGGCTCTGGGGCACGATACTGGCCTTTGGCGCAACTGGGGCTTCGCCCTCTTTAGGGGCGCTCACGATTACGCAGGACACCAGAGCTTTCTTCTGCAAATCGCCAAGGTCAACATCGGCCGTCCACTTGGCGTCTTTGGACTTGTCCTCAAAGTAGAAGACAAGCGCCTTGCCGTTGCTGCGCGCATCCTGAAACACGTCTTTGCTGGCTGAAATCCATGTTGTGGCCACCTGGCCACCGGCTTTCTGCCCTCACGTCTTGGTTCCACCGGAACCTTCGCCAGGCGCTCACGACGCTCAGGCAAAGGCGTCAAAGGGCGAAAGCAGGCCCGTTCCCAGTGTCAGGAACGAGGCCGCGGCAAATGTCAGCAGAGTCTTTTTCATGTAATCCCTTCTTTGGGTTGCAGCTACCAACGGCATAGCCGCCAAAAGGTGCGCGGCTAACACGGGCCATGATACGCACATCACGGCTACTTTCTTCCAAGAAAACGGGCCTGCTTGGTCTGCCACGGCGGCGCGGCTGGCCGCTACTGGACAAAATCAGTCCGCAATGCACCCTTCGCGCATGGCAATCACTCGCGAAGCGATTCTGGCGGCGTTGAAGGGTGTGCAGGACCCGGACCTGCACAAAGACCTCGTTGACCTGGGCATGATCAAGGAGCCCAAGGCCGACGGCGTGAACATCGAACTTACGGTGGAACTGACCACGCCAGCTTGCCCGCTCAAGGATCAAATCGGCAACGAGATCACGGCGGCGCTCAAGAGCAAGCTGGGCGCGCAGGCCGTCAAACTCAACTGGACTTCGAACACCGCCGCCACGAACGTGACCGCCAAAGACCTCATCCCCGGCGTGCGTAACGTAATCATGGTGGCCGCAGGCAAAGGCGGCGTGGGCAAGAGCACCGTGGCCGCGAATCTCGCCAACGCGCTGGCGCAACACGGCGCCGAAGTGGGCCTGCTCGACGCCGACATCTACGGGCCAAGCATGCCCACGATGTTCGGCATTCATGAGCAGCCGATCGCGACCGAAGACCAGCGCATCATCCCGCACGTGAAATTCGGCGTCAAAGTGATGTCGATGGGGTTTCTGCTCGCCGAAGGCCAGGCCGTAGTCTGGCGCGGCCCCATGCTCGATAGCGCGATTCGCCAATTCCTGGGGCAAGTGGAGTGGGGCAACCTCGATTATCTCGTGGTGGACATGCCCCCCGGCACGGGCGACGTGCAGCTATCGCTAACGCGCATGGTGCCGACGGCGCAGGCGGTGATCGTGACCACGCCGCAGGATGTCGCGCTGGCCGACGTGAAGCGCGCCATCGGCATGTTCAACACAGTGAAAGTGAACGTGCTGGGCGTGGTCGAAAACATGTCCGGCTTTGTGTGCTCGCACTGCCAGAAGAAGACCGACATCTTCGGCAAGGGCGCTGGCAAACGCTGCGCCGACAAGTACGGCATCGCGTACTTCGGAGAAATACCGCTGACAGAAGAAGTCGTGAAATCCGGCGACAACGGCAAGCCGATCTTAGTGAGCCACCCGCAAGACCCCGCCAGCCTCGCGCTCAAAGATTTCGCCATGCGCGTAGCCCAGCAAGTCGCGATCACCGCCAACAAAGGTCAGCCGGTGACGGCTTAGCTTGGTAGAATTACCCCATGGCCATACTCAGCAACTGGGACGCGGTTCGTGCCGTTGAGTCGAAGGAACTTCGTTCAATGACTCCAAGCGCTCGCCTGAAGACACTCAACCAGCTCATGAACTGGGCGCGGGAGATGGGCTGGGAGACGAAGATTCGCAAAAGCAATCGCGACAAGTGGGAAGCCTGGGCCGCGCTCAAGAGAAAACTCGATGCCACCAAGAAAACTCCCGCCCGCGGCAGTTCAGCTTCAAGCCACACTCAAAAGAGTCGTCGGGTGGCTGCGTGAAGCCAAAGCCCCGATGGCCATCATCGGTGGTGTGGCGGTGGCATTCCATGGCAATCCTCGATTGACCAACGACGTTGATGCGGTCGTGTTCGTCGATGAGTCGAAACTCGTCGAGTTCCTGAAGCTGGCTTCGAAACACGGGATCATTCCGCGCATCGCGGGTGCGCTGGATTTTGCGCAAATCAACAGAGTGCTGCTCTTGAAAGACAAGGCCACGGGCACTGGCATCGACGTGGCTCTCGGTGCCCTCGCCTTTGAGCAGAGAATGCTGAAACGCGCCCGTCCTGTTCGTGCAGGCGGGTTGAACCTGCCGGTGGCCTGCGCTGAAGACATTACGGTCATGAAGGCCTTTGCCAATCGAGCCAAGGATCTGGCTGACATTGAGAGCATGCTCGGAGCGAATCCGAAGCTCGACCTTAATTTGGTGCGCAGAGAACTGACCGAACTCGCCGAGCTGCGCGAGGCGCCCGAGATACTGGCGGCGTTCGAAACATTGCTGGCGAAATGGCGTAAGCGGGCCGGGTAGTGGCGAAACAGCAACTTGGCCGCACGCCGATAATCGTCAGCCATCCGAATGACCCTGCGAGCTAAGCGCGTGCCAGCAGCAAGTCGCAATCATGGCCAATAAGGGCCAACTAGTGACTGCGTAGTTACTCAAGCGTTGAGAGAACGGTGTCGATCTTGCCGCTGTCCACCACCGCCTGCACCTTTTCGAAGTCTTCGTACAGAGCGCGGTCGCGTTCGAGTGGCTCAGTTACTCTAGCCAGCGCGTCGTAGATGCCTTTGACGCCTTTGCCCGGTTTGAGCGGCTTGTGGTATTCGAGTGCCAACCTTGAGGCGAGCAGCTCGATGCTGAGGATGTTCTTGATGTTCTTCAGCACGTGGTCGGCTTTGAGCGCGGCCGTGACTCCCATGCTGACGTGGTCTTCTTTGTTCGCGCTTGTGGGAATGCTGTCCACGCTGGCCGGGTGGGCGTGGATTTTGTTTTCGCTGGCCAGCGCCGCGGCTACGACCTGGGCGATCATCAGGCCGCTGTTGAGGCCGCTGTCCTTGACGAGAAATGGGGGCAGATTGCTGAGGTCGGGATTCACCATCTGCTCCGTGCGGCGCTCGGAGATCGCGCCGATTTCGCTGAGCAAGATCGCGAGATAATCCAGCGCCTGCGCCAGCGGCTGGCCGTGGAAATTGCCCGCCGAAATCACTTCGCCGTCCTCAGGGAACAGAATCGGGTTGTCCGTCACGGCGTTCAGCTCGCGCTCGAACACCTGTTCGATATGCGTGAACGCGTCGCGCGCCGCGCCGTGAACTTGCGGCACGCAGCGCAGGCTGTAGGCATCCTGCACGCGCGGGTCGTTGTCGCGGTGGCTCTCGCGAATCTCGCTCTTCTCCAGCATCTTGAGCATGTTGCGCGCCACCAGCGCGTGGCCGGGGTGCGGCCGAATTTTCGCGACGCGCGGATCAAAGGGTGAATCGCTGCCGCGCAACGCTTCGAGCGAGCAGGCCGCAGCCGCATCGGCAACTTTGAGCCAGCGGCGCGATTGCACAATCGTGCGCAGGCCAATGGCCTGAATAATCTGCGTGCCGTTGACGAGAGCCAAGCCTTCTTTGGCTTGCAGCACAACGGGCTTGAGACCCGCCAGTTTCAGCGCCTCGCCACCGGCCATCAGCTTGCCCTTGAAATAGGCTTTGCCCTCGCCGAGCAGCACGAGCGCGATATGGCTCAAGGGCGCGAGATCGCCCGAAGCGCCCACGCTGCCCTTTCGAGGCACCCACGGAACCACGGGCGAATTCAGCAGCGCCAGCAGCGCGTCGATGACTTCCTCGCGCACCCCTGAATTGCCATGCACCAGCGAGTTGATCCGCAGCAGCATCGCAAGCCGCGTCGTGTTTTCGGGCAGGGGCTCGGCCACGCCGCAGGAGTGCGAGCGAATCAGGTTGAGCTGCAACTCGCCCAGCTTGTCGGCGCCAATGCGCACGTTGGCCATTTTGCCAAAACCCGTGTTCACGCCGTAAACGGGCTTGTCGGACTTGAGCAGCTGTTCAACGAAAGCGCGGCCTTTGCGGATGGCAACGCGGGCTTCTTTGCTCACGTTGACGGGCGCGTACTCGCCGTCGAGAAATTTCGCGATGGAATCAATGGTGAGGCAATCACCGGTCAGGGTCAGTTTGGGCATGGGCGGGAGAATAGAAACATCCGGCGATGGCGCTATAATGGCGCGCCCCTGTACGACGCCCTGGGATGCACGTGGTTTCACTTTTTCGCGATGACGGCACGGCCAACCCGGCCTATCTCAAGCTCGACCTTTACTGCAAAGGCCTGCGCATCGATGCCTCGTGCGACCTGGGCGAGGACGCGCGCGACATCATTAGAAACCGCGCCGGCCTGGGTTCCGGCCTTGAAGTGATCATCGGCGACGACATGTTCACCAACGTGCCCGTGGTCGAGTGGTGGGTCAGCGTTTCGCCCTACGTGCTGGTGAAGAACGGTGCGAAATACGAGATCTGGCAGGAAGGTGGCGCAGGCGCCCCGCCTGCGGGCTTGCAGGCGTCACGCCTGCAAGAACTGAAGAAAGACCCGCAATTCGCGCTCAAGCGCGGTCCGTTCAGCACCACTCTTGACAAGTCAAGAGCGCGGCTCGTTGATGCCGTCAAAATCCCGCCCGAGCCTGCCTGGTACAAGCAGAAAACCAGCAGCGGCAAGCTGATGCAGCGCATCGGCTGCCTGCAGGGCACCTATCTGGGCATTTATTGGGGGCCGCGCTGCCAGAACTGGGGCCCGCGCGGCGAAAACGAATTCTGCAAGTTCTGCACCGAGGGCCAGAACCTCGGCCGCGAAGAGGAAGCCGACAAGAGCATTCAAGACGTGATCGAGACGGTCAAAGCCGCGCGCGCCGAGAGCGGGATCACGTTCGTGCACTTCAACACTGGCTTCATTGACAGCAACGATTACTGGGGCCTGTTCAAGGATGTCGTGGCCGCCGTGAAAAAGGAAACGGGCCTATTGGTGGGCGTGCAGGCGCCGCCCGATGCGAACTTCTCGAACTACGTGAAGTTCAAGAGTCTCGGCGTGAACAACATTTCATTCTGCTTCGAGGTACTCGACGAGGCGCTGTTCAAAGAAATCGGCCCCGGCAAAGCGCGGCGCTCAGGACTGAAGCGCTATCTCGATGCGATCGACTTCTGCGCCAACGAGGTGGGCTTCGACACGGTCAACGGCGAAATCATCGCGGGCCTTGAGCCCACGGAATCAAGCATGCGCGCCATCGACTGGATCTGCGAGCACAACGCCATTCCCACGGTATGCGTGTTCCGCCCCGTATTCGGCGCGGCTTACGCCAAGAACGACCCGCCGGCAATCGAGGAGATGCTGCCGGTGTTTGCGCATTTCTACGAGCGCGTAATGCAAAGCGGCCTGCCAATTGGCATCGCACCAAACGTCAAGGTCAGCCTCATCATGCTGCCGGAGGAATGCAGGGAGCTGACCGAGAACCCCAACGCCTACAAGATCAACCGCACCAAGCTCTGGGTCATGAAAAAAGCCTTCGGCGCCTGGTTCAACGCGACGGTCAAGGCCTAGGGTGCGACTTGTCGATACAGTCACGGATGGAGTTATGGCTTCAACACATGTCAACCTCGTTCGTGGCTCGCTCAACGCAATGCTCGCGTTGTTCCTCGTAGTCTCTTCACTTTTGTTTACATTCGCCTGGTGGATGCGCGAGCCAAGCACATCGTCGAATCCTTGGAATCCGGAATTTGCACAGGCCGTGCTGGACGAACACGGCGACGAGCTGAACAGGCTTGCAAGTTCGGCGAGGTCGCGCGAGAACATTGGTGACTGGGTTCACGCTGAAATCGAAACAGATAGTGAACCTCGCAAGTTCTCCGCCTGCGCCGACAAGAACGGAAACGTTTTCGTCTTGATGGATTACAACGTGTTCGCGGAGTGCGGCATGCTCTTGAGGAATGGGCAAACACAGTTGCACTACGTGGGTTCACAACCGCGACTTACTCGGATCATCACAGTTCGGGGCGACTGGTGCTGGTTCAAGGCAAGTTAGCGTTCAAGGTGATATGGCAAGCAGTATTGTGCGACAGCCAGCTCGCGCTCACGGGCATTTGCGACCGAAATGACAGCGCACCGCGTCTGCCCTTGCCCGCAGTTGCGAATGGGTTTGGGCGAGTCAATGTATCTGCGGAATCTCAAGAACCGCGTCCGATTTGTGGTCCAGAAACTGTTCGATGGCCACAGCATTGTTGCGCAGCGACCTGGCGATTTCCGAGGTAGTCGCATCGCCAAGCCGAAGCCAAATTACCTTGGGTGGTGCGCCGTTTACGAAAGCCAGGTTGTTGAAGTCGCTGTCGTTCGAGACGATGCAATAGTCGTGCTCGCGCGCAAATCGCCAGACTTCGATGTCCGGCATGCCAAGCAAATTGAACTGAGTTACGTGAGCAATTCCTTGAAAAATGGAGCCCAATGTTGCGACAAGGGCTGGCGAGAGATTTTCATCTAGCAGAAGCGGTGTCATGCGACGGCCAGTTTGCGCTCACGATCGGCGGCAAACGCTAGACAGGCGCGTACATCTTCAGTTTTGAGCGTTGGGAAATCAGCGACGACTTGCTCGACGCTCATGCCCGCCGCGAGATAGCCCAGCACATCATAAACGGTTATCCGCGTGCCTTTGACGCAGGGCTTTCCGCTGCGAATGGCCGGGTCGATGACGATGTGCTTGCGATAGTCCATGCTCTACCTCACGTTCATTGTAGCCGGCGGATAGGCGCTGTAAATCGTGGCGCAGTTCGTTCAGCGTCTGCCCGCCCGAATTACGCGTTTGGAAAATACTGTTCGGCACCCGACAGGAACGGCTGCTAGACTGCTGCACCCAAAAGAACAGCGCAAAAGGCAATTTTACACTTTTTATTGTTTGCGTTCGCGCTAGGATGTGGCAGAAGCGAGTTGGAAACCACCGATGACCACCACCAAGATCGAAGTGCTGTTCGGAAAAATCGCCGTCAGTTGCGGCTTCATTAATGAAGCGCAGCTGGCAAAGGCCGTTGAGGCGCAGGAGAAAGCGGCCAACGGTACGCACCTCGGCAAGATCATGGTGGAGCAGGGCTACCTCAATGAAGAAGAATTGATGACGGTGCTGGCCATCCAGCGCGAGAACCGTTCGCGCCTGGAGATGTCGCCTGCCGTGCGCAAGATGGGCATGACGCTGGGGCGCCTGGCCATCGAGAAAGATTACTGCAACGAGCAGCAGGTGCACGAGTGCATCCGTGAGCAGGCCAAGCTCGAGCGTTTTAATCTCTTCTTCCGTTTGGGCGAGGTCATGGTCTCGCGCGGCGTGCTGCGGCCTGAGCAGGTGCATGAGCTGCTGCAATCGCAGAACATCACGATCCTTGGCTGCCCTTCTTGCTTCAGCAAGTTCAACGTGCTGAACTTCAAGGAAGGCATGAGCATCGCCTGCCCCAAGTGCGGCCACCCGACGCTCGAGAAGCCCTCGAGCATGCCCGCACTCAAGGTCGATGGCGCCATCGACGAAGGTGCGCCGCAGAGCGAGCAAAAGGGCGCCGAGCCCAAGGTCACGCAGGAAAACGACCTGCCCGAGTCGCTCAAGGGCCTCTCTGAACCCGACTTCAAGCCGCCCGCCAAGGGTTGACAATCGCGCCGCCCCGCATAGCATGGGCTCTTGTCGGAACTTCCAAATCCTGCGCGCCATTCGTTCTTCAACGAGGGGAAGAAATGTTTGTGAACAAGAATCGTGGCTTTACGCTCGTCGAGCTCATGGTGGTTATCGGCATTCTCGGCCTGCTCGTGGGCATTCTTGCCGTGGCGGTGCTGCCTAAGCTGATGTCGGCCAAGTCTGAACTCGAAAAGAAGCAGATGGGCGAGTTGAGGCAGGCGCTGGAGCTGGCCGGCAACGAAGGCAAGAACAAAGAGAAAATCAGGAACATGAAGGAAAAGGCCGGCCGCGCTTTCTGGAGCGACTGCTTCAAGCTGGGCGTGCTGGAAAAGGAAATGATCAAGAAGGTGGTCTGCCTGGGCTCGGAAGCGGGCGACTCGCCGGCCGACAGCTCCGTGTTTGAAGAAGGCGGCAAGGGCCTCGCGGAAAGCAACTGCTCCTACACTTCGCCCAAGGGCGGTGAACTGGGCGCGGTGATGAACCTCAAGGGCAGCAAGAAGGTCGTCATCTTCACCTTCGACAGCCGCAACTGGAGCTCCTACAAGGACAAGGGCGTGCTGTGCGCGTGGTCCGAAGGCGACACCGATTACATGGACCAGCCCGGCGCCGAACAGCAATACAGGATCGACAAGGCCTCCTGGGATAAGCCTGAAAGCCAGATCTTCGGCTCCAAGAAGCCCTTTGACCGCACCTGGGAAGAGAAGAAGTAACCCGCAGGAAACTCAAAGACAGCCCCGGGAAACCGGGGCTGTTTCATTTCCAGGGTCTGCCATTACCCCGTGAACGCACTTGACCTGTCAACACCCGTGGCGCCCGATTTGGCCCGCCAGTTGCTTCCGCTTTGCGTCGGTTACCTTCACGGGGTGCGGGCCCCGCTGATTTCCCACAAGCGCGCCAATTTTGACCGGTCGCAGCCACGCTGCCCGGCCATGGAGCGCACGCATGTTCACTCAAAACTGCCGCAGACGCGGCTTCACGCTGGTGGAGTTGATGGTGGTCATCGGGATTCTCGGTTTGCTCGTGGGCATTCTGGCCGTGGCCGTGCTGCCAAGGCTCAAAGAGGCGCGCCGGAATTCCGAGGTCATCAACCTGGGCAAAGTAACGCAAGTGCTGGAGCTGAACGCCAACAGCGGCAAGAACAAGTCAAAGATCCGCAACCTCGGAGACGCAAGCGGTCGGGCCTTCTGGAACGGAATGTTCAGGATGGGCGTGCTTGAACATGAGTACCTCGACAAAATCGTTTCGCTCGACTCCAAGGAAGACTCCGCCGTAGATTCCTCGGCCTTTGAGAACAACGGTCCGGGCCTGACCTCGACGAACTGCTCATACACTTCCCCCAAGGCGGGCGCCTATGCCGAGGTCGCGAACATGAAGGGCAGCAAGCGCACCGTCATGTTCACCTACGACACACGAAACTGGCAGAACTACGGCGACAAAGGCGTGATCGTCCAGTTCTCGGGAGCGGGAACGCCCGAGTTCCTCGACCTCGCCACGGCTGAAACCGAATTCGGAATTGCTGCCGGCGACTGGTCAAGGCCGGCTGGGCTTCTCGGCATCAAGAAGCCATTCGATCACACGTTCGAAGAGAAGAAGTAGCGGCGTCCGGCGGCACACCCTCGTAACGCCGGCGCGGGGACGGTTTTCACTTGCGGGAACCGTCCCCACCGCCGCCGAACAATTCGCGCACGCGCTCATTTTCGTCCAGCACATGGAGCGGCGAGCCGGGCTCCGAAAGTTCCAGTTCCAGCATGGCCATCGCGCGCCCGGGATGCTCGTTGAGCAGCTTCTCGATGTCCTCAACCGCTTCATCGACGCGGCCATCGAGGCACAGCGCCTTGATCAGCCAGATGCCGGCCGAGGCGCGCCCGGCGTCAAAGGCAAATGCCAGGTCTTCAACTGAAAGCTCGGCGTCGCCCGTTTGATAAAGCACGCGGCCGCGCAGTTCGCGCAGCGCCGGATCCTGTGCGTTGCGGGTCAGCGCCTCCCCCACTGCATCCAGCGCGCCCTGGTACTCGCCCAGGGCCAGCGCCGCCGAAGCCAGGTTCTGCAAGACGGCCGGATTTTCCGGCGCGGCTTCGCGCGCGAGATGGAGCAGCGGGCGGGCCTGCTCAAATCGCGCCTCGCGCATGTGTTCCACGGCAAGCGCATTGAGCGCATCGGCGAAGTGCGTTGCCTCTGCTTGCACGAGGCCGCGCTTGCGTTCACGGAGCTGCCACAGGTCAGCCAGGGGTGCTGCCAAGCCGCGCTCGGCGAATGCCTGCGAAAGCTGGAGCATCGTTGCGGAGTCGCAATGCTCGGCCAGCTCGCGCGCGAGCTGGCGCGCGTGCGGCGTGTGGCCGGCATCGAGCGCGCGAATCACGGCGGCGGCGGGATTCTCGAAATCAGGCATTGGCGAAATAGCGCTTGTGCTCGTCAAGATCGGCTTGAGTCGGCGCCTTGGACGGGCTGCCCTTGAACGGGCTGAGTTCGCGCAGGCGTTTGACCACTTTTGCCGTGCGCTCAATCAGCTCCAGCACTTCGGGCTCTGTTGAATAACGCGAAAGCGAAAACCGAATGCTGCCGCGAATCGCGCTCAGCGGCACCCCCATGGCCTTGAGCACGTGGCTGGGTTCGAGGCTGCCCGATTCGCAGGCGCTGCCCGCGCTGGCCGCGACGCCCGCGGCATCAAGCATCAGCAGCACGGCCTCGGCCTCCACGTAATCAAAGCCCACATTGAGCGTGTTGGGCACGCGCGGCTCGGCGCCATTGACGATCACGCCTTCAAGCTTGGCGCTCAGGCCCAGTTGCAGCGTGTCGCGCAGATGGGCCTCGCGCTTGATATCGAGTTCCAGGCCCTTGTTCACCAGTTCGGCGGCCGCACCCATGCTGACGATACCGGGCACGTTTTCCGTGCCGGCGCGCTTGCCGCGCTCCTGCGGGCCGCCCAGAATCATTGGTTTGTACGGCGCACCCTTGCGCACGAACAACGCGCCAATGCCGGGCAGCGCGTGGAATTTGTGGCCGGAAATCGCGAGATAATCAATGGCCGCCATCGCCTTCATATCGAGCTTGAGTTTGCCCGGGCACTGCACGGCATCCACTACGAACATCGCGCCCGCGCGCTTGGCGGCATCGCCGATTTCGGAGATCGGCGCGATCACGCCCGTTTCATTGTTGGCCCAGAGAGTGGCCACGAGTGCCGTTTCGGGGCCAATCTCATGGTTCAACTCGGCAAGATCAATCCGGCCGTCCTTATCAACGCCGATCTCGCTCACGCGGTAGCCGCGCTTGAGCAGCGCGCGCACGGGCGCAGAAATCGCGCTGTGTTCGACGCGCGAGACAATCACGTGCTTGCGCTGGGGCAGGGCCTCAAGCGCGCAGGCAATGGCGGTGTTCAAACCCTCGGTGCCGCCGGAGTTGAACGAGATCTCCGTGGGCGCGCCATTGAGCATGGCGGCCACGTGCTCGCGCGCTTTCTCGACCGCGTGCTGGATCTGCCCGCCGGCGCTGTGCGTGGAGCTGGGGTTGCCGACCAGCGTGCCCATAAAGGGCTCGATGGCGGCGCGGGCTTCGGGCGCGAGTTGCGTCGTTGCGTTGTTGTCAAAGTAGAGTGCTGTGGGCATGGCGTGATTGTCGGAACTGTGAACGAGTTGTCGATTGGGTAGGCACCGCGGCCGTTACGCCACCAGCGCCTCGCGCTCCTGCGCGTTGACGCGCTTGCCGCCGTCCTTGTAGCGATCCTTGGCGCCCTTGCGCCTGTCTTTGAAACGCCGGTGCAGCCAGAAATATTGCTCGGGGTGATCGCGGATGATTTTCTCGATCGCGTCGGCGTAGAATTTCACGACCTCTCCAAGCTCCGTGCCCTCGGGAAACTCCTTGATCGCCACGAGTGAATAGCGGAACTTGAACGAGTCGCCCTCGCGCACGGTTTTGCACACACACATTTTCATGCCGCGGCGCAAAAACACCTTGAACAGGTCGGCCTGCCAGCGCGTGGGAATACCGAAGAACGGGTACTCGTAGCCGGTGTCGCCGCCGTATTGGTCAAAGAGCCCGAGCACGGGCATGCCATCTTTCACGCAGCGCAGCATCTCGCGCAGGCCGCCCTCTTTCTCAATCGTGTGCACATTCGAAAACTTGCGCAACGCGCGCATCCAGCGATCCACAATCGGCAAATCGCCGGGCCGGATCAGCGCGGCTTGCTTGACGCCGCTCATGCCATTGACGTGCACGCCCATTTCCCAGCTTCCGTGGTGGGCCGCGGCCGTGAGCGGCGCCTTGCCCTGCTTCACGAAATCAAAGTACGGCGCCATGCTTTCATCGAGCGTGCACACCTGTTTCCACTTGTCGCCGCCGAGATTCTTGGGAATCAGCACGAACTCGAAGAACACGTAGGCCACGTGGTCAAAACTCTTGCGCGCAATGCGCGTGCGCTCTTCCTGCGGCAGATCGGGCAGGCACATGTCCACGTTGCGCAGCGCCGTGTTGCGCAGCCGCGGCATGAACGTCCAGACGAACCAGCCCGCGCGCCGCGCACACCAATAGCCCCAGCGCGTGCCGAACGAAAACATCACCAGCGAAGCCAGCCACATGTGCAGCTCAATGAAAACGCGCACCGGCCAGAAGTGGAAAATCCGCTTGCCCAGCGTGCGCTTCTTCTTCTTTTTTGTGGTGACGTCGCTCGTGCTCGCTCCTGATCTACGGCGTTGCCCGCGCCGAGGGGTCAGAGCAGGGCCTTCATTTTATCGCGAAGTTCTTCTTCGCCGCGCAGAAATCTGAACTCAACACGCAATTCAAAGCACGGCAGGCCCGGACAAATGTCGCTTCCGCGCAGCTTCACGGCGTCCTTCTGTGTGCACACGGCCATTTGCGCGCCCTGCTCATGCCCGGCCTTCAGGAACGGTTGCACCTCGCGCGTGATCTCGCGCGAGTCCATGGCCGCGTGATCGGGCAGCGGCAGCGTGCCCAGCGGCGTGAAGCGCGCGCCCAGCTTTTCCAGCGTGCGTTCAAAGCCGCGCGGATTGCCAATGCCGCAGAATGCGACGACGCACTGGTCTTTGAGTGAATCCAGCGGCGCCTCCGCACCCGTGGCGAGGTTGACCAGCTTCACGGGCACGTGCGCGGCGTGCAGCACGGGGCCGATGAAGCCGTAGCAGCGCACGACATCTTCCACCTCGAGCAGCCGCGCGTCACTTGCCACGTCGGCGCGCGTGATCACGACTGCGCCTGCGCGCCGCACGCTGGAAAGCGGCTCGCGCATCAAGCCGCGCGGCAACATGCGCCCAAACCCAAATGGATTGAGCGCATCGAGCAAAAGCACGTCGAGATTGCGCCACAGCCGCAAATGCGAGAAACCGTCGTCGAGCACGATCGCCGTGGCGCCGGCCTGTATGGCCGTGCGCGCGCCCGCCACGCGGTCGGGGTTCTGCACATGGCGCACGCCGGGGCAGAGTTCCTCGAGCACTTTCATTTCATCGTTGCCGGCCTCGCCGCCGCGATAGCCGCGGCTGACAATCGCGGGCGTCGCGCCCAGATTGCGCAGCATCGAGGTTACGGCGGCGACGGCGGGCGTTTTGCCTGTGCCGCCGGTGGTGATGTTGCCCACGCAGATCACGGGCTTGTCCACGCGCCTGCGCGGCAGCACGCGGTATGCGGCCAGTCGCAGCACGATTGCCAGCCAGTACCAGAACGAGGCCAGCCGCAGCATCAGGCGCAACGCGGCGGCAAACAGCCCCTGCCGCTTGCCGGAGATGATCTCGAGAAAGAAGCGTTCCACGACGAGGTTCTATCACAGTCGGAGTGATTTTGCGCCCGGCCCTCTTTGCAACGAAGGGATACAGTTTTGGGGAAGAATCGGGGAAAAGCGGGTGCTGGGTTTCAGGTTTTGGGAACTGCAAGACCTGCGTTGTGACACCCTGTTTGGCGAAATTCGGCAGCCGTTGCCTTTCCTAGAACCCACAACCCAAAACCCGGCACCTGTTTTTCCAGAATCTCCCCGCTCAACCTGTATCCCGTTGTTGCAGGCATTGAGGGGGCGCATTTCGCGCCCTCACCCGTGGGTACAACCATGACCTCTACTCAATACCGCGCCGAGCCGGCGCAACCCCAGCCTCAAGAGCAGACCCTGCCCTTTGATTCCGCCCAGGCTCAGCGCCGCCGTGAAATCGGCGTCGTGATCCAGCAATCCGCGCACGAGTATTACCGCCGGTTCGGCGGCGCCGAGATCGATAACGCCATTGCCCTGCTCAACGCCTTCGCGATCGATGGCGCGGCTTACGTCAAGAAAGTCATGAGCGATCAGGTCAGCGAAATCGACGCGCGCGCCCAGGAGCGCCAGCAGCCGCAGAAGCCCGAAGCCGAAAAGCTTCCCGAGGGCAGCGAAGCGCGCAAGCTGGTGAGCAAAGCCGCGCGCGCCAAACCGATCATCGACGCCGCCGCAGCCACGCGCCTGAGCAAATTGTTGATGGAACTGGTCAACCTGCGGCGCACGGTTTACAAAACGGCGATCGAGAGCGTGACCGACCTGATGATGTATGCCAGCGATGGCCAGGGATTCGACACGGCGCTTTCCGTGAACGAACTTGCGCGCCGCCTCAAAGCCGCGCTCGAAATGGTTTAGCGCCCGACCTTGTTGAACCATTCCTCGAGCATTTTGCGCTCGCGGCTGGTGAGTTTCATGCGCGGGATGACGTCTTCGGCCTTTTCCTTCCAGTTGGGGCCGCTGCCTTCAACGCCCGGCTTGCGCTCGCCGTCGGGGTCGTACACGTGCTTGCTGGTTTCGCGGCTGCGGCGCTCGCCTTCGCCGGCTTCGGGCGTGATCGGGCGCTCGGCGGACTCCGGCGTTTTCTCGGGCTGCTCAGCTTCCGGCGGCTTGGGACCCTTGTTGTCGCCGATGCCGCGCTCTTTGCTGCTGCCTTCGGCGGGCGTGGGTTTGACGTCGCTGGGCGGCGCTTCGCCGGGTTTGTCGGAGGCGCGGCCCGAGGGCGCGGGCTGCGAGGCCCTGGTCTCACCGGGGTCGGCGGTGGCGCTTTCTCCGCCGTTGCCCTGGCTGCCGCTCTTTTTGGCCTTGCCGCCGCCGGCATCGCCTTTAGCGGGGGCGCCGGATGGCTGCACATCACGCCGCTGAGCGTTCTCGGGTGCGACATTCGCAACCGCGTCGTCCTGCGGCGCGCGCGGCTGCGGCGACCAAAGCGCCAGCGGCATGAGCGCAAGCAGCAGGGCGATGACGAGCGCGCCCCAGTGCTTGCGGGGTGCGGCTTTGCGCGCCTTCGCTTCATCAAAGCCGCTCGCCACGCGGGCTTGCACGGCTTTGGCAAAGGGGCCGGCGCCGTCGAGCAACGTGACGAGCGCGTCGTTGAGGCCAAGTTCGCGGTCGAGTTGCAGCGACCAGTCCGGCGCGCCAACACGGCGCGGGCGCGCAAAGGCTTGACGTGTCAAGAGCAGCGCCGCCGCCACGCCGCAAAGGCCCAGCGCGCTGAGCACGGCCAGCAGCACAAAGTCGCGCCAGCCGGCCAGCGCAAAGGCCAGCGCGGCGCCGAGCACGGCCAGCGCCGGCAGCGCCGCCCAGCGCGAGCCGGCATTGATCATGGCCGCGTTGAGCCAGCGCTTGCGCGCGCGTTCAAGGGCGGGCTGAAGTGACAGTTTTTCGGCACTCTGGGTCATTGGTGCTTCATTCCGATGCCATACAATATACGAAGCGCGCTGTGTGGTCGTTACAGGGCATCGCTGATGTTATGATAACCCGCCTCACACGGAGACCGCCATGCTCAAGTATGCCGCCCTGTTGCTGCTCCTGGCCGCGCCGCTTTGCGCGCAGGACCAAAAGCCCCTGCGCACGGGCGATGTCGCGCCGGAACTTCGCATCACGTATTGGCTGGAAACGCCCGAGAAAACCACGCTGGCGGAAATGGCCGGCGACGTGGTCTTCATCAAGGCCTGGGGCATGGGGTGAGGCCCGAGCATGGGGCAGTTGCCCCACATGAACGAGCTCTATGAGAAGTATTCGGCCAAGGGTTTGCACATCATCGGCCTGTACTCGCAGGGCGAGGCCATTGACGAAATTGCCAAGGTGGTGAAGGAAAAGAACATCAAGTATCCGCAGGCGCTTTCCTGGCTCGATGAAGACAATGCCTGGGACAACTCCTCGGTGCCGCGCGTGTGGATCGTGGGCGTGGACGGCAAGATCAAGTTTTCCGGCGTCAAGGGCTACGAGAAGATCCTTGAGTCGGAACTTGCCAAGGTGAAGCACCCCGGCCTGGGCGACATTGAAGTTGCGGCCGAACTCAAGGAAGCCGCGGCCGCCTTTGGCGCGCGCGAATACGGCAAGGCTTGGAAGCTGGCCGACGCCGTGGCATCCAACAGCGAGGCCAGCGACGCCGCCCAGGACTCCGCCGCCAAGATCAAGGCCTGCGTGGACGAGCGCTTCCGCGTGCTGCGCAACAAAGCCGAAGTAGCCGAAGTCGAGAACGACTGGCGCCTCGTCGTCACCACCTGGCGGGCTATCGCCGAGCGCTTCACGGGCTACGAAGACGCGGCTGAAGCCCTGGAGAAGTGCGAGAAGCTGAAAGCGGACAAGAAGGTGCAGTTGGAGCTGGAAGCGGCCACGGCGATTCGCGTGATCGACCGCGAATTGAATGACAAGGGCGCAGGCCTTGAGGAGTGGATCAAGCGCTACAAGGAGTTCGCCACGAAGTACAAAGAGACGAGCTGGAACGAAAAGGTCAACGCGGCCATCGAGCGCATGCAGCAGGAGTTGAAGGACGCCGAAGAAGCCGGCAAAGGCGGCAAGTAACCAAGGCCAATCATCAGAGCCCCCTCGGTAACGAGGGGGATTTACTCGCTACCCCTCATACAGCGCGCCCAGCATGTCGCAGTAAAGGATGCCGCGGTCGAGGTCTTCTTTGGCGAGCAGGCTGGACTGGTGCAGTCCCTCGAGCACGAACTCCATGGCGACGGCCAACTCATCGCCGCGCGTTTCCTTCAAGTGCGACTGCGCCAGTTCGCGCAGGCCGGGCACGGATTCAAGGCGGGCCGCGAAGTCCCTGTCGCTGAGATCGTCCGTGAGTTCGAGTTTGCGGCCCACGGCGAAGTAGTCGATGATCGGCTTGTAGGCGCCATCGCCCTTGGCGGCCGGTTTCTCGGCCTTCTGCGGCCGCTTTTGCGCGGGGTTCTTACCGCCAGCGTAAACGCCCGGGAACAGGCGTTCGAAGGTCTTGCGCACGGCGCTGCCCACCAGGTTCGTGCTGACCTTTTGCAGGCCTTCCTGCTCGCCTTCGTACACCAGTTCCAGCTTGCCGCTCATCGAGGGCACGGCGCTCTGCAAGTCGAGCACTCTCGCCGTGGTGTGCTCTTGACCTGTCAAGAGACAGCGCCGCTCGGCGTTGCTGATCACGTTCTCATAGATCGCAATCGTCATGCGCGCCGAAACGCCCGAGCCCTGGTCCACGAACTCGCTCTTGCGCGCCTCGAAGGCAATCTGCTCGATCGCGTCGCGGATGAACTGCGGTATGGCCACCTTCGGCCCGCCGCGTTTAGTCCAGCTTTCCTGATCCGTGATCGCCTTCGCGTCATCCAGCGAGATCGGGTAATGCGTCAACACCTGGCTCTCGATGCGGTCTTTCAGCGGCGTGATGATCGAGCCACGATTCGTGTAATCCTCCGGGTTGGCGCTGAAGCACAGCATGATGTCGAGCGGAATGCGCACCGGAAAGCCGCGGATCTGGATGTCCTTCTCTTCAAGTATGTTCAAAAGGCCCACCTGGATGCGCGGCTGCAAATCGGGCAGCTCATTGATCGCAAAGATGCCCCGGTTCGTGCGCGGGATGATGCCGAAGTGGATGACTTCTTCGTCGGCAAACGTCAGCTTGCGCGAGGCCGCCTTGATCGGGTCCACGTCGCCGATCAGGTCGGCAATGCTCACGTCGGGCGTGGCCAGCTTTTCGTTGTAGCGCGCATCGCGGGCAAGCCACTCAATGGGCGTGGCATCGCCCTTGCTTACGACCAACGCGCGCGCGTGCTTCGAGATCGGCGCAAAGGGGTCATCGTTGATTTCGCTGCCCGCCACCACGGGAATGAACTCATCGAGCAGCCCCACCATCGCGCGCAGGATGCGCGTCTTGGCCTGGCCGCGCAAGCCCAGCAGGATGATGTTGTGCCGCGACAAAATGGCGTTGATCACCTGCGGCAGCACCGTGGCGTCATAGCCCACAATGCCCTCGAACACGGGCTGCTTGGCGCGTAGCCGCGCCATGAGATTGTCGCGCAGCTCATCCTTCACCAGACGCGGCTTGTAGCCGGCCTTGCGCAGTTCACCAAGCGTGGAGGGTCGTGCCATGGGAGAAGATTAGCGCGAGCCTCTTGAGGCGCTAGGCACTAGGCGTCAGGCGCTAGGAACAGTCCATTGTCGAATGCCTTTACTAACGCCTAGCGCCTAGTAACTAGCGCCTACCCCGCGCCCAAATGTACACTTCCGCCTCGGGAGGAAACGTGTCCAAAAAGCTATTGAAATTAACTGTCAACGGCCGCGCCGTCGAGATCGCCTGCGCACCTAATCAAACGCTCGCCAACGCGCTGCGCGATGAGCTCAACCTCACGGGCACCAAGATCGGCTGCGACATGGGCACCTGCGGCTGCTGCACCGTCGAGGTCAATGGCAAAGCCAAGCTGAGCTGCCTCACGCTGGCCCACGAGTGCGAGGGCGCGAGCATCACCACCATTGAGGGCCTGAACCAGTACCAGATGCACCCGCTGCAGAAGGCCTTCGCCGAATGCGGAGGCTCCCAGTGCGGCTACTGCACGGCGGGCTTCGTGATGAAATCGCACGCGCTGCTGGCCGAGTGCCCCAATCCCACGCGCGAGCAGCTCAAAGAGGAACTCGCCGGCAACCTGTGCCGCTGCACCGGCTTCATCAAGATCTACGACGCCGTCGAGCGCGCCGCGAGCGAACTTCGCGAGAAAGCACCCGTGGAACCCGCACCGGCCACGGCGCGCTAACAGGATTTACCGCCAAGGACGCCAAGTGCGCCAAGAACAACACACAAAGGAACCGGACGCCGAACTGGATCAACTTGCCCGTGAGGTCATCGGTGCGGCAATTGCCGTGCACAAGGAACTGGGCCCCGGCTTCCCAGAAAGCGTCTACGCGAAAGCGCTTGAAGTCGAACTTCGACAACGACGGATTTCGTTTGAGCGAGAGTACCCGGTCAGCGTGGTTTATCAGGGCCAGCTGGTAGGTGAAGGCAGAGCGGACTTCTTTATCGGAGGCCGGCTCGTTGTGGAATTGAAGGCAGTCGAGAAGGTTCTCAACATTCATCTGGGTCAGGTCATCGCGTACCTGAAGATGGTCCGCCAACCCTTGGGATTGCTGCTGAATTTTCACGTGTCCATGATGAAGGAAGGCATTCATAGGGTTGTGTATTCGCCGCAGTAGCTCTTGGCGATCTTGGCGTCCTTGGCGGTAGAGGTTTTCGAATCATCGGAGAAGCAATGCCCATCGTCCGCACCAAAGGCAGCACCCGCAACGACCACCAGCTCAACAAGGGCATCTGGGCCGACGGCGAAAGCCGCGCTGCCAATCCGCTGGCTCACACTGATGGCAACGAGCCCGGCTTCAACGTCGTCGGCAAGCGCATGCCGCTCAAGGACGCCTACAAGAAAGTTACGGGCGAGGGCGTCTATGCCGACGACATGCGCCTGCCCGGCATGCTCTTTGCCCGCGTGCTGCACGCCACCAGGCCCCACGCGAAGATCAAGCGCCTTGACACGTCAAGGGCTGAAGCGCTGCCCGGCGTGCGCGCCGTGACGATCGGCGCCGATGCGCCCATCCGCTTTGGCGTGCTGCCCGTGAGCCAGGACGAAACGGCCATGGCCGTCGATAAGGTCATATTTGCCGGCGAGGCCGTGGCCGCCGTGGCCGCCGACAGCGAGGAGATCGCCGCCACGGCCTGCAACCTGATCGAGGTCGAATACGAAGAGATGCCCGCCTTCCTCAAGCCCCACGATTCACTCAAGAAAGTCGCGAGCCCCGAACACCAGATCCACGACAAAGTGGACAAGAACTTCCCCGGCACCAACATCCACAAAGCCGTGGACCAGGAGTTCGGCGACGTCACGGCCGCCTTCAAAGCCGCGCGTTCAACGCCCAGTGGCACATTCATGTTCGAAGGTGTGAGCCACGGCTTCACCGAGCCGCACTCCGTGCTCGCGCACTGGGACGCCGACGACCGGCTGTTTTTGTACACGCCGCAGCAGGTGCCGCACTACACGCACCTGGCGCTGGCCAAAGTTCTTGAGATGGACCTGCACCGCATCAACGTGGTGCGCACCATGGTGGGCGGCGGGTTTGGCGGCAAGTCTGATCCGTTCCCGCACGAAGTTATCGCCTGTCTGCTGGCCAAGAAGACGCGCCGGCCCGTGAAGCTGACCATGGACCGCGAGGAGTGCTTTCTGGTCAATCGCGCGCGCCACCCCAGCGAAATCAAGATGGCGCTGGCCTTTGACCCGCAGGGCAAGCTGATCGGCATGGACTCTGACGCCCTGATCGACGGCGGCGCCGCAGGCAGCTTTGGCGTGGTGAGCACCTACTACAACGGCGTGCTTTCCAACGGCCCCTATTACCTGCCCGCGTTCCGCTACAAAGGCCGCCGCGTTTACTCCAACCGCCCCGCCAGCGGCGCCATGCGCGGCCACGGCAGCGTGAACCCGCGCCATGCGATGGAAGTGCTCGTGGACATGGCGGCCGTCGAGCTTGGCCTGGATCCCTGCGAGCTGCGCCTGCGCAACTTTTTGCCTGAGCAATGCCTCACGCCTTTTCACAAGTTTCGCATCACGTCCAACGGCATCCGCGAGGGCCTTGAAGAAGTCATGCGCCTGAGCGACTGGAAGAACAAGTGGGGCAAGCTGCCCTACGGGCGCGGCATCGGCGTGGCGTGCAGCTTCTTCATCTCGGGCAGTGCGCTGCCGATTCACTGGAACAAGCTGCCGCAAAGCACGGTGCACCTGAAGATTGACATGGACGGCGGCATCGCCGTGCATTCGCTCGCCGCTGAAATCGGCCAGGGTTCTGACACCGTGCTCGCCCAGATGGTCGCCGAAGTGCTGGGCGTGAACATGGATCGCATCCATGTGCGCTCACAGGAAACCGATCTGGCCCCAATCGACTTGGGCAGCTATAGCTCCCGCGTCACGTTCATGGCCGGCAACGCTGCGCGCGAAGCCGCCGAGAAGATCCGCGCCGACCTCGCGGCCGCCGCAGCGCGGCTTACGGGCCAGCCCGCGCAGTACTTTGATTTCGCGGGCGAAAAGCTCATCTGCCGCAGCAAGCCCAACATCGCGGTCACGTTCATGGAGGCGCTGCACGAGGCACAGGTTGATCGCGGCGCGTTGTGCGCCAGCGGCTGCTACGTCAGCCCGCCGCTGGGCACGGAGTTCAAGGGCAGCAACGCGGGCCTTTCGCCGAGTTACAGCTTCAGCGCCTACATCTGCGAAGTGGACGTGGACCCCGAAACAGGCTTCGTGCAGCCCGTCCACGTGTGGGCCGCGCACGACTGCGGTCGAGCACTCAACCCGCTCGCGGTCGAAGGCCAGATCGAGGGCAGCGTGCACATGGGCCTGGGCCAGGCGCTGACGGAAACCATGCGCTACAGAAACGGGCAACTGCTCAACGCCAACTTCCTCGACTACAAGATTCCCACGCCCTACGAAACGCCCGAAATGGACATCGTGATCGTCGAAAGCATCGACCCCGAAGGCCCCTTCGGCGCCAAAGAATGCGGCGAAGGCGGGCTCGCGCCGATCATCCCGGCCGTAGGCAACGCGATCTACGACGCCGTAGGCGTGCGCCTGTTCGAAGTGCCCATGACCCCCGACCGAGTCCTGCGCGCGATTGAAGAAAAGAAGCGAGCAGCCAAATAGCATCAGAGCCCCGAGCGTAAGCGAGCGGGTCCGCCGTTACGGTTTGGAACCACAGATGAACACGGATGGACACGGATATGGCAATTCCTGATTTCCAGACGTTGATGCTACCCATCCTCCAGTTCTTTGGTGACGAGAAGGTTCATTCAAACGACGAAGTGAACGTCGCTCTTGTGAAGAAATATTCGCTCAGTGAGGCGGAAACAGACGAGCTGATTCCGAGCGGGCGAGCAAAACGCTTTCGAAACCGAGTGGCTTGGGCGCTCACATATCTCACCACGGCACGCTTGCTAGAGTCCGTGTCGCGTGGCCAAAGACAAATCACGGCGCGCGGCAAGGATGTACTCAAGTCCGCTCCTGCACGAATAGACCTGAAGTTCCTCAACCAGTTCGCAGAAATTCGGGAGCTGCGCAAGCCCAAAGAAGCTACGGAGGACGAAGATCCGCAGACGGCTTCGATTGCGGCTGAAACTCCAGATGAGATGCTCGCAACAGCATTTGAAGTCGCCCAAGGGCCGAAGCGATCGGAGATTCTCAACGCGATCCTTGCTAAGCCTCCTGAGTTTTTTGAACAGCTAGTCCTCGACGTGATGACTGCGGCTGGGTACGGCGGTCGTATTGAGAACGGCGCTGAACATCTTGGCAAGTCCGGCGACGGCGGCGTGGATGGAGTTATCAAGGAGGACGCGCTCGGGCTTGAACTGATTTACGTTCAAGCAAAGCGATACGGTCTAGATCATGCGATCGGTCGCCAAGATGTTCAGCAGTTCGCTGGAAGTCTGGAGGGCTTTCGCGCACGCAAGGGTGTCTTCATAACGACCAGCTACTTCGCGGAAACCGCTAAGAAATACGCTCAACAGATTGAGAAGAAGATCGCGCTCATCGATGGACCCATGCTGGTCGACCTGATGCTCAAGTACAACGTCGGAGTCAGGACCATAAGGAAGTTCGAACTAAAGGATGTTGACCAAGACTATTTCAATAACGATTGAACCGTATGCTTCTCGTTGTGTTCGACCTCGTTGCCAGATGTAGTCAACCGTAGGGCAGACAAACCATGACCATGCTTCTCCCGCAGTTTGAATTGCACAAGCCTTCTACCCTAAAGGAAGCCGCGTCTTTGGCGGCCAAATTCGGTGAGGATTTTGATTACCTCTCCGGCGGCGCAATCTGAAGCTAGAATGCTTGCAGAGGTGTAGCCATGACCCATGAACTGACCATTGAGTACGGAGACGACCTGTTGCTTTCTCTTAACTTGTCAGCCAAGGAGTTTGACAAAGAAGCCCGCTTCGTGCTCTTTGCGAAACTCTATGAGATGGGCAAGATTTCTTCGGGCAAAGCTGCGCATTACTGCGGCATGGGGCGCGTAGACTTTCTGCTCTCTCTGGCGCGCATCGGCGTTCCGATGTCCAACCTTACTGCTGAAGACCTAGAAGAAGACCTGAAATTCGCCCGTGGCTGAACGAATCGTCATCAACACCGGTCCGCTGATCGCGCTGAACATGGGCGGCGTTCTGGGTGCCTGCCTCAAGCTTCCTTTTGAGTTTCATACAACCGCCGAAGTGCGAGCAGAACTCGAACGGGGAACTCTCCTCGGCAAGCCTTCGCCTGACCTTGGCCTGATTCGCATCACTGCTTTCCCTCCGCCTATCAGCCCACTACTTCAAGCCGCGCTTGACCTTGGCGAGGCTTCTGTTATCCAACTTGCCGTGCAGATTAAGGCCGAGTGGGTTTGCATTGACGAATCGCTTGGACGCAGATATTCAAGAGCACTGGGCATGCGTCTGACTGGCTCAACTGGCTTGCTGGTCATGGCAAAGAAGCACAAGCTGATCTCCGAAATTCGCCCGACCCTCAAGATCATGCTGGCTGCAGGAGTTCATTTGTCCGATGACTTGATTGTGTCGATCTTGAAAGAGGCAGACGAAGGAAGCCAGCTATGACGATGCTTCTTCCGCAGTTTGAGTTGCACAAGCCGACTTCTCTCAAAGAGGCGCTCGATCTGGCGCGCGGCTTTGGCGACGACTTTGATTACCTCTCCGGCGGCACGGACCTTTTGCCCAATTACAAGTGCGGGCTCAATGCCAGCGCCAACGTGATCTCACTGGCGCACATTGCCGAACTCAAGGCCATCACCCCTACCGAGATCGGCGCGGGGGTTTGCCTTCGTGACCTAGAACGCAGCAAAGAAATCCCCGCGAGTGTGGCCTATGCCGCGTCGCAGATTGCATCGCCTTTGATCCGCGAATCCGCCACGCTGGGCGGCAACCTGATGCTCGACACGCGCTGCCACTTCTTCAACCAGAGCTATTTCTGGCGCCGCACGCTGGGGTATTGCCTCAAGGCCGATGGCGACGTGTGCCACGTCATTCCCAAGATCATGAAGGACGGCAAGAGCGTCACGAACTCCTTCACCTGCGTCGCTACTCACTCCAGCGACCTTGCGCCACTGCTCGTGGCACTGGGCGCAACCTGCACGCTGGCGGGCCCCGCCGGCACGCGCACCCTCAAACTCAGCGAGTTTTATAGGGGCGACGGCATCGCACGCTTTGATTTGCAACGTGGCGAGATTTTCACGAAAGTGACGCTGCCCAAAGACGCGGCTTCACTCCGCAGCGGCTACAAGAAACTCGCGCCGCGCCGCAGCATTGATTTTCCCGTGCTTGGCGTCGCCGCCGCTCTTGGCCTTGGCAAAGATGGCCGCGTCGAGAGCCTGCGTATTGGCCTGGGCGCCTGCGAGACCATTCCGGTGCTCTACGATTTCTCGGGTAAAGACAAGCAAGCCGAGCGCGGCAACGCGATTTTCACGGAGCCCACCAAGGGCATGCCCGAGGTGATTGGCAAGAAGCTCGACGACGCGCTGATTCAAACGATCGCCGATCACGTCACGCGCACCGCCCAGCCCAAGCTCAACGTGCCCATGGAGCCCGCGTACCGCAAGAAGATGGCGGGCGTGCTCGCGCGCCGTTTGTTGACGGAACTGCGTACAACGAATTGAGAGAAGGCGAAGGCCGGAGAGATTGAGAGTTGGAGAGATAGAGAGATTGCAACTGCTGTTGGTTGGCTATCTCTCGAACGTTCAATCTCTCCAACACTCAGCAGTGGCTGGCCATCTCTCCATCTCTCAGCAGTCGATCACCACCGGCGCGTGGGTGGCCTCATAAAACTCCGTGCAACTGCTGGCGTTGACAAACTTCGTGCCGTTGCGTGTGTACGTGCCATAGCCTTCGTGGATGTGACCGAACACGTGCACCTTTGGCCGCAGGCGATTCTCCAACGCGGCCGCAAGCTCTTCGCAGCCCACGTTCCTGCCATGCCTCGTCAAATCGAGGATGCCGTGGGGTGGGCCGTGCGTGATCAGCACCTGCGTATCGCTTGGCACGCGGACCCACTTGTTGGCGAGTGGCAAGCCGCGCTTGAGGTTGAAGGCCCAGTTGAGAAAGAGCGGCGTCCAGGGTGAGCCCCAGAACTTGACGCCCTCGATTTCGACGCCGCTGTCCTGCAAGTAGTGCGCTGACGGGCAATGCAGCCCCAGCAACGCGCGGGCCTGCTCGTTGTCGCGCTCGAAGAGCCAGTCGTGGTTGCCTGCAATCAGAATCTTGTGCTTGTGAGGTTGCGCGCCAAACCAGCGCGCAAAGGTCTCGACTTCCCAGGGCCTGCCGCTTCCGGTCAGGTCACCGGCATGAACGAGCACGTCGCCGTCCGGCAAGCGCAGGGCGTCATGGCGATTGTGGGTGTCGGAAATGCAGACGAGGCGCATATGTCCAATGTCGAATGCTCAATGTCGAATTACGAATGAATGACCCATTCGACCTTCGCAATTCGACATTCGAAATTGTCTTAAGTTTTCAATTCCGGCACCGGCACAAGCAGGTGCTTCTTGCAGTGGCGGCAGCGCAGCATTTCGCCCGCCTTGGCCAACTCCACTTTGTAGCGCTTTCCGCACTGGCACGTGAAAGTGAGCTTGCCATCGCGCTGAAACAGCAGGCGCGAGGGCACGATTTCTCCCTGCGTTTCACCAAGCACGGCCTCGCGCGCTTTCTTGGAAGACGCGGCTTGCACGCCGGCTGCCTTCACCGATGCAGGTGCGGGTTTCTGCGGCGTCGAGCCACCGACCTTTGGTGCAGGCTTCTCGAATTCGTCTTCGTCGGGCTCGGTGTCGAGGTCGTCATTTTCCAGCGGCGTCACTTTGCCCGCGCTCGCCGTTGAAAAGGGCATGGCCGTGATGCTGGCCAGGGCTTCCTGCACGTCCTTGTCATCCTTGAAAGCTTCGGTTGTTTGCGCCGGCAACTCGCCCTGCTGCGGCGCGGGAGCGTCTTTCTCTTTGTCTGGCATGTAGATCAGCGCGATCACGCCAAACACGCTCAACAGGCCCAGTAAGCCAAGTTCTCGGCGATAGCCCTTGCCCAACGCGTAATACATGCAGCCGACGACAAGCAAAGCCGCGCCGATGACGAAGCAGGCCAGAGTGAGGCCCCAGTTGAACTCACGAAAGAACACCACAGGCACCATGTAACCGCCGATCTGCAGCAGTAGTCCGGCGCCGAGGAACGGAGTCGCTTTCTTCTGGAGGCTGGCGATCATTTAAGGCTGTTCCATAACCCCGTTCGCGGCCGATTTCGGGCGGCGAGCTTCGCAGGACTTCGTTCGGCTCGCCGCATGTGGCCGCCTGCCACACCTCGGCTCGCCTGCCTCGTCCCGCTCGCTCGGCGCTCCGAACTCGGCTCGCTCAGAGGTTATGGAACAGCCTCTGCGCCGCGGGGCGGTCAGGGAAGGGCATTATAGCGCAGTGCACTGGAAAAGGGTCAGGCACCATTTCGTCAAACTGCGCCGAAATGGAGCCAGACCCTAACGCACCTCCCACGCGCGGCCGTCGAACTTGCGGCGCTCTTCGCTGGGCGGTACGCCGAAATATTTGAGCACGGTGTCGCCGACATCGACAAGCCGGAACTTGTCGGCCTTCAGGCCGCGATTGGAGAACAGCACGCCCGGCACGACGTCGGGCGCAAACGTGCAGTGGTCGCCCGACCAATTGCGCAAGTTGGGCATGATCACGTTCTCGTGCGCACCGCCCAGTGTGGTCTGCCACGAAATGCGATAGCCGTTTTCAAAGAGCACGACGAGATCGCAGTCGTTCTCCAGCAGCGGGCCGTCCCAGACCTCTTTGTTCAGCTTCACCTCGCGAATGACGCGGCCACCGTTGGCGTCGCGCAAATCCAGCAGCTTGCGGCGGATTTCTTCGCGCAGGTCGGCGGCCTCTTTGCCCTCATGCACGATGCCCTTGGGCTCGCGGCCCGCAATGTTGAGGTAAATCTTGCCCAGGCCCAGGCAATAGGCGCGCGTGTTGGCCCAGTCGTAGGTGCCGAAGTAGCGGCCCTTGCCCGTGAACAGGTCGTCCATGCTCACGTCTTTGGTGGGCTTGTTGAGCTTGAGATAGCCGTAGTCGAGCAGCCAGCGGTTGAGGTTGACGCTGGCGTAATAGGGCGCAAAGCCGTGGTCGCTGACCACAAACAGCACGCAATTCGCGGGCAGCTTGGTCATCACTTCGCCCAGCAATTTGTCGGCGCGGATGTAGCCGTTTTCGATGGCCTTTTTGTAGGCCTCGGGCGCGGTGGGGTCATGGGCGGGATGTTTGGCGTCCATGTGGCGCCACATCATGTGGCAGACGCGATCCATCTCGTAGAAGAAGCACACGAGCAAATCCCACTCGCCGCGCTCGATCAGCGGCAGCAAATGCGCGCGGCGTTCTTCAAAGGCGTGCTCGCAGGTTTCGAGAAACGTCTGGTCGTCAATGTTGCCGTCCTGCAAGGCGCTCGTGGCCTCCACCCAGCCCAGCGTGTCATACAAGCCGAACTCTTCGGCCAGGTCTTCGCCAAACTTGCTCGGCGCGCTGACGGCGAAAACGTCGGGGGTATCGAGCGGGTCGAACTGCACGGGCTGGGCGTAGAGCCGCACGTTGTTGCCGCCTTCGAGCAACTTGAAGCGCACGGTGCCGTGGAGTTTGGCGAGCCCGCCGAGGGTATAGACAACGCGTAGGTGAGGCGTCCATTCACCCACTTTGAGCGATACGTCCCCCACCAATGCCTGATTTCCAAACGCCAGCGTCACGCCTTCACCGCTGCGGCTCACTTCAAACCCAATCGACTCTCGCGGCATCTCCACCATCTCGCCGCGCTCCCAGCGCTTCCATGTGGCCACGTCAAAGCGCGCGGGCGGGCCGAGCAGCCGCGCTTTCGCCACTCCATCCTTGAATTCCAGGCGCTCGACGCGGCCGCCCATTTCCGTGATCTCGCCGGCCTGCGCGTGCGGCGGTTCCGTGTAGAGCGTGTAGGTATGATGCGTGCCCATGACGTCGGGCGTGGCCAGGCCCGTCGTGAGCGAGACGTTGTCTTTGTTGCGCGCGGGCCATTCCACGGGGCCGCCCAGCACTTTCGCGCGCAGGCCCTGCTTGCCCATGGTCGCCCAGAAGCTTTCGCCCGCGCGCGCTGACTCCGGGCGCGGCAGCGTTTCCGGCAGGCGCATCATGAACGCGAACACGGCCACGCTCAGCCCCAGCCACGGGAAAAGCCACGTGCGCAGCGGCAAGCGCATTCTCACAGTGCCATAGCCCCAGATGGTCGAAAGCACCAGAATGCCTCCGAACACGCCAAACAACGCCGGCGGGGCCAGAATGTTCGTCAATGGGCTCAGCATCAACACGCCAATGCAGGCCGCCGCCGGAATCGTGCCATGCAGTGCGGGCGCGCGGCCCAGCTTCGAGGCCACAAAGCGCAGCGCCATGCCCAGTGCAATCGACAGGCCCAGCAGCATCAGGCCCACGCATAGCGCCACCACGGCGCGCGTGGGCCGTGTCCCGCCCATGAAGGCGCTTTCGTTGGCTTTGACCAGATCAAGCTCGGGGTCATAGCTGCCCGGCGCGCGGCTGACGAAACCCGAAATGCCGGTGCGGCCGGGGTTAAGGCCCGTGACCATGGTGCTCCAGGCCGCGGGTGACATGGGCGGGTAGCTGGTCTCAAGCTTCGAGTAATGGCCCTGCTCGCGCAGCTTCTTGAAGTTCGGCAGTTTGCCCTCGGCCATGTATTTTTCCATGAGCACAGGGTCGAGCGCGTCATAACCAAGCACGACGGCCTTCTTGTCTTCGGCGTGCAGCGGCGCGGCGAACAGCAGCGCAACACTCAAAACGCAAAACGCAACAAAGCACGATGATCCGCCTCCGAGCCAATCTTGAATATTGAATTTTGAATTTTGCATTGCGGGCGGCGGCGCGGCTGGAATCTCGTGCAGGGAAACGCGAATCAAGACAAAGGGAAGGAGTCACGTTATCATGCTGCCCGCGATGGAACAGCCAACGATTACCAGCGCCTACCGTAGCGTGGGCATCACCTTTGACTCGCTCGTGTTCAAGAGCGCGGTCATGCGTGAGTGTCTGCGTCTTGCGGCTTCCGCAGCGGCGCGCGACGTAGCCGTGCTGCTGCTGGGTGAAACGGGCACGGGCAAGAATCTGATAGCCCAGAGCATTCACAACGCCAGCCCGCGTGCGCGCGGCCCGTTTGTGAGCGTGAATTGCTCGGCCATTCCGGACACGCTTCTGGAAGCCGAGTTGTTTGGCGCCGAGAAAGGTGCCTATACGAGCAGTGACCGCCTGCGCAAAGGCAAGTTCGAACTGGCCGACAAGGGCACGCTGTTTCTGGACGAAATCGGCGATATGAGCCACGTCTCGCAGGCCAAGATCCTGCGCGCTTTTGAATACAAAGAGTTCGAGCGCGTCGGCGGCGAAAGCACGCTGCACGCTGACGTGCGCATCATTGCCGCCACCAATCGCCCGCTCGAAGAGCTGTTGCAGAGCGGCAAGTTCCGCACGGACCTGTTTTATCGCCTCAACGAGTTCACGATTCACGTGCCACCGCTGCGCGCCCGCAAAGAAGAAATCAAGGCGCTGTGCGATCGCTTCATTGCCGAGTGCAACGAGCGATTCGGGACCAAGATCAAGAATCTCGATGCCGAGGCGCTGAGCAAACTCGAGGGCCACAACTGGCCCGGCAACGTGCGCGAGCTGCGCGCCGTCATCAAACGCGCCTGCGTCAGCGCGCAGGGCGAGACTATTCGCGCCATCGACCTGCTGCTCACGGCCGGCGCTGACACCGGCAAGCTCAGCCCCGGCGCGACGCTGGCGGGCGACTTGTCGCTGGCCGCGCTTGAGAAGAAACACATCGAGCAGGTGCTGGCCCAGACCCAGTGGAACAAGAAGGAATCCAGCAACCTGCTGGGCATCTCGCGCCCCACACTGGATCGCAAGATCCAGGATTACGGGCTGATCCGCCCCAACGGTGCGCGGGACGAGTAGCAAGGCGGAATATCGCCGCAAATCCAACCGTTCATTAGTAAAGTAAGACCTTTACAAAGAACACGGGCCGGGAGGCCCGTGCTGCATGACTGACTGGCAAACCATCTATCGATCCTGCACGGTCGTCGAAAACCGCGAAATCGCGCGCGGCTCGCGCTGGATCAAGCTGCATGCCGATGACGAACACCCCGTGCCCTACGAGCCCGGCCACGTGCTCTCACTTCGCATGACGCAGGGCGAATGGCAGATGCGCCACGCTTACACGATCACATGGGCCGATGCCGACGAACGCACGTTCAACATCATCTATCGCGTGATTCCCAACGGGCGCATGACGCCGAAACTTGCGCTGCTTGAAGCGGGCGCGAAGCTGGAGTTTTCCGGCGTGCATCACAATCCCATTCGCCATGAGGTGAACGCGGGCGCGCGCCATTGTCGGCATCGCCACGGGCACGGGCGTTGGCCCGCTCTATGGCTACTTCCGCTACGTGCTTGAGCGCGGCTTGGAGGCTCGCCCCTGTTCGCTCTACATTGGTTTTCGCGAAGAAGCTGACATCGGCCCGCGCCCGGAGCTGGACGCGCTTGCGGCGGCTTATCCGAATTTCAAATGGGCGCCGACGCTCACGCAACCCTCGCCGGCTTGGAACGGCTTGCGAGGCCGTGTCACGGAGAGCGTGCCGCCGCTGATCGAGAAGCCGCGCGAGACGCATTTTCACCTTGTGGGCAACGGCGCGATGATTGTGGAGATGGAAGCCGCGCTGACGAAGGTGGGCGTGCCAAACGAGCACGTGAGCGACGAGTACTACTTCAATTGGAACGCCGAAGCAGCAGACGAAGTGGCTTCAGCGATTGCATCGCGATTTGCTGTGAAAGCAACAGGATGAGCAGGATGGATTCGGGATGTCCAAGATAGCGGCCTTTTGATTCATAGCCTTTTCGTGTCCATCCTGAACACATCCTCAGCGTCCTGTTGCTGTTCGATTAGAAACCCGTCGGGCTTGAGAAGCGGAACTTGTTGAGCTTGAGCGCCGGCACCACGAAGTTGCCGCCGAACAATGCGCCGCCTGTGGCGTGGGCCTCTTTGCCTACGGCCGCGACATCCGCAAACGCCGTCAACAGGCTCTGCGTGAAACGCATATTCTTCACGGGATAGGCAACCTTGCCGTCCTCGATCATGAACGTGCCGCTGCGCGTCATGCCGGTCAGGCTCAGGTCCATGCGATCGACGACGTTGCAGTAGTGGAACTTGGTAATCAGAAGACCCTTCTTGGTCGAGCCGATCATCTGCTCCAGCGTCTGGTCGCCCGTTGCCAGAACAAGATTGCCGGGGCTTGGCCCCTGAGCGTCGGGCTGCATGTTGGCGTGACCAGTGTTCTTTGCGTTCACGAGCTTGGCGCTGCGGCGGTCGTGCACCACTGCGGCGATCACGCCCTTGTCGATCAGCGTCACGCGCTGCGTGGGGAAACCTTCCATGTCAAAGGGCGTGCCGCCGAGCTCGGGGTGGTACGGGTCTTCCGTGAGCGTGAACTTGTCGCTGAACAACTTCTGGCCGAGCTTGCCCTTGTGGAACGTGCGGTTCTCGGCGAAGGCCAGGCCGTTGGTGCCGAGCCATCCGTAGAACAGCAGCAACTCCGCGACCGCCGGCGCCTCGAGCACCACGGTGTATTCGCCGGGCTCAATGGCGCGCGCGTGCACGCCCGTAACTGCCTTGTGCATCGCGCGCTTGGCCGTAGCCGCGACATCGAGCTTGCTGATGTCCAGCCCGAAAGCCTCGGCCCAGCCTTCAATCTCGCCGCGCTCAAGGAACGCGCTGATGCTGAATTCCGCCTTGGTGTTTGCCTTGTACGCGAACACACCTTTCGAGTTGGAGTACGCAATCGCCCCCTGATCGGCATCAAAGATGCCGGCGCCTTCCACTTTGTTCGCGTCGTACTCACGCAAAACTTTGCCAATGGCTTCGGCGCGCGCTGCGGGTGTTGACTTCGCCGTCGTTTCCTTGAAGGCATCGACGTTGGTGTATTCGGGTTGTTTGTCGAGCAAAGTCTCAAGCTTGTCGTCCTCGGCCGCGACGCGGCACACCGCCAAAGCGCTCTGCACGCAGCGCTTGATTGAGGCGTCATCGAATTGGTTGACGCGCGCCACGCCCTGCCGCTTGCCCTGGATCACGCGCAGGCACAGGCGCTGGTTGGTCAGGCCTACGTTCTGGGTGATCACATTATTGGAAAAACGCGTCGAGTTCGTTTCGCTCGAGGAAATGATCGCCTCGGCACCCTCGGCGTCGCATTGCTTGAGAACACGCTTGCACAGGGCATTGGCTTCGTCGCGGGAGAGCATTTGGCACCTCGTAGCACGGGCCTCCCGGCCCGTGAAGTTTTTGCACCCTTAGTTGTCTGCACTGGATTCTAGCTTTCATTCCCGCAATGCGGACACGCTGCGTCCGCAAAGTTTTCACCGAAAGCACTGAACAAACTACTCCAAATGCCGGTATTACTTATGCGGGAAAGCGAGGGCCATTGCCTGCCTGGCGGCTCCAGGCGAGCAGTGCCTCTCCCTACTGGGAAGACTGTGGCGGGCGCGGCTACTACGAGAACCCTTGACACCGGCAACGCCAACAAGGCAGCGTTGTCGCCCGTGAATCCGTTTGAAGCGAAGCAGGAACTCAATCTCATTGCAGCCGCGCGCAACGGCGACGGCGACGCGTATGGCCAGCTGGTGGAATTGCATCAGGACCGGGTGTTTGCCACGCTGCTGCGCCACGTGCGCGATGAGCACAAAGCGCGCGACCTCGCGCAAGAGACGTTCATCCAGGCATACAGAGCGATTCACACTTACGAAGACCGCGCGAAGTTTTCGACCTGGCTTTACCGCATCGCCCTCAATCTCTTGACCAGTCAACACCGCGCCGATGTGGCGCTCAAGCGCGGCGGGGGACAGAACAAGGCCAGCCTCGACGCCGAAGGCATGCCCGAACCCGACGCCACCGTGCGCGGCCCCGATGAAAATGTGGCGGCCAACGAAATCGGCGTGATCGTGCGCGAGGCGATTGAAACGCTCGACGAGGAATACAAAAGCGTCGTAATCCTGCGCGACCTGCAAGGCCTCAGCTACGAAGAAGTCGCCGAAGTGCTGGGCCTGGCGCCGGGCACCGTGCGCTCAAGGCTGCACCGCGGACGCGAGAAACTGCGCGAGAAGTTGCGGCATCTTGAGTAAGCCAACAGGATTTCCACGACGGTTTTAGGATGCACAGGATTGCTTTGGGTTTCAAGCTTGGGCATGCTTCACGAACAAATCACCGAGAAGATCATTGGTGCTTCCTTTGAGGTCATCAATGAACTGGGCTTCGGATTCGTTGAGTCTGTTTACGAAAAGGCCTTGTTCATCCA
>JADLFN010000047.1 GCA_020845475.1 Planctomycetota bacterium
CCGCTCCGCTAGATCCAAACGGCAACTGGCTCAAACATCTGGTCAGCCAACCTGCCTGCATGAGTTCAGCATAACCGTACAGGTTTCGACGTTCGACCAGACCAAAGACCTGCTTCTTCGTCAGACACAGGTCGGCGGTTCAAATCCGGCCACAGCAACCACGCTTGAACACAATTACCGTGCGGCTTCAAAGCAGTTTAGCCCGCTGTCGTTTGCGGCTTCTATGGTTGTCTCGACACCTAAATCGCCACCCGTCAAGTGGCTTACAATGTCGCATCCTGACCAATAGTGTGCCGCTATGCGGTTCCGTTAGGACTGCACTTTGGATTGGAAAGGGGCCTATGCCAGATCAACCTCGCGTCATGGCCGGTGACACCCCGGAAGAACGTGGCCTCTGGAACGCGTTCTTTGCGGCACCTGCGCGACCGTTGACGCAGTTGCGGCCGGAATGGAAATCAAAGCCCCGGCGAAAGGGAGACGGCAAGACGCCTGTCAATCCTGAGCTGCTAGCCGCACTCCAGAGCATCGCCTTCTCTGCGTTGCTGATCGAGTATCGAATGCGGCGAGCCTGTGAGGTTATTGGTGTGACCTTGCGAGAGGATGTTTCCTGTCGGGGACTGATTCAGGGCTTCTGGAGCTTTGTCAGCCAAGAGCCCTGTTGGAACGGCGAAGGACTCTGCGCCAAGCCTGCCGAATGGGACAACATCCGTCCCCACCTTGAAAAGCTCGCCCAACTTAGAGACGACATCGTTCACGTCAAATGGGCCGTCCTACTCCAGAAACTTGGCACCGACCCGCTCGAAACGGCCAAGAGATTTTACAACCACGTCATCGACGCCATGATGTGGATCAACATTGGCACCGGCTACATCAGCGCCGACGGCGACCCTCGCGCCTATTTTCCGCGCCTCAAGCTGCAATCCCCGCCGCAACAGTCCGTTCAACCGGATTAGCGGGGTGGCGTAACTGGCGGTTGACGCCACAGGCGGTAAACTGGCGCACACAACACTCAGGGCGTGACCCATGTTTGAACAAGCCTTCAAGAACATCGACGACATACTGCGCAAAGAGGGCGGCTGCACCACCGAGCTCGATTACACCGAGCAATCGTCCTGGCTGCTGTTCCTGAAGTACCTCGACGCCCTTGAGCATGACCGCGCGACCGAGGCCGAGCTGGAGGGGAAGAAATACACCTTCATCCTCGACAAAGACTATCGCTGGCAAAACTGGGCCGCGCCCAAGGACAAGCAGGGCAACCTCGACCACAACAAGGCGCTGACCGGCGACGACCTGCGCGACTTCGTAAATCTCAAGCTCTTCCCCTACCTGCACGGCTTCAAGCAGCGCGCGGCTGGGCCGGACACCATTGAGTACAAGATCGGCGAGATTTTCGGCGAGATCAAGAACAAGATTCAAAGCGGCTACAACCTGCGCGAGATCATCGACCAGATTGACGCCCTGCGCTTTGGCTCGCACACCGAAAAGCACGAACTAAGCCACCTCTACGAAGCCAAGATCAAGAACATGGGCAACGCCGGGCGCAACGGCGGCGAGTATTACACGCCGCGCCCTCTGATTCGCGCCATGATCCAGGTCGTGAAGCCCAAGATCGGCGAGCGCATCTATGACGGCGCGTGCGGCTCGGCGGGCTTTTTGTGCGAGGCCTTTGACTACCTCAAGCAGAAGGCCGATCTGACCACGAAGGAAGCCAAAACGCTCCAGGAGAAAACGTTCTACGGCAAAGAGAAGAAGTCGCTGGCCTACGTAATTGCGATTATGAACCTGATCCTGCACGGGATCGAAGCGCCGAACATCGTCCACACCAACACCCTCTCCGAAAACCTCGCCGACATTCAGGAAAAGGACCGCTACGACATCGTGCTGGCCAATCCCCCCTTCGGCGGCAAGGAACGGCCCGAGGTGCAGCAGAACTTCCCCATACGCACCGGCGAGACGGCGTTTCTGTTCCTCCAGCACTTCATCAAGATTCTCAAGGCCGGGGGGCGCGGCGGCGTGGTCATAAAAAACACGTTCCTCTCCAACACCGACAACGCCTCTGTGAGCCTTCGCAAGTTGCTGCTCGAAAGCTGCAACCTGTACGCAGTGCTCGATTGCCCCGGCGGCACGTTTCAGGGTGCCGGTGTCAAAACCGTAGTGCTGTTCTTCGAGAAAGGCGCGCCCACGCGGAAAGTGTGGTTCTACCAGCTCGACCCCGGTCGCAACCTCGGCAAGACCAACCCCCTCAACGACGCCGACCTCTCCGAGTTCGTGAAGCTGCAAAAGACCTTCGCCGACTCGCCCAAGAGCTGGAGCGTGGACGCCAAGACCATCGACCCGGCCACCTACGAGCTCTCCGTGAAGAACCCCAACGGCGGCGAGGAAATCGCGCACCGCAGCCCGCAGGAAATCATGGACGAAATCGCCGCGCTGGACGCCGAGAGCGCGGAAGTGCTGGGCAACATCAAGGCTCTGCTATGAAGACGGGGTGGCAGACAAAACATCTTGGCGATGTTGCCGTAGTCGGCGCGGGCAATTCAGCCCCACAAGATGAAGCCTTGTTCGAGGACGGCACGATTCCGTTTTTCCGAACGGCTGATGCAGGCCGCGTCAGATTCGGAGACATCGCCGAATCCGCCGACTATTTGAACGACAAAGGAGTGAAAGGTCTCCGTCGTTTCGCTCCGGGAACGATACTGTTTCCGAAAAGCGGAGCGTCCACGTTCTTGAATCATCGCGTCATGCTCGGAGTCGAGGGCTGCGTCTCAAGTCACCTTGCGACCATCGTGGCTGATGAGAAGCAGGCGCATCCGAGATTCCTTCTCTATTTCTTGTCCACCATCGCGGCACAAGACCTCGTTCAAGACCATGCTTATCCGTCGCTGAACTTGCCAACCATCGCCGGGATTGAAGTTCATTTCCCCCCGCTGGCCGAACAGCAGCGGATCGTCGGCCTGCTGGACGAAGCGTTTGCGGGCCTCGCCACCGCCAAAGCCAACGCCGAAAAGAACCTCCAAAACGCCCGCGCCCTCTTCGAAAGCCACATCCAATCCGTCTTCACCCAGCGCGGCCCGGGGTGGGTGGAGAAGCATTTGAAGGAGGTCTGCGAGAAGATCACCGACGGCACGCATCAAACGCCGAAGTATTTTGATGAGGGCATTGTCTTTCTTTCATCCCGCAACGTGACCAGCGGAACAATCGATTGGGATCGCATCAAGTATATCGACACGAAGCAGCACCTTGAAATGCACAAGCGAGTTGCACCCCGCCGAAACGACATCTTGCTCGCAAAGAATGGAACTACTGGCGTGGCAGCAATCGTTGACCGCGATACCACCTTCGACATCTACGTGAGCTTGGCACTGCTGCGGGCGCTCCCAGTGATGCGTCCGCGTTTCCTTCTCCATTTCATCAACTCGCCAGCGGCCAAGGTTCAATTCAACAAGCGCCTGAAAGGTGTCGGTGTTCCCAATCTTCACTTGGAAGAAATCAGGGAAGTTCGATTGGCCTTCCCCGCCGACTTGAAGGCTCAGGATCGCGTCGTCGATGAATTGGACGACTTCCGAGAAGAAACCCAACGCCTCGCCCGCCTCTACGAGCGGAAGCACGCCGCGCTGGAGGCGTTGAAGAAGTCGCTGCTGCACCAAGCCTTCACCGGAGAACTCTAGCGTGAAGCGGAAGTTCAAACCCTGTCGCAAGTGGCTGGAAGCCAATGCGCGAGCCGTCGCCCAGGAGCTCAAGCTCCGCTGCCACGATACTCCCATGCGCGTAAGGCTGCCTAAGGGCTCCGCCAAAACCACTACAGATGGATGGAGTGCAGCGATCGGTGACCTTGGCAAGAATGGACCGAGGCTTGAAATCTGGCTGGATCGCTTCAGCGGGCACACTGGCCGAAAGCTCTACGCCTGCTTCCGCTCTTCCGACAAACCGGCCATCGCCCGTCTCACAAAGAACTCGATCCGCGAACTCTGGCCGGTCCGCACCATATCGGACAAGGATACCGGAGACGGTTCATTTGTCGCCCTGGCCGAGCGCCTTCCCGCCTCTCAGTTCAACGCCCCGATCTACGAGCGCTACCGCAAGGCCCCCAGCTACTTCGGGATTTACGACCCCACCCGCGCCACCACGGGAGGCATCAGCCGCGCCTTTTGCAGTAGCGCTGTTTCCTTCATCGAGGACGTCACCCGTGCCTTGCCACAATCGAAGGCCCTCGATCCGCAGCGAGAGGTCTATCCAAAGGTGGAGAACCGAAAGACCGTGGCGCTGCATCTGCGGCGGGAACGCAGCCGCTACCTCGCCGACCAATGCAAGAAGCGCGACAACTACAAGTGTCAGGTCTGCGGATTAGTGTTTGTGAAGCGTTATGGATCGCTCGGAAGGGACTTCGCTGAAGCTCACCACTGTGTACCCTTGAACAAACTGACGAAGATCGTTGAGACACAGCTCAAGGATCTGGTCACGGTTTGCGCGAACTGCCACCGCATGCTTCATCGCATGGACGGCGAGAAGGGTGACGTGGCCAAGCTTCGACGAATTGTCCGAAAGGCCAGACACACTGTCCGCAAGGCCAAGTCATGAACAAACCTGCCGCATTTTCCTTGCGCATCTTCGTCGCAGACGGCGACCCCGACGGACTGCAAATCGTCGAGCGCACGAATTGGAATGGCAAAGCCGTTGTTTTCCCGCGCGCGCTCTACCCTGAGGTACGCGCTCGTGACGAATTTCAGCAAACGGGGGTGTACTTGCTGCTCGGACCCCGCGAAGGCGGCGATGGGGAAGCGATCTATGTAGGTGAAGGCGATCCCGTGAAACCGCGATTGGAAGCCCATTTCGCCAACAAAGACTTCTGGAACCGAGCAATCTTCTTTGTCGCACCGGGTTTTCTCAACAAGGCCCATGTGCAGTACCTCGAAGCCCGGCTCGTCTCGCGCGCCCTTGCGGCCAAGCGCGTCAAGCTCGACAACGCAACAATACCGACTGAACCGACGCTGTCTGAAGCCGACCGCGCTGACATGGGTGTATTTCTGGCGAATATGCTGGGAATCCTGCCCGTGCTGGGCGTCGACGCCTTTGACCAGACCGCTACGGCGCCCGGGCCCGCTGCTACGCCCGAGTTGACTTGCTCAGGGCGCGGTGCGACGGCCAAGGGACGCGACACGCCTCAAGGATTTGTAGTGCTCAAGGGATCGCAAGCTGTAACCAAAGAGATCAAGTCGCTCAAGGACCATTTCCCAAATGTGTCCACACTACGAGCCAATCTCGCCGCGAGCGGAGTTCTGACAGTCGATGGCCCAACTTTGAAGTTCACTCAAGATTACGTGTTTAATTCGCCATCATTGGCAGCGGCGGTTGTCATGGGTTGCCCCTCTAGCGGTCGTGTTGATTGGAAAGACGTTGGAGGCCGAACGCTTAAGGAGATTCAAGAAGCGCAGGCCAACTCCCAGCAGACACCATGAACGAAGCCGAAACACGCGCCGAACACATTGACCCTGCCCTGAAGGTGGCAGGTTGGGGCGTGGCCGAGGCAAGCAAGGTCCGACGCGAATTCAGCATCACGCCCGGTCGCATCGAGGGCGGTGGCAAGCGAGGCAAGGCCCTCACGGCTGATTACGTTTTGTTTTATCGCAACACCAAGTTAGGCGTCATTGAGGCGAAGGCCTACGACATTCCCGCCAGCGAAGGCGTCGCACAGGCCAAGAACTATGCGGAAAAGTTGAAAGTGCGCTTTACCTACGCCACCAACGGCAAGGGCATCTACGAAATTGACATGGAAACGGGCGTTGAACGCGAGATCGACCGGTATCCAACGCCCGAAGAACTGTGGAAACGTACGTTCGAAAAGCCCGACGAACTGCGCGACCAATTTGCCGACGTACCCTTTGAAGACAAAGGCGGCTCGCACCCTTCCCGCTACTTCCAGGACATTGCCGTGCAGCGCGTCATGGACGCCATAGCCGCGCACAAGAAGCGCATCCTGCTCACGCTGGCCACGGGCACGGGAAAGACGTTCATTGCGTTCCAGATTGCGTGGAAGCTGTTTCAGGCCCGCTGGAGTCTGAGCGGAGAAGGCCAGCGCAGGCCGCGCGTCCTGTTCTTGGCTGACCGCAACATTCTCGCCAATCAGGCCTACAACGCGTTTTCGGCGTTCTCTGAAGACGCGATGGTGCGCATCAAGCCCGGCGACATCAAGAAGAAGGGCAGCGTTCCCAAGAACGGCAGCATTTTCTTTACGATTTTTCAGACGTTCATGAGCGGCCCGCCAGTGGACGGCCAGCCCGCGCCATACTTCGGCCAATATCCGCCGGACTTTTTTGATTTCATCGTGATTGACGAGTGCCATCGCGGCGGCGCGAACGATGAAAGCAACTGGCGCGCGATCATGGAGTATTTCAAGCCCGCCGTGCAACTGGGCTTGACCGCGACGCCCAAACGCCTGGAAAACGCCGACACCTACAAGTATTTCGGCGAGCCGGTTTACAAGTATTCGCTCAAGGACGGCATCAACGACGGCTTCCTGACGCCGTTTCGGCTCAAGCAGATCACGACGACGCTCGACGAATACGTTTACACCCCCGACGACGAACTGGTGGAAGGCGAGCTGGAGAGTGGCCGGGTTTACGGCGAAGAGGATTTCAACAAGATCATTGAGATCAAGGAGCGCGAGCGCAAGCGCGTCGAAATCTTTATGAGCCAGATAGACCAGCGCGAGAAAACGCTGGTGTTCTGCGCCACCCAGGAGCACGCGGCTGCGGTGCGCGACCTCATCAACCAGATCAAGACCAGCAAAGACCCGAACTACTGCCAGCGTGTAACGGCCAACGACGGCGAGTTGGGCGAGCAACACTTGCGCGACTTCCAGGACAACGAAAAGACGATCCCGACGATCCTGACGACTTCGCAAAAACTCTCGACGGGTGTGGATGCGCGTAACATCCGCAACATCGTGCTGATGCGACCCGTCAAATCGATGATCGAATTCAAGCAGATTATCGGGCGCGGCACACGGCTTTATGAGGGCAAGGACTACTTCACGATTTACGACTTCGTGAAGGCCTACCAGCACTTCCAGGACCCCGAGTGGGACGGCGAACCGCTGGAGCCCGAGCCCTGCCCCAAGTGCGGCAGTTACCCGTGCGTGTGTGAGCCGACGCCGACGAAGCTCTGCGATGTTTGCGGGAAAGCGCCCTGCCTGTGCCCCAAGGACCCTTGCCACGACTGCGGCGAGACTCCTTGCGTGTGCGACAAGAAAAAGCGGGCGAAAGTGAAGCTCGCTGACGGCAAGGCGCGCACGATCCAGCACATGTTGGTCACGACCTTCTGGCACCAGGACGGCACACCGATCACGGCGGCCCAATTCCTGGAATTGCTATTCGGTAAGCTGCCCGAGTTCTTCAAGGACGAAGAGGAGCTGCGCAAGTTGTGGAGCGCGCCAGATACGCGCGCCAAACTGTTGCAGGGCTTGGCTGAGAAGGGGTTCGGCCACAATCAGCTAGCCGAGATGCAGAAGATCATCGACGCCGAAAAGAGCGACCTGTTCGACGTGCTGGCTTACGTGGCCTACGCCGCCGAAACAAAGACGCGGGCGGAACGGGCCGAGCAGGCCAGAACGGCGATCAAGAAGATGTTCAGCGACCGCCAGCAGGAATTCATCGACTTTGTGTTGTCGCATTACGTATCCCAGGGCGTCGAGGAACTGGGCCAGGACAAGCTGAACCCGCTGCTAAAGCTGAAGTACCACAACGCCATCTCTGACGCCGTGAAGGACCTCGGGCAGCCCAGCGAGATCAAGAAAGTCTTCGACGGCTTCCAGCGGTACTTGTATCAACGCGTCGGCTAGCAGAACCCCTACCGACCCGGAAGGCTCGCGACAAGCGACTTCGCAGCCACATTCCACAAAAAAACAACAGTCACCCTCTACAGATGCCGACGTTAAGCCGGTCGAGCGTGGCTACGCGTCGCCGTGCTCTGTATGCTCATAGAAAGAGGCACGGAACGAAGTTCCCGAAGACATGGCAAACGCAAGACAAGTACGGGCACTTCTTGAAAGCTACGCAGAAGGCGACTCCGAGCGCTTTCTCGCTGTGGCGATGCAGGTCGCCGCGCACGAAGCACGCAGCGGACACGGCCAGCTAGCAACCGAACTCAAAGAACTTATCGACAAAGCGCGAGCCCGCGAGGCAGGAGTTCAAGCCGCCGAAGCGGATGGCAAAGTGCTCCGCCTTCATCAGCCGCAGGGCGAACTTTCTGCGCTTCTTTCGCTCGCGTACCCGACAACACGACTTAGCGAAATGGTGCTTGCCGAAGAAGTTCGAGAGCGCTTGAAGCGCGTCTTGACTGAGCAGCGTCAACAAGCGCGCCTTCGTGAACACGGCTTAGTGCCGCGCCACAAATTGCTACTTGTCGGACCTCCGGGTTCGGGCAAGACCATGACGGCAGCCGCCCTTGCAGGTGAACTGAACATCGGACTCTTCACAATCCAATTGGACGGCGTAATCACGCGCTTCCTTGGCGAGACTGCCGCGAAACTGCGCATTGTTTTTGACGCCCTAGACAAGACGCGCGGCGTGTATCTCTTCGATGAATTCGATGCGATCGGCGGCAAGCGCGGTGCAACGAACGATATTGGCGAAGCCCGGCGAATCCTGAATTCGTTCCTTCAGTTCATCGATCAGGACACCTCAGACAGCATCATCATTGCGGCGACAAACCATCCCGAACTATTGGACAGGGCGCTCTACCGCCGCTTCGACGATGTAATCGAATACGACCTGCCTTCCCCGGAACTTACAAGGCAACTAATCGAGAATAGACTTGCATCATTCCCGGTTCAAAATCTCGATTGGAAAGCTTTGCAGCGACATACAACTGGGCTAAACTGCGCCGACCTTGTTCGCGCCTGCGATGAGGCCGCCAAAGAGTTCGTATTGTCAGATTCTCAGCAAATGACTACGGACATGCTCCTAAAGACGTTGAAGGAGCGAAAGGCGGCGCACGCGCGGGCAACATAACGGGCGGGCGTCGTCATGGCAGCAAAGCAAGAACACAAACCCCATCTTCTTGTTCCGAAAAGCGGCAAGGCCGAACTATTCATTGCACCACCGCGCATGGTGCAAACGAAGCTGCCTTCGCGTGATCCGGCAAAGCATGGCTCAAGACTCGCGTCGGAGTTCAAGAAGGCAGTCAGCACGCAGAAAGCACCTGATTCCAAGACGCGCGGAGTGCTGCTCAATTTCGAGAGCGCCCCTGATACGCAGCTAAAATTGCAGAGTCTGACTTCTACGCGCTTGGGCTTTGAGCTTCTCTCGGTGGTCCAAAAACACGTTGAGAACGCGACGGTCGTTGAGAATGCGACGGTCTATGTGCCGCATGCGACCATTGACCACTTCCCAAAACTTTTTGACCAATACGCTCACGAGTTCACGGACTCAGGAAATCCGAGACAACAAGCCTTCGCCGCTCCCATTGAAGCGGTGCGTGCCGTCACCATTGCCGACCTTTGGACTGACGACCCCGACAAAATGCCAAAGCTAAATGAGGTTCGTTGGCACGAGTTATGGTTGAGGACTTCAGAAGTAAGCCGATTCCGCGACCTGATTCAAAAACACCCAATCGAAGCGCCAAAGCAAGAGGCGACGTTTTTTGACAGGACAGTTGTTCAAGCCAAGACCGCACTCCAATCCCTGGCATCTTCACGAGAGATCATGGAGTGCATCGCGGAGATAAGGATCCCACCTGTCGCATCTACATACTTCCTCGACCTCCAAGCAAGCGAGCAGGCCGATTGGGTTGACGACCTGGTGAAACGCACTGACTCGCCAAAGAACCCAAAGGCAACTGTTTGCCTGCTAGATGGTGGCGTAAACCCTGCTCACAAACTTCTGAAGCCATACGTGAAGCCGCTCATGGCTTACGGCCAACCGCATTTGCAAGACCGGGACGGCCACGGCACCGGCATGTCAGGATTGATTCTTTACGGAGATCTGACACAGGCACTTTCATCGAGTGCGCCGGTTTCTGTACCACATGTCGTGGAGTCGGTGCGAATTCTGCCGGAATTGGGAAAGAACAACGATCCCAAGAACTACGGTAGCATTACGATCGGAGCAGTAGCGACTGCGGAACTAAAAGAACCTCACGCCAATCGTGTGGTTTGCCTTCCCGTAACAGACCGCAATACCTCGTACAGAGGCCAACCAACCTCTTGGTCGGCAGCCGTCGATGAACTTGCAAGTGGCGGTGTTGATGGCCAAGGCAAGAAGCGACTAATCATCGTATCTGCGGGTAATCTTGAAGACCGAGCGGGAGATCTTAACCCGAGCGAATACCCGAGCCGGAATGAACTCACGTCAATTCACGACCCCGCGCAAGCGTGGAACGCACTGGCAGTCGGCGCGTGTGCGGATCGCGAAACCCCAACCCCAAAGGGATGGCTTCCCATTGCAAAGAGATGGGACCTTCACCCGAACAGCTCTACGGGAGCAACTTGGCCAACCAAGTGGCCCCTAAAGCCTGACATCTTGATGCCGGGTGGCAATCATGGCCACGATGGCGCGGGCCATTCCGACGCATTGACCGAGCTACAGCTGCTTACGACGCATCACCATCCGGGCATCGGACATCAGTTTACTTGCTTCGGAGAAACAAGTGCGGCATCCGCCCTAGCTTCGAACGCAGCAGCTCAGGTCATGGCGGAATATCCTGCATTCTGGCCCGAGACAATTCGGGCCCTTTTGGTGCATTCCGCTACGTGGTCGAAGCAGATGGTCGCCAAATTTCAACCTTTGAGCATTAAGGGCAATGTTCGAAACTTGGTTGCCACGTGTGGCTTCGGAATCGCGCGACTCGAACAAGCCCTTTGGAGCGCACGCAATTATCTGACGCTGGTTGTTCAAGATGAGCTTCAACCCTACCAATACGAACAAGGAAACAAGACTCGGGATATGCATCTCCATAACCTCCCGTGGCCGAAGAAGGCACTACAGGAGTTGGTTGCGGCTGACGTGGCTATGCGGGTCACTCTTTCATATTTCGTGGAGCCTTACCCCGCCCGCAAAGAGTACCGGGATAAGAACCAGTACATGTCCCACTCGCTTCTCTTTGAGACCAAGTCTCCGGTCGAGTCGATTGACGACTTCCGAAAGCGCATTAACAAAGCCGCACGTGAAGCAGATGCAGGGGCACCTCCTTCACCGGATGCGAAGCACTGGCAATTAGGTTCCAAGTATCGAAAGGCCGGTTCTCTTCATTCCGATGTTTGGACAGGATCGGCGGCCCAACTGGCGGAAGCAGGGGCGATAGCTATCTATCCCGGCCCAGGATGGTGGCGTGAACGACCTAAGAAAGACGGTTACTACGCGCGCAAAGCTCGCTATAGCCTTTTGGTCTCCATCTACACCGACAAGCAAGATGTCGATCTTTACACGCCGGTCGAGAACATGCTGAAGCTCCCGATCAAAGTCTAGTCGCGTACCCGGGTGACGTGGCGCGCCTACATCGCGAATTGGAAATCGACTTGCATTTTGCGAGGCCTGCGCCCGTAAGCGACGCATGCGGTGCATCACTGTTGGCGATTCCCCAGCTGCCTGCCACATTCGATCTCGCTCATTGATTGGACATTGATTGACCGGAACGCCTCATGCAATTCTTCCTGAAACACAGGTCAGGCGTTCATTTCTTTGGTTCCGGACAATCAAAGCTGCTTCACAAGGCGCTTCTAAGTGGATCAAGCGCAAGCGCCGAAGGGCAGCAAGGGACCGGCCACCCAAAGCG
>JADLFN010000048.1 GCA_020845475.1 Planctomycetota bacterium
CGTCGAGCACTCCCTGCTCTTCACCGGCGATGCGCAGGTTGGCGTCGCGGGCGAAAATTTTGACATCAAAGTGGCTGCGGATGATTTTCAGGTGACGGTCGCGGTCACCGAAAAGGGCGTAGGCTTCGTCGTTGTCGCGCAGCCGGATGGTTTTTTCCATGTACGCCTTGATCGTTCCGGTAGTCGTATCAGCCTCCTTTTCTGGTTTTGCAGCGCCCCCATTGGCACGCCCCAAGTGTATCACATCAAAACGCGTGTGCCACTTTCCGCTGAATGTTGAACGCAAGTGGAAAGCCTGTGGATCCACATTTTCAGCCTTTCCGTGAAGATTGCGCCAAGGTTGACGCGTCAACTGCGGCGAAATGAGAAGACCCGGGCGAACCCGGGTCTTTTCACAAAAGTGCCGCAGCAACTACGAACGGCGGCGGCGCAGCTTCAGAACGGCCAGCGGCAGCAGTGCCGCCAGCGCGAGCGCCCAGGGCAGGCCGTTTTCGTCGCTGGTGCTGCAGCTTCCGCCGATTTTGGTTCCGCTGCTGAGCGAGTTGCCCAGCGTGAAGGTGCCGCTCCCGGACGCGGGATTATCCGCAACGCCGCCCGTGAACGTGACCGTGATCGTGCCAAGCTGCGCCGTGGACGAGATCGAGTACGTCCAGCGCACGGTACGCGTCTGGCCCACGGGAATCGATATCGGCAGCGCCGGGTTGGGCGCGCCGCTGACGATGTAATCGCTGTTCACTGAAGCCGCGCCGCGTGTGAAATCGACGGCTGCGGGCGCGTTGAACACGCCCGTTGCGCGGCCCAGCGTGTTGTTCACCAGCACTTCAAGAATCAGCACGCCGCTTTGCGTCAGGTTCGAGCCTGCGCCCGCGCGAATCACGGTGTACGCCAGAGACGGCAGCGCGGCTACGCCGCCGGTGACGGTGAAGCTGTCCGTGGGATCGCCGGGAATCTTGCTCGTGCCGGCGTTGGCGGTGGCGGAGGCAATCACGCCGCCGTTGGTGGTGGTGGGATTGCCGGTGACGACAAAGGCAAAGCTGGTGCTGCCGCCGGCCACGATCGTGGCGGGCAGTGCGGGCGTGGGGCCGGTGATGGTGTATTCAGCCGTGACGTCGGCGCCCAGCGCGTGGGTGAGTTTGAGCGTCAGGGCTGTCACGTCCACGGGCGTGGTGCCGCTGGTGTTGGAAATGTTCACGTTGATCGTGACCGCGCCGCTGACGCTGGCATCAAGCGTTTTGGGCGGGGTGACGGTCACGCTGGTCATCTCCAGGGGCGTGAGCGGTGTGGTGTTATTGATGTTCACATTGATCTGGTAGCTCGCGCCACGCGAAGCCCAGCGCAGCACGCGGATGAACAGCTCACCCGTGGCGGGCGGAGTCGCGCCCAGTGCGGTGTAAGCAGCACCGGTGGTAGCGGTGACCACGACTTTGCGCAGGCCGGCGGTTTCACGCGTGAGGTCGTTGGCAAGGAAACCGTCGGCGACATCAATCAGTGCGCCCGCGCCGGTGTTGAGGTCATAGACCTCGATGTCGAGGTCGATGTCCGTGGCGGCGACGTAAACGAGCGTGATTTCGATCGGGCGGTTGTTCTGGACGTTCTGCACCTTGTACCAGTCGTCGCCGTCCATGGCCTTGAGGCCGGTGTTGAGGCCGGTGTTGATGCGCGAGTTGTTGGTGGCGCGGGCTTCGGCGTTGGAGCTGTTTGGCTCCTTGGCGTCTTCGGGCGCTACGTTCACGGGCGTGAGGGTGGTGGCGCCGGCGGCGCCATTGACGAACACGGCAAGCTGGTATGTGCCGTTGGTGGGAATGTTGCCCACACGCACGCGAATCAGGTAATCGCCTGCTGCATGCCCGGTGTTGCCAAGGCTGCCCACGCCGCCCCATGTGCCGACAATTTCCTTGGGTGTGGCGCCGCCCTTGGCGGTGGTGTTGTCATTGGGAATGAACGTGAAGTCAATGCGGTCGGCAAGCGCTCCGGGCGTGCCGGAACTGGGCTTGTAGAGCTCGATGTTCAGGTCGTCGGTGGTGGGCTGGCCGATGGTCATCTGCACTTCCAGCGTGGCGCCGTTGGCGAGCGTCACCTTGTACCAGTCTTCCTCGGTGCCGCTGTCGCTGAAGTACATCTTGAGGTTGGAGTGAACGCCGGGTGCGAGGGTGGTGGCGGTGGCGGCGGTGTCGTTGTTGTTGGCCCCGGTGTCATAGACGTCGTCGGCCACGTTGGTGACGGTGAACAGGATGTCGTAGTTGCTGGCCGTGCGATAAAAGCCGATCGTCGAGGGCGCAATCTGAACCCATGCCAGCACCTGGAAGAAGTAGTCGCCCGGTGCAAGCGGCGGCGTAGTCAGCGTTTCGCTGGTGTTGATTGCGGCGGGGAAGGTCAAGTTGAAGTTGGGCGGCGGGAACGTATCGGACGCGCCGTCAAACGAAAGCACGCCGTAGTTGCCCGTGGCCGAAACCCAGAACAGGTCGTAGTTGAGCTGGTTGGCGCCGCTGGTTGTGGGAAAGTTACTCAGGTCCACCTGGATGCGGCCGGACTGCGGCAGGTTGACGCGGTAATAATCCCAGCCCGTGTAGGTGCGCGTAGCCAGGTTGGTCGTGCGCGGGCTGGCCGTGCCCGCAGGCGTGGCGTTGGTGGCATTGACCGGATAGAAGTTGTTCGAGAACGAGCCTTCCGAGGCATCAGGGACCGTGGCGCCGGCGGTGAATTCGACGCTCCACTCGTAGTTCATCGTCTCCGTGGCGCCAATGGCGCCGCTTTGCGTGTACACGCGAATCACCACGTCGCCCTGCGCGGCGATCGTGGCCGTAGCCGCGATGCCGTTGTAGGGATCGGGCGTGCCGCTGGTGCCGCTGCCGTCGGTGCGCAGCAGTTTGTAAACCGTCGCACCCGAGGCCGGGCCGCACAGCAGGGTCTGGGCGGCGTCAAAGATTTCGATGCCCAGCGCCGAAGTGCTTGGCGTCAGGGAAGACTGGTAGGCATAGACCGTGATCGTGCCCGCGGGCACGGTAGCGAGCGTGAAGTAATCGTTGTCGCCCGCCGTCAGCGTGAGCTGGTCATTGAACGTAGGCGAAGTGAACAGCACGCCCCAAATGGCCGTGGGCGAATAATGGCTGTTCGTGGTGGCCGAGGCCGCCGCAAATGAATTGTTCGGCTCAAAAACGTCAGGCGTCTGGGCCTGGGCAACTCCGGCCAAGGCGCACATCAGCAACATTGCAAGCTTCGAAGCTGTTTTCACGGTCTCTCCCAGGATCCTGTGCCCGCCCTTTGCAGCCAAGGGCCATCCAATGACTAAGTCACCTCGCAGCGGCCAAAGCCGCGCGAACGATCCCCAAGCCTCAAGTTCAATTTAGGGTGCCTACGCTGGCTCTAGGGTAAAACGGCAGGCGCACGCGTCAATGCAGCCGTTAAGCCCCGATGACACAAACGCTGAGACGCTTTGAGCTTGAAGAATCCTTGGCGCCGGGGCAACGGACGCCCTCCTTTGATACATTCTTCCCGTGGCCAACCTTGACCAGTATTCGCACCGCCCCCTTGAAGCCCGCGCGGCTTTCGCACAGGCCGCTTCGCGCAGCGTGCCGATAGCCGCCGGCATCAGCGTGCTCTTGGGCGGGTTCATGACGCAGTTCGGCGCGGCTTTCTTTTCCTTCGGCATGATCTTCTGCTGGGTGTTCATAGGCATGGCCGACATTCCCGGCACGATCAGATTCATGGGCGAAACCGCCACGGCAAGCGGCGTGGTCACGCGCGTAACGGCAACGAGCGCCAAGGAAAACGAAGCGCGCGTGCAAGAAATCGAATACCGGTTCACCGACGGTGCGGGCGCCACCCATACGGGCGTTTCCTATAGTGCCTACAACGTGCCCCATGCCGGCACGACAGTGCGCGTGGAGTACTTGCATGGAGACCCGACTGTCAGTCGCATCGAGGGCATGCGCCGTTCGGAAATGCCGATCTTCGTAATCTTCGTGGTCATCTTCCCTGTTGTAGGCGCGTTGATTGGCATTGCCGGCATCCGCGCGGGCCGGCGCCGCTTGCGCATGCTTTATGTGGGCCGCATGGCGCGAGGCAAACTCGTCGCCAAAGAGCCGACCAACACCAAGATCAATAACCAGACCGTCTATAAACTCACCTTTGAATTCACTACGCCCGATGGGCGAGTGGGCCGCGTCTCGGACAAGACCCACGAAACCGCACGCCTCGAGGACGAAGCCGAGGAACTGCTGCTCTATAACCCGGACAATCTCGAAGAAGGGGCAGCGATTGATGCTCTGCCCGGCGGCGTGAAAATGAACGACGCCGGCGAGATCACGCAGTACTCGTTCGCTCGCGCCCTGCTGCTGATGCTGCTGCCCGTCGGCGGCCTGACGCTTCACGGTCTCGTGGGCGTTGTGCTGCTGCTGCGATAGCGGGGGCTGCTCGCAGCGCAGAGGCCAAGAGAGCCGATGCGCGAACAACGCAACAGCATTGACACCGCAACACGAAGATCACGAAGCGCGCAAAGACACGAAGAATCGCAACAGCAGTTGCCTTACTCGGCGATCTTCGCGCCTCCGCGTTCTCGGCGTGAATGCCGTTGCTTTGGTCGTGGCTGTAGCTTCTGAATAAAGGGGAATTGCAGTCATTTGTGGGTTTTGCGCAATTCGTGGCTGCTTCTGCCACAATGGGGCTCGCAAATTGTAGATTCGCCGTCATGGCCAAGTTCACTGTTCGCACCCTGCGTGGTCAGCCGCAGCGCACGAAGATTGTCTGCACGCTAGGACCCGCTTCGAGTTCACCCGAGATCATTGGCGCGATGATCGACGCCGGGCTTTCCGTCGCGCGACTGAATTTCTCGCATGGCACGCACGCCGACCACAAAGCGCGCCTGGAGCTGGTGCGCAGAGTCGCCGCCGAAAAACGCCGCAGCATCGCCGTGCTCGCCGACCTCTCCGGGCCGAAAATCCGCTGCCGCGAAATCGAGGGCGGGCAAATCGTGCTGGGTGCCGGCGAGAAAATCGACATCGTGCGCGGCGAGCAGATTGGCAATGCGCGCGAACTCACGACAACTTATGAGCGCATGGTCGATGACGTGGAAGTCAGCGAGCCGATTTTCCTCGACGACGGCGCCCTGCGTCTGCGCGTGATTGAGAAATCGCGCGAACGCCTGCGCTGCCAGGTGGAAGTCGGGGGCGTGCTCAAGAGCCGCAAGGGCATCAACCTGCCCGGCTCGAAAATCTCCGCGCCCTCGCTGACTGAGAAAGACGCGCTCGATCTCGCCTTTGCCTGCAGCATCGGCGTGGATTTCGTGGCACTTTCGTTTGTGCGCAGCGCGGCTGACGTTGCCGATCTCAAGTTGCGTTTGGCGAAGCTGGGCTCGCCCGCCAAGGCCATTGCGAAAATTGAAAAACCCGCAGCACTCGATGACCTCGAGCGCATCATCGAAGTCAGCGACGGCGTGATGGTCGCGCGCGGCGACCTGGGCATCGAGCTGCCTGTCGAAAAAGTGCCGCTGATCCAGAAGAGAATCATCCGTGAGGCACGCCACGCCTTAAAGCCCGTGATCGTGGCCACGCAGATGCTCGAGAGCATGATTGAAAAGCCCACGCCCACGCGCGCGGAAGTGTCCGACATCGCCAACGCCATCGAAGACGGCTGCGACGCCGTGATGCTCAGCGCCGAAACCGCCAGCGGCCAGTACCCCGTTGCCGCGGTGCGCGTGATGCAGAGTGTCGCGCGCGACGTTGAAACCAACTACGCCGACAGTGCCGCTAACAGCCACTTTCTCGAAGAAACCATCGGCGAGCCCATGCGCAAAGCCATGGTCATGGGCGCGGCCATGATCGCGGAGGCACTGAAAGCCAAGTACATCGTGGTGCGCAGCGAATCCGGCGAAACCGCGCGCTATTTGAGCAAGATCCGCGGCCGCTGCCCGATCATCGCCGTGCACCCCGACGACGCCGTGCTGCGCCGCCACGCGCTGTTCTGGGGGGTGCTGCCGCTGCGCACGGACGCCGACCAGAGCGGCCTGCCCTCGATGGACGCCGAGTTGAGGTATCTCGCGAGCGCGATTCTGGATCAGGGGCTGGTCGAGCCGCAGGACTCGATCATCGTGGTTTCGCGCTACCCATGGGGCGAGCAACAGCCGCCCAACAGCATCCGCACGATGATTGTCGGGGAAGTGGCCGGGACCACGGGCGGCTAAGATTTCGCAGCCGCCCGCGCCCACTTGTCCGTCTCCAGCACCTGCTCCAGCGTGGGCTTGGCGATGTTCGTGTGGGCATCAACCACGCGCTTAACAGTCGCGTAAATGTCGAGGTACTTGATCTCGCGATTCAGGAAGCGCTCAACGGCCACTTCATTAGCCGCGTTCATCGCGGCGCTCAAGGTGCCGCCCGCAGCCGCGACTTCGAAGCCCAGTTTCAGCGCGGGGAAGCGCTCAAAGTTGACTACCTCGAGCGTCATGTTGCTCATCCATTGGATGGTCGCGGCGGGGATGCTCGATTCGATGCGGTGCGGATAGCTCAGCGCATACTGGATCGGGATCTTCATGTCCGTCGGGCCAAGCTGGGCGATGATGCTGTGGTCGATGAACTCGACCATCGAGTGGATGATGCTCTGCGGGTGAATCACGGCGTCAATCTGCTCGCGCCGCAGGTCGAACAGCCAGCGCGCCTCGATCACTTCGAGCGCCTTGTTGAATAAGGTCGCGCTATCAATCGTGATCTTGCGGCCCATCACCCACGTTGGGTGTTTCAGGGCCTGCTCGAGCGTGACGTTCTTGAGGTCTTCGATCGGCGTCTGTCTAAAGGGCCCGCCGCTGGCCGTGAGAATCACGCGCTTGATCTCTTTGTTGTTCTCGCCACGCAGGCACTGAAATATCGCGCTGTGCTCGCTGTCCACGGGCAAAAGTTCCGCGCCGGTTTTCTTGCAGATGTCCGTCAAAATCGGGCCCGTCATCACCAGCGACTCTTTGTTGGCCAGCGCCAACCGCTTCCCCCGCCGCGCCGCTTCCAGATTGCTCGCCAATCCTGCGGCACCGGTGATCGCGCCTAAACACACGTCGTAGTCGAGGTTCTTGGCCAGCGAAACGAGATCGTCCTGCCCCGACAAAAGCCACTCGGTCTTGACGCCCTTTTTCTTGAGCGCCGCGATGCCTTCTTTGGCGGCCTTGGCGGCAGCGGGGTCGGTGATGGCCGCGGCCTTGGGGCGGAATTCGTCAACCTGCTTGAGGATGTTCTCAAAGCGTTTGCCACAGGCCAGACCGACGAGTTCGAATTTGTCGGCGTGTTTGCGCAGCACATCCAGCGTGCTTTCGCCAATGGAGCCGGAGCTTCCCAGGAGCAGGACTTTGGTCTTGGCCATGGCGCGACTCTAAATGAAACGGGCCGGGCGCGAAAGCGACCGGCCCGCCGTGGCTGATCTCTACTTGTAAAGCGTCGAGCCCTCGATGGCGTTGGCGATCTCGCGCGCCTTGGCGCCCGCAGCCGTGCCTTCGAGTGATTTCTGCAAGCCGCGGAGGTTCTTGACCTTATCGGCCTTGTTCTTGGAGCTCTTGTTGCCGGCGAGCGTCTTCTGCAGCGTGGCCCAGGCGCTGATTTCCTTTTTTACGTCTTTGTCGGCGCGCAGGCTCTTGGCTTCCTCGGCGGTTTCGTCGCCGATTGATGTGCCTTTGTAACAGGCAGCAATCTTGTCCAGCATCGCCAGCGTGAGGTCATAGCGCTTTTCGCCCTTGGCCGCGTCGGCAGTGGCGCGCATGTAGTCAACGTTCTTCTTGATGGCATCAAGGATCAGCTGCGCGTCGGCTTCGGCCTTTTCGCCGGGCTTGGCCGTGAGCACCGCGTTGGCCAGTTCTTCAGCTTTGGCGTATTCGCCTTTGGCATAGGCCTGCGCAGCCTTCTCGCAGTCCTTTTCGACTTTGTCTTTGTTGATGCCGGGGTAGGGCCGCTTGGCCAGCTCTTTGGTGACGATGTCGTCCCAGCCCTCTGAGCCTTTGAAGATCAACAGGCCCGAGACACCAATGACGTAGGTGTTGGGCATGGTCTTGCAGTCCCACTGTGAAAGCTGGCTGTCGGCCAGCGTGACCACAGGGAACGTGAGCTTCCACTCGGCGGCAAAGGCCAGGTTTTCAAGGGCGCTGAAACCGTCGCCCTCAATGGCGAACATGCGCACGCCTTTGTCTTTGTTCTTGGCGTAGAATTCTTCAAAGTGCGGCAACTGCCGCAGGCACGGGCCTCACGTAATGCCCCAGATCTTGATGACGACAACGCTGCCCAGGCAGGCATCGCGCGTCGCGGCATCCGTCGGGCAAGAGAGCCCGCCCATGGTGAAATCCGGCGCCGGAGAATTGACCGATTGCGCGCCCAGAAACGAACCGGCGCAAAGCGCCAGCAGCACAAGCAACATTCGCATGATTCGCCCTTTGACGATGGGCCCAGATTGCACAGAATAGCAAGCGCCAGCACCTACTCCAGCCAAGGCTCGCGCTCGATGGTTACGCATACGTGTTTGCCGGCCAGCGTTGCATCGGGCTTGGGGAAGTCCGTTCTGAAGTGCACGCCGCGGGATTCCTTGCGCAGGGCCGCTGATTTCGCCATCGCTAAACCCACGATCAGCATGTTCTCGAGCTGCCACTCGCTGGGATAATGGCGCTCCTGCTCGCCGACTCGTTTGAGCCAGCGCTCCTGCTGGCGCACGAGCTCGGTCATGCCGTGCTGCTCGCGCTCCACGCCCAGGTAGCGCCACATCGCGCCTTTCAGGCTGTTCTGAACGTCCGCGAGGTCAAGCCGGTGCGTGCTGCGCATTTCGCGCTCGAACTTGATCCGCGGCTTCGTTCCGTTGCGCGCGGCCTTGGCCGCGATTTTCGCCACGCGCATGCCGGCCACGAGGCCCTCGATCAGCGAGTTGCTGGCAAGGCGGTTGGCTCCGTGCAGTCCGGTCGCGGACACTTCGCCCGCGACGAGCAGGCTTTCGATATTCGTAATGCCGTCGAGGTTCGTCTTCACACCACCGAGCATGTAATGCGGGCCGGGGCGCACGGGCACCCAGCTTTTGGCGGGGTCGATTTCGGCGTCGCGGCACATGAGCATGAACTGCGGGAAGCGAGTGGCGAGTTCCTTCTGGTCGAGGTGCGTAACGTCAAGAAAAGCGCAGGCATCGCCCGTGCGGTGCATCTCGTGCACGATGTTGCGCGCGACCACGTCGCGCGGCGCCAGTTCGGCGAGTTCGTGCTTGCCCACCATGAAGCGCTCGCCGTGCGAATTCTTGAGATGGGCGCCAAAGCCGCGCAGGGCTTCGGTGATCAGCGTGCGCTCGAGGCCCGCGACGTAGAGCAGCGTGGGATGGAACTGCATGAACTCCATGTCGCGCAGAATGCAACCCGCGCGCAGCGCCATGGCGTGGCCATCGGCCGTGGCGACAGGCGGGTTGCTCGATTCGCGATAAAGCTGACCCGCGCCGCCCGTGGCGAGAATGACCGCGTTGGCCCAGATCACGTGCAACTCGTTGCGGCGCATGAAGAGCGCACCGTGGCAGCGCCCGCCCTCGGTGAGCAAGTCGAGCGCAAACGTGTTTTTGTAGGCGCGCAGATTGGCGAACGTCTGCGCGTTGGCCAGCAGCGCGCGTTCGACCTCGGCGCCCGTGGCGTCGCCGTGCGCGTGCAGAATGCGATTCTGCGTGTGGCCGCCCTCGCGCCCGAGGTCAATTTCGCCAGCCGCGTCGCGGTCAAAGCGCGTGCCGCACTCAATCAGAAAGCGAATGCCGGCGGGCGCGCCCTCGACGACCTCGCGCACGATCTTTTCGTCGCAGAGCCCCGCGCCGGCGTTGAGCGTATCCTGCACATGAGTGTCAAAGCTGTCGCTCTGCGCCATGACGGCGGCAAGCCCGCCCTTGGCCCAGTTGGTGTTGCTTTCAACGAGCTCGGCCTTGTTGCACACGATTACATCTTTGCCCGAGCGCGCCGCATGAATCGCCGCCGTCAGCCCTGTGATGCCGGTGCCGATGATGAGCACGTCGGCCACTTCCTGGCTGACGTGCTGGGTGTCGAAGGATGCGAGGTAGCGATCAGGCATGATGGGACAATTCAAAATTCAAAATTAGAAATTCAAAATTGGATTCAACTACTCTGCCTGATCGTTGCGCTTCTTCGAGACAATTATGGCGCCGAGTATTTTGGCAATCTCGGACACCTCTTGCGTTAGCGGCGCAAGTCGCTTTTCCTCCACCACGTCTGCGGCAGACAATAGCCTTAGCCAGTAGCTGGTTTCGCGTGCCTCTTTGAGTGCGATCACGAGCTTGTTCAGAAAATCAGCCGTGCTTGCACCGGACTGCGCTTCTTCGACGTTGGCTCCTATTGAAGTGCCTGAACGCAGTAACTGGTTGCCCAAAGTTCGACTCGCCCCGGGCTTGTTTCCAAGAAACATACAGAGCTTCGTGATGCGAACAGCAAACTCGAACGTACGCGTAACAATTTCCGGATCTTCAGCCCGCGCCATTCAGCCGCCTTCCGCTGTACTTTCTCTGTCGCCGCTTTCCACAATTTTGAATTTCTAATTTTGAATTTTGAATTGGGCCGCCGCATAGCGAGCCCAATCCGCTACAAGAACTCTTTCCCGTAATACGCATGCAGCGCCTTGGGCAGGCGCACGCGGCCCTCGGCGTCCTGGTTATTCTCCAGAATCCCGATCATCACGCGCGGCAGCGCCAGGCCTGAGCCGTTGAGCGTGTGGCAGAGCTTGTTCTGTTTATCTGCGTCCTTGAAACGGATTTTCGCGCGGCGGGCCTGATAGTCCGTGAAATTGCTGCAGCTTGAAACTTCGAGCCATTTCTCGACGCCCACGGCGTAGACTTCCAGGTCATAGCAGCGCGCGGCTCCAAAGCCGATGTCGCCGGTGCACAGCTCCAGGCGGCGATAGGGAAGTTCCAGCAGCTCCAGCAGTTTTTCGGCGCAACGCGTGAGTGTTTCGTGCTCCTCGGCGCTCTTGTCGGGCGTTGTCGTCACCATCATTTCAACTTTGCTGAACTGGTGCACGCGCAAGATGCCGCGCGTGTCTTTGCCGGCTGCTCCCGCCTCGCGGCGGAAGCAGGGCGTGAACGCGCAATAACGGATGGGCAGTTGTTCTTTGTCGAGTACGCTGTCGGCATGCACGCTGGTCAGCGGCACCTCGGCCGTGGGAATCAGGTAGAGTTCGTCGCCCTTGCCCAACTGGTACATCTCTTCTTCAAACTTGGGCAATTGTCCGCTGTTGACGAGCGTTTCGCGCCGCACCATGAAGGGCGTCCAGCATTCGGTGTAGCCGTTTTCGCGCGTATGGAAATCGATGTACAAGTTGATCAAGGCGCGCTCCAGGCGCGCCAACGGGCCGCGAAGGAACGGAAAGCCGCTGCCGCTGATACGCCCGCCGGTCTCGAGCTCCAGCCCGTAGTGCTTGCCAAGTTCCCAGTGCGGCTTGGGCTTGAAGGCGAACTTGGGAGCCTCACCCCAGGTCTTGCGTACAACGTTGCCGGTTTCGTCCTTCCCCACGGGCGTTTGCGCGCTGGGCAGGTTGGGCACCATCTGCAGCCGCGCTTCGATTTCCTTGCCGAGTTCGCCGATCATGCGGTCGATGTTTGAAATCTGGTCGCCAAACAGGCGCAGCTCTTCTTTGGCTTCGTCGGGGCCCTTGGGCGTCTTGCCCAGCGCATCAGCGATTTCCTTGGGCACAGGAGCAGCCGGGTCTTTCTTCAGTTTGCCCATCCACATGCCCACGGCCTTGCTGGCGGCATTGAGCGCCTGCTGCTTTTGCTCAAGGCGCGTGCGCTGCTCGCGGTATTTTTCGTCGAGCTTGAGCACTTCATCAATGACGGCCGTGTTGAAATTGCGATTGCCAAGACCGGTCTTGACGGCCTGTGTCTGTTCGCGAACGAGTTTGATATCGAGCATAAAGACCCCATTTGCCGCCGATCACGACGGATTCACGCCGATGACAATACGGCTTTGCCCTGCACGGTAAACCACCCGCGCCGGATTTCACTCAAACCGCCCGCGCGGCGGCAAACATAGTGCGACCGCCGATGAACGCAGATAGACGCCGATTAGAAGCCGTGAACAATGCGACGGAAATCGAGTTTCGGTTTTGCGAAGTTCATCAGCAGGCAAAGCGTCAAACCGGTTGCTTTGAGGTAATTGATGCATTGAGCCATGTGCGCATCATCCAAATCCTTCACGGCCTTCAGTTCAATGATGATCGAGTCGTTGACGAGGATGTCGGCAAAATACTCTCCCACAATGATGCCGTCATAACTCACCTCTACCGGCGCCTGCTGCTTGACGTTCAGGCCCGCTTTTCGCAGTTCGTGTATCAGCGCGTTCTCGTATACTTTTTCGAGAAAACCCGCTCCTAAAGTGTTGGCCACCTGGAATGCGCAACCGTTGATGACATACGAAACGTGATCCAATTCCTGTCGGCGTTCATCGGTGTTCATCGGCGGTTCCTTTCGATTTGGTTTCACACCGCGCGCGCGGCTATGCGGCCGCGCTGGATCACGGCGTAAATGGGCGCGCGGGCGTTGAGGATCGAATTGAGCAACGTGGCGTCCTGCGCACCCTGTGGAATGCCGAGAGCGACGAGATCGGCCGTATCCGGCGCGATGTCCAGCGCCTTTCGGCCGTTGATCGTGGCCATTTTGAACAGCGTGGCGGCGTCGAGCGCGGGATGCGCCTCGCGCGCGGCGCGCAGTTCATCGAGCATCGAGAGCGAGTCGTTGCTCGCCAGCGAATCGGTGCCCAGGCACAGGTTTGCGCCCGTCTTGAGCAAATCGGCCAGCGGGTATTCCTCGTGGCCGAAATAGGCGTGCGAGCGTGGGCAATACACGATGCTGGGCTTGAACCGCGCCAGATGGTCGAGATCCGGCCCCTGCGGGTAATTGCAGTGCACAAGCACGAGGCGCGAATTGGCCTGCTCCACGCTCAGCCAGGGCGCGAACCACTCCCAGAGGATTTCCGTGATGGGGCTCTGGTCGTAGCCCGTGAACCCCGCGAGTGCAATCTTGCGTCGCTCATAGAAATCGCGAATCGGCCCCTGCGCGATACGGAAGAACTGTTGCTCATCGAGCGTCTCGGCCACGTGCGTCGTCAGCACGCGGCCTTCACCCACGGCGCGCCCGAACATGTGCTGATACAACTCGCCGCTTGTTGAATAAGGCGCGTGCGGCGAGAAGCCGATTCGAAGGGGCGACCCATGGGTCGCCCCCGTCGCGTAAAACTTCTCGGCTTCTCCCTCGATCTGGCGCACCACCGCGTCCACGCGTTCCATAGCCGCGTCGGCTTTGCTGCCGTCGATACCTAACGCTTCGAGGCACACCGCGCCCGAGATGCCGCGTCTTTGCAACGGCGTGTAACTCGCGCCATCGACGCTCACATCGATCACGCTGGTGGTGCCACTGGCAAGCAACTCATCGCACGCGGCTTCGATCGCGGCGCTGACTTGCTGCGCGGGAACTTTGCGGCCCTCGATGATGCAATCGATCCACTCGGTGAAACTCAGGCCCGTAGGCAATTGTCGCGCCAAGTGGCTCAGGTCGAGGTGGCAGTGCGCGTTGACGAAGCCCGGCGCCAAAAGCGCGGCTTCGTAATTGAGCGTTTCTTTGGCAAGGCCGGTCAGGCCGCCCGAAACCTCGCCGCCGATGATCGTTTCGGCGATACGGCCTTTTTCGATCAACAGGATCACGTCGCGCTGGAGTTCGAACGTGACGGGGTCAATGTAGTGGCTGCAACGAATCGCAAGGTCCATGGCCGTTGTTTAGCACGCGCGAGGTGCTCAATCCAAGGGCGCGTAGAATTGATCACAGACCATTGGAGTGCGCCGGCTTGCCTGTGCTTCTGCTTGGTTGCAGCGTGCAAAGCGGTGGCACGCCACCGCACTCCAACGTTACCGCCCCGCCGCTTGGCCGCCTTTGCGGCTGCCGCAGCTCAATCAGTCGAGTTGAGCCTTCCTGCCTGTTTTCTGCGGTTCTTCGCCTGTGTTCCATCCAGTTGTGTGTCGAATTGTGGAAACCAGATTTGGCAGATTCGTATCAAAGCAGTAGCGACTTGAAATCACGCTTCCATCCAAACCAACGAGCACTTCCACAAGCGCAAATGATTGGAGCGGTCGTTTGCCTCGATAGCCTCCAAATCGAGCGCGATGGCGGATGTCGTAAGTGAAAAGAACCCCTTGGTTCACTATTTGCGTCGTACCGCGCTGCCGCCGCAAAAGATCCTCAGGTAGTCCCAACATCCCTATGAGTTCGTCAGCAACTGCCCGAGCAACTGGATTCAGCTTGTCCATCAACTCGTCGTCTCTCTTTGACATGCTGCCCCCAATCCTCGTCAACACAAACTCTTTCGATCTACCGTTGGGGAAACGCTACCACCCCGCCGCCTGACCGTCTTTGCGGCTGTCGCTGCCGGCGATGAGAAGTCCGTCCTGCTTGAGAATTACCTGCCCGCCGCCGGCGTGGATGCGCTCGAAGCCTTTGAGCTCGCGCAACTTGTGCCCGCAATTTTCGAGCGTAGCGCGGGTTTCTTCGCGTAAGCCTTCTTCGATCAGCACTGCGCCGCCGGGTTCGTTGGCGCCAAGGCCCGGCTCACTCGCCACGAGCTGCCAGCGCGGCGCATCAAGGGCCTGCTGGGGATTCAGGCCGAGATCGAGCATGTTCACCAGCACTTGCACGTGCCCCTGCGGCTGCATGTGCCCGCCCATGATGCCAAAGCAGGCGTGCAACTCGCCGTCGCGCGTGGTCATGGCCGGGATAATGGTGTGATAGGGTCGCTTGCCGCCCGCCAGTGCGTTGGGGTGATTTTCATCGAGCGAAAACAGCGCGCCGCGATTCTGCAACGAAACGCCCGTGCCGGGCACGACAAGCCCCGTGCCCATGCCCATATAGTTGCTTTGGATGAAGCTGCACGCGTTGCCCGCGCCATCGACCACGCTGAAATAGACCGTATCACTGCCCGATAGTGGGTCGCCGGCCTGCACGCTTTCCGCTGCGCGCTCGCTGATCAGTGCCCGGCGCGCTTCGCTGTAAGCCTCGCTGCACAATTGCTCGATGGGGATCTCGCAGAACGCCGGGTCGCACACATAGCGCTGCGCGTCAGCAAACCCAAGCCGCATGCACTCGATCAGCAAGTGCGTGCGCGAGCCTTCGTCCATGGCGGCGAGATCAAAGCCTTGGGCAAGATTGAGCGCCAAGATCGCCGCCAGCCCCTGCCCGTTGGGCGGGCACTCATGCAAGGTCACGCCACGGTATTGACACGTCAAGGGTTCTTCCCATGTGCTTTCGTGCAGCGACATGTCTTCAGGCGTCAGCCAACCGCCGTACTTCTGCACGTGCTCGGCGCATTTGCGCGCGAACAGGCCGGTGTAAATGTAATCGGCGCCGGCCAGCGAAACTCCGCGCAGCGTCTTGGCCAACTCTGGCAAGCGTATGATTTCGCCCGGCTTGGGCGCGCGGCCCTGCAAGAGCAGTTCGTTGCCACTGGGTTGCTCGGGGCCATTGTCGAGATCGCCGGACTTCCAGCCCGGTCTGCGCAGCAGTTTCTCCACGCCCAACGCCCAGCTCGCGCCAATCCATTCCGTGACGCCAAAACCCTTCTCCGCGGTCTCGATCGCCGGTGCCAGCAGCTTGGCCATCGGCACGCTACCGAACTTTGTAAGCAACGCTTCCCAGCCGCGCGCCGCTCCCGGCACCGTAACCGCCGCAGCTGTGTAGCGAGGCATCTTCGCGTAACCCTTGGCGCGCAACTCTGCAATGTTCGCTGCCTTGGCGGCTCGGCCTGAGCCGTTGAGCGCGTGCACGCGCTTCTTGGCCGCGTCGAAGTAGAGCGCAAACATGTCGCCGCCAAGCCCGTTGCTGGTGGGCTCGACTACGCACAGCATGGCAGCCGCGGCCACGGCGGCATCGGCGGCATTGCCGCCCTCCTGCAGCACGCGCAGGCCCGCCTGTGTGGCCAGCGGCTGGCTGGTGGCCACAAGCCCGCGCGTGGCCATCACGCACGAACGGCGGGAATGGAATGCGAACTCAAAGTTCATACGGGCATATGGAACCACGGACAAACGCAGTTGGACACAGATATCACAAGCCCCTGGCCCGCAGTTGATTTGCTTTCAATCCGTGTTCATCTGTGTCGATCTGTGGTTCCAAACCTATGCCCACGCAATCACTGCCCCAATTCCTGCGCAGTCTCGGCAAAGAAGAAATCAAGCCCGGCGGCAGCTATGCCGCCAATGCCGCCCTTGAGCGCCTGCAACTTCGCCCCGGCGAGCATTTGCTCGTGATTGGCCCCGGCGCGCCTTCGAGCGCGGTGCACATCGCGCTCACGCGCCGCGTGGACGTCTGCGCGCTGATTGCCCACGAAAGCGAGCGCGTGCCCTGCGACGACATCGCGCTCAAGCGCCGCCTGAGTGACGCCGTCGGCGGCGTGGCGGCCCTGCCCTTTGAGAAGCCGCGCTTTGACGCCGCGCTCGTTGAAGCCACGCTTGCGGAACTGCCGCCCGCAGGCCAGCAGGGCGCGCTGCGGGAAATCGCGCGTGTGTTGAAACCGGGCGGGCGCGTTGCCATCAATGAACTGGCCTGGCGCCAGCCGCCCACGAGCGAGATCGAGGCGCGCCTGCGCGAAGTGTGGGGCGGGCCGGTGCACCCGCTCCCAGTGCGCGGCTGGTGGGATCAGCTTGAGGGCGCCGGGTTTGGCAACGTGCAATCGGATCTTGCGGTGGTCACATACTTCACGCGCAAAGGCATGGAATCCGACGAAGGCCAGAATGCCGCGAACGTGTTCCATGCTGCGTTCGAGAGGCCGGATGCGCTCGAGCGATTTGCGCAAGCACACCGGGAGTTCGAGGAAAACCGCCGCTACCACGGCGTGATCATCGCCACCGCAAAAACCACGAAATCCTGAAGCGGCCGCAAAGCCCAGTAGCAGTAGCGGCGACGGCTGCAAACACGCACGCACGTTGTAATCGCCGCACGCCAGAGCGCGGCTAACGTGAGCGCATGGAACCGGAACCGAAATCAGTCGGCCAACAAGTGCTCGAAACAGCCGGAGACGCCGCCGGCACAGCCGCCGTCGAAGGCTGCCTCGGCTGCCTGTTCAACGCCATCGGGGCGCTGACGGTAGTCATCGCGGCAGGGTGTTGGGTCTTCTGGTAGGCCGCAGCAATGGGCTGGCTCAAGAACGGCGAGCAGGCCCTTTAAGGGTCACTGTCGATGGCGCCGCGCATTGCCGCATCGAATGTGATGGGCTCGCCCGGCAGGTCTTCACGATGTTTGTGTTCGCGCACGACGTTGGGTTCGGCTTTGGGAGTGCCGTAAATGTTGTGCTCGTCGTCGGTGCTGGTGCGTTCATCCCCGTGGAGCCACGTTCCGTAACCCACGAAGGTCAGCAGATATGCAATGGGTTCGGACATGCGGGAATTTCTCGCACTGCGGACCCGCTCGCTTACGCTCCGCGCTCTGATGCCTAATACCCTGCCACGCGGCCGATGGCTGCGAGGATGTCGTCGCTTTGGGGCAGGATGGCTTTTTCCAGGATCGTGGAGAATGGGACGGGCGTTAGTTTGGCGCCTACTCTTTCTACTGGGGCGTCCAGGTACTCGAAGGCTTTTTTGGAGATCAGGGCGACGATTTCTCCTCCGAAACCGCCGAATTCGGGGCCTTCGTGGGCGACGACTACTCGGCCGCACTTTTTTACCTGCTCGAGGATGGATTCTTCGTCGAGCGGGATCAGGCTGCGCAGGTCGAGGACGGCCACGGAGAGGGGCGCTGTCCGCTGCTCGCTGCTCGCTGTTTGCGAACTGCTAGCTGCGAGCTGCGAGCCGCCCTGCGCCGCGGCTTCAGCCGCGCGCAGTGCCATGTGCGTGGCGTTGCCGTACGTAATCACGACAACGTCCGTGCCTTCCCGGCGTAGCCTCGCTCTTCCGAACGGGACGTGCAGGTTCTCGGGCACTTTGGTGCGTGTGCTGGGTGCGTTGTAGAGCGCTTTGGGCTCCATGAAAATGGTGGGGCCCTTTGATTTCATGGCCGTGCGCATCAGGCCGTAGGCGTCGTCGGCAAAACTGGGGTACACGATGCGCACGCCGGGGATGTTCGCCAGCGAGCCCTCGATACTCTGCGAGTGATACAGGCCGCCGCCGATGAACCCGCCGCTGGCGAGCCTGATTACGACGTTGGGCGTGAACTGCCCTCTGGTGCGGTAGAACTCGTGGCCGCACTCGACGAATTGGTCCATGGCGGGCCAGAAATAATCGGCGAACTCCGCGCCCTCGACCACGACGCGGATTTTCTCGTTGAAGCGCGAGAAGCCGTTGGCCGTGCCCATGATGTAATTTTCGGCGATGGGCGCATTAAACACGCGCGCAACGCCGAACTCGGGCTGCATGCCCTTGCTGACGAGAAAGATGCCCTCTTTCTCTTTGTTGGCGATGTCCTGGCCCCAGAGGAACGTGTCCGGGTTATCGCGGAACTCGCGTTTCATGGCCGCGTTGATGCCGAGGCGGAGGGTGAGCAGCTCGCCCGCCTTCGCTGAAGCTTCGGCGGGCAGGCCGGCGTACGCAGCTAGAGGGTCGATTTCGGCGGACGTCGGTTCATACGCCGGTGGATAAGCGAACTCCATGGCCGTCTTGGGATCCGGCAGCGGCGCGGCTTCGCCGAACGCCTTGGCGTCGTCGAATTCGCGGCGGGCGTCTTCTTCGATGCCGGCGAGGTCTTTCTCGGTAAGGCCCTGCTCGGAGAGCCATTGGCGGAAAGCGGGCAGCGGGTCGCGCGCCTTGGCCTCGGCCAGTTCGCGCTCGTCGCGGTAAAGGATGTGATTGTCTGAGTTGCTGTGGGAGCCAATGCGCACGCACCAGGCGTAAACGATGGCGCAGCCGCGCTGATTTCGGGCGAAATCGGCGGCCTCTTCCATGGCCTGGAAGCACGCGAGCGTGTCGCGGCCATCGACTTTCCAGATGCGGGTATCGGCGATGCCGGCGAAGTTGTCGGCGAGGCATTCGTTGGCGCTCTGGTCGCGCTTGGGCACGGAGATGCCGTAGCCATTGTCCTGCATGATGGTGACGACGGGCAGCTTCTCTTTGCTGATGCCGTTGAGGCCCTCGTAAACGTAGCCCTCGCTGCTGCTGCTTTCGCCGAAGCTGCAATAGACCACGGCATCGGATTTGTAGTACTTGATCGCGCGCCCGAGGCCCGCCGCGTGCTGGATGTGGTTCGACACACAGGAGCTGACGTTCTGAACGCCAATCGAAATCTTGGCGAAGTGGTTACTCATGTGGCGGCCGCCGCCGGCGACATCGGCATCGCGCGAAAGGCCGTTGAGAATGATCTCGCGTGCGGAAATACCGGCGGCGAGGCAACTTGTGAGATCGCGGTAATACGGAAAGAAGTAGTCCTTGCCGGGCCGGAAGGTGCAGCCGAGCGCAAGCTGGATGGCGTCGTGGCCGGCGTTAGGCGCGTGGTAACTCCAGCCCATGGCCTTGCGCAGGAAGTTGGGCGCCTCGTTATCAATCAGGCGGCCGAGGTACATCAGGCGATAGGCCGATGCATGGCCCGGGTAGCGGGCTGGGAGCTTGGTTTCCTGTTTGCGCGCGGGTGCCTTGGTCTGGCTCATGGTCGTTAGTGCCGGCTAGTCAGGGGGGCCATGGTCTAACGGGCGCGGCTATCCGTCAACGGCGCGGCGATGCGAATGAAAAGAGTGATGGAGCGTTGGCGAGATTGAGGAATTCTCAACCAGGCCAACGCTCCATCGCTTGAACACTCAATCTCTCAAGACCTACTTCTTGTCTTTTTCGAGGCCCTGGTAGTCGAAGCTGCGGGTAGCTTTGCCGGGGGGCGTTTTCTGGCGCTTGGTGAAGTCGGCCTTGGCGGTATCGATGAATTCCTTGTTGGCGGGCACGTTGAGCATTTTCTTGTCGGCTTCGTTGAGCACCTCGAGCGAGCGGTCCTTGAGGTCCTTGAAGTTGGCGTCGCGCATGATGCGCGGGCGCACGAAGATGTAGAGGTTCGTGACGCGCGAAACCGTGCGCTGGCTCTTGAACAGCTCGCCAATCAGCGGGATGTCGCCAAGGAACGGGATCTTGGAAACACTCTTGCTGCTTTCGGCGCTCTTCAGGCCGCCAATCACGATCGTGTTGCCATTGGGCACGGTAACGAGCGTGGTGATGCGGCGGCGCGAGCGCGGCGGTGAAACGCCGCTGTTGGGCGCCTCGCCCACGAAGGCCGAGATATCGAGGTCAATTTCGACCGTGACGTAATCGTCCTGGCTGATCTGCGGCGTGACCGTGAGCGTGATGCCGGCCTCCACAAAATCGCCGCCCGTGGTGTTCGTGCCCTGGCCGGTGCCAAGGTTGTTCAACACGGTGAGCTGAATTTCCGTGGTGATATCAATCGTGGCCGGGCTGTTGTCATTCACCAGCACGCTGGGTTGTGAGAGAATGTTCGTATCGGCCTGCGTCTTGAGAAAGCGCACCAGCAGCGGAATATCAAAGCCGCTGCCCTTGGTGAGCGTGAGCAGGCCGCCCTGGCCGAAGATCGGGTTGCGGCCGGCGGGAATGCCGCCGCCGGTGCCGATGGGCACGCCCGAAGAATCGACGATTTCACTGAAACCGAAGTTCGTGCCGGCACTCAGGCGTGGCTCCTTGGAGGCCTTGGCAAATCCATCAACGGAGGCAATTTCGACGCCGAACTGGAAGTCGTCGTCGTTGCGCACTTCAAGGATGGCCGCCTCGATTTCCACCTGCGGGCGGCGCACGTCGAGCTTCTCGATGATCTTGCGGATTTCAACGTAATCACTGGCTGTGGCAATCACGAGCAGGCTGTTGGTGTTGATGTCGGAAACAATCGTAGGCGCGTTGGCCTGGTTCTGCGTGGTGGCGCCTGGAACGGGCGCCACACCGCCGGGCTGCGTGCTCAGAGGCACGCCTACGCCAAGCAGGTCGGTGAGCGTTGCGGCGAGGTCTTCCGCCTTCACGTTCTTGCACGGGTAATAATGAATGCGGCCGGTGGTAGCCGCGCCGGGGATTTCGATGTCGAGCTTCTTGACCAGGTCGCGCACCAGTTCGATGCCGGAATCAAAGCCGGTGACCATAATGGCATTGACGTAGGGCGCGACTTCGACGCTGACGAGCGTTTCGTCGTTGGTCTGGCCGGCGCGGGGCTGACCGCCCACGCCCAGCAACTGCCGGCGCTGGGTGAGCAGGTTGTTCAGGCTTTGCACCAGCTCTTCGGCGTCGATGTGGTCGATGTTGATGACCTCAAGGCGCGGCGAGCGCGGGGGCTGGTCCATGAGCTGCACAATCTGCGCGAGCCGGCGGATGTTGTAGCTGTAATCCGCCAGAATCAGCGAGTTGATGCCCTGAATCGGGTTGACGCTGCCGCCCTGGCGCGAGACGAGGTTCTGCAGAGCCGCGCGCACAGCGTTGGCATCGGCGTATTTGAGGTTGACGACCATGGTGACGAAGTTGGCCGAGGTGTCGGTCCATTTGGCGATGTCGTCCATGAACACGACGTTTTCGCTCTGGGTGATGGCCTCGGTGGCCTGCATGATTTCATAGAAACGCACGCTCTGCTCGGTGTCCTGGCCAAAGGGGCTGAGGATGAGCTTGAACTGCTTGAGGAAGGTCTGGAGCACGGAGAAAAAGGCCGTGGCCGGGATTTCGAAGCCCGTGGTGGGCGACATGATCGAGACCTTGAAGCTGGCAATCTGCGTGGGCTGGTAAAGGAACTTGAGCTTCTGGTACTCGGAGGTCCACTTGATCATTTCCTCGACGGGGATGTCGCGCATTTCACCCGTGAGCGTGAGCTTGGCCGCGACCGGCTGCTGAGCGAAAAGGCCGGATGCAAAGAGGGCCAGCCCGAGAATCACGAGGTATTTCCGCATTGCCAGTCTCCACCCGTTGTGTGCAGGGGAATGTAACGCCTGTGTTCAGAGAATGTTGGGGATTTTCAGCGGGCCTGCGTGGCAACTTCAACTGACTCCGCCTGTACGACCGTGGCCTCGACGATCAGCGCCTCGGTCAGGGCCGGTTTGGGCGGCAGAGCTTGGGCCTGCTGCTCGGCCCTGGCGATGCTCTGGCTGACGCTTCCGGACGCGGCTTGGGCGCGCTCGGCCCTGAGTTCCGCGCGGCGGCCAATGGCCCAGGCCACGACAAAGGCCAGCCCAAAGGGTGCCAGCAGCCAAGGCCAGATCAGGCACAGGCCGGCAAAAGCGCCCAGCACACCGCCGATGACCTGGATGAACACCAGCTCATTGCTGGCGACGCGGTCAATCAGGCCTTCGAGTTCGGCGTCGTCGTGGGCCAGCAATTCCGTCTCGATCAGCTTCTTGACGTCAATGGCGCCCAGCAAGTCCTGGGAAGCCCCGCTGACGAGATCGGTCAGGCGGCTCTTGATTTCATTGTTGCGCAGCAGCGAAGTCGCGGCGCGCGGCATTTCATCGACGATGCCGTTGGCGGCGTTGTCGAGTGCGCTGGAGCCCTGCAGCTCTTCAACCATGTCATTGAGAACCTTGTCCACGAGTGGATCCATCACGCCTGACTTCGCGGCGCCCACGGCAAAGAGCCCGGCAATGGGGCCAAAAGCCGCCGTGGCGGCTGCGCCGGAAGCGGCGGCGATGCCGGTGGAGCGCATTTTTTTCTTGAGTCGAACGCGGGCGTCCTCGCCCACCGTGTTGACGGCCTGCTGGATCAGGCGGCGGATTTCGTTGTGGGCGAGCGAGCGCGCTGCGGGATCCGACAATAGCGCTGGCAGCTTGGCGCTGAGCGAATCAAGTGTGTTAGCCACGGCGCCGGTCTCGACCAGCAGCTTGTGCATGCGGTCGGCCGAGATCAGGTGCTCTTCGATCGTGGCGGCCACGGCGCGGGCGAGATCAGCGCGGCGCGCGGGAATCACGCCCTGAGTGCCGAGCACGCGCACGCGCGGGTGAAACAGCATCTTGATGGCAATCCAGTTGGTGCCAAAGCCGACGAGGCCTGAAATCGAAACGGCAAACCACACCTTCGACCAGATCGACTCAGGCCAGAAGTGCGTGAAAGCCGCGCCGGCAAGCGTGAGCGCGGCCAGGGTGCCGCCAGTCAGGCCAAGCACGAGCGGGCCGTTGCCTTTGGGCTTGGCAGCGGTGCTCGCGGATGGGGGCAACTCTGACATGACGGGCCTGACGTAGCGGCAATTCAAAATTCAAAAATAGAAATTCAAAATTGCAGAAGCATGAAAACCCAAAGCCCCAATTTTGAATTTTCCATTTTGAAATTTGAATTGTAGCGCCGGCAACGCCGGCGCTACTCCATGATCATGGTTTCGCGCAGCACCTCTTCGATGCTGGTGCCGCAGTCATAGATGCCCAGCAGGCCCGATTCACGCAGCGTGCGCATGCCCGCGCGGCGGCCGGCCTCGCGCACGACAGCGACCGTGGCTTTGTCCATGATCAACTGCTTGATTTCCTCGTTGCAGCGCAGGATTTCATACAGGCCCATGCGACCCTTGTAGCCAGTACCGTTGCAACGCGAGCAGCCCTTGCCGTAGGCGAACTTCTTGCCCGTAACGTCCTGCGCTTTCAGGCCCAGCTCGTAAAGGTGTTCGTCTTCGGGCTTGTAGAACTCCTTGCAACTGGTGCAGATCTTGCGGACAAGGCGCTGGGCAATGATCGCCTCGAGCGTAGCCGCGATCAGGAAGTGCTCGATGCCGATATCGATCAGGCGCGTGACCGCGCTGGCGGCGTCGTTGGTGTGCAGTGTGGAAAGCACCAGGTGGCCCGTGAGTGCCGCTTCAACGGCGATGGCCGCGGTTTCTTTATCGCGGATTTCGCCCACCAGGATCATGTCCGGGTCCTGGCGCAAAATACTGCGCAACGCGCGGCCGTAAGTCAGGCCCACGTCCGGGTTGACCTGGCACTGCATCACGCCGGGAAGATCGTATTCCACGGGGTCTTCCGTGGTGATGATCTTCATGTCCGGCGTGTTCATGTGGTTGAGGCAGCAATAGAGTGTCGTGGTCTTGCCCGAGCCTGTCGGGCCCGTGACGAGCACGACGCCGTTGGGCTTGGCGATCAACGCCTTGATCATGTCGTTGTCGTTCTGCCGCAGGCCGAGGTTATCGAGGTCAAGCGACACGTTGCTGCGGTCAAGAATACGCATCACGCAGCTTTCGCCGAACATGGTGGGCAGCGTGCTCACGCGCAAATCCACGTTGCGGCCCTCGATGGTCAGCTCGATGCGGCCGTCCTGCGGCATGCGCGTTTCGGCGATGTCGAGCTTGGAAATAACCTTGATGCGCGAGATCAGCGGGTTGGCCAGTTCGCGCGGCGGGTTTTCCATCTGCAAAAGCGCGCCGTCCACGCGGTAGCGCACGCGGAATTCGTCTTCGAAGGGCTCCAGGTGAATGTCTGAGCTGCGGTCGCGAATCGCCGTGGCCAGCAGGAAGTTGAGCAGCTTCACCACCGCCGGCGCGTCGGGGTCGGAGGCGTCAACGGCCACGGCTTCCTTGCCCGATACGTTGCCTTCCTCGAACTGCGCCAGATCTTCGTTTCCGAGGGTTTTGCCCAGTCCGCCGCCGCCGTAATACTTGTCCAGCGCGACGTCGATGTCTTCTTTACTCGCCAAAGCACCCTGGATGCGGATGCCGGGCACGCGCCCCTGCAGGGCAAACGTGAGTTCATCGAACACCACGATCTTGGTCGGGTCATCCATGGCCACGACCAGCGTTTTCTTGGCCGCGTCGAACTCCAGCGGGATGACGCGGTAAGTCTGGGCCTGGGCCTCGGTGAGCAAATCGAGCAGTTCGATGGGAATGTCCACGCCCGCGAGATCGACAAAGCTCATGTCGTTCTGGGCGGCAAGCGCCATGGTGATGTCGCCTTCGCTGCACACGCCCGCGTCAATGAGGATCTTGCCGATCAGGCCGCCGGATTTCTTCTGTTTGGCGAGCGCCTCCTGGATATCGCCCTCAGTAACGAGTTCGATTTCCTTGAGAATCTGCCCGAGCAGCTTGCGGCGTTTGCCCATCATGGCCATGACTGGACCTTCCTGAGTTGACTGCCATCTGGCTAAGCGGGCGTCTTCCCAAGAGCGCCCCACACCGTATTTCGCATTGTAGATTGTCGATTGTCGATTGTTAGCGGCTGCCGAACCTGGGCCGAGTCGAAAATCGTCAACTGGCAATCGACAATTGCATCAGGCTCCCGGCCGCCTCACGCTGGTTCCGGCTGCGCCCGGGCGCTTTTGCTCCAGTTGCGCGGCTATGGCTGCGGCCGGCGGCGCCGACACCTGCTCGATCTGGGCCATGGCTTCGCGCACCAGTTCTTCATCCCAGAGGCGGCCGCCTTTGCTGCGCTTGAGTTGATCGACCTTTTCGCGCATGTCCTTGGCGTTGGAGCAGAACTGCATCAGTTCGATGCGGGTGATTTTCTGCGCCATGTAAACTTCCATGAGGTAGTCGTCGAGCAGGATCATGCCCTGCTGCTTGCCGGTCTGGATCACCGACGAAAGCTGGTAGGTCTTGGCTTCACGGATCAGGTTTTCCACGGCGCTGTTGCTGACCATGATCTCAAAGCCCGCCACCACGCCGCCGCCCTGTTTGGGCATCAGCACCTGGCTGATGATGGCGATGATCGAAACGGCCAGCTGTGCGCGCACCTGCTCCTGCTGGTTGGTGGGGAATGCGTCAATGATGCGGTCCACGGTGCGCGTGGCACCGGTCGTGTGCAGCGTGCCGAACACCAGGTGGCCTGTCTCGGCGGCCGTGATTGCGGCGCCGATCGTTTCCAGGTCGCGCATTTCGCCCACCAGGATTACGTCGGGATCCTGGCGCAGTGCGCGGCGCAGACCTTCGGCGAAGCTGGGTACGTCGTTGCCCAGTTCGCGCTGGGTCAGGATGGATTTCTTGTGTTCGTGGTAATACTCGATCGGGTCCTCGATCGTGATGATGTGGCAGTCCTCGTTCTGGTTGATGTAGTCGATCATCGTGGCCAGCGTCGTGGTCTTGCCCGAGCCGGTCGGGCCGGTCACGAGAATCAGGCCGCGCGGGCGGTCGAGCACGGTCTTGACGTTTTCCGGCAGGCCAATCTGTTCGAAGGTCAGCAGGCGGTTGGGAATCTGGCGCAGCACCATGCCAATGACGTTTTTCTGCCGGAAGGCAGAGCAGCGGAAGCGAGCTTTTTCGTTGTAGGCATAGCCCCAGTCAGTGCCGCCGACTTCCTGCAACTCTTTGAGGTTCTTCTCGGGGCAGATTTCCTTGCACAGGCGCACGGTATCCGCGGGCGTGAGCTCGGGCGCGTTGACGTCCTTGAGGTGGCCCGACTTGCGGATGGTGGGCTTGCGGCCCACAGACAGGTGAAGGTCGGAAGCGCCCTGCTGAATGAGAAAATCCAACAACTGGTTCATCGTAACGGCCATGCCCGTACTCCAGTGTGCGTCAATGAAAAGACCCGCGTGGGTTTTACAAAAGGGAGTACGTTAGAATAAGTCTGGAGTAGAGAGGGGCAAGGGCCGGGGGCACTTGGGGGGCGGAGGCTCAGCCTATGACTCGGATGACATTGCCGGCCTGGTCGTAGATGGGCGACTTGTGAACAATGACATCTATCGGGGGACTCTCCCACACGCGGTAGCGCCCTTCCACCGGTTTGACCTTTTCGCCAAATGCCGTAACAAAGGCGGGGTTGACATCCACGCCGAGCAGCTTCTCTTCATTTCGCCAAACCACCACTTTGCTCGGCTCAAAGTGGATTTCAACCTCGTCTGAGGTCACCGCGTAATTTCGCCCGAAGAGAATCCGCGCTTTGAGCATTTCGGCAATGTCGTCCACTACAAATGCCGGAAACTCCATTATGAGCGCCTCACTGTTCATGTGTTTCGCCGTCCGCCATGTGATGTCCTGTGTGGCGGTATATGCTTGAGAAGAGCCTTCGCGGGCCGCCCCCGCAACGACGGCGGCCCTCATTTGGGGGCTTTCCAAAGCTGAGCGACGCGCCAGGTCCACGATCAAAAGCGGGTCGTGCTCAGCCATCAAATTCAGCACGCCGCTTGTTGTCCATCGTTTCATGGCCTCGCATTCATCGAGCGTTATTCCGACCAATTGCAGAAAATCCAGAGAGCCATTGGGGGTATCGATCGGTGGCAGGACTGGGTCGAGGCGAAAGGCGGCGGCCCTGATCAGCGAATCGCTGTCAGTACGAATGGGCCCCTGAAGATCGACGTGATGTCCAGCGTCGAACACGTTGCCGCTCTCGAAGACATATCGCGCGAGGTTTTGCAGGCAATTAAGGGCCCAGTAGGGTACGTATCGCGACTTGCTTTGGTGGTCGCCCTCCGTGCAGCGCCGATAATTGCCAGCCTGAAACTCCGCTGCTTCTGAAGGCGTCACATTGAGTTTGACGCGCATGGTCAACTCGAATCCGAAACCCGAAACTTCGGGGTCGTCGGACTCTTTTTCCCACAGCTCAGAAAACCCGTAGGTGATGACATGCCAATGAGGCACAGGGTCTGCGTTGAACTGCAAGTCCGTGCCATGAATGGGGTCCTTGCCGCCCAAGTAGAACGGAACAATGGTGCCAAAATGCAGGGGTTCACGTTCCCCGTACAATTTCTTCAGGGCCGCTGCTATGGCATCCCACCCTTTCGCTTCGGATTCCATATTCACCCGCTGAACGCTACCAGCTCCTTGAGCTCCTGAATTTCGTGCGTTTTCAGCGTTTGTCCGGTTTTCTCGTCGAGTTCGTCACTCAGCCAGCGGCCCTGTTCGCGAACGATCAGGCCCGGGTAGGCAATCGAGGCCCACATCTGGACGCGGCTGTCCTTGCGCGCGGGATCGTGGAAATCGGTCAGCCAGCAATCGAAGCTGCCGATGGGGCACTTGGCGTTCTCGCGCCGCTCATTGAAAAGCTGCGCGTTTTCCGGCATCCAGAACTTGAAGGGCTGCAGGATTGGCTCTTTGCGCGGGAACTGCGCCAGCACGGCGTTGGTGGGCAGTTCCTTGCCGTCCTTGTCCATCATCATGGTCTTGAGCGTGGCTACGTTGTTCTGCACCAGCGATACTTCGTACGCCGTCAACAGCGTGGGCGACCAAGCACCCGCCTTGAGCACGGAGGTGCGAATCGTCCATTTGCGGCCCGGCAGGTTGTAGAGCGTGGGGTAGGGCATGGCGCGGCAGTGTATTGGCGCGCCAAGGCCTGCACAACGCCGCGCCTACTTGGGCAATAGAGCCACTGTGGCCCGTTGTTCGCTCTGGGCGGGCACGCCGTGCTTCAGTGACAGAATGCTGCCATCGGCGCGCTGGACCTTGATCTCGTAATCTGCGGGCACGATGCCGCGCAGACGAACTTCGCCGAAATCGTCCGTCGAGCCTTCGGCCACGGAACGGCCATCATAAAGCAGAAGCACCGGCTCTCGCGGCAGCAGTTTCTCGCCGTGCTTGAGCGTGAGCACAAGGTTGCACAGGGGCTTGAGCGCGACGTCGGCGCCTGCGCGGCGTTCGTTGGCGGCCAGTTCTTTCACGCGGAGCACTGCGGGCGCGTAACCGGGCGCGCTCACGCGCAGCGCAATGTTGCCTTCCGCCGCATTAATCAGGCGGTACCGGCCCTGATTGTGCCAGGGGAACACGGCATCTTCGCTCACGCGGTCAAAGGGCGTGGGCTCGCCGTCGCCGCCGATAATCCGGATGTCGTAGCGGGTGATGGGCTGGTTCGTAGCCGCGTCGCGCACGGTGCCGGTGATGCTGCAGTCAAGTTCCAGCGTGAGCGAGAAATCGCCCTGGTTGACGCGCACGTTCTTGATCTCGGCTGTTTTCTTGCCGAGTTGCGCGACAAGTTCAAGTTCAACATCGTGAATGTTGGCAAAGCCGAATCGGCCCTCGGGGTCTGTGACGCAGCGCCAGCGGGTCTTGGCGGCCCGGAAATCCCGGCCGCGCTCGCCCTCGCGCTTCTTGTCAATTCTCGCGCGCAGGTCGTCGCCATTGGTATTGACGACTTCGCCATCGGGCGTTTTCAGGGCGCCGATTTGACGCAGGACCACGACTGCGCCGTCCACCGGCGCGCCGTCCTGGTCGCGCAGGGTGCCGCGCACGAAATTCTGGCGCGCCAGCTTGAGCTCGTGCCACTTCACGCTGCCATCGGAGACGTCGCATTCGCCGCTGGCCAGGGCCACTCCGAAATAGCCGCCTTCCACGTTGAGCGTGTATTTCCCCGCGGGCAGGCCGGCAAAGCTGTAGCGCCCGCGTTCGTCGGCCGTAGTGCTGCGCGCAACGGGTCGGTGGTCGTAGGTTACTGATCCGCCGGACTCGTCGATGTCCCGGATCATGCCCAAAGAGCGCAGCGTGACCTGCGCAAAGGGTGCTGGCGAACCATCGGTGTCGCGTACATCGCCTTCTACGCCGGCGCGTGCCTTGAGCACGATCTCGGCCATGGTAGTGGAAGCGGACAGTTCAAAGCGCTGCACCTCGCCTGCGGCCATCCGGCCGTCCGGCGCGCGGGCGTGCACAAATCCGCCGGTGTCGTTGGTCTGGGCCTTTCGGATGTTGCTGCGCTCCCAGGCCAGCAGCGAATAGCGGCCCGAGGGGTCGGTGTAGCCCGTGCCCCGGAACAGCGCCAGCTCGCCCGTGCCCTGGAACTCCACGCGGATATCGTGCAGCGCGCCGCCGCGCTCATCAAGCACGAGGCCTGAAACCTGCAGGCGCCGCACTGCCTTTTCCAGGCTGATGGGCGGCTCGGGTTGTTTGGTCACGACCGGGTCGGTGCGTCCCGCGGCCTCGGGTGTGAAGTCACGAGGGTTGGCCGGTGGCCGGGTATCCGGCTGGGGAGTCTCGGCGTTTTCGGTGTTGGCCGCAATCAGTTGTGGCGAGGCAGACTTGCGGAAATAGACGAGGTAAACAGCGATGGCTGCGCCCAACACCAATACCAGCGCCAGAATTGGAAACAGCTTGGAATCGTTTTTCATGGGTGCTCCGGGCCGCCCATCTTAGAACGAAAACGCGGCTTAGGCAGGTGCGCAAATCACGGATTACATGCGCTTGTCCTGAGCGACGGCTACTTCTTTGCGGCGCTTGAGGCGTTCGTTTTTGCGCGGCGCGGGAAGCTGGCGGACAATGCGAGTGTCGGCGTCAGCCCGAGACGTCATTTCCTGAAGCTTGGATTCCAGCGTGCGCCGCGCTTGCGCAACATCGCGCGTGCTGGCGTCCTGGGCGATGAACACCGGTTCGCCCATGTAGAGTTTCATCCTTGCATTGCGCAGCGGCACCATGAACTGATCCCAGCTCTTGCGGATCTGGAGCGTGCGCGAGCACGACCAGACCAGGGGCACAATCGGCTTGCCCGAAAGCTTGGCGGCCATGACGGCGCCGGGCTTGAATTCGTAGCGCGGGCCCTTGGGCCCATCGCCCGTCACGCACAGGTTAAGGCCTTTGCCCAGTTCCTCCACGGCGTGTTTGAGCCCGGCCACGGCGTTGTGGCTTGATGAGCCGCGCACGTTTTCGCCGTTGCAGTCGCGGATACTGCGCGCGATCAGCTCTCCGTCAAAGCTCTCGCTGACAAGTGGCGCGATGCGGCAGCCGTATTGCGCGCGTGTGTGGAAGCGTTCGAAGTAGCTCACCGCGCCCAGCAGCCGATTGTGCCAGATGGCGAAAATGTAGTTGGCGCTGGCGCGGCGCAGATGGCCCAGCACGCCGTGGGGGTCGTCAATCTCCCAGACCAGGGTGTCGGCCACGATGCGTTCGTAGGCGCGATAGCCCACACTGGCCAGCCAGAGCAGAAAGCGCTGCTTGAACGTGAACGCAAGCCGCCGGTTGGCGCCATAAAGCCGCCACTGGTCGAAAATGCCCCAGGCGGCGAGTTCATCGCCCTGCGTGACTTCAGGCTTCAGTTTCGGTGCTGCTGCCATTCTTTGCGCCAGAACAGTCTGAACCCAGATCGCATCATTCGTGGTGCAGCGCTTCAATGGGGTCTTTGCGCGCGGCTGAGAGCGCGGGCAATATTCCGCACGCGAAGCTCCATAGCACCGCGGGCACGGCGATGTTGATTGCCAGCCAGACGAGTTCGATGCCCTTCACGCTGGGGATGTACGTGAGGAAGTAGATGTCCGGCGGGAAAAGCCTGATGCCCGTCACGCGGTCAATGAAATCTTCAATCTCGTTGAGGTACTGCGAAAACGTAATGCCGATCACGCAGCCCGCCGTGGCTCCAAACAGTCCGATGAACAGCGCATTGAACATGAACACGCTGCGAATACCCCACGGCGAATGACCCAGCGCCTTGAGGATGCCGATGTCCTTGACCTTCTCGCTCACGAGCTGATAGACCACAATCATGATCAGCGCGCCAGCCAGGAACAGAATGAAGCCGACGATCAGCGACACGATCATTTTTTCGCGGTTCACGGCTTCGAGCAGGCTCTTCTTTTCATCTTCCCACACGCCCGGTTTGGAATTGATGTAAACGCCGCCCTCGCGCAGCTCGTTGTAGAGCTGGTTCTTCAGCTTGCCGCTGTTGATCTCGCCTTCGTAGGGCGTGTAGTCCTTGAACTTAGCGCCCACGATGTAGCGCACGTCGGAGTCCATCATGATCCGTGCCAGCTCGTCAAAATCGCAGTACATGCGGCCGAGGTTGTCCTCGTACAGCCCGCTGCGGAAGAAGCCCGTGACGCGAAAGCGCGCCTCGATGGCGTTTGGCATCAGCCGGCCATCCTCGGTGCGATAGATGCGCGGAATCGTCAGGGCGATTTCATCGCCGACGTCCACGCCGCCGAAGAACGCGCTTTCGGCCAAAGCCTCGCCAAGAATGATGCCCGGCAGGTCGCCGCCCTCGGGCCGGCGCTGCTGCCGCGCGCGGGCCATGTAGCTTTGCGCGCTTTCGTTGTCATACATGGAGGTCCGCAGGGGAATCACTTTGCGGTAGGCCTCTTGCCGCGCGCGCACCAGCGCCATGCGTGCATCCAGCTTGCCCACGGCATAGGCCAGGGGCAGCGCGCGCGGGCCGGTGACTGGTGTGGCCTGCTCGGAATAGGGCAGCAGGTCCTCGGCGTCCTGCTCTTTGCGCGTAAAGGCCTGTTTGAATTCCATGGCGCTGAGCCGCCCATCCTTCTCGCCCTGTTCAATCGCCTGTGCAATCAACCGGATGTATGTCTTGGCCAGATCCAGCAGCGCCGCCTCGCGCGCGGCTTCATCGGTGGCGGGATCGGTGATCACGGCTTTGCGGTCTTCGGTGGCCTTGACCAATGCCGCGTGCAGGGCCAGCGCCCAGTCTTTATCCTCGGGGAGCATGCGGCCTTCATCGCGGATCAAGGCGGCCGTGGCATCGACGAACTGCGACTTGAGCCCGCGCATCTGGCGCTCGCACACGCCGAGGCTGGTCAGGTAGTGGTCGAGAATGATGCGGCAGCCCATGCGCGAAAGAAGTTCTTCGTCCGTGGAGCCCGGCGGCTTGGCCAGCTCGGCTTCAAGGATGGCGCGCAGGGCAGTGTGGGCCTCACGCGCAATGGCCGCAAGCTCGTTGAGATCGTAGGTGCGCAGCGCGCGCTTGTAGGCTTCTTTGGCAACGTCATAAAGCTGCTGGCCGGGCGTGCTGCCCCAGAAACGCACTTCATCGAAACTCTCCCACGAGAGTTTGTCCGTGCTGGCGGCAATGCGGCGGGCCTTGAGCAGGCGGCGCAAGTCGAGCGGCGGCTGGCTGATCGGGCCTGCGTCGCTGGCCAGGCCCGTGGGCGTAAAGCGGAACTCCGCGTTCTGCGCCAGCTTTTCCAGGCTGGCGCGCGTCTCAAAACCCAGCAGTGAACCCAGCACCTGCTGCAGCGGGTGCAGCACGTAGCGCACCTTGAAATACTGCGACTCTGCGGTGGCGATGTACTCGCCCAGGTTGGAAATGCTCGTCTCGCGCTCGAGGTCCACGCCGGTCAGTTCGGCGATCGGCAAGTCACTCACTCGGTTCTTGGGCGTGATCACGGCCTTCACGCCCACACGCCAGGAAACACCCTCGACATCTTTTTCGCCGGCGGCGTTCTTGTGCGCCTTGAGCACCTTCTCTGTGCCCTCAAAGGCCTCGGCCATGCGGCGCCGGAACTCGGGGTAGAACCAGGCCTGTTTGGCCTCTTCTTCAATGGTTTCGCGTGCGCGCTTGGCAGCGTCGGTGTTTCCGCCCGCCTTGCGTTCCAGGTAGAAATCGCGCGCTGTGGTGGGTTTGTCGCCGTCGCGCAGGTACTTCAAGTCGAGCGACGAAAGCTCCCGACCCGTTTTCAGGCGCTCCAGCATTGCGTCGGCGTCGAGCCCGTCAGCCTGCGCGCGGCTTGAGGCGCGGCCCAGCTCGAGTTCCCATGCGGCGCGGTACTCGGGCTCGGCGTTGATGCGCTTGAGGTACTCCTGCCACTGCAACATGTCGCGCACCGAGCCGCGCGGGTGAAACTGTTCGGCGTCAAATCGCACCAGCACGTGCGAAGAGCTGCCACGAATCTGCTCGCGGAAATCCTTCTGGAAGCCGGTCATGATCGAATTGACCACGATCAGCACCCACACACCCGTGGCAATGCCACCCACCGAAAGCAGCGAAATCACGCGCTGGCGCAGGTAGCGAAGGGAGATGAAGGCGGAAGCCGCGCTGCCGAAATAGCGCCAGATGGCGCTGATCAGGAAATAGTCCACCACGAGAAAGAACTGAACCTTGACGCAAGCCAGGCCCAGGGAAAGACCGGTTTGACCGCCGCCAAAGCCAATGAAACCCGCGCCCGCCGCGACCACGCCGTTGAGCCCGATCAGCGCGCCCACAGAAAGCGTGCTGGCCCAGATGCGTTTGTGGTTGCCGCCGCGCGCCATGATGGCGCTGAGTGAGCCGGCCACCAGCGCCGTCAGAGGCAGCACGACGGCGCCGGCCACGGCGTAGGCGACGTTGCGCGAGGTATCGCTCTGTTCGCGCAGCGCGCGGAAGGCCAGGAACTCGGCGAACAGCAGCGCAGGCCCGCCAAAGAGAATGAACAGTACGGCGCGGAAATTATCGGTCTGGGCGATATCCAGGGCGACGTGGTTGACCTGCCACGCCACCATGCCCAGCGCGAGCAAGAGGAACAAAAGGAACGTAAAGGCACGCGCTATGAGCATCAGGAGAGTTTATCGGCGCGGCAGGGGTGAGAGTTGGGGGAAATCACGCGGCGCGTTTGCGCGATGCAGGCTTGGCCTTGCCGGACTTGCGCGGGCCGATGCGGGCGCGCAGTTCCGCAAGATAGGCTTCGCGACGATCTTCAATGGCCTTGCGCATCTCAGGCGTAACGGGCTTGCCCTTGCGGTTGCGATAAATGGGCGTTACCTGCTCATCGACTTCTACGGTGCCGTCTTCATGATGGTACACGACGGTGACCCGGCCCATTTCCTGTGTCTTATTTTCATTATTCGCCATGGCTAACCTTTGGTTACGCGAATAACCGCGACATCCAGGATTGTATCACCGTTGTAGAATCGCGCCTCATATTGGCCTGCGGCCCTGATGCCCCAGTCAGCAGGTTCCCAAACCACTTCCGCGCATAGATCACCCGGCGTGGGTTGCAGAATGGCGGCTTGCGACCACAGCTCTTCGTCGTCCATATCCGGATTGGCGATGACCATGTTCAGCATCGTCCGGTCGCCCGGCTTCACGTCCGTAAACAGCAGATACACGCAGGACTGAAACCCGTTTCGCGCCAGTCTCGATAGCTTGATTTGGCGAAATGTGCCCGCAACGCCCCAACCGTCGGATGCCTGGGTTGCGTAGCGCCCTACGAGGATTGCCGAAAGCTTGATCATTTCTTCGCGCCCTGCGCGACTTTGAATTCGGCGACGAGGCCTTCGAGCCGTCCGATAATCGGCGCGACTTCTTTGCCCAGTTTGCGCAGCTCGGGCGAGGAAATCTCTTCGATCAGCGTTTCCACGGCCAGTTCTGCGCGCTGCGTGGCGCCGCCTGCTCCGTGAGAGTGATCGCGCTTCATGTGCGGGAAGAGCAGCACGTCGCGGATACTGTGCGTGTTCGTGAGCAACATGATCAGGCGGTCAATGCCCAGGCCCAGCCCGCCTGCGGGCGGCATGCCGGCCTCAAGGGCTTCCACGTAATCGTAATCGATTTCCTTGGGCGCCTCGACGTCGGCTGATTTCGCGCCCATCTCGACCTGCTCTTTGAAGCGTGCCAACTGCTCCGTGGGCTCGTTGAGCTCGGAGAACGCGTTGGCGAATTCGACACCGTTGATAAACAGCTCGAAGCGTTCGCATAGTCTCGGGTCGTCTTCGCGCGCCTTGGTGAGCGGGCATATCGCCGTGGGATAGTCGATCATGAACGTGGGCTGGATCAGGTGCGACATGGCCGTCGCTTCCAGCACCTGGTCGGCGAGCTTGTAATGATCTTCGTGAACTTCGAGCCCAAGGGCCTTTGCCTTGGCGGCCACGGCCGCGACGTCGTGCAATTCCACGCCCGCATACTCGCGCAGCAGGTCGGAATATTTGCGGCGCGCAAAGGGCTTGCCGAGATCAATTTCAACTTCGCCCCATTTGAACACGAGGTTGCCGTCGGGCCGGATTGTGTTCGCTGCGTGGCGGATTAATCCTTCCGTAATCTCCATCATCGAGTGGTAGTCGCCGTAGGCTTCGTACAACTCCATCATCGTGAATTCGGGGTTGTGCGTGGCGTCGATGCCCTCGTTGCGGAAATTTCTGTTGATCTCGAACACGCGCTCAAACCCGCCCACCAGCAGCCGTTTCAAATAGAGCTCGGGCGCGATTCTTAAATACATGTTCATGTGCAGCGTGTTGTGGTGCGTGATAAACGGCCGCGCGCGCGCGCCGCCGGGAATGGCGTGCAGCATGGGCGTTTCGACTTCGAGGTAGCCCTTCTTGCCCAGATAATCGCGCATGGCGGCCAGCACCTGCGAGCGCTGCTCAAAGCGTGAGCGCACATCGGCATGCACCATCAGGTCAAGATAGCGCTTGCGGTAACGCAGCTCCGTGTCCGTGAACGCGTCGTGGGTGATTTCCTTGCCGCTTTCATCCTTGTAGGTGCGAGGCAGCGGCGGCACGGCCAGCGCCTTGGTGAGAAATTTCAACTCGGTCGCAAAGAGCGTGACTTCGCCCGTGCGCGTGCGCTGGACGTCGCCCTTGACGTAAATGAAGTCACCTAAATCGATCTGGTCATAGACGGCCATAGCCGCGTCGCCGACAGACTTGGCGTTCAGGTAAACCTGCACTTTGCCAGTCTCGTCGAATACATCGATGAACACGGCCTTGCCCATCTTGCGATTGGCCAGCACACGACCGGCGACCGCCTTGCCGGCGATTTTGGGCCCGTCGTGTTTGCCCTCGGCGGGTTTGGGTGAAGCGGCTTCCAGCTTCTCAAACTCCGCCTTGATGGGAGCAATGCCGTCGCGTGCGGGTGTGCGCACGGCATAGGGATTGACGCCGAGTTTCGTGAGCGCGTCGCGTTTGGCGATGCGCTGTGCACGGTACTGATCGATGGTTTCTTCGGGCATGACAGCTCCAGTCACACGCAAGTGCGACAAACGCGTCGCCCCCACAAGGCGCGGCATCGTATCCATGAGGGCCACATTCGCCAGAAGGCGCGAGGCCCGGCGGCATCGGATTGGTGTTCTTGCCGCGAAACGCGTCAGCGCGATTTTGCGCCGGGATCCGATCCCAGCATTTTGACGTAGAAGCTCTCGAGTGAAGCCAGCGGCGCGCCACTGCGTTCAACGGTCAGCCCTCTAGCCCGGGCAAGTTCTTCAAGGGCCTTGACGGCTTCCGGGTGCGCGGGCGAGACGCGCAATTCGTAGCTGCCCTGTTCACGCAGCAGTTCTTCCAGCGTGCCGAGCTTCAGCAGTTTGCCCGAATTGAGAAAGGCCACGCGGTGGCAAACGTTTTCAATTTCGCCCAGCAGGTGGCTGGAGATCACGATGGTCTTGCCTTTCCTGGCCAGTTCGACAATCAGCTCTTTCATGTCGCGCGCGCCCAGCGGATCCAGGCCGCTTGTGGGCTCGTCGAGAATAAACACCTCGGGGTCGCCCATCAGCACGCTGGCCACGCCCAGCCTGCGCTGCATGCCCTTTGAAAAGCCCTTCACGCGGCGGTCGGCTGCGTCTCTCAGGCTGACGCGCTCAAGTAGTTCGTCAGCACGCCTGACGGAAGCTTGTCGGGTCAAGCCTGCGAGGGCGCCCATCAGGCGCAGCGTCTCGCGCGCCGTCAGGAACGGCAGGAGCGTGCTTTCCTCGGGCAGGTAACCTGTGGCCTTGCGCGCCGCCAGCGACCCCGGCGCAAAATCCAGCACGCGCGCAGAACCCGAATCGGGGCGCAGCAGGCCTACGCAAATCTTGAATGCGGTGCTCTTGCCCGAGCCATTGGGGCCCAGCACGCCAAAGACCTCGCCCTTTTCGATGGACATGGAAAGGCCGTCAAGCGCTTGCACGCGCCGACGGCCAAAGAAATCCCTAAACGTTTTGGATAGGTTGTCGAGCTCAAGCGCTGGCATGTCGCACGGGCCTCCCGGCCCGTGAAGGGCGCGCTTCCAATGAAACCGGCAAGGGCCAGGCGGCCTTTGCTATCCACCGACCTTGTTCATCATGGTTGCCTGCATCTTGCGCTTCTGACTCTGGCGAATCTTGCGCGCCCGGATCACGCTCGGCTTCTCGTAGAACGCCACGCGCTTGAGTTCACGCGTCAGGCCTTCTTTTTCGCAGGATTTCTTGAAACGCTTGAGCAGTTGATCGAGCGACTCGGAGCCGCGTGCCTTGACCTTGACCATGAATCCCGCATCCTTGTCAGAAGTAATGAATTCCCCAAAGGGGCAAAGAATCTAGCCGTGTACCCATGAACTATCAAGGGGCGGGCATGGCCGTTGTGGCCGCGAGGAATATTTCCTATTCTCGCGACGTTCGGTTTACGAGGCCGCAAGACGGCCTGAAAAAGGAGACAACCATGGCAGCTTCGGCCGATGTCCAGCACGTTACCAATGACAACTTCGAAACCTTCAAGCAGGGCAAAGTTGGCCTGCTTGACTTCAGCGCCACTTGGTGCGGCCCCTGCCAGGTGCTTGGCCCGATCGTGGACAAGCTGGCCACGGAGTTCAAAGGCAAAGTCAACGTGGGCAAAGTGGATATTGATGAAGATCCTGATCTCGCCGGGCAGTTTGGCGTGATGGCAGTGCCCACGCTGGTGTTCTTCAAAGACGGAAAAGTCGTTGATCAGCACGCCGGTTTGCTGCCGGAGGGCACGCTGCGCCAGCGCCTGACCAAGCTTGTCGGGTAAGCGGCAGGCTCCGCCCCGGCCCGCATCTTGAAATTCATGCCGCCTCCCTCAAGCACGCTTGAGGGAGGCGGTTTGTTATGCGCCTGCTTAAGAGCCCGTGGATGAAACCCGGCCGGCTCCTCCAGCCTCGTGGCGTTGTTATGCGACCCGCGCTGCTTCGCGGCGCATCTTCCAGCGCACGATTGCATAAACGCCCGTCAGGGCCACGCTACAGGCCGTGTTGATCCACAACAGCGTTTCCACGGCCGCGCCTGCCAGCGCTGCGATTGCCAGTGCCGGCACCATCACGAGCAAGAGCACGCCGCCGTCAATCAGCACGGGCAAACGCAAATGCATGCGCGAAAACATGGTTTGCGAGATCACCACGTTCAGTGGCGTTAGCACAAACGATGCTGCGGTGATCACCAGAAAGCGTTCACTCCAGTGCACCAGTTCGGGCTCGGGGTTGAACCACGCCGCCAGGTCGCGCGCGAACACCAGCAAGACCGCCGTCGCCGCCGCACTGCACGCCAGCGCAAACACGATGCAGGCGCGCTCCTCGGCGCGGCCTCGCAACGGCTTGCCCGCGCCAATGGAAGTCGCCACCAGCGTTTGCGATGCCGTGCCCCAGCCAAAGGCAATCAGCGTCAGCAGCAATTCAATCTTCATGCCCACAAACACGCCCGAGACCACGGCTTCATCGCCGCCGCCGGAACTCTGCAATGTGCGAATCAGCGCCCCGCCCGCAATGCCGCGCACGGCCACCTGCCCGTTCTTCCAGAACCCGATGCTGACCAGATCCCACAGCGCACGCCCGCGCGGCCACAGCCACGACAGCGGCCCGCGCAAATAGCCGCGCGCCAGCGCGACAGCCAAAGCGACACTTACCACACGCGCGGCTACCGCGCCCCAAGCGCTGCCGACGACGCCAAGGCGTGGCAGGTGCAGCGCCTCGGCAACGCCGGTCCACCACGCGGGCACGAAGTCGGGGTAGGGCCCCGGCCCGTAAATGAACATCACGCAGAACACCAGGTTGAGCACGTTGCTCGTCAGGAACAGCGCCATGAATGCCTTGACGCTGCCCACAGCGCGCTGGAGCGTGGCGAGATAAAGAAACATGCCGCCGGTGAACCCGCCGCCCAGCAGCACGCGCAGATATTGCGTGCAATGTTCAAGCTGTTGCGCTTCCTCGCGCGCGCCCATCATCAGGGCCAGTTCACGCGCGAAAATCACGCCCGGCACGCCCAGCGCCAGGCTGAGCAGCAGCACGAATCCCGTGGCCTGCAGCGCCATCTTGCGCATGCCTTCTTCATCGCGAGCGCCAAAACGCAGGGCGATCAGCACGCCCGCACCGGCGATGGGCCCGTTGAGCAGGATCGTCTGGAACGTGGTGATCGGGTCGCACAGGCCGGTCACGGCAATGCCCGCAGCGCCCTCCGCGCCGGGCAACTGGCCCACGAGAAAGGTGTCCACGATGTTGAAAATAGCGTGCGCGGCCAGGCCGAGGATCAGGGGCAGGCCGAACAGGAACACGCGGCGCGTAAGTTCGCGCGCGGGATTGATAGCACTGAGCAATGACACGGCGGTTGATTGTGCCTTGCGGGCACTCACTTGACGACAACCCCCGTCATCCGTATCACTGTCACATGGAAGCAAGAAGCCTCACCGATTGCAGCCTCGCCATCTCGGCGGGGCTGTGTGCGTTCTTAGCCCGAGCCTGAACATGGATCCCAACGGAACGACCGCCGCCAAGCTTTTCGAGAACGCCTCGCACGGCCTGACTTACAACGACATCATCATCATGCCGGACACGATTGACTTCGCGCCCGGCGACGTGGACCTGACCACCAAACTCACGCGCGAAATCACGCTCAAGCGGCCGCTCGTTTCCAGCCCCATGGACACGGTCACGGAACACCGCATGGCCATTGCGCTGGCACTGTGCGGTGGGCTGGGCATCATTCATTACAACTGCAGCATCGCCGAACAGGTGGACGAAGTGCGCAAAGTGCGCCGCTTTGAAAACGGCTTCATCCTCGATCCGGTGGTGCTCTCACCCGAAAACACGATCGCCGATGTCGATCGCATCAAGCGTGAGCAGGGCTTTAGCGGTATCCCGATTACTCAGGATGGCAAGCAGCGCGGCAAGCTTGTCGGCATCGTGACCAACCGCGACATCGACTTCGAGGCCGATCGCTCGCGCAAACTCAAGGAGGTCATGAGCAAAGATCTCGTGACGGCCACCAAGGGCGTTTCGCTTAACGAGGCCAACGAGATCTTGCGCAAGACGAAAAAGGGCAAGCTGCCCGTCGTGGACAAAAACGGCAACCTCGTGGCCCTTACTTCGCGCCGCGACCTCTTGAAAAACCGCGATTTCCCCGACGCCACGAAGGATGCCGGCAAGCAGCTCATCGTCGGCGCGGCGATTTCAACACGCCTCGAAGACCGCGAGCGCATGGAAGCGCTGGTTGAAGCCGGTGCGGGCGTGTTCGTAATCGACAGCGCGCAGGGCGATTCCACGTTCCAGCACGAGACCATTAAACACATCAAGAAGAAGCACCCGTCAGTGCAGGTCATCGGCGGCAACGTGGTCACGCCCAAGCAGGCTGAAAATCTGATCAAGGCCGGCGCTGACGGCCTGCGCATCGGCATGGGCCCTGGCTCGATCTGCACGACGCAAGAGGTCACGGCCGTTGGCCGCGCTCAGGGTACGGCAGTTTATTTCACGGCCTTGGCTGCAAAAAAGCACGGTGTTCCCGTGGTCGCCGATGGCGGCATTTCCGTGACCGGCCAGATTGTGAAAGCACTTGCACTCGGTGCCAGCGCCGTCATGTGCGGGTCACTGTTTGCGGGCACCGAAGAAAGCCCCGGCGAATATTTCTACCGCGATGGCGTGCGGCTCAAGGCCTATCGCGGCATGGCCTCGCTCGAAGCCATGAAAGCAGGCGGCGGCAAGCGCTATTTCACGGAGAGCACGGATCAGGTAAAGGTTGCCCAAGGCGTAAGCGGTTACGTGGTCGATCGCGGCACGATGTTCACGCTCGTGGCCTACCTGAGCCAGGGCATCCGGCTGGGCTTGCAAGACATGGGCGTTCGCGGCATCAGGCAGCTGCACGAACGCCTGTACGCGGGCGATTTGCGCTTTGAGTTGCGAAGCCCGTCAGCACAGCGCGAAGGCGGCGTGCACGACCTGCACAGTTTCACCGAGCCCGACGTAGCCAGCCCGCGCAAGTAGCATTTTTCGGTAGCCGGTCTTCAGGCACCGGAACCTGCCCCCGACACGTTAGGATCCGCTAACTTAGCGGCTTCCAGGGCGATTGCGGGTCGCGCGCCTGCTTTTCGCGACACTATCGGAAGCTAAGATGCCGCGTTCCAAAATGCGCAAGCTTCTGCCCATCCTGTTGATGTTCCTGCTCGCGGCCTGTGGTGGCACGCGCCGCGAAGGCGATTTCGGCGGAGGCGGCAAAATTACGAAGGTGCAGGTTCTTGCCCGCGCGCTCGACGCCCAACGGGAAATCAACGACGGCGCGATTGCCTATGATCTGCGCGATTACGGAGACTGGGCGCAAGGACACCTGCCCGGCGCGCGCAGCGCCACGCTTGAAGACCTCAAACTCGGGCGCGGCTTGCCCGACGACAAAGACGCGCCCGTCATGTTCTACGGAGATGGCGCACTCGATCAGAGCGCCGAAGACGCGGCCGAAATCGCCGTCGCTGCGGGCTACCGCAAAGTGCTCTATTTCCCCGGCGGCTGGCGCGCCTGGAGCGGCCAACCCGCAGTCGACTAACGCCTGCGGCGCAATTCAAAATTCAAAATGAAAAATTCAAAAGGCGGCAGCGGCGGCTGTCGCATTCAATTTTGAATTTGTAATTTTGAATTTTGAATTGCCCCTGCGCCCTCCCCTCGGGTCGCCATGAAACGCCTTCTAGCGGTGATTCTTGCGTTGTCCGTTGCCGCGTGCGGCAGCCAGCAGCGCCCTGACGACGGACCTGATTTCTCGCCCGAGCCGTACTCGCCAGACGAGACACCAGAGCCGCGTCTGGGTGAGATTGAATCGCTGATCTCGCAGGCCAAGCTCGAAATCAAACGCCGCGACTACGACGAAGCGCGCGTGAAGCTCCATCAAGTGTTCCGCCGCGATCGCTGGCATCCCGAAGCCAACACGCTCTATCAGGATCTGCAAATCTCGCGCGGTAAAGGCGACGCGCTGTATCAGGAGTACCTCGACCTCTACGAAGCCAATAAACAACGCGGCGACGCCCTCTGGTTCCACGTGCGCCCGTTACTGATCAAGCGCGGCATCAAGGCGTGCGAGGTCGAAATGCACCCCGACGCTGTGGATATCAAGGACGACCTTAAATCTGTTCAGGAAGCGATTCGCAATTGGAAGAAGGGAACAGTCACACACGCAGAGATCGAATTGCTGCTCCGGGTGAAGCCCGGTGATCCTCAGGTTCACATGTTGCGGATCCAAGAGTTCGTCAAAGCCGGGCGTCAGAAGGAGGCCGTTGCACTGTATAAGACCTATTCGGAAGAAAATCCCCAGAGTGGTGACGCGCTCTACCTTTACGCATTGACGGTGTTTCACCACGAAATTGGACCGGTGGGCGAGATGAAGGCGCTCAACTTGATGCGGTCGGGTTGGATTCTAGAGCTTCCAGGCGCGCACCTGCCGGTGGGAATTGCCCGCGTTGCCTATGCCAAGATTGCCTATGACCTGGAGCCGGCAGGCCTTCCTCGCATTGATGCGCTCTTCGACAAACCGTATGGGTTATTGAACGTGGCGCTGAACTTTTTCCGTATCGCAGCTTTATCGACACCAGGAGCTGACTTCTCTGAAGACATAAAGAGAGTGCTGGATCTGGCCGCGCGGCATAAGTTCGAACTAGAAGACCTCTCACTTCGTAAGTAGCGAAAGTGGCATCGGCATCCTGCCGATGTCCGCCGCGCAGCGGCGGCGGCCGGCGTTGCCGGCCATACACGGGCGGGACACCCGTGCCACTTGTGTTCTAGAAAAAATCCGGCGTCCAAGGTGATGGACCGCCGAATATTGCGTTCAACGGCGCTTTGTCGGCTTCGCTGGCATCCAGGTAGCCGATTTGCTCAGCGTCCTGGGCGCTTAGCGCGCCCGTATACATCGCGGCCAGCCCGCGGATGTCAACTTTCACTTTGCCTTTGCCGCCCTTTTCAACCTTGGCCGCGCCGCCTTCGACTTCGAACTTCCAGCGGCCGTGGTTCTCCTTCAACACGTCGTCGCGGACTTCAAGCTCCAGCGTTGCTCTTACGTGCTTGGCGTAGCCTCGCCTTTCGAGGGCGGGCTTGAGGCAGACGATTCGCGTCATCCAGTCCCAGCGTGCTTCGATTTTGTGTTTTTGTTCGGCCAGATGGAAAAACAACGGCTCAATGGGCGCGCCGAACAGTGTTACGCGCTCGCCCACGCTGCGGTGTTCGGCGAAGAATGAGAGCAGGCGGCGCGCGGCTGCGGGCGTTTTCACCGTGAAATCTGCAACGACCAGATCCTGTTTGGGAAACACAACGCGTTGCGCACGGTAAATCACGTAGCCCGTGGGCTTGCCGCTTTCTTCGATCATGTAGCGGAAAGCCGCGTTCTCGCCCTTGCCCCACTTGCGCAGCCAGAAGAACCTGCTGCGGTCGAGGTTGCCGTTGGCGGCCAGCGCGCGCTCATTGTAAAGCGCGGCCATGGCAGGCTCGTCCTCGATATCGGCCAGCCGGATCTCGGCGCCGTGCTCGCGCACGTTGATGCTGCCTATGGGCAGCGCGTAATTGATGTGCGCGCCCGCGATCTCATAGCCGAGTTTGCGATAAACGGGCTGCGTGGCGGGATAGAGTGTCGAGAGCGCTGTGCCCTCGGCATGCAGTTCATCCAGTAGCGCGCGCATGGCGCCCGTGCCTGCGCCGCTCTTGCGCGCGTGGGGAGTAACGACAACGCCCGCGATGCCGGCCATGGGCACGCTGTGGCCGCCAAAGAACTGTCCGATGCGATAGGCCGTCAGGCCGCCGATGACGCGCCCGTTCTCGCGCCACACGCGCAGTTCGCGCTCGGGCAATTGCGCGAGCCATTCGAGCATGTCCTCGACTTTGCCCGCGAACGACTGCGCAAGAACCTCGGCGTATGCACGAAGTTCTTTGTTACCGGAAGGTGGGCTGTAGTCGATCACTTCTCGCTCAATCCAAGGATGTCGGCTTCGAATTCCTGTCGCCAGCCGCGGCGCCACACGCGCTCAAGGTATTCGAGCCGTTCGCCGATCCCGGCGACTTGCTCCATCAGGTGGCGAACCTCGCCATGTGCCGGACCAAAGCGCCGCAGCAGCGGCGTCAGTTCAGATTCAAGGCGCGAACGCTGCGTGCGCAACTCGGCCAGGTTGCCCGCGGCCGTCAGACCTTCCAGCACGGCTTCGAGACGGCCAATGGCTTCGACGCTGACCAACGGGCGCATCCGCTTCATGTCGTCGGGCGCGGGCGGTGCGCCGGCAACCGCCACATCAACGGCCAGCAGCGCGGTTGTTTTCTCGCCCGTGGTCACGAGATCGAGCATCACGGCCTGTTCAACCAGCGCATAAGAACCCATGGTCCGGCGGCGCAAGACCGTCAGGGCGAAAGCCGCGCGCTCGGGCTCGATGCTGCGTGCCAGCGCGAGCCAGACACGCGGGTCGCTTCCGAGCATGTCATGCAGTGCGAACTCGGCCTCGGCGCGATCAACGGCTGCGGGCTGCGCGAGATCGGCAAGCGCGCCGGCGATCGATTTGAGGTCAACCTTGGGTGCATCCTTGTGCCGGCGCTGGTAGCGCGACCACGCGGGCTGCGAAAAATCGGAGGCCAGCACACTGCGCAAGAGTGCGTCCTCGGCAAAGAACGCGAGCAGGCCCTCGGGCGGCGCGGCATCGCGCTCCTTTTCGGCAAAGGACTGCGCTTCGGGCAGCGTGAGCTCGCCCAGCACTCGATAGCACTGCACCTTTTCATACTCCGGTAGCGAGCCGGCGCTCAAACGTTGCTTGAGGGTGCTGAGTACCTGCGCCTGCTCCACTTGCCGCAGCGCCTCGGTGGCGTAAAGGCGCTCGCGGCGGCGCGCGTCCTGCCTGCACAGCGTATTGACGCAAAGCGTGACGCGCTCGGGCCGGTCGGTGTTGACAAGGATCTTGAGCAGCAACTCCCGCCCACGGGGAGGCTGAGCCGAGAGGCGTTCGACCAGCGAAAGGAACCGGGCGCTCGCGATTTCGCCAATCAGGCGTTCGGCGCGGTTGCGGTGCTCGGGGACCGTGCTGCTCAAGTACCCCAGCAGCGCGTCAAGATCCTCAGGCGGCTCCTCGCGCGGCGAGGCAGGCGTTTCCTGCGCCGACACAAGCCCCAGAAGCAACAGCCCCATGGAGGCGACAAAAAGAATGAGCGCGGCTTTTCTCATGCGGCCCTGGCCCGTCTGCGCGCGCGCCACTCAACGAAGCGGCCCGCGGCCATCAGCGCCATTATGGGAATTACTACGCACAGTGACAGCCAGCCGGGCAGCCTTCCCACGTGCGCGATGAAAAAAGTGGGCGCCGGATCTCTGAGCACGGGCGGCCGAGACATGAATACACCGCCGACTTCGCGGTCTTTGCCATTGACGGTGAACGTCTCGCGCACGCGGCCTGTGGCGTCAATCGTGCAGGAAATGCCGGTGTTGGTCGCGCGCACCATGGGCGTGCGCGACTCAATGCAGCGCAGCTTGCAGTAATCGACGGCCATATCGAGTTCGGCGCTTTTCTTGAACCAGCCCTCGTTGCTGATGTTGAGGTGGAAATCAGGGTAGCCGCCATCGGTGCGCCGGTGCAGATCGACATAGCACTGCGGCCAAACGTATTCGTAACAGATGCTGGTCGTGAAACGCCAGTCCCGCGCGGCTTGCGTGCCATCGACCGAGGGCGGCACGCGCAGGGTGAAGAGCGTGAACTGCACGCCGCGCTCGAGCGTGCGTGCGCGCCCCTGTAGCGAGCGCGAATACTCCTCGACAATGCGGCGGATCAGAAAGTTGTCCTCGCGCGGGATATACTCGCCGCCGGGCACCAGAAAGCGCTTGTCGTAGCTGCCCACGGGGTGGCCGTCAGCCTCGAGCATCAGCGCCGTGTTGTAAACGCGGAATCGGTAGTCCTTCCAGTCAGAGGTCTGCTCTTCCTGCGGAATGCGCGTGATCGCGCCTACCACCATGGGTTTGCGCAGGCGATAGTAAACCTCGGCTCGCAGCCGCGCGATGTAACCGCCAAAACTGGTCACGCTGTCGAGGAAGTACGGCGAAGGTTTCACGCCTTCGTAATGGTTCATCGATGCCTGGGGTACGTTGAAGTTGAACCCCTCACGCGTCGCTCCACCAAAGAGCATGGTCTCGGGCCAGGCAATCATGTCCGCGCCCTGTTCGGCGGCCTGGTGCGAGAGATCGAGGTGATTGGCGAAGGATTGTGGAATCTTCATCGGGTCGTTGTTGACCTTGACCTCCTGGCTCAGGTTGCCCTGCACGCAGCCGATCAACGGGCCCTTCTCTTCGCGCGCCTCAATCTGCCCGATGCGCACCTGGCCGTAAACGAAGCAGGCAATCACCAGCACCAGCGCGCACGCCGGCATGGCAATTCGCGAAACGCCCTGAGTGCGCCGCACCAGCGATGCTTGAGGCCCGACCAGCTCAAAGGGCGCCACGCAGGCGAGCGCAACAAACACGAGAATGAGCACAAGACCGTAGCTGCCCACGATATCGGCCACCTGGATCAGCGAAGTCAGCGCCAGCGTGCCCTGCGAAAGGCTCATCCACGGAAACGGCGCCGGCGTATCGAACTCATGGGCAAACTCAAAGCCCAGCCATATGAAAGGCACGAGCCAGGCCAGCCACGAAGCTTGACGTGTCAAGACCCAGCGCATGGCCATGCAGCACACGCCGTAGTACGCGGCCATGGCCGTGGCCACAAAGGCGAACATGGCGAAAATCGCGGGCTCATTGCCGGGGTCGGTGCTCATCTGCCCCAGCCACCAGAGGTTGATCCAGAAATAGCACATGCCCACGCCAAAGCCCGCCAGCCACGAGCCGCCGGCACTCAGTCGCGGCAGAGCCAGCAGCAGCGGGCACAGCGCAAACAGAACGAGACCGGGCACCGCCCAGGGGGGCACGGTGAAAGTCAGAAGCGGCGCAGAACAAAGCGCGATCAGCCACACCTTGAGGCGCGGCTTGCCGGAGAGCTTCTCGATTTCACGCGCTTGCAACATGCCTGAACGGTCGCTGCTCACTTTGCCTGCGGCGCCGTCAATCTCCCTGTCCATCGGCGAATCAGTCCGACCACCATCAGCGCTGAAAGGATACCGTTCACGGCGACTCCCAGCCATGCCGACATTGCTCCGACGATCGCCACAAACCAGGTTCGTATCGATGTGTCCAGCACGGCCGGGCGAACAAGAAGCGTGCCTTGAACGTTGCGGTCCATGCCATCCACCGTGAGCACCTCTCGCTCCCGGCCACAGGCGTCGATGCTGCACGTGATGCCCGTGTTGGTGGCGCGCAGCATGGGGGTGCGCGTTTCGATGCAGCGAAAGCGCGACATCACCAGGGCCTGATCGAGCTCACTGCCGCTGCCGAACCAGGCTTCGTTGCTGATGTTCACATGGAAATCCGGGCGCGGTGATGTGCTCAAGTCGCCTTCGAGCCAGGCGTGCGTGCGCGGAAACGCGAACTCATAGCAGATGCTCGCTGTGTAGGTCCACGGCCGGCCCTGCAGCCGCGGCGTTTTGGAGGGTAGCGAAAAGCGCACGCGGTTTCGGCCGGGATCGATGTACGCGACGCCGCCCTGCAGTTCCTCGGCGTAGTGGGTGGCAATCCAGCGGATCAGCGGGTTGCCCTCGTTGGGAATATTCTCGCCGCCGGGCACGAGGTTCACTTTGTCGTAGATGCCAATCACGTTGCCTTGCGCATCGAGCGCCATGGCCGAGTTGTGGCGGCGGAAGTTGTAGTCCTTCCAGTCTTCGTCCTGTTCCTCAGTCGGAATTTCCGTGACCACGCCCACGAGCATTGGCTTGTGCGTGAGATGAAAAATCTCGGCGCGCATGCGCGTGATGAACAAGTCCGTCGAGTCGCGCGCGACAATCAACTGCGGGTCGGGCTTGCCCGTTTTGTACCACGAGCGTGAAGATTCCTCGCTCAGCAGGCAATGCCCGTCGCGCGTGGCGCCGCGAAAGACCATGCTCTCGGGCCAGACAATCAGCTCCGCACCCTGCTGCGAAGCCTCGTGCGTGAGGCGCATCTGCTCGTTGAAGGCCTTGCGCACCTTTTCAATCTCGTCGCCGATTTTGATTTCCTGGTCCACGTTGCCCTGCACGAGCGCCACAAGCGGACCATCGCCGGCCTCCAGGTCCGTGTAACGCTGCTCCTGGATCACGCCGTAAATCGTGCCGGCAATCGCCAGCACAACGGCAGCGGCCGGAAGTGCGATGCGATTGGCGCCCTCGCGGCGCAGCTTCGGTTTTCCGTTCTCACCGAGCGTAAACAGTGATGCAAACGCGAGATTGAACAGCACCATCGACGCGGCTACGCCATAGGCGCCCCAGAGATCGGCAGTTTGGACAAAGGGCCCAAACCAGCTCAGGCAATAGGCGACGCTCAGCCATGGATAGGGACCGGGAATGTTGAATTCATGGATGAACTCAAACCCCAGCCAGCTCAGGGGAACAAGCCAAACCCAGAAGCGGCCTTGACGCGTCAATAGCCAGCGCAGAAACACGCCGGCCCATGCGATCGAGAACGCCCGCACCAGCACAGAGAGCACGAACATGCCTACGATGATGTACTCGTTGCCGCCCTCGGCGGGCAACAGTGCCAGCCACCAGGTATTGGCGCCGATGTAAATGCCGCCGCAAAGGTAGGCGCCAAAGAACGCGCCTTTGAAAGTCATGCGCGGCAACGCGAGCAGCAGCGGCACCAGAGCGACCAGACCCAGCCCGGGAAGAGAATGCGGCGGCGTAGAGTAAGTCAGAAGCACGCCCGAAAGGACACAGGCGGCCCAGAGGTGCAGGGTCTTGGGTTTTGGGTTCTGGGTTTGGGGTTCAGCCACGGGGCGATTGTAGCGCGGTTTTCTTGTAGGGCGCGTCCAACAGCCTGACGAGCTTGACATACCAGAATGGATTGAATGCGGCAGTCAACGACCTGTCGAGTTCATAAGTCGTGCATTTTCCCTCGGCGCACCTGAGTACGTCGAAGCCGCTGGCACTGACTTCCGCTGCGCGTACCCAGACTTGCGGCTCAGCGCACGAGCAATCTATTCGCGCGCGCGTCGGCCAACGCGTCTCGCAACTCTCGCAAAGAAAGCGCGCTCCCTGACGTGCGTAGGCCATCGCACCACAGACGGGACACCGCTTGCCGCGCCCCCAACGTTTCTTCGAGTGCGCGCGCAATGCGGCGGCCGCCATCTCACGCACGGCCCACACCGCCACGGGCGCGATACGAGTCAGGATTGCCTCGTCAATGCGCGGCTTCGTTAGCGCTCTGTCCCATGGGTCGGTGCATGGGGGACCTTTGCGAATCTGCTCGCGCAATTGAAACGCATACTCGTTTATGTCGAAGCCGCGCCGAATCCTGGCAAGCAAACGGCGGACTGCAGGCGCGTGCTGGGGGAAGTCATCGATGGTTCGCAGCAGCAAGAGGCACATGAAATCGCGAAGCAGCGGCGCCCTCGCGGCGCTGGAGTACCATTCGATCTCGCCATCAGCATCCAAATCGAGCTTGACCAACGCACCTTTGGCCGCCTGTTGGGCAAACTGAACGGCCTGTCGCATTCGCAACAAGCCGCGCGCGGCTGTAACGCTGAGGTTTTCGGCGCCTGCCACGAGGGCGACGTACAGTTCAAGCGGATCGACTGCGGCGCCACGGGCCGGGAGGCCCGTGCTACTTGAGGTCTTCGGCTGAGAAGACTTCCTTGGGCGTGAGCCTTTCGCCACGGGTCAGATCCTCGATGGTTTCGCGCTCGCGCGCGACCCAGAACTTGTCGCCGTGCACGATAACTTCGGCGGGCCTTGGATGCTGGTTGTAAGTGCTTGCCATGGCCATGCCGTAGGCGCCGGCGCTGAAAATCGCGAGCGTTTCGCCCTCGTTGCAGCGGGGCAGGCGGCGGCCTTTGGCGAAAACGTCTGTGCTTTCGCAGATCGGGCCGACCACGTCATAGGTCTGGCCGGAGTCGCCGGTGATTTCCGCATCCGGCTGGAACTCGCTGACCACGGGCCAGATCTTGTGGTAGGCGTCGTAGATCGCCGGGCGAATCAGGTCGTTCATGCCCGCATCAACGATCAGAAAATTCTTGTCGCCCGAGGGCTTGTCGAAGATCACGCGCGTGAGCAGCACGCCACCGTTGCCGCACACGTAGCGGCCGGGCTCGCACACCATGCGCAGGCCGGTCTCTTTGATATGAGGCAGCATCTTTTGCGCGAAGCTGGTGATGTCGAGGCCTTCGTTGCCTTTGTACGAGATGCCGTAGCCGCCGCCGACGTTGAGGTATTCGAGCGGGAAATCGGCCTGCTTCACCTCGCCGATGAAGGGCAGGATTTTGGCAATGGCCTCGGCATGGCGGTCGTTTTCCGTGATCTGCGAGCCGATGTGCAGGTGCAGGCCCTTGAGGCGCAGATTCTTCAGCTCGCGGATTCTCTTAAAACAGGCCTTGGCGCGCTCGATGTCGATGCCGAACTTGCTTTCGCGTTTCCCCGTGGAAATGTGCTTGTGTGTACGCGGATCGACGTCGGGGTTCAGGCGCAGCGCAATCGGCGCCTCGACGCCGCGCTTTGCGGCGACGCGTGAAATGGCCGAGAGCTCTGATTCGCTCTCGACGTTGAACATCAAGATTCCCTTTTCGAGCGCGTAATCAATCTCGTCGTCGCGCTTGCCGACACCCGCGAACACAATCGTTTTCGGGTCGGCGCCGGCGCGCAGGGCTCTATAGATTTCGCCCTTGCTCACCGCGTCGAAGCCGCACCCGATGCGGGCCATGGCACGCAGCAGGCCAAGGCAGGCGTTGGCCTTGACGCTGTAGCAGACAATGGGGCTGACTTCGGCAAAGGCGCGCTGGATGGCCTCAACCTGGTTCACGAAGTGGCTCTGCGAATAGACGTAAAGCGGCGTGCCCAGGCGCTCGGCGAGCTTTTGCACAGGCACGTTTTCGCAGAAGAGTTGACCGTTCTTGTAGTGGAAAGCGTCCATGGCGAGGTCAGAGGTCAGAGGTCAGAGGTCAGAGGTCAGAGGTCAAGCGGGTGCGCCAAAGAGTTAAGCGGATGTCGCGTTGCTGGACCATTCGTGGGCCAGTGGTTTGAGTTCGTCGATGTGCCGTTTCATGAGCGCGATACCGTCTTCCAGCAACTCGGCCATGGCTTGATCCACCGCGGCCTCGCGGCGGTCGCGTTCAAGACGGGCCAGGTTGATTTCCAGGCGCTCGAGCGTTTTCTTGATCGCGACGGCCATTTCTAGGTAGTTCAGGCGGGCCGCGTCTTCGGGATAGCTGGCGAGCTCGGGGTATTCGCCCATGCCCTCAATCAGCTCGGCGAGGCGCTGACAGTAGGCGGTCTCTTCGTCGAGTACGCGCTGCACCGTGATGCGCTGGTCGAGCGGGAAACGGTCGCTCCACATGCGGTTGCGGTCGAGCATGGAGAGGTAGCGCAGGTAGCTGGGAAACACCACCAGCAGCCAGCGGCAGAGCAACTCAATCTTGTGCGCCTTGTCCATAGCTTCTTCTTGCGGCCAGCTACTTGCCCCCGCCGCCTGAATGGTGGCCGTGATCGTGGCCAGCGTGGTCGCCCTTGGCCTCGAGCGCCGGCTTGGGCTCGCGCCGGACCATCGTGGCATCATCGGTTGGCTGCGAGAACAGCGAACCGGCCACAAAGAACGCCACGGTAAGAATTGCCGAACCGCCGACCAGCGCCCAGCCGGTGTTGCTGACAACCAGCGGGCGAGACGTTTCGGACTCTTTGCCCGGGTCGATGAACATCGCGCGCATGATGCGGAAGTAGTAGTAGCAGCTCACCGCCGTGTTCAGCGCGGCTATGACCAGCAGGCCGGCCATGATCGGGTAGCCCGCGTTGGCAGCTTCCAGGCCGGCCAAGAACAGCTTGGCTTTGCCGAGGAAACCAAAGGTGGGCGGGATGCCGACAAGCGACAGCAGCAGAATCGCCATCATCACGGCCAGGCCCATGTTGCGCTTGGCCAGGCCTTCGAAAGCGCCCATGTCTTCGCGGCCGGAATCGTTGGCCACGGCCATGACCACGGCAAAGGCGCCGAAGTTCATGACGCAGTACGCAATCAGGTAAAACGCGGTGGCCGATGCGCCCAAGTCAGCAATGCGCTTTCCGGCGGTGCCGCCCATTTCACCGCCCACGGCCACGGCCGCCACGCCAATCAGCAGATAGCCCGCATGCGCCACGGAACTGTAGGCGAGCATGCGCTTGACGTTGTTCTGCCAGATGGCGGTGAGGTTGCCCACGGTCATGGTCAAGGCGCCAATCACGGCCACGAGGCTGACCCAGTTAATGATCGGCAAGGCGTTACCCGTGCTCTGGAAGGCCATGGCATCCATGAAGCGGATGAAGCCGGCAAAGCCCGCGGCCTTGGAGGCCACGGAAAGAAACGCGGTAATCGGCGTGGGCGCGCCTTCGTAGGCGTCGGGCGCCCAGAAGTGCGTGGGCACGCTGCTCATCTTGTAGCCAAAGCCGACGATGACCATGATCAGCGCCATGCCAATCGCCAGGGGGTCATGCACCTGCGAAAGGCGCTGGCCCATCTGGGCGATGTCAAGCGTGCCCGCCATGCCGTAAAGCAGCGAGATGCCGTAGATCATGACGCCTGAACTTACGGCGCCAAACAGCATGTATTTCAATGCGCCTTCGGTGCCCTTGCGATCCGTGCGCTTAAAAGCCACGAGGATGAATGAAGCGAGCGACATCAGCTCAATGCTAAGGTAAATCATCAACAGGTTGGTCGCGCTGCCCAGCAGCATCATGCCCAGCACGCTGCCCAGCACGAGCACGAGCAGCTCACCCATGCTCTTGCGCGGCAGCGATTTGTCGTAGTGGATCATGCCCAGCGTGAACAGGCCGCTTGCCAGTATGAACACCTTGAAGAAGTTGGCAAAGCCGTCAAAGGCCAGCATTGATGACCCGGCCACGTCAACATAGCCGACCTGCTTGTAATGCTCGTTGGCCTGAGCGAGGTGGCCCCAGTCAGGGTAGATGAACAGCGCAGTGCCCCACTTGGCCAGCACAAGCAGAATCGGCGCGCAAAGGCCCATGGCGGCGAGGCCCAGGAGCATGGCGGGCTTGCGCAGCTTGTCTGAGCAATCCACAAGCAACACGAGCACAATCGCCGTGGCCACAACAAGTTCAGGCAGGAAGTAACTGAGCGTGTGGTCGCCAATCGCGCGGGCCATGAATGCGTAAGGCTCGGCGGGCAATCCGACTATGGATGAAGCGGCTTCTGCGAGCATCGTCAATTCACGTTCAGGGTCTATTTCACTTCGGCAACAGGCGCGTCGTTCGTTTTCCCGGCAGGCACCGGATCCGCTTCAATCAGGCGTGCGAACTCGGGCACATGGCGCGCCATGTTGTTCTGCATCACGCGCATCGGTCCATCGAGATACTTGATGCCAAGCTGCGGGAACACACCCAGCACCACGCAGAATATCGCCAGCGGAATCAACGTGGCCCATTCGGTGCCGTTGAGATCCTTGAATTCCTTGTAGTGGGGGTCTTTCATTTTTCCGTAGAACACGCGCTGGTAGCCCCAGAGCAGATAGGCGGCCGTCAGCACGATGCCCAAGGTGCAGATCACCGTCCAGAAGCGCACGCTCGTCAGCACCAGCCACCAACTGCCGTCGCCGGCGTTGCCGATCTTGCTCTGGAAGGCGCCAAAGAACACCAGTGCTTCCGAGATGAAGCCGTTGAGCCCGGGCAAGCCCAGGCTCGCGAAGAAACCAACAAGCGCCATGCCCGCGTACTTGGGCATCTGGTTGGCGATGCCGCCAAAGCGGTTGAGGTCGCGGTGGTGGGCGCGTTCGTAGATAACTCCCACCAGTGCGAACATCATCGGCGAGGAAACGCCGTGGTTGATCATCTGGAAGGAGGCGCCAATCAGGCCGAGCTTGGTCATGGCCGCCATGCCCAGCAACACATAACCCATGTGGCTTACGGAAGAGTAGGCCACCATGCGCTTGAAGTCCGTCTGGCCCAGCGCGCAATAGGCGCCGTAAACGATCGAGATCGTGCCCAGCAGAAGCACCATCGTGCTCATGTCAAAGGCCTGCTGCGGCATGAACATGTAGCTGAAGCGGAACAGGCCGTAGCCGCCCATTTTCAGCAGGATGCCGGCCAGCAGCATGGAAATCGGCGTGGGTGCTTCTACGTGGGCGTCAGGCAGCCAGGTGTGGAAGGGCCAGCTTGGCACCTTGACGGCAAATGCGATGAACAGGCCCAGGAAGCAGAGCGCGCCGGCGGTGGTCGCCGTGGCGAAGTGCTGGGGCAGCAATTCAGTCAGGGCCACCACGTTGAACGTTCCGCCCGCGCCTTTGTCCGTCGAGAGGTAGTAGTACAACATGGCAATGAACATCAGCAGCGAGCCGACCAGCGTGTAAATGAAGAACTTGATCGCGGCATATATCCGGCGCGGCCCGCCCCAGATGCCGACGAGGAAGTACATCGGCAACAGCACCACTTCCCAGAACACGTAGAACAGGAAGTAGTCCATGGCGCAGAACACACCGATGATGCCCATTTCCAGGATCAGGTAGAGGATGAAGAACGCCCGCATGCCCGTGTATCGAGGCTTGTGCGTGTGGTGATCGAGCGCCTTGTCCATGTTCCAGGCAGCACCCAGCGAGACCAGGCACAGGAACGTGGTCAGCACAACGAGGATGATCTGCAAGCCATCGACGGCGAGGAAGTAGTTGACATTGAAACTCTTGATCCACGGCACGAATTCAACGTAATGAAGGCTCGATGCGTACTCGCTTTGCGAGGCCGTGAGCATGATGTCGCGTTCGCGCGCCAGGTTCTGCGTGTAGCTGTCGTTGCGGGTTTCCTTGTTTCCCTGCAAATCGGAAAGCAACGAACCGATTTTGCCGTTCTGCTCACACTCCTGGGCCAGGCTGGTCTGCGAGCCGCGGTCGCCCAGAGAAACGAGCAGGCCCAGCGAGAGCAGGAACGTGAGCAACGTGCCGGTCAAGGTCAGCATCTTGACCGTGCGCAGGTCGCGCACGAACAGACAGATCAGCGCAAAAACCAGCGGAGTAAATATGGTCAGAGTTAAGAGCATGTTCGCACGTCCAAAGTAGAGGTATCAGGTAACAGGTTCGAGGTATCAGGGAAAAGCCCTGCACCGTAAGCCACCCGCCAACCCAATCCTTCCTGATACCCGACACCTGAAACCCGATACCCGCATCTTCGTCAACTCAACAGCGCCAGCAGAATGAAGATCACCACAATCGCGCCAATCAGCATGAACACGTAGTCCGAAATTTTGCCCGTGGGCGCTTTGCCCGCGGTCGAGCCGGCCCAGCCGGTCGCGTTGGAGATGCCGCGCACCGTGCCGTCCACGCCCCAGAAATCGGCCTTGGCCACAACAAAACCCAGCCACACCGAGACCCTGCCGACGAGATTCACGATGCCGTCCACGATCACTTTGTCGAACCACGCGCAGGCTCGCATCAGGTAAGCCTGCGCGGCCACCACCGTGCCGTAATACAGTTCGTCGAGGTAGTAGCCTCGCTTGAGAGACGTGCGCGTAGTGGCCAGGAAGCCTACATGGCCCACCCACTCGCGCCTGTAGAACGGACCCCAGGGCGAGAAGAAGAACATCGACAGCGCGAGGCCAATCAGGAACGCGACCAAGGAGCCGCCAAACACCTGCACGTGCGCCTTGTGGTGCTTTTCGTGCCAGGCGTGGGCGATTTTGTCGGCGCCGTGGCCGTCGTGGCCGTGGTCGTCGTGCCCATGCTCCTCGTAAACGTTGGCCTGCTTGATCTCGTGCGCCAGTTGCTTTGCGTGATGCTCATCGACTTCTTTGAGCACCTGCTTTTCCGACTGCGCAAAGCGCGGGTCGTGCAGCAGTCCCTGCTGTTTGCGCCACTCGTTGTAGCGCGCACCCCACGCCAGAGATGGCTGCAACGCGGCTGCATCAGCGGTGAGCGGCCGCCCGTCGGCGCCGACGTAAAGCAGATCGACCACACCCGGCTCAAAGCGTGCATCCTGCACCAGGAAATCGCGCGAATAGGCACTGCGCGGCTTCTGGATCAGATAGCCAAACCAACTTTGCCCTTCGGCGTCGGGGCGGCCTGAGACCTTGGGTTGCCCTGCCGCCTTGACGGCTTCGGCCAGCTTGCGCTCGTATTGGGCCACGATCTTTTCCAAGTCTTCCTTGGCGAGTGCCTTGCCCTTTGACTTCACCTGCTTTTTGATCTCGGCGAGCAGCTCTTTTTCGTTGGCTTCAACCAGCGCGCGCGGCCGGTCATGCTGGCGCACGCCCGCCAATTCCTTTGATTCGGTGTCGCGGAATTCCGCCACCGCCTCACCGTGCGGCCCGGCGTTGGTGGTGCGCGGCATCCAGCCCAGGTAGCCGAACAATATCGCCAACACAAGCAGCGCGGGCATCCCGGCCGCCATACCCCAGGCCCCGCCGCGCATCAGTGACGAAACGTGGGGCGCGTTCCAGCGCCGGAACAAGTACAGCCCGCCCATTAGCGAGAGCACAATCGTGAGCCAGGCCAGAACGCCGAACTCCACCACGTTCGTGAAGCCCAAGTTCTCAGCCATACTGGTTTTGGCCGCCAGGGGCCAGCCGACAATCGCCGCAAAGCCGGAAATGATGATTAGCGGCAGCACCACATTCCAGGGCGATTCCTTGGCGTGGTCATAGACCCACTGATCGCGCGGCTTGCCGTGGAACGTCATCCAAACCAGGCGGAACATATAGAAGGTGGTGAGGCCGGCACCCAGCGCGCCGAAGATGTAGGGAATCAGGTGCACGAAGCCCGAATCCTGCCCGAAAATCGCAGCCTGCGTGAGCACAGCTTCCTTACTGTAGAAGCCGGAGAAGAAGAAAGGTGCACCCGTAATGGCCAAGTTGCCAATCCAGAACGTAGCCGCGGTAATGGGCATTTTCTTCCAGAGGCCGCCCATGCGAGTCATTTCCTGCTCATGCGAGCAGCCCAGAATCACGGAGCCAGAACCCAGGAACATCAGCGCCTTGAAGAACGCATGCGTGAGCATGTGAAACACTGCCGGCGCCCAGGCGCCCACGCCAATGCCCAGGAACATGTAGCCAAGCTGGGAAATGGTCGAGAACGCGAGCACCTTCTTGATGTCCGTCTGCATCAGGCCAATCGTGCCTGCAAACAGCGCGGTGAAACCGCCCACGAACGCAATTATATGCAGTGTGTCAGGTGTGAAGAACGGGAACAGGCGTGCCGTCAGGTACACGCCGGCACTCACCATGCAAGCCGCATGAATCATGGCGCTGACCGGCGTGGGGCCTTCCATGGCGTCGGGCAGCCACACGTGCAGCGGGAATTGCGCCGATTTGCCCACGGGGCCAATGAACAGAAGAATGCCCATTACAGTCAGTACGCCGCCGCCAATCAGCGCGGCCTTGGCGCCCAGCAGGGCAAACATGGATCCCGGGCCGCCGTAGGTCGTCAGGCCCCAAAGCCCCGCGCTGTGGGCGTTTTCCTGCCAGCCCGCGAACATAGCCTGGAACTCGTTGGGCCCGCTGAACAGCGTGGTGCCTGTATTAATGAAGATGATCATCATGCCCACGAACATAAAGCAATCGCCTATGCGCGTGGTAATGAAGGCCTTGATGCACGCCGCCTGGGCGCTGGGCTTTTCGTAGTAATGGCCGATGAGCAGATAGCTGCACAGGCCCATGATTTCCCAGCACACGAACAGCCAAAGGAAATTGTTGGCCAGCACCAGACCGATCATGCCCACGGTGAACAAGTTGATTGTGGCAAAGAAGCGCGCATAGCGCACTTCGCCCGCCATGTAGCCGGTGCTGAACAGATGAATAAGGAAGGAAAGCAGCGTCACCATGAAGATGGTGATGGCTGTTGTGTTATCAATGTAGATGCCGATGGCGAACGCGTTCTTGAGCGTGTTCTCGGAGTTGATGAGCGCACGGGCCGGCTGCTCGCGTTTGTACTGCGCCAGAACATCACGAGTGAATTTCGCATCGGCGCTGGCGCTGCCCAACCACTTGTCAAACTCCGCGTGGTTCTCGGCTCGCTTCTTTCCGTCAGAGCTGTGCAGCCAGTTGAGCACCACCTGGCTGCGCCAGAAGCCGGGGCGATTGCGGTAATCAGGAGAAGTGGCGCGCGTTTCATCCACCTCAAAGGCAGCAAGCAGCGCCGACAGGTACAGATCGGGCTTCTCCTTCAGCTCTTTGTGGCGCTTTGCAAGATCCGTGTTTTTCTCAAGATTCAAGTTCAGCCTGGCGATCTCCGCTTCTGACTCCGCGAGCCAGGCGCTGTTGCGCGCCAGATCAGCGCGCGCACTTGCGGCTTTGGCCTTGTCGTCGCCGGCCTGCGCCGCCTCTTTCTTCGCGGCTTCCATGGCGGCTTCGAACTGGGCCTTGTCAGCCCTGGCGTTCTTCAGCGCGGCCTCAAGCTGGGCAAGATGGTTTGCGCCGTCGGCGAGCCGGCCCTGCTCATCAATCAGGCCCAGTTCGCTCAGCGCATCGCCGAGACGCAACTTGGCGAAGTTCTCGGGCGTGTGCTTGACGCCAACGCCGTCGCCCTCAATGCTCATCCAGTTCCAGCGCCATTCCACTGCGTAATTCGGGTCGTAGTTGCGCAGGTGAATCACGCAAATGCCGACGGCGCAAAGGAATGAGCCGAACATCGCGCCCACCGGCAGCCAGTCGCCCTGGCGCGGAAGATGCTTGCCAAACAGCACTTGCAGAAAGAATCCCGCGACCGGCAGCAGAAAACACGCAAGCCCCAGCGCGGCCTGCCACGGGAAACCATGTGAAACCTCGGGGTAAACCGAGTTGAGTGTGTATGTGGCTTCAAGTAGCAATGACATAGCCTGCCGTGTCCGCGTGCAAATGAGCGCGCCGCGCCAATGCGCGGGCGGATTTCCTTACAGTTTGGGCGTGTGGGTTTACCCGTAGTCCGGCGCAGGGTCAACGGGATTCTAACGCCTGTTCAGTTTCAGCGGTCGCCAACCAAACTTGCGTTTGTTCACAACGCACTTGCATGCAATGAAGTTGAACCCCGCCGCGTTACAAATATGATGCTTGCCCTGAGTTTTGCGCCGCATCTTCAGTTAAGCCGCGCGTGTTTGGCGAAATGCCGGCCGGACAAAGCTAACCGAAAGTGATTTCAAGGACCCGAGATGACCACCGCCACCGCAGCACCTCCGCAGAACACGACCAAGGTCGTAAACGATTTCTCGTTCAGCATCGCCACCGCCAACGGTTCCGGCTCGCAGACGGCCAACATGGTTCTCCTGCGCGGCTTGTTCAAGATGGGCATCCCCGTCAGCGGCAAGAACATGTTTCCGTCGAACATCCAGGGCCTGCCCACATGGTTCACGATCCGCGTGAACAAGGACGGCTGGATTGGCCGTGCGACCACGCCCGACATCATCGTTTGCATGAATCCCGAGAGTGCCGTCGAGGACGTCGAGAATGCGCGCAAGGGCGCGGTGCTGATCTATGACGACAGCCTGGGCCTTTCGAAGATGCGCCCGGACTGCATCCACTATCCCGTACCCTTCAAGAAGCTGGTCGTGGATGCCTGTCCTGACCTCAAGCTGCGCAAGCTGGTCATCAACATGCTCTACGTGGGCGTGTGCAGTGCGCTGTTCAACATTTCAGAGGAGAGTCTCGTCGCTGCGCTTGAGTCCCAGCTCAAGACCAAGCCCAAGGCAGTACTCGCCAATAAGCCCGCCATTCAGCTTGGCCGCAAATGGGCGCTGGAGAACATCAAGAAAGTTGACGCTTTCTCCTGTGAACCACTGAACAAGACTTCCAACAAGATCATCATTGAAGGCAACGCGGCTACAGCGCTGGGCCTGATGTTCAACGGCTGCACGGCGGTAGCCTGGTACCCGATTACGCCCTCCTCGAGCCTGTGCGAATCGCTCGAGGATTACATGCGCGATTACCGCGTGAACCCCGACGGCAAGCGCACGTTTGCCGTTGTGCAGGCGGAAGACGAAATCGCGGCGTGCGGCATGATCACCGGCGCCGGCTGGGCGGGCGCGCGCGCGTTTACATCAACGAGCGGCCCCGGCGTTTCGCTGATGAACGAAATGATCGGCCTGGGTTACTTCGCCGAGATTCCGTTTGTGATCTGCAATGTTGCGCGCACAGGCCCCTCAACGGGCCTGCCCACGCGCACCATGCAGGGCGATATCATCAGTGTTATCTACGCCTCGCACGGCGACACCAAGCATGTGGCGGTGTTTCCCAGCAATCCCAAAGAGGCCTTTGAGATGGCGGGCATCGCCCTGGACCTCGCCGAGCAGCTCCAGACGCCGGTGTTCATCAACAGCGACCTCGACCTGGGCATGAACTACTGGATGAGTGATCGCTTTGATTACCCCACCGGGCCGATCAAGCGCGGCAAGGTGCTGCACAAGGAAGACCTCGAGAAGCTCAAGGGCCAGTGGGCGCGTTACAAGGATGTGGACGGCGACGGCATTGGCTATCGCACGCTGCCCGGCACCGACCATCCCAACGCCGCCTATTTCACGCGCGGCACCGGCCACACCGAGCAGGCGACGTACAGCGAGAAGGCGACCGATTGGAAGAAGAACATGGATCGCCTGACCAGGAAATTCAACACGGCCAAGACGCTCGTACCCAAGCCCGTGATCGAGAACAAGGGCAGCACGATTGGCCTGCTCTACTTCGGCACCACGGATTCATCGGTGCGCGAAGCCGCGTCGATCCTGGAGCAGCAGCACGGCGTGAGAATCGACCTGTGCCGCCTGCGCGCGTTCCCGTTCAGCAAAGAGGTGGAAGACTTCCTTGACAAGCACGCCGTGGTTTACGTGTGCGAAATGAACCGCGACGCGCAGATGGCCATGGTTATCCGCGCCGAGTTGCCCAACGCGGCCACCAAGATCCGCAGCATCCTCCACTATGACGGCCTGCCGCTGACGGCCGGCGTGGTGGTCTCCGAATTCCTCGCTCAGCACAAGAATGAACCGCACTCCACCGCCGTGGCCCAGCAGCTTTCGCAAGCCACTTCGGCCGTAGGCTCGAAAGGCAGGGACTAATATGGCAGGCACCACAGAAGCCGCACCTCCGGCTGAATCCAAGCAACCCCAGGTCAACCTCATCGGTCTTTCGAAGAAAGATTACGGCGGGCTGAAGAGCACGCTGTGCATCGGCTGCGGCCACGACCTGATCACGGCGCGTATCATCGACGCCTGTTACAACCTGGGCGTGCGTCCAGAGAATGTGGCCAAGCTCTCGGGCATTGGCTGTTCTTCCAAGACGCCCGCGTACTTCCTCAATCGCTCGCACGGCTTCAACTCAGTGCACGGTCGCATGCCCGCGATTGCCACGGGCGTGCAGATGGCGAACAAGAACCTGAAGATGATCGCGGTTTCCGGCGACGGCGACAGCGCGAACATCGGCATGGGCCACTTTGTGCACGTCATGCGCCGCAACCTGAACCTGCTGTACATCGTCGAGAACAACGGCGTGTACGGTCTGACCAAGGGCCAGTTCAGCGCCACTGCGGACAAGGGCAGCAAGCAGAAATCCGGCAACGTCAACCCCAACGAACCCATCGATCTGTGCGAGATGGCGTACATGCTGGGGTGCGGCTTTGTCGCGCGCCTGTTTGCGGGCAACTCCAAACAGATGACGAGCGTTATTGAAGCGGCCATCGCCTACAAAGGCCTGGCCTTCCTCGACATCATCAGCCCGTGCGTGACGTTCAACAACCATGAGGGCAGCACCAAGAGCTTTGCTTACGCCAAGGGCAACGAAGAACCGCTGCACGACATCGGCTTTGTGCCGGCGTACGATCCTACCTATATGGAAATGGATCACGGCGAAGAGCGCGAGATTACGCTCTCTGACGGCTCGCACATCACGCTCAAGGCATTGTCCAAGGATTTTGACCCCAGTGATCGCGTTGCTGCCGGCAACCAGATCATGGAGGCCAAGCACTCCAAGAAGATCCTCACGGGCCTGATCTACGTCAACCCCAAGAGCGAGTTGCTCATGGATCAGATGCAGGTCATCGACACGCCGTTGTCGCTCCTGACGGAGAAGGAAACCCGCCCGGCGGAAAGCGTGCTCAAGCAGATCATGGACGACCTGGCCTAACCCGGTGACAGCGATGGTGTTTGCAGATGAAAAGCCCCCGCAATCGCGGGGGCTTTTTTCGCAACAGCAGGTTCACAGCGGCGTCAATTCAATCCGGCCCGCGCATACATGCGATACAGCGTTGCGCGCGAAACGCCCAGATGCGCGGCCATGTCTTCCTTATTCAGGCCCTGATCCTCCAGGTACATGAGCAGGTCCTTGTTGAACATGGTCTCGATTGCGTGGTGCAGGCCGCGGCGGGAGGGTTGCGTGGCCGCGCGGCGCATGTATTCGTCAACGACGTTCTTGCGCAGCGGCGCCACGGCCAGATCGGCCACGGGCGAAGTGTCCTTGTCGCTGAGCAGGAAGCGCACAACGCTGTCATCCGTGACGTCAGCCGGTGCGTCCGGGGAAAACTGCACGAGGTCATCCCCATCCTGGCGCAACAGCACCAGCGCACGGGCTCGCCCCTCGCCGCCGGATTGGGTGACGCTGCGGATCTGCCCGTCCTTTTCCTCGTACACCGCGGTGCTGGCCGGACGAACGCCGCCATCTTTTCCGAAACTGTCCAGTTGAGAGCCGCGGCGGCGAGACCAGCGCGTAATGCCAAAGCGCCGCGCCAGAATCTCGAACATCTGTTCCGGCTGCGCCACGACTCGCGTTGGAAGCTCAACCACGTTGATACTGGGCTTGACCTTTTCCTTCTCTTTGCGGCGGGCCTTGGGTTGCTCAAATGCGGGTTTTTCACGGAGCAGCGTCGCGGCTTCCCGCACGAGGCCGAGATTGGCGCAGCGCAGCGCGTACTGAAGCGCGCCTGATGCAAAACGCATCGCGCCTTCGTGGTCTTTGAAGTGCACGCGGCAACGCGCCATGGTGATGAGTGCGTCTGCGAGCTGCTGGTCGGAAACGGCAAGAGCGATCATCCGGCGAAGGCGCTTGAAGGCGCGTTTGTAAATGCCCTCGGCCGCAAGCTGCTTTCCGGTTTCTTCCAGGTAAAGTGCAATCGTGGTGGGCGTGCACTTGGCCAGCGTTTTTTGGTTGACGTGCGTGAGCAGCCAGTCGGCGCGCTCATCGAGCGTGAATGCGTTGGAACGCAACAGCGAAACACGCAGCACTAGCAGCCGCACACGATGGTCGATGTCTTCCTTGTTCATCCGGATCGCGCGGCGCATCAGGCTGTCAGCCATGCGCGGCTCAAAGCCATCCTTCATGGCCAGCGTGCGCATGGCCATGGCCAGCGACTCGACGAAGATCGGATCCTCAAAATGGTTCCGGCGGCGCTGCAGCGGTTTGACCAGTTCCCGCGCGAGCATGTACTCACCCACCAGTGCGGCCAGGTAAGCGGTGCGCGCTTCGTCCAGTTCGAGCGAGCCCTCGATTGCAAAACCCTGGTCGCGGCCCTGGCGCATGATGCGCAAAGCCTCAGAATAGCGGCCTGCGGCCTCATGGTCGGCCACGCGGCGTTTGGCCAGCTTGGCGGCCTGTTTCTGATCGCCGGCTCGGGCGTGCAGCTCAATGGCAGCATCGGGCAGGAGCTCAAGACGTGATTCGCAAACCTGGAGCAGAAGCTTGGCGCCGCGCGTGAGCGCTTCAGGGGCCAGCGGGGCGCGGATGCGCTCACGGACTTCCGGGCACACCGGCACGATATCGCCGGCGATCTCTGAAAACAGTGGCGAACCAAGCAACGCGGCGCACTCCGATTCTTCAGCCTTGGCCGCTTTGGCAAGGGCTTCGTATTCGGCGCGCTTGAGCGGGAAGGGCGCAATCGCCACCGATGCCAGGAACTCCTGGTTGCTCAGCGGCAGGCCGCGCAGAATGCCGTCGATTTCAAGCGCCGTGAGATCAAGTTCTTTCCCGCCAAGCTTCTCGTCTTCACTGCCAAGTTCGTACAGGCGCTTGGTGAAGTCACTCACCGCATCGCTGAGCGTGTTGCGCAGCGGCAGCAGCACGACCAGCCTGGGCAGGGGCGGAGTGGCCGTCAAGCCGCGCACTTCCTGGGCGCACGCAAGCAGTTCGCTCAGCCAGTTGAGGCTTTCGCGGTCGGCCATTGAAGCGTCGGCGATGATGAGCGTATCCGTGGCGCCCGAGAGCAACGTGGGCGTATCCGACGGCGCGGACTTGCCAAGCATCTCGCTTGCCTTCTGGATTACCCATGAGCGCAAGCTGAGGGACCGGCCAAGCGCATGACAAGGCGCCCAGATCACGCGGCGGCCCTGAGCCAGCTCCTGTTGCATGAACTCTTTGCCCCATTCAAGTAGTTTCGCGAGGCTGCGGTGGGTGGCAATCTGGTGTGCTTGTTCCGCAATCACTGTGTCTGTCACGAGTGAGACTCCGCTAAATCGCTCTGGCATGTCCGAAATGAACGCGTCACCGCCCCATCACAACTTCAGAGCTTTGGACTGTGCAATCTGTGCGTTCGACGTAATTTCAGTTTTGATAATAGCGAGAGAGTGTACCAGATTGAAAGAATTTTGCGTTGAGAGTTCGCAACCGCAAAAGGTGAACGTGAACTCAACGGGTGAACGTCAGGTGCGAAGCGAGTCTCCAGTCACTTAACTTTAGAGTATCAAGCTGGCTTAAACAGCAGTGCCGGATGACGGGTGTCATCCGGCACGTGAGTCTATAGACAATTACTTGCGGCGGAACTTCTCGGGCGCTTCGCCCTTCCAGCCGTAGTCAACCAGCTTGATTTCAAGGCTGGAGACCTTGTCACCGCGCTTGATCTTGAAGGTGTGCTTGCTGTCCACATCCTGCAAGCAAGCCCAGACCACCAATGAAGAAGAGCCGCGCACGGGCATGTCCTGCTTCTCGCCCTTTTCGTTGGGCTCGCCCACAACGGCGGTGATGATGTCGCCGACCTTCAAGCCGACCTTCTCGGCCTCGCCTGAAACGCTGGTCACGCGCATGCCGCCTTCCTTGAGGCCGAGTTTTTCCCACTCATCGAGCTGCACCGATTCGCCGTCAAACTCGCACTTGGCGGCCTTGCCTTGCCAGGTGCGGATCACGGCTTCGCGCTGCTGGCCTTCCTGTTCAACAGGATTGATCTCATTCGTTTCATCTTTGCCGTAAGGTGTGAGCGTGATCAGCTTCTCGACGCAATCCACGGTCATCTTCTTGTAGCGCGTGGCTACGGGCAGGCCGATGATGCCGGCGCAGTCCAGCCCCGCGGGGCGCATGCGCTTGGGCAGCATGTCGGCAATCTGCTTGACCATCTCCATCTGGCTGAGTGCGGCACTGAGATCCATCACTGAGCAGGTGGGCTCACTGACCATCAGCGTATCGAGCTTGATGCTGTCGAGCATTGCCTCGCTCGTCGTGCCTTCACCCAGGCCCTTTACGCCGTAGCTGTAGCTCGTGGCGAGTTTCATTTCTTCAGCGACGCTCAGGTTCATGACGCACAGCGTCGAGGCACCGGTGTCAAAGAACATCTCGCGCACCTGGCCGTTGATTTCGACATTGATGAACCACAGGGCTGCCAGTTCCATCTTGCCCAGGCCCATGTCGAGTTCCATGTGGCGGTACTTGAAGGACATGGCATCGGTGGGCTTGGCGGGCGCGGTTTCAGTTTTCTTTTCGTCGCCAAACCATTGCATCTTGCCCATGGGGCCGACGCTGAAGCCGTCTTCTTTTTCGTCGTCGCCCTTGGGCTTTTCGCCTTCCTTCTTGGGCTCTTTCTTGGGCTGCTTGCGGCCGCCGGGCATTCCGGGGATTCCCGGCATGCCGGGCATGCCTTCACCGCGGGCCATGCCGCGGATCGCGTTTTCCTGCATGTCTTCTTCGGGGTTGGGGCCCTCACCGTCGGCAAAGCGCGTGACGGTCATGGTGCTGGCCGCAAAATCGAGCTCGATGCGCTTCATGAACTTGATCATGTTCTGGCCGACAATGCCCATCATGTGCTTGCCAAGCTCGCCGGAGATGTGGTCGAAGCTCGTCACGCCGCAGGCGCAATCATTGCGCGTGAAACCGGCCACGGTGATCGTGGTGGCGATAGCCGCGCGAACGTCCTGCGTGCCAACGCCGCCCACGGGCATGGGCTCGTCAGATTTCTTGATGTCGAGTTCGGTGCAAAGACGGTTCGAAAGCATGGTCATCGAGGCGCCGCTGTCGAACAGGAAATTGTAGGGGCCTTTGCCGTTGACCATGGCATCGACGAAGATCAGGCCTTCGTAGCGCATCGGCGCCGTGACGGTCAGGCTGTCGGCGCTTTCGGTTTTCTTGTCTTCGGCTTTGGGTTCAGGCTTCTTGTCCTGCGCGCCAAGGCGCGGCGTCATCAAAAAGCCCAGCGCACAAAGCGCCACAGCGGCAAGGAACAGGTTCTTCAACGCGGTCATACAGTCTCCCAATCGGTCTGAATCGCTTACGGTTGGCCGGTGCCCGGCAATCATGTGTTGCGCGGATAGTGCGTCACGCCCGGGTAATCTCACGGGAAAAGATGGTGATTGGAGGCTGGTGTTTGATGATCAGTGGCTTGCTAGGGGCCCTTACGAAGAAAGGATCCGGTGTACTGAAGGCCTTTGGCCACGAGCCACCAGTCACCCGTCATCAAATTACGTCTTCATCATCGGCTTAACGTCGGCCACTAGCATTTTGGGCGAGAGCCAATCCACGCCTTGAACGTGCGCCAGCGAGGGCGGCACGTAGGTGCAGTAGGGCTCGCTGGCCATGTAGTCGCCCGTGACGGCAAAGGCCCGAGAGCGCGCCCCGCCGCAGACATCGCGGTAGTCGCAGGCAAAACACTTGCCCTTGAGCTGCGCGAAATCACGCATGCGCACGAGGTCCACTTGCTTCCGGTAGATCTCGACGATGCTCTGCTTCTTCACGTTGCCGCACTTGAGCGGCAGGAACCCTGACGGGTAAACCTCGCCGTGGTGATCGATGAAGATGAAGCCATTGCCGTCGTTCACGCCGCGCGCGGCTCGACCCATGGCATCGCCGCGCGACCAAGCGCCGGGCAGCATCGGGCGCAGTACCCACGGAGGCGGTGCGTCTTTGCCCGTGGCTTCAGCGGGCCCGCCAATCTTGCCGTCGGAGCCGTAGCTGGCATTGGGCGGCACAAAGCGCATCGAATCAGCAGCGCGGCCTTCTTCACGTTGATGCTGCAGCACGATGCGGCGGTAGTGCGGCGCGCTGGTGGCCTTGAAGTCGAACTGGGCTTTTTTCGCGGTTTGATAAAGCTTCTCGAGCACCTGTTCGTATTGCTCGGGTGAAATCTCGTCCTTTTCTTCGCCCCGCCCCGTGGGCACGAGGAAGAACGCGCTCCACAACGTCAGACCCAGGCCCTGCATCAGCGCGCACAGGTTGTCGATGTCGTTGAGATTCCAGCGCGAGATCGTGGTGTTGATCTGGACCGTCAGGCCTTCGGCAATCGCATCTTTGATCGCGCGCAGGGTGTGGTCGTAGCTGCCGGGCTGGCGACGGAAGTTGTCGTGGATTTCCTTGGTGCTGCCATCAAGCGAAATGGCCATGCGCGTCAGGCCGGCCACTTTCATTTTGTGAATGGCTTCGCGCGTCAAAAGACCCGTGGCGCTGGGCGTGACCGCGCAGCGCAGACCAACCTTATCCGCATGCCGAATGAAGTCGTAAACGTCGGGGCGTTTAATCGGGTCGCCGCCGGTGATCACGAACAGTGGTTTCGCTGTCTCGCTGAAGCTCGAAATCTGCTCGATGAGTTTAAGGCCCTGCTCGGTCGTGAGTTCCAGCGGATCGCGATTCGGGATCGCCTCAGCGCGGCAATGTACGCAGCGCAAATCGCATGCGCGCGTGATTTCCCAAATCGCGATGAACGGGCTGACCGCAAAATCAATGTCGAAGAAGTTGGGTTTGCCCCGGTGCTCGGTTGCCTGGCTCATGATGGTCCTCTACGCGGATTCTAGCAGCGACGCGCGGCTATTGAACCCGCTACCAGATGCACTGAACGAGGCCCGAATCGTGGATTCGGGAGTCACCCGAAATCAAGGGGCACTTCAACATGCGTGCTGTAGCCACAATCAGACGGTCGCAGGGGTCTCCGTGAAGCCGACTTCGTCCGTAGCTCGCCGAGTCAATGGCAATGTCGGGAGTGATCGGACACAACTCGTATCGCGGCTCGGCCAAGGCCCGTTCAAACCACTCGTCAATCGGCAAGTCCAGCTCCACGCGGCGCTCCAAGACCAGCATTGCGACTTCCCAACAGGAGATGGCGGGAACGATCAACGCACCCGCGCGCGCCATGGCCTTTTCAGCAGCTACAGTAAGGCCACGCGTGGTGGCCCAATGCCAAAGCCACGCGTGGGTATCGAGAACTACTTCCAATCGGACTCCCATTTGACATCGACGGGGGAGATGATGTCTCCGAGTATCCTCACGCTGCCCTTGAGGCTTTTGCGCTTGGACTTGGATGACGCCTGGGTCCTTCTCAACTCGGCCATAGGCTTGCCACGCTTGGTGACGACGATTTTCTCGCCCGTTTTCGCGACGCGCTCCAACAGCGCCAGAACGTGTGCCTTGAACTTCGTGGCTGACATGGTCTTGCTCATGACCACATTATGTGACCACTTGGCGCAGGGCGCAAGCGCAGAGCACATTGGTGGCTACTTGCCCTTCCACTTCTCGGGCTCGTAGGCCTTGAGCATGGATTTGTCTTTCTCGAATCCTGCGTCAGTGAGCAGCCGCGTGACTTTGCCGTCCTCGACAACCTTGGCCACGCCGTCGCCGGGCAGCCAGGGGCTGATCCATGTTTCCGTCTTGTCTTTCGTGACGATCACGCAGGGAAGTTCCACACCGTTAACTTTGAGCGTCTTGGTCACGGGCTTGGCCCGCTCGCTTGATTCGAAAGGCTTGACCTCAAGCGTCGTGCCGTTACGCGTCACACGCGATTCAACGCACTTGCCAAATGTAATCGTCTCCTTGGCGCCACCCACGTCATAGCTCAGCCACGCGCCTTCCGTGCATGAGCGCAGCGGCAGTTGCGGGTCATCGGCGATCGTCCAGGGCTTGAGGCTCTTCTCTGCCTTGAGTTTTTCACGAATGGGATCGGCGCTGACCCAGGCCCACTTGCCTGCAATGCGGCCCGAAGGTGCGATAAGATAAGCGCTGTTGGGCAGCTTACCCCAGGCGCTTTGCACGGTGCTGTCCATATCGTCCACGAGCACGCGCCAGTTCTTTTTGCCTGCGTCGCGCAAATCCTTGGCGGCCTTGACGCGCTCTTCGTAGCTCTTGTGTTTGTCGATCTTGACGGCGTTATTTTTCATGCGCCAGCCGCCGGTGTCTTCGGCGTCGCGGCGGTTTTCCGGGCCGTCGTCGGGGTGCGCTTCTTTGGTGTAAACAAACAGGAAGACCACTTCGCCCGCGAACTCTTTTTGCAGCTTTTCCATCTCGCCGAACTGGCGCACGCAAGGCGGTCAGGTGTAGCTGCCGAACTCCATCACGACCCACGAGCCCAGGTAGTCGCGCAGGTCCATCTCTTTGCCCTCGGTGTCCTTGAGGTGCAGGCGCGGCGGGCATTCCCCGGCAAGCGGCTTGGTTTTGTCGAACTCACTGAAAGGCGTTTTGCCCCGGCCTTGTCCCTGAACCGTGAACGCAACGGCGCACAACGCAAGCAATGCAATGCCCCAATGACGAACCATGGCCGCTCCTTGAAGTGACACTCATTCAACACCGAACAAGCCGAAAGTTGCGCTAATTAGCCGCGCCGCCCACGAAGTACATCAGCAGAATCTGCACGATGATCGAATATCGGCCGACCTGTGCCAGAGTTTCGTGCAGCGGGCCCTCGAGCGGCTGCACGCGCAAGTGCAGCACCAGGTACGCAAACAGCAGCGCATAGGGCAGCAGCAGCACCATCGAGCCGACGCCGCGCCAGAAGTGAACGCGCGTGCGCGGCAGGGCCTGCCGCTTCAAGTAGGCCGCCGCGCAGGCCATGACCGTTATGGGCGGATACCAGCGCACGATAAGCCAAAACGCGTGATCGGGCGATTCAAACCCCGTCGCCTGCGACAATCGCGCCTCGAACAAAGAAGCCGCGCCGCAGGCAAGCGGCAGCCAGAAGAACACGAACATGCCCAGCGAAGGGCCGACGGCGCGGCTGAGCGCATTCTGGCCTTCATTCACATTGCGCCAGCCAACGAGGCTTGCGGCGAGCAAAGCACCCACCAGCCAGATCGTGGTTTGCTCGTCTCGGCGCGAAAGCCACAGCGGCGCGACCACGCAAAGCGCCAGAACGCCCGCCCAGCCCACCACGGAGGCCAGGCGCATGACGCCGGCGTCAAAGCGCTCTTTAGCGCGGCGGGTGGAAGCTGCGGCGGAGGAAATGGCGGAGCGTCGTGGCATGTTTTCCCGCGCGGGTGCGATTCATGGGGTATACTAAAACCACTCCGAAACAATCCCCGTTTGTATTGCCATGTTTCGACTCGCGCTTTTCACACTGTGCCTGGCTTCGTCGCTGAGTGCGGCCGATTTCGAATTCCGGCCCGTGCGCGTAGCACCCACGAACTCCGACAAAGAGCCGTGCGCGCTGCAATTTACATGGGACCGGCCCGACTACGAGGTCATCGCCTTTCAGGCGTTCTTTCTTTACGAAGAGTGGCCCGAGAACATGGACAAGCGCCTGCCCGATTGGCGCAGGCGCCTGACGGCCGATTTCTTCGATGCCGAAAGCTGGAAGGCCGGCGGTGGGCCTCGCATCGAGCGCCAGCGTCAGGCTGCCGATGTTGACCGCCGGCCCACGGGCTTTATCGACCGGCGCGATACGTGGTATCTGTTCGTGGCCGTGCTCGTGGCAGACAAAGACCTCGAATGGCGCGGCATCTCAAACCCGCGCTGGAGCGCCGTCGCGCCGCACACCACCCGCAGCGATCTCTACTATCTGCCCTGCTACCAGCCTTGGCTCGCGCCCGTTCCGTTAGCGAAAGGCGAGCGCCTGAAAGTGGAATGGACGCTACCCGAACTTCCCGGCGGCGATCTCGAAATCACGCGCCTGCTGTTCGTCTCGCTTGAGGGACGCTATTGGGGCGCGCTGGCAAGCAGCGGCAAGGGCGGCATTGACGGTTTGCTTGCGGGCTTGCGCGAGGACGTGCTGCCGCGCGTGCAGGTGTTGAAACTCGAACAGCGCACGGGCGGATTCGAGCCCGGCAGATTCGAGTATTGCTGGGTGCTGGCGGACACGAAATGCGGCCTCAAGTTCGTATGCCCGTTCAAGCGCGCCGCAGGAAAAAAAGATCTCGGCGATGAAGTGAACGAGCAGGAGTACCGCAAGCTCGTGAAGCTGGCGGGCGAGCCGGTGAAATTCATCGGCCTGCCCAAACGCGCCGAAATCGCCCGCAAGAGCGGCAATTGGTATCGAATCAAAGCCGCGCTTGATTGGCTCAAAGACCACCAATGCCACGACGGCCACTGGAGCGGCACGGAGTTCTCATCGGCGACGACGCGCAAGAAAGCCAAGATCACTTACAACGCTGAGTTCGTCGATCCCGGCCGCATGGGCAGCGACAACGGCTGGAGCGGCGAAAGCGCCGATATGGGATTGACCGGACTCTCGCTCATGGCATTTGTGGCGGCGGGCATCGACGAAAGCGACGCCGATTACGGCAAAAGCATCAAGCGCGGCATCGGTTATCTGCTCAAACGCCAGCGCAACGACGGCGGGTTCATTATCGGAAACCAGAACTGTGAGTTCTACGCCCACGCGACGGCGACAATCGCGATCTCTGAGCTGTACCTGATTGGAGAGAGCGAAATTCTAAGGCCCTGCATTCGGGCTGCGGCCAGCTTCATACTCAAGGCGCGCAATCCTGAACTCGGCTGGCGCTATGCCGTCAAACCCAAGGACAGCGACACATCGCTCACGACCTGGATGATGCTGGCGTTGCGATCGGCGGTGTTGGCGGGCGCGAATCTTGACGCGCGGGAAGCATATGCAGGCGCGTCCAAGTGGTTTCTTTCCGCGACCAAGGTAGTCAGTGGCAAAGTTGTCACCGGTTACGACTCCCCTGGCACGACTAACAGCCGATTCGCGCATGCAATGGGCTTTGATTTCAACGATACGCTCAATGCTATGCACATTTGCGGACGCTTGGCGATCGGCCACAAAGACTGGGACAGCAAAAACAAGTGGTTGGTTGCCCAAGCCAAGTCAATGAATGAAGGTGACGCACTGCCCACGTGGAGCCAGAACAAAATCGATTACTACTACTGGCACTTTGGCAGCCTCGCGCTCTACCAGATGGGCGACAAATTCTGGCAGACATGGCGCAAACCGCTCATGGACGCGCTGACCCAAAATCAGCGCGGCTTCCGCAAAGGCGAAACCGCCGAGACCGCGGAAACTCTCGACGAATACGGAAGCTGGGACGCTGTCGACGCCTGGAGCAAAGCTGGAGGCCGCGTCTATGCCACGGCCATGAACTGCCTCACGCTCCAAACCGAGTGGCGCTACACGCGCTGACTGTTGCTCCAAATTTCGATGCCGGTTTGTAACGGCGTTTTGCTGTGGCCGCGTATTACTATCCTGATACGTGAAGGAGGGTAGCCATGAACGCCCTGAAAAAGATTCTTGAGTCACCGCTGACGCTGCTTGTGCTGGTGTTGCTGGCTTACTGCCATCCGCTTGGTGCGGCTGACGTATCCGATGCCGCGCCGAGTTTCGGCATGGCCTCGCTGTGGCTGCCGGCACTGTTGCTGGGTCTGGGCATCGCGTTGATCCTGACGGAAATTTTTGTGCTGCCCGGTTTTGGCGTCGCGGGCATTACGGGCATCGCACTGACTTGCGTGGGCTTGTTCTTGGGTATTCACACGCTGGTTGTCGAGCACGGCAGCTTCAATGACGCCATGGGTTATTCCATCAGCGCCGGCGGCACGGTGATTGGCGCAACGATCATCGGCCTGATGTTCTTCTGGCTCCTGCCGCGCCTGCCCGGCTTCCGCGCCATGCTGCCCAGGGATGCCAGGCCGGGCGAGTTGCGCGGCGTGGCGCTTGACCCGCAGCATCACCTCACGGGCCAGCCCGGCATCGCGCGTACGGCCCTGCGGCCCGCCGGCAAAATCGAGTTGGAAAACGGCCAGCTTGTTGACGTGGTTACGAAGGGCGAGTTCATCGACGCCGGCACTCAGGTTTACGTAACCAAAGTGGAAGGCCCGAGCGTGGTAGTCTCGAAGCTGGTCTAGATTCCCAAACAATCAGAGCCCCCTCGGTCCCGAGGGGGCTCTGATTTGCTGACAGTTCCAAACATTCGCTGAACGCGGTGGCCTTGTCTATTGCGTTACTACACTGCCCGCATGGCCGAAACGCCCATTTCTGTACCGCATAACATCGAAGCCGAGCAGGCTGTGCTCGGCGCGATCTTCATTGATAACGCCTGCCTGAGCGAAATCGCGCCGATTCTGAAATCGCCGGAGATGTTCTATCGCGCCTCGCACCAGCACATCTATGAAGCCATGATGTCGCTTTCCGCGCGCGGCGCGGAGATTGACTGGGTGCATGTCTCTGAAGAAGTGCGCAAGCAGGGTGCCCTTGAAGCCTGCGGCGGCGCCGATCTGCTCAACGCTTACCTGAGCGAAGTTTCGCATGCTGTGCCCAGCGCCTATGGCGCGGGCGGCTATGCCACCATCGTGCGCGACCGCTATGTGCTGCGCGAGGTGGTGCACAGCACGGGCGAAATCCGCGCCATGGCCATGGAGGAAACGCGCTCGCCGCAAGAAGTGATTGAGACCATGGAGCGCAAGGTCTTTGAACTCGCAGCCGCGCGCTATCACGGCGAGACGCATAACTTTCTCGCGCTGCTGAACCAGGTGATTGAGCAGCAGCAGACGATGAAAGATTGGCGCGCAAGCCATGACAGCCACATTCTGCCCGGCCTCTCGAGCGGTTATTCCGACCTCGACCAGTTCACCACGGGCTGGAAGTCGGGCGAGCTGATTGTGGTCGGCGCGCGACCTGGCCAGGGCAAAACCTCGCTGGCGCTGAACATCGCCGAAAACGTGGCGCTGAGCACGCACGAGCGCCGCGAAGACGGCAAGGGCGGCGTGCTGCTGTTTTCGCTCGAAATGACGGGCACGGAAATCGTGCAGCGCATTCTGTGCGCGCGCGCGGGCGTGGATCTGCGCGCGGCCAAGCTTGGTATTTTCCACGGTGACGACGAGACGCGGCTGAAACAGGCCAAGGCGCAACTGGCCAACGCGCAGATCTATATCGACGACAGCTTCACGCTCAATATGAGCGAAATCCGAAGCAAGGCGCGGCGCCTCAAGGAGCGCGCGGATATTGAGCTGATCATCGTTGATTACCTGCAGCTCGTGAAGGACAACGAAAAGCTCGACCGCCACCTGCAAATCGGCAACATCTCGCGCGGCCTCAAGGCCCTGGCGCGCGAGCTGAAAGTGCCGGTGATCGCGGCCGCGCAATTGAATCGCGGCGTTGAGCAGCGAAGCACTCGCGAAAAACGCCCGATGCTCGCCGACTTGCGCGAATCCGGCAGCATCGAGCAGGACGCCGACCAGGTGGTGATGATTTACCAGCAGATCGCCGAGGACGGCACCAACGCGCCCGGACAGGATTCCTACCCCGTCGATTTGATCGTGGCCAAGAACCGAAACGGGCCCACGGGCGACGTACACATGATGTTCCATAGAAGGTTCACGCGCTTCGAACTGGCTGCCAGAGCGCTGCCCAGCGATTTCGCACGCACGCCGGCGTAGCGGCACAACGGCGCAGGGATAAACAGGATAGGCAGGATTACAGGACAACGGCGAGCCCTGCATTGACCTATGCGATTGAAATCCTGCCGATTTTGTCCATCCCTGCGCCTTTGGCTTTTCGGCTTTGTTTTTCTGTAAGGCAGCCGCCCGTAAACCCACATTCATAGCGGTTCCCCGCGTCCCATGTGAGGCGCTTTCCCCTGACATCTGTTGCCCCTCGTGCCCGCTTGCGGGCTTTGTCTTCCATTGCGTTTGAAATCCAACTTGGGGAAACCATGAAACTTGACACCGTTTCAAAGTGCCTGTTTGCGCTTGCGGCCGTCGCGGGTGCGTGTTTTTACGGCTACGACGTGCTGACGCGCAGTGCTCAACCTGTTTACGCCAATTCATCTCTGGTCGGGAAAGACGGCTTCACCATCAACACGGTGAAAATGGACGCGAACCACGAATACGTCGTGGTTACGACCTATGCCGAAAATCCATCGGCGCCGGGAGAAATGCGTCGCGTGATGATGTTTTACGAAGTACGCCAGGAGAATGAGGGCAAGGCCAAACTCTTTCTCGTTTGCACGCGTTGCATCGAATACGACGGCTTTGCCGACGCCTTTGGCTATGTGCCCAAGGACGACAACTCGCCCAAGACCATGAAGAAGCTGTTCGAGGATGCCCAGAAGGCCGCAGCCGAGAGCAAGGCCAAGGCCGAGGAAAAAGACAGAAAACGGTAATTCGGCCACGGGGACTGCTTTTTCCATGGCAGTCCCCACACTTGGCCACGGCGTGTAAATGAGCTAGAAGTGCACTCCTTACACAGGTGACGCCATGGCCAAGAAACCCGAACCCGAACGCAAGATCCGACTTCCCGGCGGCAGTGACCAGAGCCTTTCCGGGCGCGGCCCTGCCGTGCCGCAGCGCGGCCCCGCACCCCGTGCAGCGGCGCCCTCGCCTTCGGGCCCGCCCACGGATGATGTAGGCCGCGCCGTCCAGAATCTCGAGCGCAGCGCGCAGGTACGCAGCAAGCATGATCTGCCGGACCGCGTCAAAGTCATCACGCCCGACGTCATCAAGGGCATCGTTCATTCGATCATCGACAAATATGTAACCGATGGCGTGACGGCTGATGAGCTCGCGCAGCTCACCGCCGACAACACGCAGATGCAGCTCAAGATGCAGCAAGTGCAGGGCCGCGAACAGGGTCTGCGCGACGAGATTGCGCGCCTGCAAGGCTACGTGGATGAATTGCAGGGCATGCTTGACCAGAACGTTCAGGGCCGCGCCAGCGCCGACCAGAACACGCAGTACTACGAAGCGCAGATTCGCGAGTTGCAGCAGAAGAACGCCCAGATGGTGGACCTCTACGCCGACGCCCAGCGCCAGGTGGAGGAAGCCTCGGCGTCCATGCAGGAAAGCGAAGCCGCGCTGGATCACACGGCGGGCGAACTGGTGGCGGCGCAAGACGCGCTGGCGGCGGCCAACTCGGAGCTTGAATCGCTGCGCGCAGGCCAGACGACGGAGCACCAGGAGGCGGAGCAATTCGCTGAGCAACTGGGATCCGACCTTGAGGCTGCCAAGGCGCAAGCGGCGGAGTTGCAGTCGCGCGTCGAAGAGCTGGAAACCACGCTGGCCGAACGCGACGAGGCCATCAACCAGGAAAAACAGGCCCGCGAGCGCGCAGAGCGCGAAGTGGACGAAGCCAACGCCCGCGCCACGGCCACGGAAGCCGCCAGCGAGAAGCTGCGTAAAGACACCACCGCCGCGGAGAAGTACGAGGCGCGCATCTCCGAGCTTGAGGGTGAGCTTTCGGTCGCGCGCGAAAAAGTGGTCAACGCCACGGAAAGCGCCAGCGGCAGCCAGCGCGAGTTGCAGGACAAACTCAAGCGCCTGCAGGATCAGGTGCGCGACTATGGCGTAAAAGAGCGCAAGTACGAGCAGATCGACGCCGAACTCGAGAAGCTGCGCACCAGTGAAGGCAAGTGGCTTGAAGAAAAGCGCAATATCGCCGCGCAGCTTTCCCATGAAACAAACCTGCGCCGCGAAGCCGAGCAGAAGCTCAAGGCGATCGAGAAGGGCGAAATCGTGCCCGGCGGCAAGGCGCTGGAAGATCGCCTGGCCGAAGAGCGCAAGAAGAACGAAGCCGAGCTCGCCCGCCTCAACGAACACGTGAAAAAGGCAGAAAAGGAAGCCGCGCTGGCCAAACAAGCGGCCGAGAAGCAGGCCGAATTGCACAAGGAAGTGACGCAGCGCGATGAGCGCATCACGCAGCTGGAAAAACAACTGGCCGAGGCCAAAGGCCAGGCGGCCGTGGGCGGCGAGCACGCCAAAGGCGAACTCTCAAAAGCCGACGAGAAAATCAAGAAGCTCAACGAGCAGGTGCGCGAGCTTTCGATGATCGCGCGCAAGTACGACAACGTCGCCGCCGACCTCGAAGCGCTGCGCGTAGCCGAGGGCAAGTGGCTGGAAGAAAAGCGCGTCATGGCCTCGCAGGTCACGCACGAAGCCGATTTGCGCAAGAAACTTGAAGCGCAGATGGGCGGCATGCAGGCCGGCGATGTGGTGCCCAAGACCAAACTCGACGATGCCGAAAAACAGCTCAAGGCGGCGCGCGAGGAACTGGAAGCTCTCAAAAAAAAACTCCTGATCCAGGAGGAGATGACCCGGAATCTGCAAAGCGCAAGCGAAAGTAAGGTCAATGAGCGCGCGCTTTCGCTGCTCGAGGATGAAGTGGAGCGCCTGACGCGCGCGCTCGATGAAGCCCGCCGCCAGAACGACACGATGGTGCAGGAGCTGGCGCACAAGAACGCGGATTCCAAGCGCGTGAGCATGGTGCAATCCGAGTTGGCGCGAACCAAAGCCGACCTTGAAATCGCCCGCAGCGAACGCGACGGCGCCTACACGGATCTCAATGTCTTCAAGGAACAGCTTGCGAACGAGCGCAAGCTCGCCGAACAGCGCAGCGCCGCCCCCGATAAGGAACTCGAGGGCAAACTTCACGCGCGCGACGTGCAGTTGACCGTAGCGCAGCAGCAGATCCTTGACTTCAAAACGGAGATCACGCTTTACGAAGAGAGCTCGAGCGCGGCCCAGCGCGAGCGCGATGAAGCGCGGCGTGAAGCCGAACGCCGGCAGTCTGAAATCGAGAAGTTGCAGGCTCAGCTCGACAAGCAGCGCGAAAGGAACCGGGAAATCGACGCCCTTACGCAAGAGCGCGTGCGCGCCGAGGTTGCACGTGACGAAGCACAGCGCGAGCTCGAAAAGGCGCGCCAGGAACAGGAAAAGGCCGTAGCCCAGCAGGAAAAACTGCGCGAGCGAATCCGCGAGCTTGAAGAGAAGTCAGGCCAGTTGACGGCCGCCCTGGCGCAGCGCGAACAGACGGCCCAGGAACTTCACGTCGCTCAGACCGAACTCGAAAAATTAAAGGCCGAAGTGACCGAGCTTGAGGCCCAGTCAACCGAGAAGATCGAAATCGAAAAGGAAGTAGCCGCGCGCTCGCTTTCCGTGATGGAGGCGGAAAACGAGCGGCTGCGCAACCGTATCGAGGAGATCACGGGCAAGCGCGATGAACTGCGCGTAGGCCTTGAGCAGGCCATGGCCGAGATCAAGGGCCTTCAGGAACAGTTGGCAAAAGTCGGCCACGAAGAGCGAGGCGCGGAGAAGCAACTTGCCGAAGCCCAGCAATTGCTTGCCGAGTCCGAGCAGCGCATCAAGGAACTCGAAAACCAGAATGGCGAGCTTGGCGCCGCCGCGGCTACGGCTGCCCAGGTCGCCCGCGAGCTCGAGGAAGCGCGCGGTGTGAATGCCCAGCTTGCACAGGAGGCCGACGGCCTCAAGGAGCAACTCGCCGAAGCACAACTGGAGACCGAGCAGGCCGAGGCTTTCGCGGAGAAGGAGAAAGCCGCGCGCCACGAGCACGAAGTGTCGCTGGCTGAAGTGCGTGCGCGCCTGGAAGCTGAGATGCAGGTACGGATCGAGCGCGACCGGCGCATCACGGTGCTGGAGGCCGAAGTTTCAGAGGAGCGCGAAAAGCGCATGAATTCCGCGCCTGCTTCCGCCATGGAATCGCTTGCGGCCGCCGTGGAAAGCGAGCGCAAGCTGGCCGACGACAGGCTTGCGGCCGAGCGCGACAAGTGGGAGACGCGACACAAGGCTGATCTCGAGGAATTGCAGCGCCAGCGCGATCTGACGCGGGAAGCGGAAATGGAGGCGGCCGCAATCCAGGATCGCATCGACGAGCTCGAGGGCAAGAGCCAGGAAGCGAAGCAGGAGAGCATTGAAGCCAAGCGGCTTTCCGGCCAGCGCCGCGCCCAGATCGAGCGCATGCAGGCGGAAGTCGAGCGCGCGCGGACGTCGGAACACGAAAAGGAAGTCTATTGGAAGAACGAGATGATCTCGCTCGAAACCAAGATACGCAGCCATCTTGAGGCCGCCGAGCGCAAGGAACCGGGCGCTGACACGCGCATGGTGCGAGTGCTCGAAGAGGTCGGCGTTGGGGTGTTCGAGAAATACGCCAAAGCGCGCAAACGCCTGAACAAGCTGGAGAAGGATCACGAGGCCGCAGGCGTGAAGATCAAGACGCTGCAGAAAGTCATTGATGCGCACCAGAAGCAGGGCGCATTGCTCAAGAAACTGGAAGAACAGTCTGCGTCAGATGCACCCAAGCGCACGGGCAGAGTGCGCAAGAAGAAATGACGGGAGGGCGATTCATGAACCGTATTTCGATGGGCGTGCTGGCATTGATGGCGCTGCTGTTGGCGGGCTGCGGGCCGCCGCGCTTTTTCGCTGTTGAAGAAATGAACGAAGCCGAACTTCGCAGCACTCCGTCTTTTTCCGCGAGCAACGTGGAGTGGGATTTCAAGCGACCGGACACGTGGGAGATTTCGGACAAGGACTGGAACGAGATGCACTCGCGCAGCAACAGCGTTTATCTGCGCACGGTCAACGGCAACAGCCAGCGTCCGATCTATCTCGGCTCCAAGGACGGCGCGACGATTGAGATGACCATTAAACACATCGATCGCGGCCACTACACGTTTTTCACTTACTCTCCGGCCGTGATTGAAGCGCACCTCTTAATCAAGAACGCCGCAGGCAAGACGCTCTTCAAGGGTACGGGCAAAGGTCGAACCCGCGAAGGCGGCTGGGACAAGGCTGGAGACGGCGGCCGCCTCGACGGCGCCCACGAAGACGTGGCCTGGGCGATTCGCGACCTGCTGAATTACTACGACGGCAAGAAGTAACGGTCAGGAAACCGCAACTGCCATCCACAGATAGCGCAGAAGTTCACAGATGACGGCCGAGGCAAAGGCTTCTTATCTGTGTCATCTGCGTAATCTGTGGATTGCCTTTGCAGGCTATTTCTTGGCCTTGTGGTCGTTGACGATCTTCTCCACCACGCCCGGGTCGGCCAGCGTTGTGATATCGCCCAGCTGCGAGTACTCGCCCGCCGCAATCTTGCGCAGAATGCGCCGCATGATTTTGCCGCTGCGCGTCTTGGGCAGGCCCGCCACGATCTGGATGTGGTCGGGTGTGGCAATGGGTCCAATCTCGCGCCGCACCGCCGCCTTCAGGCCGCCTATCAATTCATCGTGCGGCGTTTTCTCATACTCCGGCTTGATGACGACAAACGCATAAATGCCCGTGCCCTTGATGTCGTGCGGAAAGCCCGTCACCGCCGCTTCCGCCACGGCTTCGTGGGTAATCAGTGCGCTCTCGATTTCTGCTGTGCCCAGGCGGTGGCCGCTCACGTTAATCACGTCATCGACGCGGCCCGTGATCCAGTAATAGCCGTCCTCGTCGCGCTTGCAGCCGTCGCCCGTGAAATAGAGTCCCGGATACGTCGAGAAGTAGGTCTGCTTGAAGCGCGAATGGTCGCCGTAGATCGTGCGCGCCTGGCCCGGCCACGAGCCGCGCAGGCACAGATTGCCGCTGACGTTGTTGCCCGTCAGCTCCTTGCCGCGCTCGTCAACAATCACCGGCTGCACGCCAAAGAACGGCAGCGTAGCCGAGCCCGGTTTGCAGGGTGTAACGCCGGGCAGCGGTGTAATGAGGATGCCGCCGGTTTCGGTTTGCCACCAGGTATCGACGACGGCGCAGTTGCCCTCGCCGACGACGTCGTGGTACCACTCCCAGACCTCGGGGTTGATCGGCTCACCTACGCTTCCGAGCACGCGCAGCGTGTCGCGCTTGTACTTCGTGACGAACTTGTCGCCCTCGCGCAGGATCGCGCGCAGCGCCGTGGGCGCGGTGTAGAAAATGGTCGCGCCGATGTCGTCGCAGATCTGCCAGTAGCGGCCGGCGTCGGGATACGTGGGAATGCTCTCGAAGATTACGGTGGTCGCGCCGTTGGCCAGCGGGCCATACACGATATAGCTGTGGCCCGTGACCCAGCCCACGTCTGCGGCGCAGAAGTGAACGTCAGACTCGCCGCAATCAAACACGTATTTGTGAGTCATGGCCGCGTAAAGCAGGTAGCCCGCCGTGGTGTGCATCAGCCCCTTGGGTTTGCCGGTGCTGCCGCTGGTGTAGAGAATGAACAGCGGGTCTTCGCTGTGCATCCATTCGCAGGGGCAAGTGCTGCGTTGTTTGTCCATTTCGTCAGCAAGCCAGAAATCGCGGCCGGATTGCATCGGTACCTCGGCGTCAGTGCGCTTTGCAACGAGCACCGTCTTGACCGTGTCGAGGCCCTCAAGGGCCTGATCGCAGGTCTTTTTCAACGCAAGGCGCTTGCCGCCGCGCAGGCCTTCGTTGGAGGTAATCAGCATTTTGCAGCCGGCATCGATCAAGCGCCCGCGCAATGACTCCGCCGAGAAACCCGCGAACACCACACTGTGCACCGCGCCAATGCGCGCGCAGGCCAGCATCGCAAACGCGGCTTGAGGAATCATCGGCAGGTAAATGCAAACACGGTCGCCCTTGCGGATACCGTGGGCCAGCAGCACGTTGGCCAGTTTGGCGACCTGGTGCTTCAGTTCGCGATAGCTGATGCGTTCGTATTGGCCGGGTTCATCCTTGGCCCAGATGATCGCGATCTTTTCGGGCGTAGCAGCGGCGTGGCGATCAACACAGTTGAAGCAAGCGTTCAACAGGCCGCCGCCGAACCACGAGAAATCCACGGCCTGGGTGTCGTGATCGAGGATGTTGTGCGGGTGGTGATACCAGGTCAGGTCCTTGGCCTGCTCGCGCCAGAACTCTTCGGGCTTGGTAATGGATGCCTTGTACATGCGCTTGTACTCGGCCATGCCGCTGATGTGCGCGCCCTTGGCAATGCGCGCCTTGACGGGAATCGTGGTCATCGGTTCCTCCTGTGCAGCGAATGTAAGCATGCGGCTGCAAGAGTCCATGGGCGTTGAGGAAACGTCTGCGTGTGACGGCGGCAGCGCAGGCCGCGCTATGGGCTCATTTCTGGGTTCCTGAGAACGTGAAACCCGGTGCAAGAGCGGACCGGGTTCAAGTGGTTAGAGCGTCCGTGAATGTCCGGAGCCAGCCATCCTTGCCCGTGCAACTGCCGTTCCTCTTGGGGCAATGCGCGCGAGATTTTGTGGTGCGTGGGCACGCTTTGTCGGACGAAAGGTTCGATTGTGCAACTTTTTGTGTCATCGCCGTGTCATTGAATTGTTGTAATTAGGGCGGCAACGGAGTACATTTCAACCACGCGTAGAAAACCAATTTCAAGGGCCGATCAACCTGTCAAGCGTTTTTGACAGGTTTGGCTGCATTGACTTTGACCGTGTAATCACAGGGGCAACTTTCCATGAAGATGCAATCTGCTGCTTTGCTGTTGCTTGTCGCGCTGTTCACAGCAGCGATCTCGGCCCAGACTTACCCAGTCGGCCTTACCAACCCGGTAGGCGTATTTACTCCTTACAACAGCAGTAGTTACAACATGGGTTATGCGTTCACGACCACCCAGTCGAACGTTACTGTAACCCATCTGGCGGGCACCCAGAACGACACGGCAGCGAAGATTGTTTGCTTGTGGGATTCCACTTCCACAGCCGCTCCCATCGCACAAGTCACGACCCCAACCACGACAACTCAGGGCGCGTGGCGCGTTGCCGCGTTGTCCACGCCGGTCTTGTTGGTCGCGAACCGCCAATACCGTGTGACAGTTCTGGGAACACAATGGTGGTATCACGCCAATCCTCCGGCCAGTCCGTGGAAGCCGACGGGGACGATCAACTTTGTGACTACCTGTTGGAGCTCGGTCATATCGACCCCGCAATACCCGAGCAACAGCACCGCCAACCAGCTCTACGGCCTTGCGGACATCGGCTACACCACCGGCCCGTCGCTGGGTTGCACTGCGACAGCGGGCACCGCGCAACAGGTGCTGGCCACGGACACGGGCGGCGGCAGCGGCCGCAGCATCGGCACGTTCACTCTCACCAACAATTCCTCCACCTCCTCCCTGACGTTGAACAGCGTGACGCTGGCGGCCTCGGGAACGGGCAACGATTCCAACGCCTACTCTGAAGTACGCCTTTACGAAGACACCAACAGCTCCACCGTTTACGACACCGGCGACACGCCCTACGGCACAGCGGCCACCGCTTACCCGGGCGATAACGGCCAGATCACTTTCACCGCATCCCAGAACTTTGCGGCCAGCCAGGTACGACGATATTTCGTGGTGGCCAAGCTCAACGGAACCACGCTGGCCACGCTCGGTCAAACGTTCAACACCACGGTGCAGGCACTCAGCGTCACGGGCGGCACAGCCTCGGGCACGCCTTCTACCCAGATGAACGGCATGGTCATCGTTGCGCCCACACTCACTGTCTCGGCCACCGCCGGCACAGCGCAGAACCTGTATGCCAACGACACGGGCGGCGGTAACGGCGTGAGCATGGGAACCTTCAGCATCGCCAATGGCGCACTTGGCAGCGCTGACCTGGTCTCGATCACCATCGCGGCCAGCGGCTCGGGCGATGATTCCGCCGCATTCTCTGAAGTGCGCATTTATGAAGACACCAACTCCAGCGCCAGCTACACGCCCGGCACCGATCAGCCTTACGGTGCTGCGGCCACGGCCTACCCCGCCGACAACGGCACGCTCACGTTCACCCAGGGCCAGACCTTTGCCGTATCCCAGACCCGCACCTATTTCGTGGTCGTCAAGCTCAATGGCGCAACGCCGGCTTCGCCCGGCCACACGTTCAATGTGCAGGTGAGTGCGATTGCGGTGTCCGCGACGTCCGCCAGCGCCGGAACACCCAGCACGGTGATGAACGGCCCGGTCATTCTCGCGCCCAGTTTCACGATTGCGGATTCGAGCGCGGCTACGCAGGGCAGCGCCTACCTCGGCGGCACAGACTTCGTGATCCAGACGTTCACGATTTCCTACCCCAACGGCCCGCTCAACACGGTCACATCGATCACGGTGCAGTCGAGCGGCAGCGGAAACGACCAGAACGATTACTCCAACGTGGTGCTGTTCCGCGATGCCAACGCCAACAACACCTATGACGTCGGCGTTGACACCCAGGTCAACGGTTTCTCGGCCTTCCCAAGCGACAACGGCGCCCAGAACTTCACGCTCGCGGGCGCGGAGTCGCAGTTCACGGCGGGCACGACGCGCATGTACTTCATCGTGGTTTCCTTCAATATGAATGGCGCCAATAACACGACGTTTGCCACGCAGTTGCAGGCCGCGTCGGGCGCAAGCACGGGCACCACGATTTCGGGTCTGCCCGCGCCGACCGGCGGGCCGACGGCGGGCCTGAACCTGCTGGCGAACAACCTGAACGTGACGCTCAACGGGCCCGGCACGGCCACTGGCATCAATAACAACGAGCAGGGCGCAGGCGGCATCGGCGTGGTGCTCTGCGACGTTTCGATCAACACCATCGCTGCCGCGTGGGTGGTTGCCACGGTCACGTTCCGCGCCAACGGCACCGGCAACGATTTCTCCGCATACAGTTACCTCGCGCTGCACGAAGACGGCAACGCCAACGGGACCTTTGACGGGCCCACCGCCGGTGATCCGCTGGCCGTCGCAACGGCCGGGACAGCATTCATCACCGACAACGGCGATTACACAGCCACGCTCTCCAACACCGCTTTCCCCTCGGCAACGACGCGCCGGTTCTTTCTCGTGGCCAAGTGGGGCGGCAGCGCCGTAACCGGTGAGGATTTCGCCGCGCGCCTGCAGAGTATCACCGGCACACCGCCCTCGGGCGGCGTGGTAACCGGCGCGCCCACAGCTTATGCGGCAAGTTTCACGATCAACGCGGCGGTGCTCAGTGTTTCCAACGCGCCCACGGCCCCGGCTTCCCAGATGCGCGAGGGCGGCAGCGCCTTTGGCCACGCGCTGGGCTTGTTCCGCTTCACGGCCACCAATAACACGGTCACGGTCAACGCCATCACGCTCACGACGGCCGGCAGCGGCAACTGGACTTCCGATCTTGCCGCCAACGGCGTGGAACTCTACGCCGACAACGGCAACGGCGTCTTCGATGCCGGCCTCGACACGCTCGTGTTCTCCGGCGCGGGCGCGGCAGGCACTTTGGCATGCACGCTGTCCACGGCCCTGGTCATCACCAACGGCACCAGCCGTGACCTCTGGGTCTACCTCAATGTTGCGGCTACAGCCGGCACCTCGGTGCCTGAAACGTTTAACACGACCATTGCGAGCACCACCGATGTCAACGCCACCGGCGGCACCGTTCAGTTCGGCGCCCCGGCTCCCACGACCAACACTTTGGGCGTGATCATCTTCTTCGTGACTACCTTCGCCCCGTCCTACGACGTGCAAACCGGCGGCGCAGCTATCACCATCACCGGCTCGGGGTTCATTGCCCCGATCACGCTGACCATCGGCGGCGCGGTTTGCCCCGGCACGGCCGTCATCTCCGGCGGCGGCACCCAGATCAGCGGCCTGACCGTGCCCCCGGGAATCGGCTCGAACAGGGTCATCGTGCTCACGGACGGCGCCCTTGGCCCCAAAACCCTGACGCAAACGTTTGACTACGCCGGCGGCACCACCATCGGCACCGGCGGTGGGGGCGGCGGCGGCGGCGGCGGATGCATGACCCAGGAAAGCGATGCCGCGTGGCTCGCCGCGCTTGCGCTGCTCGCGCTTGCGTTCTCGCTGGGTCTGCGTCGTCGCAGGGCCTGAACACGGCAAAACAGGCAGAACAGGCGCGGCCACCCCGCGCCTGTTTTTTTGTGCACTTCCGCTTGACTTAGTGTTATCCATACACCATAATAGTGTAGTAGAAACACTAAGGAGCCGGTCATGCCTCACACCTACGAATATCCCCGCCCCGCGCTCGCCGTCGATTGCGCCGTGCTGGGCTTCGACGAAGGCGACCTCAAGGTCCTGCTGATCAAGCGCGGCCTGGAACCCTTCAAGGGCAAATGGGCGTTGCCCGGCGGCTTTGTGCGTTTGGATGAATCGCTCGATGTAGCCGCGCGCCGCGAGCTGGCCGAGGAAACCGGGCTCACCCACGTTTTCCTCGAGCAGCTGTACACGTTCGGCGAAGTCAAGCGCGACCCGCGCGGTCGCACGGTCAGCGTGGCTTACTTTGCTCTCGTGAAGCTGGGCGAGCAGCAGGTGCAGGCCGCCACGGATGCGCAGGCAGCGCAGTGGTTCTCGGCCGAACAGGCGCCGGCGCTGGCCTTTGATCACGCGAGAATTCTCGAAACGGCGCTGGGGCGCCTGCGCAACAAGGTGCGCTACGTGCCCATCGGCTTTGAGCTGCTGCCGCGCAAATTCACGCTCACGCAATTGCAGCACCTGTACGAGGCAATCCTGGGCCGCGCTTTGGACAAACGCAACTTCCGCAAAAAGGCGCTGGCCCTGGGCGTGCTGGAGGCAACCAAAGAGCAGGAGCAGGACGTTGCGCACCGCGCCGCGAGGCTTTACCGCTTTGACGAAGAGACGTACGCGAAACTGGTGAAAAAAGGATTCAACTTTGAGTTGTAAGGGCGAGGCATACCTCGCCCCTACGCAAACGGGAGAACGGTCATGGCACACATCACCAAGCTCGGCTGGCTCGGACACCTTCGGGCGGAGCCCAATCAATACATCCTGCACTACAAGAAGGGCCGCCTGGTGCGGCAGGGCGCGGGCCTGGCCTACTGGTTCAATCCGCTCAGCGCTGCCCTCGCACAGGTTCCCGTCGAGGACTGCGAAGCCACATTCATGCTCAAGGAACGCTCGCAGGATTTGCAGGAGGTCAGCGTGCAGGTGACGATCACCTATCGCTTCGCCGAGCCCGCAACTTCCGCCAAGCGCCTCAACTTCACGATCGGCCTGCAGACCGGCAATTGGGTCGAGCAGCCGCTGGAGAAGCTGGCCGCGTTCTGGAGCACGCGCGTTCAAGAGCCCACGCGACGCTACCTCGCCGGTGTTTCGCTGACTGACGCCGTAGCATACGGCGCGGCTGCGATCCGTGAGGCCATCGTGCAGGCGCTGGGCAAGGATTCCGAGATCCCCGCCCTGGGCTTGGCCGTCGTCGGCGTGCAGGTAGTCAAGGTTTCGCCCGTGGCCGACCTCGAAAAGGCGCTGCAAACACCCACGCGCGAATCGCTGCAACAGAAAGCCGATGAAGCCATCTTCGCCCGCCGCGCACTGGCCGTGGAGAAAGAGCGTGCGATCAAGGAGAACGAGCTGCACACGCAGATCGAGCTGGCCAAACGGCAGGAAGCGCTGATCGAGCAAAACGGCGCCAACCGCCTGCGCGACGTGCGCCTGACCGCCGAGAGCGAAAAGGAACGCGTCACCGCTGACATCGAGCGCCAGCAGCTCGCCGCCGACGGCAACGCCAAAGCCGCTGAGCTTGTGGCCCAGGGTAACGCCAAGGCCGCCAAGCTCATGGCCGACGCCAAAGCCGAGGGCGATCGCATGCGCGTCGAGGTGTGGCAGAAGGCCGCAGGCAAAGTGCTGGTGGGCCTGGCGCTGCAAGAACTGGCCGGACACATCGGCAAGATCGAGCACCTGAGCATCACGCCCGACATCTTCGCCGCCGCGTTCAAGAACCTGCTCGAAGACAACATCGCCAAGAGCACGAGCTAGGTGAGCCGGGACAGTCCCCCAAAGGGGACTGTCCCCCCGGAGGCAGCCATGAACACGCTCAAACAACTCCCTCGCGTTGTGGCCATCACACGCAAAACGCCGCTCGAACAATTGATCGAGCGCTTTGGCACCAGCGGCCAGGCTCGCTTTTACGTCGAGGACAAAGGCCGCAAGTGGGCCGATTACCAGCGCATCCAGGCCCGCTTCGACCTCGCTATGAACACCGTCATGGGCTCCATTCCCGCCGAGCAGCAGCGCGTGCGGCTTGATCGCGGCGACCTTGACCGTTTCATCTTTCGCGATGACGACATCATCGTGATCGTGGGCCAGGACGGGCTTGTGCCCAACGTGGCCAAGTACCTCAAGGGCCAGACGGTGATCGGCATCAACTCCGACCCAGAGATGTTCGACGGCGTGCTTTGCCGTCACGCGCCCGCTCTGACGTCGCGCCTGCTCAAGTGGGCCTCATCGCCCGATGGGCAATTCACGATCCAAAGCCGCGTCATGGGGCAGGCGGTGCGCGAGGATGGGCAGCGGCTGCTGGCGCTCAACGAGTTCTATTTCGGCTCGCGCACGCACCAGTCCTCAAAATACACGCTGCGCGTGGGCGGCAAAGTGGAGCGGCAATCGTCGTCGGGCGTCATTGTTTCAACAGGCACGGGCGCCACGGGCTGGGGCCGCAGCATTGCGCAACAGCGCAAATGTGAAGAAATCCTGCCCAAGCCCGAAGAGACGAAACTGGCCTGGTTCGTGCGCGAGCCCTTTCCCAGTGTATACACGGGAACAACGCTCGATCACGGCGTGCTCGAAAAAGGCCAAGTGCTCGAAGCCACGTCAGAACTGGGCGACAACGGCGTGATCTTCGCCGACGGCATCGAAAGCGACACCATCGAGTTCATCGACGGCCAAACGCTGAAAATCTCCGTCGCCCCGGAAACCCTGCGCCTGGTGATCCCCGCTGCCAAAACTGCTTCTTGACCGGGTCAACCGCAACAAGCTTGCGACGTGACACACCTGCGCCACGCCGCTCATTCCGGCGGGCCGGTGCCTTCACTTTCGCTTTGCGCGGCTTCCGCCAAGAACACCACCTCGCCGCGGCGGCTCTCGATGATCCATTCCTGCACGCGTTTCAGCGCGGCTTGCAGTTGCTCGAAACTGGCTTGCTCGACGTTTTCCAGATCGATGCCCAGTTCATCAGCAAACACATGCGCGACCTGCATACTCGCGGCGCGGCGCAGTGTGGGTCGCGGGTCAATGCCCGCGCGAATGAAGTTCTGTGTGATGTTGCGAACCAGCGGCGCAAGATCGGCCAACAGTTCAGCCGCGCGCTGGC
>JADLFN010000049.1 GCA_020845475.1 Planctomycetota bacterium
AGGAACGAACGGTGGACGCGCTCTGGAACCGCATCGGAAGTTTGATCGACAAGTTCACCCCAACCGAATGCCGCAACTACCTCCGTCACGCCGGATATACTGCAAACCAATCATGAAAACGCTCTAGACGCTTACGACGACGCGGCTGTTGCCTGTGACCGCCTCGGGCGAAGCGACGAGGCCATCGAGTGGATGTCAAAAAAGGCCGCAGCGCTGGAGCGAATGAATTATCAGCCCAAAGCGCACGCGCAACCCAACCACAAGTATCGCTATTTGGCCAATCTCGGGACGTTCAACGCCCATCGCTGGTTCAAGAACGGCGCCAAGCGTGATGCGATGGACGACCTGCAGCGCGCGCGCGACCTGATCAAGCAGGCCATTGCAGAGAATCCTGATGCCCACTTTGGTCGCGAGGAATACCAGCTAAGGGCTCTTGAATGGGTGATTCAGGGAGAGCCATTCGTTCCATCGAAGGGTGCTGCCGCAGACCGGTGGTCCAAGTTGCCCTATGAAACCAGGGAGAAGTTGGCGCTTCCGGGGCAATTGCCCAACCTGCTTGGAATCACGCATCAACAGGCGGTCCGGATACACGACGACGATTCGAACCTGGACAAACTTGGGCTGAAGGGCGCGATTGAAGGACTCTGCGGTTTGATCATCATGGGCAATGCGTGGGAAAGCGTTGATGTGTTCTACGCACTCGCGATGGCGCTGCAAACCACGGGCCGATCTTCATTCGCGTATATGGCAGTGCTAAGGGTGCTGGCGCTTGTGGACGCGGGCAGGAACTCGATAGTCCCCGGCGCGCCAACAGGACGAGAACTTCGCGCCGCGATTGAGGAGAGCGAAACTGGAATCGGTTTGTTTGCTGACCGGCTTGAAAACCGTGGCTCCGTAGTTGAGGCGGAGTACGAGGTGTTGAAGGCCAATGCGGAAAAGTGGACCTACGCGCGAAACGAGTATCTGCTTGCCAAGCTCAAGGCCGGTGAGCATCCGGACACCCAACCCGAATTCTGGAAGGCCTTCGACGGCAATCCCGACCGCATGGAAGTCCCGTCCGGCGCCTTCTACATGGCCGCCTCGTGGTTCTCGTCATTACAGCGGGGTGGGTGGCTGGCACTGGCCATAGCTTCGGTTATCCCATTAGCAGTGTTGCTGTACATCGCTGATTTGATTCGGCGCAGGCGTCGCCGCGGTGCTGGGTTGGTTGAAGCAGCTCCACAACACCGCTCGTTTCGATTGTCGAAGTAAATCTTACATCCCCGGGCCCTTGCCGAGCGCTTTGTCCGGCACGCCGGAGTTGCGCGTGTACCAGCGCTTGGCGTTCTCGAAGTAGGTCATGGCGCGCCACTTGGCGTGCTCGACTTCCTGGTCGGTCACTCTGCGAATGATCTTTCCGGGGATGCCCATCACGAGTGAGCGCGGCGGGATTACTTTGTTCTCTGTGACGATCGCGCCGGCGCCGATGATGCAGCCCTCACCGATCTTGCTGCCGCCCATCAGGACAGCGTGCATGCCGATCAGGCAAGTGTCGCCCACTTCGTCGCCGTGGCATAGCGCGTGGTGCGCGACGCTTACGTAATCGCCGATCCTGTTGGGGCTCTCGGGGTCAATGTGCACACAGGCGAGGTCCTGGATGTTCGTGTATTTGCCAATCGTGATGGGCGCAATGTCGCCGCGAATCACCGCGCCAAACCAAACCGAACTGCCCTCGCCCACCGTCACGTGGTCAACGACAATCGCGTTGCTGGCCTTGTACCAGCCGCCGGGCATCAGGCTCACCATTGGTTCCGTGTTCGCAAGTTGGCGCGGGTCGTGCATAGTTGAACTCGTGGCATGGGCCTCCCGGCCCATGTGTTCTTTGCATGTTCACGGGCCGGGAGGCCCGTGCTACTTGTTGTCCGCCACCGTTGGCGGTTCCTGTGGCGGCTTGGCGTGGCGAAGATAAACAAACCAGTACACCACGCCAACCAGCAAAGCCCCGCCGATGATGTTGCCGATCGTGACCGGAATCAGGTTGTGCACCAGAAAGCCATCCAGCGTGAGCGTCGGGAAATCCTCGGGCCGCTTGCCCGCCGCCTGCCAGAAACTCTCGGGCGCCAAGTGCTTGATCATCAGCGCAAAGGGCACGTAGTACATGTTGGCGATGCAGTGCTCCAGGCCGGCCGCCACAAACGCGGCTACGGGCGGCACAATCACCGCCACGCGGTCAATCACCGTGCGCGCGGAAAAACTCATCCATACCGCGAGGCATACCAGCGTGTTGCACAGAATGCCCAGGCCGAGCGCCGGCCCGAACTCGAGGTCGCACTTCGCGTTCGCCGCTGTCAGCGCGGCCACACCTACAATGCCCTTGCCCAGCGTGTATTGAGCCGCGCCGAAATTGAGCATTGCTGTGCCCAGCGCGCCCACAAAGTTGCCGCCAAAAACGATGGCCCAGTTTCGCAGCACTTGCGGCGTAGTGACTTTGCGGCCCGCCCAGGCCATAACGATCAGCGTGTTGCCCGTGAACAGCTCGGCGCCGCCAACGATTACCAGAATCAGTCCGAGCGAAAACACCGTGCCGACCAGAAGCCTGTTCACGCCAAAGGGCAAAGCCGATCCGCCGGCGCTGACGGTGGTGGCAAAAATCGCGCCCAGCGAAATGAAGGCGCCCGCGAGCACGGCAAGCACAAACGTGCTCCAGAAATCCAGCCGCGCTTTTTTCACGCCGATCATCTCGGCCTTGGCGGCCATGTCGGGCGGCATGAGGGAATCAAGGTTGGGCGTGTTATTGTCGGGCATGGCGGCTATTTCTTGTTCACCGCACGATACCAGACAACGAGGTCCGTTTCCGGCGGCTGTTTGCCCAGGGCGCGCAGGCAACTGGCAAGCTGGCCGCGGTGGTACATGTTGTGGGTGATCAGGTGCTGCAGGAGTTCATGCAGCGGCTGCGCGAATTCCTGGCCACGCGTGTTCTTGTAGACGACGACGCGTTCAAGGTCGGGTTCCTTCAAGCCCGCAATGAGCTGCGCGCGCTTGTGGCCGATTTCCATGAGATGCTTGGTGAAATCCGCGACGGTCTTGAAGCGCGCGTTGTCGGGCATGGCGGGCGGGCTGACGCCCTCAACGATGCGCCCGACCCAGAGCATGTCGGCATCGGTTACGTGCGCCCATTTGCGCGCCAGCGAATCGAGGCCGGGACCGAGGTTGCGCGTGAATTCTTCGTCAGTGAGCTGCCTGAGCGCGGCTACATACTGCGCGCGCGCCCAGGCGTCGTAGGTGAACTGGTGTTTGAGCGTGTCGAGTGCGGAAAGCGGCATGGCTATCCTCCGCTCACTGGTGGTATCAACGCCACCACGTCGCCTTCCTTGAGTTCCTGATCGTCGGGCGCGAACTCTTCGTTGATGGCAACGCGGCAATGCATGAACATTTCGAATTTGTAGTCATGCTTCAGCGTGCCGCGCAGGCATTGGGGCGTACAGCCTTGCGGCACGTCTCGCACTTCTTCGCGCTTGCCGAGTTTCTCGGCCACGTTGGCGAAATAGAGCAGGGTCACGCTGGGCATGGAGGCAGTCTAACGCCGATGCAGCGGGGAGCGAGACCTGGACTGTCTAAGTCCACATTCGCCGCTACAATCGTGCGCCATGAGCCTGTTGCCGCAAATCGAAAAACATCTGTTGCGCGTGCGCACGCCTGCCCAATACATGGGCGGCGAGGTGAACTCGATTGTGCGCGACTGGTCTGGAAAAACGCGCTTTGCGCTGTGCTTTCCGGACACCTACGCGATTGGCATGAGCAATCAGGGCTTTCGGATTCTCTATCACCTGCTCAACGAACGTTACGACGATCTCGTGTGTGAGCGCGCCTTTGCGCCCTGGAGCGACATGGAGCAGGTGCTGCGCGACCACGCGCTGCCGCTGTATTCACTTGAGAGCTATCACGCGCTGCGCGAGTTTGATTGCGTGGGTTTTTCCCTGCAGAACGAAACCAGCTACTCCAACCTGCTCAACATGCTCGATCTCGGCGGCATTTCGCTGCGCAGCGAAGAGCGATTGCACAACGAGCCCGTCGTGATCGCGGGCGGCACCGGCGCCGTCACGCCTGAACCCCTTGCCGAGTTCGTTGATTGCTTCCTGCTGGGCGAAGGCGAAGAGGCCCTTCCGGCGTTCCTGCATCTGCTGGGCGTGTGGCGCGGTCGGCTTGAGCCCGAGGTGCTCGGGCAGTACCGGCCCGATGCCTCGTTTTCGAAGAAAGATGTACACGCGGCTGAACGGTTCACGCTCGAATTCAAATGGATCGACGGCGCAAATGTAGAAGCATTGACGCGTCAAGAGTTCCTGCTGCTTTGCGCGCGCGTGATTCCCGGCTGCTATGTGCCCTCAATGTACGAGGTGCTTTATCACGAAGACGGCACGCTGGCCGCGATCACGCCGAAATTCGAGGGCGTGCCGCCGCGCGTGAAGAAAAATGCGCTGGGCAACCTGAACACGGCGTTCTATCCCACGCGCCAGATTCTTCCCTATTGCGAAGTCGTGCAGGACCGCGTGACGATCGAAGTGATGCGCGGCTGTACCGAAGGCTGCCGTTATTGCCAGGCAGGCATGATCGACCGGCCCCAGCGTTACCGCACGCCGGAGACTGTGCTGCGTCTGGCGCGTGAGTTGGTGCAGAACACCGGCTACGACGAGATTTCGCTCCTGTCGCTTTCTTCGAGCGATCATCCGCAACTGCTGCGCATGATTGACGATTTGCAAAAAGAGTTCACGGGCAAGCACGTGAGTGTCGCGCTGCCCTCGCTTCGCATCAACGACCAACTCGAAAAACTGCCGGCGATCACCAAGAACGTGCGCAAAGGCGGCCTGACCATGGCGCCCGAAACCGGCAGCGAACGCCTGCGCCGCGTGATCAACAAGATGATCACGCAGCAGGATCTCGTGAACGGCGCCAAAGCGGCCATCGAGAACGGATACACCACGATCAAGTTCTACATGATGCTGGGCCTGCCCACGGAGAACGAGCACGACATGCACGAGAGTGCGGCGTTGCTCAACGAGATTGCGCAGATGGCGCGGGCCATGGGCCGCAAGAACATGGACATCAACGTTACGGTCAGCATCTTCGTGCCCAAGAGTTTTACGCCGTTCCAATGGGAGCCCATGTGCGACCGTGCCACGATTGAAAAGCACGCCGCGCTGTTGCGCTCACTGATCAAACACAGGAACATCCGGCTGCGCATCGGCGATTTCCCCACGAGCTGGCTTGAAGCCGTGTTCTCGCGCGGCGACCGGCGGCTTGGCCGCGTAATCGAACTGGCCTGGCGTGCGGGCGCGCGTTTTGACGCCTGGGATGAAAAGTGCCGGCTTGATCTGTGGCATGAAGCCATGAAGCAGGCCGGGCTCAACGCGGACTTCTACATTCACCGCGAGCGTTCGCGTGATGAAGTCATGCCCTGGGACATGATCTCCGTGGGCACGAACAAGCGCACGCTCTGGGATGAGCGCGTTCGTTCGCGCCTTGAGGAATACACTAAAGATTGCAGCGGGCACTCACCCGGGTGCATCGCCTGCGGCGTGGATCCGCTGACTTGCCGCACGGGCATCGACGCGCCCGAAGATGACATGAGCGCCGGCATGGAGCGCCGCAAAAGCGTGCGCTACGCGCCCGAGTTCAAGGGCCGGCTGGCGCAGCGCGCCACGCTGGACGAAGTGGCGCAGCGCGTATTCAGGTGATCATTCTTTCGAGGGAAACAGCCATTCCATGATCTGGCGCGTGAGCGTCAGTTCAATTTTTGTTTCGTCGCGGTAGGGGTGCGTTTTGCCCAGATTGTTGAGCTCGTCGACGAGTTTCTGGGCGTCGAACTTTCCAAAGGGTCCGCCTGCGTGCACTTCGGCGCCCTCGGCAAAGGTCTCGGCCTCCGCAGCGCCGCAGCCAAAGCAGTGCACACCGTGCGTTTTGTAAAACTTGCGCAGTTCCTCGTGGTCAATCAGGTTTTCCGCAAGCGCGATGGGATCAGTGAGCTTGAGCGGCAGCGATGGCTTGCGCTCGATGTCGTCAGGAGTTTGCGTGGATGAATCGGCCATAGGGGAATTGTCGATTGTTGATTGCCCCTTGTCGATTCGAAACAGGAGATCAATCGAAAATCAAAACAGCCGCCACTTCAGCAGTTCCCAGAGCGCCCAAAAGCCGTCCATGGGACGGATCTTCTTGCCTTCCTCAATGCTGCGGGGGTGATAGCGGATCGGCACCTCAATGATGCGCTTGCCCGCGCGCAGCACCTTGGCTGTGACCTCGGGGCAGAACTCGAAGCCCGTGCAGGTGAGTGGAATCTTGCGCAGCATCGGCCCGCGGAAAAGCTTGTAGCAGGTGGGTTCGTCGCTCAGGTGTGAGCCATAAAGCAGGTTCGTGACCGCCGTGACCAGCCTTCCCCCGTAGAAGAACTTGGCCTGGCCGCGCTTGTCGGGCCCGTGGACACGCGAGCCATACACGACATCGGCTTCACCCGCGACCATGGGCGCAAGCAGCTTGGGGTAGTCTTCCGGTTCGTACTCCAGGTCTGCGTCCTGGATAATCACGTACTCGCCTGTTGACGCGTCAATACCCGCGCGCACGGCGCTGCCCTTGCCGCCGTTTTCCTTGGTAATCACGCGCACGGTCATGCCCGCATGCGCCTTCTTGGCCCAGTCGCGCACAGCCTCCGCGGTGCCATCGCGCGAACCGTCATCGACCACAACCAGTTCAATATGAAGGCCGATGCGCAACGCCTCTATGCGGTCAAGGATGCGCGAAATCGTGGCGGCTTCGTTGTAAGCGGGCACGACCACTGAAAGCGTCTCGCGCTTAGCGGCTTCAATCATGGGCGGGGATACTGCAATTCAAAATACAGAATTCAAAATTCAAAATGGTAAAAGCCGGCGGACGTCCGCCTTGGGTTGCTGTCTGAGCTTGTCGTATTGAATCAGATCAGCCGGCAGACGATGCGGGCTTCCAGCGGATCTCGGGCGCGCTCATCTACTCCGCGCAAGAGTTCCATGATGTCGAAGCCGCGCATGGCCAACACCTGGGTTTCGCAGCCGGGCAGGCGTTCAAGGAACCCAAATGCATCGCCGGGCGCCTGAATGAAACCCTCGGCGCGCGAATAGCGCGCGTACAGTCGGGCATGGGCCGCAATAAAGTGAGAGGTGCGCACGGCTGGGTTCTCAATCACCAGCCCCGCGCACATGGAGCCGGGGTAATTGCCGTTGAACGCAAGCGTGGCCTGCACGGCGCCGGTGCCGGCGTGGGGCGCCGCGGCGGCCAGGGCTTCCATGGCACGCCCGCCAGTGACGCAAAAGCGCACGCTCGAAATGCGCAGTTCGCGATTGTCGCGCGATTCAAGGCGTTTGCCCAGGGCGCGCCCTGCGAGCGTGTTGGTGGCCGCAAGATACTCGGCGATTTTCTGCCGGCCAATGCGCCAGGCCAGATCGTCGAGCAAAAACAGGCATGTCAGAAGCACGCTTTCTCCCTGGCGTGCGGCTTTGCCTACTTCATAGGCGGAGGAGCGGCCTTCAACGTGGCCAACACACAAAGCGCGATTATTGCGCTCGAGCCGGTCGCACAGATAGCTGACAAAGCGCCTCGCCTCAAAGCTGGCGTCGCGCGCGGGTGAGCGGCGCAAGGCCTGTTCAAACTGGCGCGAGAGACGCGCGGAGGCAACGGCATCAACGACGAGCGTGGACATGCGAGAGTCCTTGCCGGGAGTGGTGTTTACTTGCTGCGCAGAATGGAGACTGCGACCGGGTCATCGGGCGTTTCACACACGAGGCGCAACTCGCCATCCTCCAGCGCGAAGATGCGCGAGGCCGAACCGGATTTCTGCTGCCACACGGTGAACACTTCCTGTGAGCCATCGCCATCGACGTCGCGGGCGAACAGCCCAAGCAAAACCTCGCCGCGAGGTGCCGCATAGGAGGCAACGGCGCTGGCGCCGGGTTGGCCCGCCGCAAACACGCTGATGGTGGTGCAGAAGTCCTCCCCGACGCTGGCTGTGCAGTATGCGCCGGCGGGGAACACCTTGCGGTCAGATTGAAGCAGCGTGATGCGCACGGCGCTTTCTTCCGGCATCGTGCGAGCGGCAATGTCCTCGATCGGTGCAGGCTCGGCCTTGGCCACCGGCGCAGCGATGGGTTGCGTGCTGACAACGAGCGGAATCTTGATCGTGGTGCCGCTGGTGAGCGCGTCGCCCTCTTTGAGGTTGTTGGCGTGGGCGATTTCGGTCCAGCGACGGCCATTGCCGTAGAAACGGTCGGCCAGGCCCCAGAGCGTGTCGCCGGGCTGAACGCGGTAAACGATTTCGCGCCGCTGCAAATCCACGCTGACCTGCGCGTATTGCTCGGGCGTGGCGGCGCTGGCGTCGGTCATGCGATCGAGGCCGAGCTTGACCAGCATGACTGTGGCGACGAGTACCACGAAGCCGACGAGCAGCGTGAGGATGTTGTTGCGCATGGAATTCCTGGAAGTTGGAGGAGTCTCCGCCGTTGGGCGGTGTGTCAGTTCCTCATCGGCGAATCGAAGCGTGTAAGTTGAAAGATTCTCTGCATGTTTCTGCTCGCGCGCTTGCGCGACACACTTCGTGCAGGGCAACGCAACGGGCGCGGCTGATAAGCCGCGCTTGGTTGCGTGAGCTGAGAATTAAAGGCCCGGGCGGATGGGAGAAAAGGAAGACGGGAGCAGGAGGGGATCCGCCCGGGTCTGTGTTATGCGTTGATGATGTTCTGGAGCTTGAGCACTTCGGCGATGACGAGATCTGTGGCGTCGTCAAGGTGGGCGTGTTCAACGGGGGCATCGGCATACACGGCTTCAAAGCCGTGAATTGCCTGAAGGTTGAGGAACGCCTGGTTGAAAATCGCGTTCGCCTGCGAAATCAGCGATTGAGCAAGCAGGCTTTCGGAATTCAGGCCGGAGTCAACGATTGCACGGTAAGCGTTGATGTGCGCGAAGACGTCGTCGATGCGAACGCGCACCTGCGCGCTCAGCTTGGCGGGCTCCTGACGTCCGCTGGGAGCCTGGCCCCAGTCGATGTTGAGAAGGCGTTCAGAAACCTGCTTGTCCGTTTTGACGGTGGACATGATGAACTCCAGATTGGCGAATAGAGAGAGGCGGCATTGTGTGTCGCCAAAGGAGATATACTCCGTGCTTTACGAATCGTCAATTACGACTCAAATAGCGTTCGAATATGAACTTCCGATAAAAGGCTAGATCATGCAAGCGCTCGTGGATGGATTTCGAATGACCACAACCTATTGGGTAGCGACAATCCAGACGAAACCATGAAAATATTTTCATTTTTCAGGACGCATCGTTTTGCGGCGCCACCTGCGTTCGGTTTTTCCGGCCGGATTCCGGGAATTAACTCAAGTTGTGCTGGCGCGACGCATGGTTGACGTTGTGCGCGAGGCTGCTACCATTCCCGCCCTCAAAAAGGAGCAAGTCATGTCGCGTCACGCTTCACTGAAAGTCAGCGCCCTCACCACCGCAAACCGCAGCGTGCTCAAGCGCCAGGAACGCATCAATCAGCTTACCGTCGAGCGCCGCTGGAAAGACGGCGACGACGTTACCGGCCTGCCCAAAACCAAAGTCCACGGCAAGGTCAAAGCCAAGAAGGCCTAGTCAAACGAACCAGCCAAAAGGCGGGCTTCGGCCCGCCTTTTTTCGTGTGAGCTCAACGTGACGATTGAACTGTTTCAAACGCTTGGCCTTGCGCTCGCGTGGCGCTAACCTTGGCGCGTGGCTGATCCCTTCAAACTTGCTGATCGCATTCACCTGCTGCAGCCCAGCGGCATTCGCAAGTTTTTTGAGCTTGGCCAGTCGATGAAGAATCCCATCGACCTCTCCATCGGCCAGCCTGATTTCGATGTGCCCGACCTTGTCAAAGACGCCGCTGTCAACGCCATCCGTTCCGGCAAAAACCGCTACACCGTCACGCAGGGCATTGAGCCTTTGCGCAAGGCGCTCAAGGAGCGCTACGCCAAACGTTTCAAGGGCGTTGAGGAAGAAGACGTGATCGTGACGGCGGGCGTGGGCGGTGCGCTGTTGCTCAGCTTCTTCGCGCTGCTCAATCCCGGCGACGAAGTGCTGATTCCTGATCCGTACTTCGTGATGTACCGCCACCTCGCTTCGCTCGTCGGCGCGCGTGCCGTTACGTTTGATACCTACCCGGATTTTCGCGTCACAGCCGCGCGCATTGCGCCCTTCATTACCTCCAAAACGCGCGCGATCGTGATCAACAGTCCGAGCAATCCCACGGGCGCAACGCTGAGCGAGCAGGATGCGCGCGAGATTGCAGCGCTGGCGGAGAAGCACGGGCTCGTGATCATCAGCGACGAGATTTACGAAGAATTCATCTACGAAGGCCGCCACGTAAGCTGCCGGGAGTTCACGGGCAATTGCATCGTGCTCAGCGGCGCGAGCAAAAGCATGGGCATGCCCGGCTGGCGCATGGGCTGGATGCTGGGGCCGCGCGAGTTCATAGAGCGCTGCTACATCGTGCAGCAGTTCACGTTTGTGTGTGCGCCGAGCATGGCGCAGCACGGCGTGCTTGCGGGGCTTAACGCGGACTTCACGCGGCATCTTTCCGACTATCGGCGCAAACGAGAGATTGTGTGCGCCGGCCTCTCGAAAAAATACGCGATGCAAAAGCCGGGCGGCGCGTTTTACGCTTTCCCCAGGTTGCCCGATGGTGTCAAGGCGGACGAGTTCATAAAGGCTTGCATTGCGCGTGAGTTGCTTGTGGTTCCTGGCGGCGCGTGCTCAACGCGCGACACGCACGTGAGAATCAGCTATGCCGCGCCGGACGAGAAGTTGGTGAAGGCTGTGAGCATTTTGAACGAACTTGCCTGAAGCGCAGTCCGATTTTGGACTTTTGATTCTGGATTTTGGATTGGAGCGCAATCGCGCCAACCCGTTTTGCAGTTCAATCGAAAATCCAAAATGAGGTGCGTGTGCCGACATACGGCGTCATAGACATGGGCAGCAACGCGATCAAAGTGAAGATCGCGCGTTGCGAGCCGCCGGGACTGATTGAAACGCTCTGCGATGAGCGCGAGGCTGTGCGCGTGGGTGCGGGCGTGTTTCGCGGCAAGCCAATTCCGCGCGAGACGATCCACGCCATTGTCGAGGTCCTTTCGCGCTTCAAGAAATTGTTCGAGAGCCACAAGGTGGAGCGTTTCCGCGCCGTGGCCACCAGCGCCATGCGCGAGGCTCCCAATCGCCACTCGTTGATCCAGGAAATCCAGGAGCGCACGGGCATCACGCTCGAAGTCATCTCCGGCAGCGAAGAGGCGCGCCTGATCCAGGTCGGCACTTCACTGGATGTCAATGCCGCGCGCGGCTCGGTGTTGTTCATCGACATTGGCGGCGGCTCATGCGAGCTTTCGGTTCGCGAAAACGGCGAACTCAAGGAGTTGTGTTCGCTGGCGTTGGGCGCGGTGCGTTTGACCGAGAACTTCATCAGCACCGACCCCATCAGCGCGGCCGAACACCGCAAGCTCAAGGACTTCATCTATTCCGAATTGCGCAACAACATGGGCACTCTGGCGCGGCGCAGTTTCGAACTTGCGATTGGCACGGCGGGCACGATCAATGCCATCTGCGAGTCAATCCTGGAGCAGCGCGAGAGATACGCCAGCTCAACGCCCGGCGCCGTGCGCTATACCGCAATCTCGGATTTTCACCGGCGCATGCGCGAACTGGCTCTGCACGAGCGTAAAGAGTTGCCCGCGCTCAGGTCCAACCGTGCCGATATCATCGTGGCGGGCGCGGCTGTGCTCAAATATGTGCTCAAGATGTTTCACGTCGCGGCCATTCGCCCCTCCAAACGCGGGCTGCGCGATGGCGTGTTGCTCGATCTGCTGCTGCGTAACGCCCAGGATGCGCGGCTTGAGCGCGAGTTCCACCGCGCACGGCGGGACAGCTTGGTTCAATTCGGCGATCGATTCAATGTGCCGCGTGCGCACACCGACCATGTGACCAAGCTGGCGCTGTCTCTGTTCGATCAGTTGCGTGAGATACACAAGTTGAGCGAGAGTGAGCGCGGGCTGCTCGAAGCTGCGGGGCTGCTGCACGAAGTCGGGCGCGCCGTCAGTTATGGCTCGATGCACAAGCACAGTTACTACATCATCAAGAACGCGGAGCTCACGGGTTTCACGCAGGACGAGATATCCGTTGTGGCCAACATCGCGCGCTATCACCGGCGCAGCGAGCCCAGCCCGCGCCATGAGAATTTTTCCACGCTCAGCCCCAGGCAGCGCATCGTGGTGCGCTGGCTGGCCGGCATCTTGCGCGTGACGGACGGTCTTGACCGCCACCACGACGCACGCGTGCGTGACTTGAAAGTGCGCGTCACGCCCCGAGCCATCGCGCTTGACCTCGAGAACGAATACGAAGCCGAGCTCGAAATCTGGTCGAGCCAACGCAAGGCGAAGTTGCTGAGCGAGATCGCCGAGCGGCGCATTGATTACCACGAAAAGAGCGCGCCGGAACGCAAGGTTCCGGCGCTGCGCATAACGTAAGTGCGGAGTGCCTAGGAGGGCCGGCGCGTGGTCAGGTCAATCGCTTTGCCCTGCATCAGCTCAGGCTCCTTGAGCAGGCGTTTGATTTCGGCGAGTTTGTCGTTAACCGAGAGTTCGAGCGTGCCCGCATGCACTGGCGGGCGGCCCCAGACCAGCTTCGTTTCGGGCATGATTTGCGCGTCGGGCAAGAGCACTACGCCGCCGCCGGGCGCATAGCGCACGCGGCCCGAAGTGTCCGCGTGCTGGGGTACGCCCACGAGGTAGATGCGCGCAATCGGCAGTACGGCGTCCATGGCGCAATCACGCAGTACGTGCTCCATGGAAATCGCGGCCGCGATTTCCTCGCTTTCCCATTTTTTCCCCGGCGCGGGCGCAGCTCCGCTTACGCCTTCCACAACTCGCAGCGGCTTCATTAGCCCGGCGCACAAGTCTTCCAGTTCGGCTTTGCCGTTGGGCCCGACCCTGATCATCAGGGGCAGCCGAACGGCATCGCCGTCCACCAGCACCCAGCCCTCGGACGTCGCAACGCACAGCGCCGGTGAACGAATCTCGAGCACGGGTGTCAGCTCGGCCTGGGCGTCAGCGCTTGCAGGAAAGCGGCGCGAAATGCTGATAACGCGGCGCACCCACGCGCAGCGTGTGAGCGCTGCATGAACCTTCGGGAGCAGTTCGGCATCAAAAGAGTCCGACGCGGGCAGCGCGGCCAACTCGGCGCGCATTTCACTTTCGATGTCCTCCTTGATCCGTCGCGCGAGTTCGGGCTTTGCCCAGGTGGGATTTGCGGCAAGTTCAACGCGCCCAGGATCAATCTGGTGGCGAGGCAGTCCGCGCAGGTTGCGCTGCATCATCCAGCAGAAACCGCAGATCACGGCGATCGCGCCGGCGAGCCCGGCAATGCGCCGCGTGCTTCGCGAAGACCAGATGCGCTCGCATATTCCGGCCACCGTCGCGCGCGACGGCAGTGCTTGACGTGTCAAGGCCCACGCTGAGCCAAACACAGCGGCGACCAGGCCGGCAAGCATGGTTCCAATTCCGAAGCGCGAGAGCTTGCGCGTGGCGCGCGTGGCACGATTGTTCTGGCGGGCCATGAGTCTTCCTTACGCGGCAAGAACGCGCGTGATGCGGTCGGATTCGCGCTGGCGGCGCTTCTCCATGGATACGTCAATCAGCTCTTGCACCAGTTCGTCAAAGCCAATCCCTTCGGCTGCGGCCATTTTCGGCAGCAGGCTGTGGTCGGTCATGCCTGGCAGCGTGTTGACCTCGAGCACCCAGAGGTCGCCCTCATTGTCCAGCAGCATGTCCGTCCGCGAATACCCGTGGCAGCGAAGCGCGCTGTGCGCTCGTTTGGCGTAGTGCTGCGCCATCTTGGCCGTGGGGCCGGGCAGTTCGGGATTCAACACATATCGCGTTGTGGCCGTGTGGCTGTACTTGGATTCAAAGTCAAAGAAGCTTTCCTGCGGCAAAACTTCGCAAACCGGCAGCGCGCGCGAGCCAACCACGCCCACAGTCAGCTCGCGTCCTTCGATGCACCTCTCAATCATCACGCGCGGGCCCAGCACCAGAGCTGCATCCAGGGCGGCATCGCCCTTTTCCAGTTCGCGCACAATCGTAACGCCGAGGCTTGAGCCTTGGCAGGTGGGCTTGACCACTAGCGGAAGTCCGATGCGACGCGCCATGCGGCGCAGGCGATAGCGCGCATCGTGTCGTTCTGCAACCTCACAGGGTGGAGTGGGCACGCGGTGCGCCAGGAACTCTGCTTTGCTCAACTCTTTATCCATGGCCAGGCGCGAGGCGCAGGGCCCGCTGCCGGAATAGGGAAGCTTGCGTTCCTCAAGCCAGCGCTGCACGGTGCCGTCTTCACCCTCGCCGCCATGCAGCGCGATGAACACAAAGTCCGCGCGCGCTTTGTCCACTTCGTCGAAGTTCGCGCCGGTGTAATCGATGGGGATGACGGTGTGGCCAATGCGCTTGAGCGCAGCATAGATTTCTGATCCGCTCTTGAGGCTGACCTCGCGCTCGGTGGAAGTGCCGCCAAAAAGTAGTGCGATGCGAAGCATGGAGTCTCCAGAGAAAAGTACGTGCGCGCATGTTGCGGCAGTTGCCGCGGCTCTACAGTTTCACGTAAAGCGCGTCGAAGCGGATGGCCAGGCTGGCGCTGGTGGTCGCAAAGCGCAGCGGCAGGCCGTGAGCCTGAACACCCTGGAACTCACCGCCGGTGATTTTCAAACTCACAGAAAAGTCGGAGTCGGGCCAGAAGCCTTCGCTGAACTGAACGTGGCCGATGTTCGCCCCGTTGGGCGAGTAATCGAGCAGCAGCGCTGTGCCGCGCGCAACGCACGATCCCGCAGCGTCATAGAGCGAGAACTCCACGATCTGGCTGGTATGTTCGCGGCGGAATTCGCGGCGGCATGAGATGGTCGGGTCATTCTTCTCGGCCAGAAGCCGGCGCGCAACGCGCGTGCGTTTGATGGCCTCGAGAGTGGCTTTGTGGTTGGGCATGAGAACTCCAGACGAAAGCGCGCGGCCAGAGGCGGGGGCAGTGACGCCCCCGCCGGCGCGCGAGCACTTTCAGCTTGTGAAGACTAGGCGATCTGCTTGATGGCCTGGGGCTTTGAAGCGTCGAGGAACGACGTCTTCTTCTCGCTCTGGCCGATGGCTTTGCGGCCGCGGAACGCGCTGACGCGGTCGTATTCCTCAAGGAAAATGTCGAGCGTCGAAACGATGTTGTCGAAGTCCTGGCGGCTCATGTGCACATCTTCGCCGTCAGTCAGCTCCAGCTCGCCGACGAGATAGCCCTTGAGAATGCGGATGGGCTGAAGCTTGCGGAAGATGAACTCGTCGAGGCTGATGCTTTTTTCCTTGGGATCCATTGTTCTACCTTTGGTTGTTGCCCATGAGGGCGGTGGTTGGCGCCGCGCGCCATGTCATGCCGCAAGCTCTATCGGCTGCGGCCATGCCTTGACTTCAGGGATTAGTTGAATCCCGTGATGTTCGAACACGCGCTTCTTAACCTTGCCCATCAACTTGAGTACGTCGCTGCAAGTAGCCGCGCCCTTGTTCACGATGAAGTTGCCGTGCTGCTCGCTGACTTGCGCTCCGCCCACGCTCATGCCCTTGCAGCCCGCGAGATCGATCAACTTGCCGGCGCTCTGTCCAGGCGGGTTGGTAAATGCACAGCCGGCCGAGGCGGCGGCATAGGGTTGCGACGCAAGCTTCTGATCCATGATCTGCTTCATGCGGGCCAGCAGCGCCGCGGGCTCGCCTCGCTTGCCCTCAAGGATCGCCTCCAGCACCACGCCTCCCTGGAGGCTTGACTTGCGATAGCTGAACTGAATCTCTTCGCGATAGAGGTAACGCACGGTGCCCTGCGGCGAGAGCCAGAGCACCTTGTGCACAAACTCGCCGATTTCGGCAAAGCGCCCGCCGGCGTTCATGGCCAGCGCGCCGCCAATGGTGCCGGGAATGCCGGCAAGTCCTTCAGGCCCGGCAATGCCAGCGCGCGCGCAAGTGGCCACGACGCTGGTCAGGCTCGCGCCTGCTGAAACCAGCAGCCGGTGCTCAGTGGGCACAACGCGCTTCATCTGCTTCAGGTTGACGACCACGCCGGGAACGCCGGCGTCGTCGATGAGCAGGTTTGATCCGCCGCCAAGGACACTCAAAGGCAGGCCTGTCTGTCTGCATGCTTCGGCGGCATCCATCACGTCGCGAAAGCCGCGCGCTTCAAGGTAGTACTCTGCGGGGCCGCCCACGCGCAGGGTTGTAAGGTGGGCCAGAGGGCGCTGCGCCGTGACCTCACGGCGCACGCGGGCATTGAAGGCGAGCAGGCTCATACGTGGCTCCCGGCCAGGGCAGGACGGAGCAACGAAAACGCGATCTCGTTTACGTCGCCCGCGCCGATGAAAATCAGGGCATCATTCGGTTGTGTTGACACGTCAAGAGCGTGCTCGACATCTGCGAAGCAGTCAAAGCTCTGGGCCTGCACGAACGCGGCGCCCAGCCGCGCGCACAGCTTTGCTTCCGGCTCTCCGGGCACGATGCCGGTTTCGCGCGCGGCATAAGTGCGCGCAACCATGACTTTGTCGGCCAGGGCCAGTGCGCGGACAAACTCTTCGAAGAACCCTGTGAGCCGCCCGTATTGGTGCGCCTGGAACACGGCCACGATCCGGCGGCCCGCAAAAGTCTCGCGCGCGGCTTCGAGAAGTTGCTTCACCGCCGTGGGATGGTGGGCGTAGTCGTCGATCACCGTTGCGCCCTTGAACGTGCCGAGGGCTTCAAAACGGCGGCGCACACCGCGATATTGTGTCAGCGCGCTGAGTGCTTCATGCGTGCCCGCGCCTGCCCAGTGAGCTGCCGCCAGCGCGGCCAGCGCATTGAGCGCGTAAACCCGGCCGGGAACGCCAAGTTCTAGCTCGCCCACATACTCGCCGCCGCACCACGCGCGCCCGTGGGCAAAGCCGCTGGCGGCGTCGATGTGGCTGAGGCGCCAGTCGGCCCCTTCGCGCATACCGAAACTGACGCGCTCACAGCGTGCGCCCGAGGCTACGCGCCGGCAGCGCCAGTCATCGGCGTTGTAAATGAGCACCCCATCGCGCGGCAGGCGATCAACGAACTCCGTAAAGCCGAGCTCCACGCCGTCTTCGTCGCCGTACACATCCAGGTGGTCGGCTTCGATGTTATTGAGCACCACAGCGCGCGGGTACAGTTGCAGAAAGCTGCGGTCATACTCGCAGCTTTCGATGATGAAGTGGCCGTGCCCCCAGCGCGCGCTTGAGCCCAGGCTTTGCGGCTCGCCTCCGACAATCCAGCCCGCTCCGCGCGCACGAAGAATCTGCGCGATCATGGAGGTCGTGCTGGTCTTACCGTGGGTTCCGGCTACGCAGATGTTGGCGCGATCGCGGGAGATCTCCCCCAGGGCCTGTGCGTATTTCAATATGCGCAGGCCCCGCGCTGCGGCTACGGCAAACTCCGGATTCGAGGACTTGATGGCGGCCGAAGCCACAACCAGTGAGGCGCCGGCGGGCAGGTGCTCTGCGGCATGTCCGATATGTACGTCTGCGCCGAGAGCGGCGAGCGATTCCGTGATGGGCGAGGACTTCATGTCCGAACCGGAGACGCTGGCGCCTGCTTCAAGCGCGATTCGCGCCAGGCCCGATACACCCGCGCCGCCGATACCGATGAAGTGAACGCGTTGATTGTGAAATTCCATGGAGGCCGATCCTGATGCGCGGGCACCTCATGCGGCCGCGCTCATGGATTCATCGGCGCTTGAGCCTCGGGCGCTGTAGCCGAAATCGGCCAGCGCGGCATCAAGGATGCGCTGTGTTGCATCAGGGCGCGCAAGCAGCCGCGCGGCCGCGGCGAGATTCTCGCGCGGGCCGTGCACGAGCAGATAGCGCGCGACGACTTCGCAGACGCGGCTGACGCTCAGTTCACGCTCAGGCACGATGATGCCGGCGCCCGCGCGGGCCACGAACTCAGCGTTGGCCTGCTGGTGGTTGTCGGCGGCACTGGGGTAGGGAACCATAATTTGCGGCACGCCCAGCGCCAGCAACTCGCTGATGGTGGAAGCGCCCGAGCGCGTCAGCGCCACGTCGCACGCAGCCATGAACAGCTCCGGCTGATGCGTGAACTCGACGACCATGTGGGCGATGCCGCTCTTTTGCCATGCGGCGCGTGAAAGCGTGTCGCCCGCGCCGGTAATGTGCAGCGCCTGGAAGTGTCCGCGATAGCAGCCAAGTTCGACGAGCGACGCGAGTATGGCGGAGTTCAGCGCCTGCGCACCCTGGCTGCCTCCAATCACAAGCAGTGTAGGCAGCGTTGGATTCAATCCCAGCGCCTGACGGGCGAGCGCCTTGGAGGGCGCATCAAGAAAGCTGCTGCGCACGGGGTTGCCGAGCACGTCCACGCGGCAATCCAGCGCACAAGTGAGCGGCAGGTGCGCATAACAGGCCTTTGCAAAACGCGATCCTTGGCGCGTGACCTTGCCGGGAACGGCGTTGGCTTCGAGCAGCACAATCGGGACGCGCAGCCAGCTCGCGGCCAGGACTGCGGGTAGTGAAGCGTAGCCTCCCACGCCGATCACGCCCGTAGCACCCATCTGTTTGAGCGCCTTGCGGGCTGCGGGCACAGCTGTGAAAAGCGAGAAGACCGTGCGCGTCTTGCTTTTGAGCGTGGAGCCCGGGCGGGCCACGGGCAGGGCTTCGAATGTGTAGCCGCGCGCGCCGATCATCTCACGTTCAAGTTCGTTGCCGCTGCAAAGGAAGAGCACGCTGTCGCGCGAGTAGCGCGCGGAGATTTCATCCGCAAGCGCAATGGCGGGCGCGATGTGGCCGCCAGTGCCGCCTCCGGCCAGTGCAATTCTCGGATGATTCATCGGTTGCCCCAGTGTATTCGGCGAAGCCGCGGTTGCGGGTACAGCGGACGGAACGTCCCGCAACCGGCGGCTGCCGTGAACAGGAACTGCGAAACCGCCTTCGAAGAAATCGTTGCGGCTCCGCCCTTCCCGGGAAAGATCATGCGGCCTGAGGCGTGAGCCGCGCGCCCGGGCGCGGCGACTCCATGGCATTGGCCTCTTCCTGCAGCAGTTGTTCTGCGCGTTGCGGGCTGACGGCCTGGCGCGCCACAGACAGCGCCACTCCGACACTGCATAGATAAAAGAATGCGCCGCTTCCGCCGAAGCTGACGAACGGCAGGCCAATTCCCTTGGTCGGAACACTGGCCGTAACGACCGCTATGTTCATGCACGCCTGAATACCGATGCTCGCCGTGACCCCCAAGGCCAGCAGGCTTCCCAGTGGGTCAGGCGCGCGGGCTGAGACTCTCCAGCCCAGCAGCATCAGTGAACCGAACAGCAGCAGAGTGAAGCAGGCGCCGACAAACCCGGTTTCCTCGGCCAGCACCGCGAAAATAAAATCTGTTTCCTGCTCGGGCAGGTAATAGAGCTTTTGCGTGGATTGGCCCAGGCCTTCGCCTTCAAAGCCGCCACTGCCGATGGCGATCATTGACTGCTTGACCTGGTGGCCTTTTCCCAGCGGGTCAGATTCGGGGTTCAGGAACGTGAACACGCGCTCTTTGACGTGATCGAACTTCACGAACATGACGCCCGCCGCAAGAGGCAGCATCAGCAGTGCCACAATTGCCAGATGGCGCGGGCTGAGGCCCGCGGCCAGCAGCACCAGAAAGCCGGTCAGTCCCAGAAACAGGCTTGTGCCCAGATCGGGCTGCGCCATCGTGACAACCGAGTACGCGCCGATGAACAGGCACGCCGGAACGAAGCCGCGCGCAAAGGTGCCAATTTCGCTTCGGCGCGCTGCTCCAAAGGCCGCAGCGCCGATGATCAAGGCGAACTTGGCGTAATCACTGGGCTGAATGCCGACTCCGCCAAAGCGGATCCAGCGCGATGCGCCGTTGTATTTGGTGCCAATACCGGGAACGAGCGTGAGTATGAGCAGCACGAGGCCCAGCAGGTAGAGCGGTTTGGCCAGTTTCGCCAGCGTGTGGTAATCCATGCGTGCAAGCACGGTCATGGCGCCCAGACCAAGCCCGAGAAAAATCAGGTGGCGCTTGATGAAGATAAACGGGTCGGCGTCGCTTCCCGGCATCACGGAAATCGCGCTGCTGGAAAACACCATGACCACGCCCACGCCCACAAGGGCGAGCACGTTGACGAGATAAGCGTTGCGTAGTGAGTTCTGCATTTTGGGTGAGCGCAAAGCGCCCACTCCGATTCGTCAATTCGCGCACGAAACTTGAACACGAAGGAACGAAGAAGCGAAGAACCGCAATGCGCAGGGATGTACAGGACGTTCAGGAGTTCAATAAGAAGGCAAAGCCCGCTGTCGCCGCAGCACGACGTGTATTGCGTTGGTAACGAATGAACGGCGTGGCGCGAACCTGCCGTTGTCTTGAATGCCTGCGCCGCGTCCGTTGGTGCATTAACAAACACGGCCCCGCGTGTGCGGGGCCGCCTGTGAATTTACGAACTAGTTGCCGGGCGTGGTGCTGCCTGCGCGCCAGTTGTTGGATCCGGCCGTGCCGCCGAGGAAGTTCAGACTCTGACCCTCAACGGGCACCGTGACGAAATCGCCGGCCGGCCAGACATAATTGTGGGCCGCCGCGGCTTCAAAGGTGTTGGGCGTGCCGCCCCACTGCATGAAGTCCACTACTTCGCTGCCGCCACGCAGCAACGCGATGCTGCCTTGATTCAGGGGCAGTTCGCTGAAACTTGGTGCGAACTGCACGCCCTGTGAAGACGTGCCCGACGCGGACAGGCAAACCACGACACGCGTGCCGGCGTTGATGCGGAATCCGAAGGGGAAAGAGAACGAGCTGGTGCCGTCACTCAGGGCCCAGCCGCCGACATCGGCATCGAGCCCGCTGGTGTTGAGCAGCTCAACGTACTGCGCACCCGCGTTCGCACCGACCGGATCCAGCAACACTTCGCTGAACACTACAGGGCTGTGGTTGACCATGTAGCCCTGACCTGCGCCGGGTTTGGGCACTGCGTTGGGGTTGGGCAGGTTGTTCGGGTTGGGGCCGTTGGAGCGCGGAGGCACCGCCGGGCCCTTGAGAGCGTTGGCATAATCGCCGCAGCCAAACGAAAGCAGCGCGGCTAGAGAAAGCACGGACATCATCAGAACGTGGCGCATCGAATCCTCAGGAGAGGGCGATAACGGGGCAAACTTGACCGGCTCTACGCGAGGGGAACACGAATGTTAGGTGGGGGTGCGGGATTTGGCAATAGGGGCCATGAAATCGACCGGTCCCCGTCCGCCAGGAGACTCGCCAGCGCGCCAGCACAGCGAGAACCTGCTACGAACGGGGACCGATCATGTCGGTACTTCAGTTTCTTGCGCCGTTGAAGACCCTCCAAACGGCGCCTCCCGAAATGGTCCTCCTGTGTTGTGGGCGTTCCGCTACGCAGCAGATGGCCCGTCCCCCAAGCGTAAGTGTTACTCCCAGGTCCCGTCGAAAGGCCGTTTGAGGCCAAACAGCGGGCTTGGGTTCTGCCACTCCTCAGGAGAAATCTCCCAGCCGTAATCTTTCAGAGTCTCCGGCGTCACGTATTCGGGCACGTCTGTTTCCGAGAAAAGCACCAGCACGCCTGCGTCCGGGTAATTGTTCCAGTTGCGGGTGTTGAAGCTGAACACCACCGCCTTGTCCTTGCCGCGCGCGCCCAGCACTTCAAACAGGTTGCGCGCGCGTGGCGAAGTCCAGGAACAGGAGTCGATAGCAAGGCGTCCGCCTTCTTCATCCAGCCAGCGTGAATCCGCCGCGGTGTCACTGCCTCCCTTGCTTACCAGGCGCCGCAGCACTTCACGGCCCAGCACCTTGTACTTGAACATCGCTTCCCAGAAGCCGTGGCCCTTGGTTTCAGCGATGTGCTCCATTTTGAGTTTCTTTCGTGTTCCTTCGTCGATGGTGGCGCGGATCAGTTCGTCGTAGCAATCCTTCATCTGGATCTTGTCCATCTCGCTGTTGGCCTTGCGCATCTTGGGCAGCGTGGCGGTTGCAAGCACGCTGACCAACAGCCCGAGAATCGCAATGACCACCATCAACTCGACCAAAGTAAAGCCCTTACGCATGCTTTGTGCTCCTGGCGCTCAAAAGCGCCAACGGGGACGGAGACCGGATAATTGGTAGGGGCAGGGCTTGCATTGCCAATGGGGCAACGCAGGCTTTGCCTCTGCGGGCGGGATACCCCGCCCACAGAACCAATATACACCGTCCAAAGCACAAATGCCCTGTCGGATACCCATTAGGCTCGACAGGGCTCCCGCATTACGAGGTTATGCAAACGTCGGGCCAGAATGTGTCATCGCCTGCAAGGTGGCTTCGCAGGCGGCTTGGGCGTTACGGGCGATACGGGGAGGTGACTTGTGCCAGGTGGTTGGTGACTCGTGCTTGGTGATTGGACTGGCCACTTGTCTCGGCGCGTCCATTGATCCAAAGGTGTTTACCAGCCACCAGCCACCAGCCACCAGCCACCAGCCACTATCCACCAGTTACAAATCGACCTTGAACTTGTTGCGGAACTCGGCAAAGTCTTCGGCCGCCGGGCGGCGCAAATTCGGCTTGGCGCGCTTTTTGGAGCCGCCCTGCATCTTGGCCTGCTCGGCGAGCATCTTCTTCTTGTCGCGGCTCATCTTCCATGCCGTGGCCTTGCCCATAAGGCCCTGGTTCTTCAAGCCCTGCACCATGGTGCGCATCTGTTCAAACGCTTTGAGCAGGCGGTTCACTTCTTCGATGGTGCGCCCACAACCGCTTGATATGCGGCGCTTGCGGCTGGGGTTGAGCTGGTCGGGCAGGCGCCGTTCCTTGGGCGTCATCGATTTGATGATCGCCTCCACATGATCGAGACCCTTTTCGTTGATCTGGTCCAGGGGCAGCTCAGCCGCGCCGGGGATCATTTTCAGCAAGTCTTTCATCGGGCCCATCTGCTTGATGGCCTTGATCTGGCTCAGGAAGTCCTCGAGCGTGAATTCATCCTCGATCAGCTTGCGCTCCAGCTCGACGGCTTCTTCTTCCTTGATCGCGGCCTGGGCCTTTTCCACGAGCGTAACGACGTCGCCCATGCCCAGGATGCGGCCAGCCACGCGATCAGCGTGGAAGACTTCCAGGCCATCGGGCTTTTCGCTCACGCCCACAAACCGGATCGGCTTGCCGGTAATCGCGCGCACCGTCATCACTGCGCCGCCGCGCGAATCGCCATCGAGCTTGGTCAGGATTGCGCCCGTCAGCGGCAGCTTTTCGTCAAATGCTTTCGCCGATTTCACGGCGTCCTGGCCGGTCATGCCGTCGCACACGAAAAAGACTTCATCGGGCGTGCAGGTGTCCGCAATCTTCTTCACTTCATCCATCAGGTCTTCATCGACGTGCAGGCGGCCGGCGGTGTCGAGTATGACAACGTCATGCGCATTCTTTTTCGCAAAGGCCAGCGCGTCGTTGCAGACCTTGACGGGGTTGCTGGCGCGATCGGCGAACACCGGCACCTGAATGCCCTTGCCGACCACTTCGAGCTGATCGACAGCGGCCGGGCGCTGCAAGTCCGCAGCCACGAGCAGCGGGTTTTTCTTGTGGATGCGCTTGAGATAGAGCGCAAGCTTGCCGCAGGTCGTGGTTTTGCCCGAGCCCTGCAAGCCGCACATCATGATTACGGTGGCGCGATCACCCCTGAAGTTCAATCGCGCGCGGCCTTTGTCATCAACGACATCCGGCGCGGACATCATGGAGACCAGCTCGTCATGGACCGCCTTGACGAACTGCTCGCCCGGGCGCACGCCCTTGAGCACTTCGGCGCCCAGCGCTTTCTCTTTTACGCGCTCGGTGAATTCCTTGGCGATTTTCAGGGAGACGTCGGCCTCAAGCAGGGCGGTGCGGATGGCGCGCACGGCATCCTGAATGTTGGCCTCGGTGATTTCGGCATTGCCGGAGAGCTTGCGCCAGACCTCGGTGAAGCGTTTGGAGATGTTGTCGAACATGCGTTATCCGTGATTCGAAAGGGGCGGCAGTGTAGCAATCAGAGCCCCGAGCGTAAGCGAGCGGGTCCGTCGTCAGGAAGTTGAGCCAAGCCGCTAGGTGCTGGGCTTCTGGCTCTCCACGTGCTTTTTGAGGTCGGAGAGGTAGCGCTTGATGCCGTCTTCCGGCTTCATCATGAAGCTGCCGATTGCGCGCATGAACGCATTGGGCGTCTTGCCGATTTCGGTCAGGGTCACTTTGGTGAATTTCTTGTCGCCTTTGGTGACTTCCTCAAACTTGAACGTCCACCTTCCGGTGAACATGTCCTTCGATTCGCGCACTTCGATCGTGATCGAATTCGGCTTGAAACCGTTGGTTTGCGTGGTGATCAGTTCCATGTCTCCGTCAACGACCTGTGTGTACGTGAGCTTGTCGCCGTCCTTCTTGAAGTCCTTGATCTCCTTCACCATAGAAGTCCACTTGGGTACGCCCTGGATGTCGGCGACGGCCTCGTAGCAGGCCAGCGGCCAGCGCTCCACCTCGACGCTCGTCGAGGCCATATGCTCTTCGGGAATCGAGTTGCCATAGATGAACAGGCCCGCGCCGCAGGCCGCAATCAGCAGCACGCCATAAATCAGAATCTTGCCGATGCCAATGCCGCCCTTCTTCTTGTCGTCGCCCATGGCTGATCTCCTTGAACTTGTGATTATCACAGGCATGGCTAAACTTGCACGTTCTAAATGGCCCGCCATAGCCCAAAGGGCGAAGGGGGGTCGGTCCAGCGGCCGTGGGTAATCCCGCGACGCCGCTACAGAGGGGCACAAGCCCTGAGAGTGCCATGAACAACGCCTCCGGCGCCAACGCGCCCAAGCTGCATTCGAATTTGCAACTTCGCGCCGGTGACCACACCCCCGGCGCCTATCGTCCGTCCAAGGGCCAGCCCTTTGATCGCCTCGAGCGCGGCGGCCACGTGGACGACGCCGAACTTCTCTCCGGAAAACTCACGCCCGATGGCCACTCGGTGCCGCATGAACGCCGCGCCGAACAAGCCGCGCTCAACGCCAAGTGGCTTGTTGAAGAACGCGAACGCCTGCGCGCGAGCAAAGGCGAGCCCGTAGCCTATGCACAAGCCAGCGCCAGCGAGCAATCGCCGGGCCTTGAATACGCCGACCTCGAAAAGTTCCTCGCCTCACGCAAGGCCCTCAACAACGCGGGCGAAAAGGATCTCGAGGCCAAAGCCGCGCGCGCGCAGGAATATGCGGCGAAACTGGCGGCGGAATATTATGCGAAGTCAGAGGTCGGAGGTCAGGGGCCTGAAGTTGAAACCAATTCAGAATTCAGAATTCAGAATTCAGAATTGCCTGCTCGCACTGCGTTCCTGCCAACTTCGCGCGCCGACATGGACGCAAAAGGTTGGGCCGCCTGCGACTTCATCCTCGTCAGCGGCGACGCTTACGTTGATCACCCCAGTTTCGCCAACGGCGTGATTTCGCGCGTGCTCGAGTGGGCCGGCTTCAAGGTGGGCATCATTGCGCAGCCCGATTGGCGCAACCTCGACGACATCAAGCGCCTGGGCGCACCCCGGCTGGGTTTTCTGGTGGGGGCGGGAAATCTCGATTCGATGCTCAACGCCTACACGGCGCACAAGCTGCCGCGCAGCGATGACCCCTATTCGCCCGGCGGCAAAGCCGACGCGCGGCCTCAGCGCGCGACGATTGTGTACTGCAACCTGATTCGCCGCGCGTTCGGCAAGGCGCCCATCATCATCGGCGGCATGGAGGCCAGCCAGCGCCGCTTTGCGCATTACGATTACTGGGACGACCGCGTGCGCCGCAGCATCTTGCTCGATAGCAACGCCGACATGCTCGTGTTCGGCATGGGCGAAACGCAGATTGTCGAAGTCGCGCACCGCCTCAACGGCGGCGAAAAAATCCACGAGATCAACGACGTGCGCGGCACGGCCATCGTGCGCAAGGATGTTTCGTTTCTCGACGCGCCGGGCTTCGTGGAGCGCTTCGGCAAAGCCCAGTTCACGATGGCGTACGAGACGCTGCTTCCGCCGAGGTATCAGGTATCAGGTGTCAGGGATCAGGAAAAGCCCGATACCCGAAACCCGAACCCTGATACCCAGGCCGATCGTGTTCAAGAACACCAAGACACCGGCCCGCACGCCATCCCCGCCTATCGCAAGAACTACGCGATCACCTTCAAACAGCTTTACGACGAGCAGGACCCCGTGCGCGGCCGGCCCGTGGTTCAGCCAACGGGCGCGCTGCATGTGGTCCAGCTTCCGCCGGCGCGCTTGCAAAGCGAAGCCGAGCTCGACCGCTGGTACGACCTGCCCTACACGCGCATGCCGCACCCGGATTACGATGCCAAAGGCGGCGTGCCTGCGTGGCTGACCACGCAGCACACGATCGTGACGCACCGCGGCTGCATGGGCTCGTGCACCTTCTGCGCAATCTGGATGCACCAGGGCCGCACGATTTCGAGCAGAAGCATCGAGAGCATTGAGCGCGAGGCGCAAGCCATCACCCACATGCCCAGCTTCAAGGGCTATATCTCGGACGTGGGTGGGCCCACGGCGAACATGTATGGCAACTATTGCAGCGTTCAACAAACCCTGGGTGCGTGCAAGGAGCGTGACTGCCTGCTGCCTGATCCATGCCCCGCGCTGCGGCAACACCTCGACAAGCAAGTGGAAATGTTAAGCCGCGTGCGCGCGGTGCCCGGCGTGAAGAAAGCGTTCATCGCCAGCGGCATCCGTTACGACATGCTGATCGACGAGAAAACGACCAAGGGCTGCAGCGACCAATATATTGAGAACCTCGCGGCGCATCACACGTCAGGCCACCTGAAAGTGGCGCCCGAGCACACCAGCGATCAGGTGCTTGCGAGAATGCGCAAGCCGAGCTTCGCCAAGTACGAGATTTTCAAGCAGCGTTTCGTGGATGCCAGCAAGCGCGTGGGCAAAGAGCAGTATCTAGTCGCCTACTTCGTGAGCAGCCACCCCGGCTGCACCATGGAAGAGCAGATCGCGCTAGCCGAGTATTTCAAGAAAAGCGGGTGGAGCCCCGAACAGGTGCAGGATTTCATTCCCACGCCCATGACGCCTGCGACGGCGATGTTCTATTCCGGCTTCGACCCCGAGACGATGCAGTACGTCTACACACCCACGACGATGCGCGAAAAGCGCCGCCAGCGCGCGCTGATGCAATTCAAAAAGCCCGAGTTCCAGGGCCGCGTACGCAAGGCCCTGCGCGAAGCCGGCCGCAGCGAACTCATCGGCAAAGGCCCGCAAGCGCTGGTGCCGCCCGGCAACGAAGAAGACTGGGAAGACGACAACCCCCGCCGCCCCGCCGGCATCGGCAGCGGGCCGGGCACGTTCAAGCCGCGCAAAGCCTATCGTGGCAAGCGCAGATAGTTGCGAAGCGGACGCGCCGGAAACCTAGGATGCACCGTTAATGCTCTGTTCCGAATGCCAGAAAGTGAACCCCGACGGCGCGCGTTTTTGCGCGTTCTGTGGCAAGGCTCTGGCCGGGCGTGATCCCGTTGAACCCGTCGCAGCGGCTCCGTTTGCAAGCGTGCAAGCACCTCCAACTGCGCGAGACGACAGCGCATTGAGAAGTCGCAGGGGCGGCCGCGCCGATGACCTCGGCTGCCCGCAGTGCAAAATCGCGAACACTGCCCAAGCCGAGCAATGCAGCGCGTGCGGAGCGTCTTTGCGTGAAACCTGTGCCGCCTGCGGCAACGCGCGGCGCGTGGGACTGATTCTGTGCGATCATTGCGGCGCCGACGGCCTGGCTTCAAAAATCGCCGTGGCGCACAGGGACGCTGCGCAGCGCGCCATGAATGAGCGTCGCCTCAAGGACGCCATCGACGAACTCTATGAACTTAGCAACCTGGTTCGCGCGCATGGCGCAGAACTGGGGCCACTGGCAACACTTCAGGGCTGGAGCGACAGAGAGTCAGCGCGGCTGAGGGCCAACCGCGAGAAGGCCCAGCAGCTTGCGGAGCAAGGCCGCGTGCGCGTTAGGGAGGGCCGCATCAAGGGCGCGACAGAAAGACTGACGGCGGCGGCCGCGCTGGATTGTGCGTTCGATCAGGAACTGGCCATGCTGCAAAACCCGCCGGCGGCACCAGCGCCTGAAGCGGGAAGCGAACCTCCCGTGCATTCACCGCAGAACGCCTACGATGCGCTCACGGGTTCCGTGCGCACGCGGGTGTGGTCCGATCGTTCCGATGAAGCGCCGCTGCCGGCCGTAGCGCCCCTCGGCCAGAAACCCACCACGCGCGTTGAAAAGGACCCGCCGTTGCCGGTAGCACCGCTGGGCCAGAAATCGCCCACGACGAAAACTGGCAACACCATGCCGGCCGACGCCATCAAAATCCGCTGCGCCGCGTGCGGAGTCGTGATCGTGACACGCCAGGCCACGGCCGAAAAACTCCAGGCCTGCCCCAAATGCAAAGCCGCGCCGTTCAGCTATTCGCCGACAGGCTGATGGCCTACTCTTGCGCGCGCAGAAGCGCGCTGATTTCGCGCGCGACATCGAACTCCAGCAGGCTTCCCTGCTCGCAGGAATTGAGCAGCAGTATGAACATGGCGTCAATTTCCGGCAGGCGGGCGAAGTAGGCGCGTGCTCCCGGCGCGGCCCCCGCGTGGCATTGCATTTTCTTGCCTTCGATTTCGAGCACAGTCCATCCCAGCGCGTAGCTTTCCTTCTGGACGTTGAACCAGAGCTCCTTGGCCTTGGCGTCGAGGAAATCACTCCATTCAATGGCTTCGCTGAAGCGCCACATGTCTTCGACGGTGCTTACCATATAGCCGCAGCCTTTTTGGCCCCACGTAAACGGCCAGTCCGTGACGCTGCCTCTGTTCTGGCCGTCTTCATAGCGCATGGCGCTGCGCTTGTCGTCGAGTTTTTCGCCCGAGCAAAACCCCGAATCCTTCATGCCCGTGGACTCGAGAATGTTCTTCTGCATGTAGTTCTCGTAGGACTCGCCGCTGGCGATTTCGATGACGGCCGCGGCGATGAAATAGTTGGTGTTGCTGTATTCGTGCTTCTCGCCGGGTTTCCCGATCAACGGGATGGAGAGCAGACCCTTGACCGTGTTGTCACGGCTCTCGAAGTCAAAGTGCTCGCTGTCGTACATGCGCGAGAGACCGCTGGTGTGGCTCAGCAACTGGGTAAGGGTGATCGGCTTCTTGTCGGCCGGCGCGCTTGGGAAGAACTTGCCCAGCGTGTCATCAAGACGCAATTTGCCGTCCTGTTCCAGGCGCAGGACGCCCGCGGCGGTAAATGTCTTCGTGACCGAGCCGATATCAAAGAGCGCGTCCGGCGCATTGGCGCGCTTGGCATCGCGGTCGGCAAATGCGTAGCCCTTATTGAGCAATGCCTTGCCGTCCTTGGCGACGAGAACGGAGCCAGAAAAGCCGCGCTCTTTGTAGCCGTCCATCAATGTTTCGAGTTTCTTGGTTAGCGCCTCGTGCGCTTTGGCATTTGCCTTGGCGCGCTGCTCGCGTTCTTTACGCCTGGCGGTGCGCTCGGAGTCGATCTTGCGCTGATCGGCTTTGCTGGTCTTGCGCGGCTCCGCCTTGGGTTCGTCCTTGGCCAAGGTGGGCACCAGGATTGCGGCAAGCAGGCAAATCGCGATCACAAATCGAGTCGGGGCCATGATTCCTCCACCAAAGGTAGTTGCAGTCTATGCTGCCAGGCTCCTCTTTCTATGGTCCGCGCGATGTCATAGGCCATTGGCCTGAGTGTGCAGCGAAGGGCTCTTGGCGCTCAGCGAGTTGGCGCTGGCAGTGGTGAAGGGTCCGTGGACTTGCGTTTGTCGTCGAAGTCCGCCCAGACGGCGGCGTCGCTCTCGATTTCGCGGTTGTAGATGCTCCACTCGCCTTCGAGCGTGTCCTTTTCCGGCACCAGTTTGCGCGCGCGCGAGAGTATGAACCACACCAGCGGGCCCACGCCGCCCACGGCGAACACCGTTCCGCCGATGGTGCGCAGGTACACCAGCCGCGACCAGATCGTGCCCTGGATGACTTCCTGCGAGCGCGCGTACCACAAGCCACTCTCCAGCACGACCAGAAGCTGGTAAACGCCCAGCGGGAACAACGCCAGGAACATCATCAGTGTCAGCCCGATCTGGAAGGACCAGAACACCACGCGAATCAGCTTCGCGTTCCAGCTCGCGCGCGCGAACAGGTGCTGGCAGCAATAGAGCATTCCGCCAATGGCCACGTTGCCCTTGACGCCGAACATGGCGGCGTGCGCGTGGTTGCCCGTAAGATACGTGCCGTGCTCGTAGTAATTCACTATGGGTAGGTTGATCAGCGAGCCAAACGCGCCCGCGCCAAACACGTTCCAGAAGTTCACGGCCAGGATGAACAGCCACACGCCATCCATGACGACACGCTGCTTGCCCTGCGCCTGCAGGCTCTTGGCGCGGCGCAGCTCAAGCCGGGTGCGCCAGGCGTCGAGCGTGAGCAGCAGAAGCGGCAAGACTTGCAGCGTCGAGAACACGCTACCCAGCGCGATGATCGAGGTCGGTTTGGCAATCCAGTAGAAGTTGTGCGAAATGCCTACCAGCGCAGTGAGCAGAAACAGCATCACGGCCAGGAAGATCACGCGCTCGGCCATGGCGCGGTGCACCACACGCATCTGCACCAGCATGTAGGCAATCACCACGGTCGTGAAAACCTCGAACGTGGCTTCCACCCACATGTGCACCACCATCCAGCGCCAATAGTCGGAGATCGCGAAATTCATTTTCGGCATGACCAGCAGGCCGAAGAACAAGAACGCGACCATGATGCCGCTGCCGTAAAGCAGCCAAGAAGGCACCGACCACACGTTCTGCCAGTTGAGCCACGGCTTCACCGCGCGATAGATGATCACGATCCAGAGCACAAACGCGGCCAGCATCAGGTATTGCCAGAAACGGCCCAGCTCCATGAACTCCCAGCCCTGGCTGCCAAACCAGTAAGCCAGCGTGTCGTTGAGCATGGATTTCGGCCCGAGGTAAATGCCGAACACCACGCCCGCACCCACCAGCACGCCCAGCGCGAATAAGAGATTGATCAGAAACTTCTGGCCGCGCGGAACTTTTGAGAGCACTGGCAGGAAGAACACCGTGTAGCCAATCCAGCAGATAAAGAACCAGAAGATCTGCAGGAGCACGTGCCAGCTGCGCACGACGGTGATGGGGAACATCTGCGCGATGTCGAGGCCGAGCAGCTTGTCCGTGCGCACGAAATCGTTGGCGCACAGGATGCCCGCGAACACCTGCAACAAAAACACGATCATCGCAAACACAAAGAACTTATAGACGAGTCGCTGCGTCGGGCGCACGAATTGCTCGTCGGCTTCGAGTTCGGGCGTAGTGAGAATCCCCTTCTTGCCATGCTGGTCAAAGGGATCGCCAATTGTTTTCAACTGGCCGTAAACGTAGAGCACCACGCCGATGCCCAAGAACAGCCCGAGAATCGAGATCGTGCTCCACAGCACCGTGGCCTGCGTGGCGGTGTTGCCCACCATGGGGTCGTAAGGCCAGTTGTGGGTGTAGCTGTAAGTCTGGCCCGGGCGTTCAGCGGCCGCCACCCATCCGCCCCAGAAAAAAAACGCCGTCAGCGCCTCGATGTCGGCGGGATCCTTGATGTAGCCTGTCGGGTGAAACGCCTCGCCATAGGTCGGGTCATTGAACATGCGCGTGTAATGCGCGATCAGTTCTTTGTGGCCATGGGCCTGTGCTGCCGTGATCGTGATTGTTTCGCCCTTTTCGCTCCAGCCGTTTTGCCGAATCTCGCGTTTCACGCGCGCGGCTATGGCGTCTCTATCCTCCTGAGTCAGCGCGCCATTCTTGGCGCGTTCGGCCTCATAGAACGCAGTCATCGACACGGCGGTGCGGTGCAGGGCGTCGGCGGTGAAATCCGGGCCGCGCTCAGCGCCATCGCCCCAGAACGAGCCGTAACTCATGAGGCCGCGCAAGTGGAAGACCTCCTTGCCGCGGTTGATCTGCTCGACGGTGACGACGGTTTTGCCGTCAGGCGTCACGAAATCGCCAATGGGCGGCGCGCCCTGGTAGGTTTCGAAACCGAGATAAGCCACGCCAATGATGCTGATAGCGGCCACGATGGCAAAGTGCAGCGGCCAGAAACGTTTTTGCACCAGCACGCGCGCAAAGCCAATGGAATGGCCAGCAGGTGCGGCATCGCGCGTCGTCGTGTCAGTACTCATGTTCGCCTCAAGCTGCGGTGGGGGACATAAACGGATAAGAAAGTCCGATTATGCAGCCGAGGCGTAGAAACGCCACAAAAACCAAAGGGGAAATGCCCGCCAAGCCGCTTGGAAAGCGGACTCCGCGTTCAATTGCAGTGTGCGTTTTGGCGCTCAGGCCTTCTTGCCGCGCGTGAGCCAGCTGAAGAACTGGTCGGTCTCGAACGTGTTGGTGTCGTTGGCGAGGCGCACGATGGTGATGCCGGCTTCGCGTGAGATCATGAGCCTCTGTTTGCCCTTTCCTGCGGCGTAGATCAGATCTTTGGGCACGCCGGCATCCGTCGTGGCGACTTTGCCTTCGCTTTCGCCGTCTTCATCGGCGCCGCCGCCGAGCCACCAGGTCAGGCCGTAGTTCTTGTTGGCTTTGCTGGGCTTGAAGCACTCGTCCATGAGTTCTTGCTTCAACAACTGTTTGTCGCCTAGTTTGCCGCCAAGCCGCACCCATTCGCCGAACTTGGCCCACTCGTTTGCCGTGATAAACACGCCGTGCGGCACGTGGGGGTTGCCGGCGGCGTCGGTGCGCCACGTCAGTTTCATGCCCAGGGGCTCGCCCACTTTGCGCATGAAGTAGCTCTTGATGTCTTCCTTCTTCTCTTTGAGTTTGCGTTTGACGATTTCGCCAAAGCAGTAGTACTGCGCGGGGCCGTATTCGAATCTCTTGCCCGGCTCGTGCTTGCATTTCAGCGCAATGGCGTAGGCGTATTTATCTTTGGTGCCCGCGCCTTGCAGCGCATCCTGCTCCGGCGGCAGGCCTGCGCAGAGTGAGAGCAACATGCGGATCGTGATTTTCTCGCGCGCGTCGCCTTTCCATTCGGTGAGCGTTTCGCAGGCGAGTTCGTCCCACTTCAGCAGGCCTTCTTCGACCATCAGCGCGGCTACGATGCCCGAGAAACTCTTCGTGCCACTGGCGAGTTCGTGTTCGCGCTTGGCGTCGTAGCCGTTGTCGGTGCAATCGAGCAGGACTTTGCCGTCCTTCATGATCAGCAGCGCTTCGCCGTTCGTAGCCGCGTTGTAATCGCGCGCGGCTTGCAGGAAGAGCCCGCTGGCTTCATCGCGCTTGTAGTCGGATTTCATCAGCTTGCCGATGTCGCGTTTGGTGTTCTTGCCTTTTTCGCGCGGCTGGGCGTTGGCTACGGCCTCGGCCGCTTTGTTGAGTTCGTCGCCGGCGACAAAACCATCGCCGTCGGTGTCAAAGTTCTTGAAGGAAGCGCGCGCACGCTCGGGCAGTTCGCTTTCGGAAAGCTTGCCGTCCTTGTTGGCGTCAAAGCGATCGACGAGCGATTTGGCGCCGTCGGAAAGTTCGACGGGCTTTTGTTCGTCGGGCTTTTGTTCGTCGGGCTTGGGCTCGGCGGGAGCTTCCTGGGCCAAAGCGAGCAACGAAAGCCAGCTCAAAGCCAGCAACGAAAGAGCAAATCGCAACATGGCTACCTCCGTGATGGCTATGAAACACCGCAGCGCCTTACAGGTTGCGCATCTGACGCTGTTCATGCTGCGCTTTTCGTGGCTCCGCGCCATGAGGAATGGACGGGCAGCTTGCCGCTTGATTCTATGATGTACGTGAAATGCGCTTCAGCCACTCCTTCGGATCACGATGGCTGTGGATGACCGCCAGAACTACGACAGAATCACCGTCGATGATGTACAGAACGCTGTAGGGAAAACTCTTCAAGGTGGCGCGGCGTCCGTGCCTGATTGCGCGATAGGCGGTTGGGAATCGCTTCAGCACCTCGACCACGGCGTCAACATTGGCGAGGAAGCGTTCGCCGAGTCCCGCTTGGTGGGCTTCATACCAGCCATAAATGCAGGCGATGTCGGCTTTGGCAGAGTCGTGGAAGCGGGGGCCGTGCATCAACGAATTCTAGACCTTGCGGCTGCCTTCACTTCTTCCCAGGTGCTTGTGGCCTGGCGATTCGCACTGTAATCGGCGAGTCGTTCGGCGAACAACTTCTCCTGGGCGGGAGTCAGATCCCACTGCTTCTCGGAGTCGGTCAGGGAATCCCAGAGCAACTCAATCAGCTTCAACTTGTCCTCGGCGCTGAGCGAGGCGAAAGCGCTGGCCAGTTCGGTTGCGGTCATGGAGGCCTCCACCCGTGATTGTAACTCGCAACGGAGGCATGTCACGCCGTTGCCGGCGTGCGGCGCCTGCGGCCGCCGCGGGTGGGGGGTGCGGGAGTGTCGAGCTTGTGCGGCACGACGCCAACGTGCGCGAGTGAGCGCATGGCGAGCAGCGAGCCGAAGCAAAGCAGCACGTCGCCGGCGAGCAGTTGGCGCGTGGAGCGCGGGTTGGGGATGTTCAGCGTGCCGCGCTGGATGTTGAGCACGAGGATGTCTTTTTCGCGCAGGCCGCTGCCCTGCAGGGGCTTGCCGCAGAGTGCGCTGTCGCGCGAGAGCTGGAATTCTGCCACGCCATACTCTTTTTGCAGCGTGAGTTTCTGGCGGATGTCGAGGTCGGGGAAGAGCACCTGTTGCTCGATGTATTGCACGATCGCGTCGCCGATATCGACGTGCGTGGCGCGCTCGATGCCTTCCAGGCCGGGCGAGGAATTCACCTCCATCACCATGGGCCCGTCTTTGCCCTCAAGCATGTCCACGCCCGCAACGTGCAGCCCGAGCACCTGCGCCGCGCGAATGGCCGTGCTTTCGTATTCGCCATCGAGCTTGATGGGTTCAACGCTCGCGCCGCGGTGCACGTTGCTGCGGAACTCGTCGCCCTTGGCTTTGCGACGCATGGCGGCCACCACGCGCCCGCCCACCACAAAGGCGCGGATGTCTTTGCCCTTGCTCTCTTTGACGAACGACTGAATCAGCACGTTCTGCTTGGTGGTTTGAAGCGTTTCGATGATGGCTTCTGCAATCTTGGTGTTGTCAGCCAGAATCACGCCAATGCCCTGCGTGCCTTCGAGCAGCTTGATAATCACCGGCGAGCCGCCGACGTCCTCGATGGCCTTGAGGAAGCCCTTCTTGTGTTTCACGAATGCCGTTTTGGGCATGCCGATGGGGTGGCGCGAGAGATGCTGGATGCAGCGCAACTTGTCGCGGCTTACCTGGATCGAGTAAGCGCTGTTCAAACAGAACACGCCCATCTGCTCGAACTGGCGCACGACGGCGGTGCCAAAAAAAGTGATCGAGGTTCCGATGCGCGGGATCACGGCGTCGAACTTTTCCAGCGGCCGGTTGTTCCAGGTGAGCGTCGGATTGTTGGGCTCGACCAGGATCGAGAAGTTCATCGGGTGCATCACTTTGTAAGTGTGACCGCGCGAGATAATGGCCTCACAGATGCGCCGTGTGCTGTAGAGGTTTGCGTTGCTCGAAAGAATGGCAATGTGCATATGTGTGCGGCGCGTGGCCGGTGGCAGGTATGTGGACGGGCGAGTCTAGAGTTGGCCGGCCCCATGTCAAAGCGGCGTGTTTGTAGGGACGCGCCCAGACGCGTCCCTACAAGTGTTGCACACAGCTTTGCCCTGCCGAGTCTGAGAGGGCCTAAAACACCGGCATGCCGCAAACCGCCTTGCCGATGAACTCGTAGAGCGCGTCGCTCACCGGCGCCATCACCGTAGCCGCGCGGCTGTCGCGGAAGAAACGCTCCACGCCGACCTCTTTGCGATAAGCGGCTCCGCCGCAGATGCGCATGGCGAGATCGTGAACTTCGAGCGAAGTTTCCGCGCCGATGACCTTCGATTGCAGCACACGCAGTACGGCATCGGGCCGGCTGCCTTCGATGGCGTCAAGAGCGTCAAGCAGGAAGCCGCGCACGCTGTCGATCTTGCAGCGCATCTTGGCGACGTGCTGGCGGACTTGCGGCAAGTCGGCGATCTTGGAGTTGTCGTAGGCGTAGCCGGTGCTGGTGACGTGTTTGACGGCGCGGTCGAGCGCGCCTTCCATGCAGCCCACGGAAACGGCGCAGTTCTGCAGTGAGAACCAGGGCATCACGATGCCCATCATCAGGTCAAAGCCCTTGCCGTCGGGGCCGAGGATGTAATCGGCGGGAATCTCAACGTTCTCGGCGGTGATCGGCGCCGAGGCGTTGCCGCGCAGGCCCATGCCGACGTAGGGCTTGGGAATTTTCAGGCCGGCAGATTTCGAGGGCACTGCCCAAATGCTTGAAAATCCTTCGGCGGCGGCGGGCTTGCTGGACCAAACGTAGATGTCGGCTTCGCCGGCGCTGGTGATGAGCTGCTTGGCGGCGTTGAGCTTGTAGCCCTTAGGCGTTTTGGCCGAGGTACTTTGCGGCAGCCAGAAGTGGCTGCGCGAGGCGTACTCGGAGAAAGCCAGCGTGGTCAATGCACCGTCTTTGGCGACCTGCTTGCGCAGATTCTCGGTGCCGTGGGCTTCGAGGACGGCCGTGCCGCAGTGGTGCATCTTCATGATCATGGCCGTTGACGGGCACTCGCGCGCGTAACGCTCGCAGAACGCCACTCCGGCGCGCAGCCCCTGGCCATGGCCGCCAACTTTCTTGTCGCTGACTAGCGCCAGCAGGCCTTCCTTCTTCATGGCGTCGATGGCCTTGCGCGGAAATAGGCCCTTTTCGTCCGTTTCTGCGGCCATCGGCGCGATCACTTCGCGCGCGACTTTGTCGGCCTTGTTGAGCAGCTCTTCTCCGGCATTGTCCAGCTTCCACGGGTTTGACATCGCTTTCTCCTGTTGGGGGTTGGTCGGTCGCGGGCACGCCCGCACGTTTGTCGGGATCACTTGCTGCGATTCATGGATTTGTTCCTCTTGCGCAGTTCCTTCGCCGCCCTGGCGATGGCCTGCATCTTCAGCGCGGCTATGCCGCTGGTCGCTACGGGGCTGTTGGAGAACGTTCCGAAGCCGCAATCGGGGTTGAGGTAAATCTGCTCGGGCGCATAAAGCTTGAGCGCTTTCTCGACCATCTCGACGATTTCCTCGGGGCGCTCGATGACATCCGTGCGCGGGTTGCAAACGCCCAGGCCCAGAGACTTGCCGCCAAAGGCCATCGCGTCGCCTGCGCGCTCGGTGGCGTACTCGAGCACGAGCTGCTTCACGTTCAATCGTTCGAGCCAGGGTTTGAGCGGCGCATAGGTGCCTTCGAGCAGCGTCGATTCGTCCTTGCTCCAGTTGCCGCGGCAGATGTGCAGGCCCGTGAAGACCGGCGGCAGGCCCTCGAGCACCTGGTTGATCAGGCTGACGGCGAACTCCAGTTCTTTGGTGGGATCGCCGCTTGCGGCCAGCGAAGCGCACATGAACGTGCGCGTCTTGCCGCGCGAAAAGGCGACCTCAGTCAGCACGGGCTCATCGAACTGGATGAAATCGGCGCCGGCCTCAATCAGTTCGCGAATTTCGTCGCGCAGGATGCGCACGACATCGACGGCCAGTTCTTCCTTGCTCTTGTAGACCTTCTTCGTCACTTCCTTGACGAACATGGCGCGCGTGAGCAGGTAGGGGCCCGGCAGCGGGATCTTCACGGGCTTCGTAGTGTGCTTCTTGAGAAACTGAAGTTCGTTGAGCGCCAGTGGCGTTTTGCGCTCGATTTTGCCCACGCACGTCGGGTTGCTCAGCGAATAGGCCGGCACGTCAAGCGTCTTGAGGATTTTCTCGAAGGCCTCTTTGTCCTCGATGATGTCAAGCATTTCCGCCAGCGTCATGAGCTTCACGCCGCCGAGCTTCTCGGAGACGAACGAGTAGAAATTGTCGCGGCGCTGCTCGCCATCGGTCACGATGTCAACGCCCGCTTTCTCCTGCAGACGCAGCACTTCGAGCACGGCTTCATCGGCGAGCTTCTCGAACTCGGCAGCGGAAAGCTGCCCAGCGCGCTTGAGCTTTTGCGCCCGCAGCAGCTCATTGGAGCGCGGCCAGCTTCCGACCATCGTGACGGGGAAGAGCGGTAACTTTCGCATCAGCGGCCTTTCTTGAAGAATTTCTGCTTCTCAACGGCCTCGCTCAGCGGGCCAAAGCCGGTGGTGCGGCCGGGGCGCCACTGCTTGAGGCCTTCCATGTCCATCATTTCGCGATGTTTGGGGTTGTCGTAGCTCATCGAAAACAGCACCTTGAGCCATTTCTTTTCGAGCGCCTTGGGGAAATCTTTGCGCACCGTAAACACACAGTGGTCGAAACGATCCGTCGTGGCGAGGATCCCGAACTGGCCGGGGTCGATCGTGCCGTCGCCGCTCCAGCGCTCCCAGTTCATGTCGAGCATGGCGCAGGCCGCGGCTTCACCTTTTTCCAGGCACTTGAAGGCCTCCAGCTCGCCGCCGATGTGGTCGCCGTGCTTTCCCACAAGCAGGTCAAAGCGACGCACTTTGAAATCCTTTTCCGGCGTAAGCCCAGCGCGCTGCAACAACCCCACGGGGATGAGCGTGGCCTGGGGCGAATCCTTGGCGCCCACGGCCAGCGCTTTGCCCTTCAAGTCGAGCAGGGTTTTCGGCCCGCCTTGCCGGCGCGTGATGATGTGCGAAACGCGATCCTGGTCGGTGTCGCGCATGGCAATGGCGCGGCATGTGCCCTTGCTCTGGCGCTGGGCATCGACCCACGCCAGCGGAGAATTCCAGGCGATATCGACCTGGCCGTCCATGAGCGCCTTGACCTGTAACTCGTAGTTCGTGAAGAACACCACGTCGCAGGGGCAGCCGTTCTGGTCAAAGAACTCGCGGATGATGTCCCAGATGACCGAGACCTTGGGATCGTAAAGCACCGCGCCAATAATGATGGGTTTGGCCATGGGTTCCTTTCAAATGGCTATTTTCATGCTTATGTCGAGTTTCACCGCCCGCTTGAGAGTGTTCGCCAGCGGCGAGCGCTGCAGCGTTTCAGCCCAGACGGCCTTGACGGCCTCGGCTGTCGCAAAGGTGCTGACGTATAGCCGCACGCTGATGCGCTTGATGGCCGTCGTGCCTTTTTCGCCAACTACGTCGAGGTACATCAGGGCGTTGTCCAGTTCGCCTTCGACAGTGGCCTCGGCGGAGTCGATTTCGACGCGGCGTTTTTTGGCGCGGTTCAGCAGGCCGTTGACGAGATCAGCGCCCAAGGAGCCTAGAAGTTGCTCCACCGCAGTGATGCCGTCGTAGGCATTGTCAAAGGTAAGCGGGGCGCCCACCTCGAAGCTGCGCTTGCGCACGCGCACATCGGCCTGGCCATCAGGCCGGCTGGTCACGCGGGCGGAAAAACGCAGTTCGTCCAAGGTTCACCTGAAGCGCCATGAGGCGCGTTCAGGCCCATGGCTTAGTTGCGGCAGGATTGGTCAGGATTCGGCACGCGAAGGCTCAAACCCGCTCAACTGAACGGTGTGCGCGAGAGTACTCGGCGGAACGGTGCCATGACGGGCGCAGCATGGCTCGCGCCATTCGCTGCGTCAAGCACGCCCATGTTCTTGTACAATCACGATTGCGTAACGCGGCTTTGGGGCCATACTTGCCACAACTTGAGGCAGGGCCGTGGGCGCACCGACTGGCAACGTTACTCTCGTATTCACTGACATCGAAGGCAGCACGCGCCTTTGGGAGCGGTACGGCGACGCCTTCAAGGCCTCGCTTGACGCGCACAACCATTGCATTCGCAAGGCGCTGGCAACGTACCACGGCTATGAAGTGAAGACCGAAGGCGATGCCTTTTTTGCCGTGTTTGCAAAACCGGTGGAAGCCGCGCTGTTCAGCCTGGAAGTGCAGCGGGAAATGCCTTCGATCCGGCTTTCGGGCGATGATGCGATTCGTGTGCGCATCGGGCTGCATACCGGCGAGCCCCTGGTGGAGTTTGACGCGCAGGGCAAGGCAGACTACTTCGGGCCGGCGGTCAATCGCGCGGCGCGCATTTCTTCGGCCGGGCACGGCGGGCAGACGCTGATGTCGGGCGCCATGGCCGAGCCCTTGCGCGAGGTCCTCGATGGCAAATGTGAATTCGCCGAGCTCGGCGAGTTTCGCCTGAAGGGGCTCGAAGAATCCGAGCGCATCGTGCAGATCGTGCCTTCTGAAGCGGCGATCAAACGATTTGGGCCGCTGCGCGCGCTGGCCGATACGCCCACCAACCTGCCCGCGCAAACGACCACCTTCCTGGGCCGCGACAAAGAGCTGCGTGCTTTGCGCGCAGTCTTGCTGGGAGACGACGCGCACCGCACCGACAACATCGGGCCGCTGGAGTCGATCTCGCGCCAGAATAGCGCGGCGGACACCGACCAGGTCACGCGCGAAGTCGTGTCGCAAAATCGCGGCGCGCGGCTGATTACGCTCACAGGCCCCGGCGGATGCGGCAAAAGCCGGCTGGCGATTTCACTGGCGGCGAGCGTGATTCAGCATTTTCCAAGCGGCGTCTGGTTCACCGACCTGGGTGACGCCCGCGATGAGAACGACCTGTGCCGACTGGTCATGGAGGCGCTGGGCAGCCAGTTGCGGCCGGGCAAGGCCTCGCCAGCGCAGCAGGTGGCCTGGGCGCTGGAGCAGGGTCACACGCTGCTGGTGCTGGACACCTTCGAACATTTATCCAAACACGCGCCCACTCTTTCACTGTGGTTGCGCACGGCGCCGAGGCTGCGCGTGATCGTGACCAGCCGCGAACGCCTGCGTGTGGAGGGCGAGGCCGAGTTTCCCGTTTCACCGCTGGCCACGCCTAACTTCGAATCGCCCGAGACGGCGACTTCGCGCCTGAGCACGCGCATCTCGAACTATCCCGCCGTGCAGCTTTTCCTCGAGCGCGCAAGCGCGGCAAGGCCGGGCTTTGTGCTTACGCCGCAGAACGCCGGCGCTGTGGCTGAAATCTGCCACAGGCTCGACGGCATGCCGCTGGCGCTGGAACTGGCAGCCGCGCGCCTGAACGTGCTTTCGCCGCAGCAACTGGCCGCGCGGCTGGAGAAGGGCTTTGACCTGATTGCGTCAAAGAGCCGCGACAAGAAAAGCACGCGCCAGACAAACCTGCGCAACACGATTGAATGGAGTTATTCGCTGCTGGACCCGTGGGAGAAAACAGCGTTCTTGCAGCTCTCCTGTTTCGCGGGCGCGTTTTCGCTCGAGAGCGCGGAGGCGGTCATTGACCTCAGTGCGCCGCTTGACGACGCCGAAAGTGAAGCCGGTGATCCGCCGGAGATACTTGATGTCGTGTTCTCGCTGCGCGACAAGAGCCTGCTGGCGCTGCGCGGCGACGACGAGAAATACCAGTTCGAGATGCTGGGCCTGATTCGCACCTTCACGCACGAGCGCTTTGTGAAAACCACGAGCGAGGAATTCCAGCGTGACCTCGGCAAGCGCCACGCGGCGCATTTTCTTGAGCGCGCCGAGGCGATGCGCAAACTCATGGATTCGCCCATGGCCGGCGCGCTCAAGGACCTCGAAGGCTGGGGCCTGCTCGACGCGCTCAAGGCCATTGATACCTGTATTGCCCGCCACGACCTTGCCTCGGCCATCCGGCTGTTTCTGGCGACCACGGATTTGCTGGGCCGCGGCGCGCGCTTCCGCGACCAGATGGAAAAGGGCAACCTCATTCTGCAAGCGATTCGTGAGCATTCCGGCGGCCTGGCCGGCGCGGAGTCCGATCCCAGGCTCGCGAAATTCCTGCCCAAGATGCTGGCGGCGCAGGCCGCGGCGTGCATGCGCTCGCAGAAGCTTGATGAAGGGCGCGAAATCGCGCGTGAGGCCATTGAGCTGGCGCAACGCCTGAAGGACCCGCAATCCGAGGCGGCGGCGCTCAATTATGGCGGCATGATTGAGCATTACGGCCAGAACACAAACCTGGCCATTGAGATGCTGGAGCGCTGCATCGAGCTCCGGCGCAAGCTGGGCGACCGCAAGGGCGAAGCCGGCGCGACCGTGAACCTGGCCATCATCCACGAGCGGCTGGCCGACTTTGAGAAAATGCGCGCGCTGCTTCAAGAAGCGCTCAATACTTTTACCAAGCTTCATGACAAGCGCAGTGAGTCCATGGCGATGAACAACCTCGGCGTCGCCTACGAGCGCCTGGGCGATTTCGCGCGCGCCGATGAACTCTACCGCGGCGCTTTGCGCATCAAGACTTCCATGGGCGACAAAGTGGGCGCGATCCAGAGCCTGGGCAACCTCGGCACCCTGGCCACGGCACGCCTTGATTTCAAGCAGGCCGAAGAGCATTACCTCAAGGCCCTTGACCTTGCACGCGCCTCAGGCGACCGTCGCTCGCTGGCGCACGTTCTGATGCGCCTGGCGCTGGTCAACGTGGGCAAGGGGCCGGCACAGCTTGCGCTTCAGCGTGCCGAGGAGAGCGCCTCCATCAACGCTGAAATCGGCGATTATCGCTCGCGCGCGGTTTCGCTTTCGGCCGTGTGCGCCGCACGTCTGGCTTCAGGCGACGTGGACGGTGCACGCGAAGCCGCGCGCGAACTTGTCATGGAGTCTTCCGAGCCCGGCGAGTTCGGCGCTTATGAAGCCGCCTTGCGCGCCGCGATGTGCGAGTCGCCCCAGCGCCGCAAAGAAATGCTCGATGAACTGGCGCGGCAGTACGCCGAGCCCGACACCACGCGCGCAGCGATATTGATCTGCATGCGCGCGCTTGACGAGCCCGACACAGAAAAGGCCAAGGCCATGATTCGCGGTGCGCTCAAGGAGCCGCGCAGTTGGGAAATGCTGGCGGACGTGGCTTACAAAGCGGCGCAGAAAATCGGCAGCGCGCCGTGGACAAAATAGGGGCGACACATGTGTCGCCCCGGGTATTGCGAACGATCCAGGAGCATCAGCCCCACACGCGCGCGCCCTGCACGCCGGCCTTGAGCAGTTCCCACAACGGGCGCTCGCTGCGTACCTGGCCGCTGAACTCCTCGCGTTTCTCGGTGCGCGCCTCGGTGCCGGCCTCGAGGTCGAGCGCCAGGCGTCGCACCGTCAGCTCGGGGTAATAGCCGTCGAGGTCGGGGTTGTTCTCGTGGCGCGCGAGCTCTTCTTGCGCGAATTTCAATTCGGGCCAGATGTAACTGTCCATCAGCATGCGCTTGTACAGACCCAGTGTGATCGCGCTGCCGTCCTTGATATCCAGGGCTGAGCCGGCCGCCTGTGCCGCGCAATGGCCGCTGGTCAGTTCCATGCGCAATTCATAGGGATGGCGCGGGTCGCGAATGCCCGCGGCTTCGCCCGCCAGCAGCCAGCCATCGCCAAAGAGCCTGCGCAGATCGCCAAGGCCGCCGCGGCGCCGCACCTGTGCCACGCGCCGCTCGCGCTTGCCGCCCTTGAAGAAGCGTGAAAACGCCGGATGCGTCAGGATGCGGTTGAGCGCGTCGTCCACGCCGAAGTGCGCGGCTTCAGAAGCTTCGCGCGGCAGCAGAACGCCCAGCGAGAGGGTCTCACGACCGGGAAACATCCAGGCGCGCGCCGTGGGCAGCCCGCCCAGCAGCTCGCCGGAAATCAGCGTGAGCTCGCCCTGCGCGGCAAGCGTGCTCATCTGCGTGTTGAGGTGTTCGTGCCCGACGTCCCATGTTTCGTGGGCGAGAATGATTTCCTGTTCGAGCAACGGGTCAAGCCTGGGCGCGAGCGCGTTGGCGGACTCGCTCTCTTCGCCGTCAGCGATGATCGTGACCGTGGCGTAAATGTCTTCGCCGTCGGCGGCTTTCACGCCGCGCACGCGGCCGCCTTCTTCAACGAGCAGGCCCTTGAAGCCGCCGCGGCGGTGAACGCCGGCGGCCTCGGCGTGCTTGCCAAGCAGCGCGATGAAATCGTCCATCTCGACGCTGACCAGATCCGCCTTGTCGGCGCTGGGCGTGCCGATTTCAGTGGCCGCCCACAGCTTGTTGTGCGTGCTCACGCGCCGCACGCGCGTCATGGCGCGCATCAGAGATTCATGGTGCGGCAGATCAGCCAGCGTGGCGCGGGCCACGGGCAGCGAGAGCAGTTTTACGCCCTCGATTTCCAGTGGTTTTTCAAGCAGTACGACCTTGCGGCCATCACGGGCAAGGTTGAAGGCGGCCGTCAGCCCGGCGGGGCTTGCGCCAATCACGATCGCGTCGAATCTTTCAGCCATGGCGCGGCAGGATAGCGAGGGCCGGGGCAGATTTACAGTGCTGAGTGGGAGGCTTTGGGCGCACCCGGCCCGCACGGGCGAACAAGGCCCCGCGTTTCAAACTCGTGATAGCCGCGCCGGAATTCCCAACGGGGCGAGCGAGGTTTAACTATATTGTGCGTAACACGGAGTGGCGGACGATGGCGGACAATTTCAATCTCGACATCCTGATCAAGTCCATCAAGGATCTGCGCAACATGGAGTTGGCGCGCCAGTTGCGTGAGGTGCTGCGCACGCAAGATCTCGGCGGCATGGACACGGGCCTGATTTCCGAGCTGGTCGAGGAACTCGAGAACGATCTGGAAGAACACATATCGCGCCTGGAGCGCATCTGCGCAGTGCTCACCGCCGAAGAGCGCCTGCGGCCCGAAAGCATGAACCACGCTCGCCAGCAGGAAGTGGCCTGGCAATCCAAGTGCGACCCGGATGAAGTGCAGGGCGTGTGTGAGGCCTTTGCACGCGCACGCGAACTGCTGGGCTCCATGGGCACGGGTGAACGCCAAAACCTTGATCTGCGCGTGCTGCTCACCAATCTTGGCGGCGTGATGGGCCTTGAGGCTGTCAAGGAAACGCCGCAGGGCCTGCAGTTCACGCCCGAGTTTCTCCAGAAGCTGATGCAAAAGGGCATGGCCGGGCCAAAGGCCGGCGTCCCCGCGCGCAAACCCAACAGGGAACTGGCTGATTTCGAGGCCCAGTTCGACTTGGAGCAGCCGGCCCAGCCCAAGAATCGGCTACCGAAAGATTGGCGGGCCAAGTAGCCCGTCTCGAGATCCAAACCTTGCCAAGACCTGACCGATTCTCGATTCTCGATTTTCGATTTTCGATGGGCTCTGCCACGGCGTGGGTGCGCAGGTCGGCACTCGATAGTCGAAAATCCAAAATCAGCGGCCGGCCCTTGTCAGAACTTCACGGCGTCGCTACTCTCTCGCCCCTCAATTCTGATTCCGGAGAGATGTCTGATGGTGACGCTTCGCATGACTCGCACGGGCCGCAACAAGCACGTGACCTTCCGCCTGGTAGCCTGCGACTCGCGCAGCCCCCGCGATGGCCGGCATATCGAGATTCTCGGCCACTACGACCCGCACAAGAAGGAAGATCCCAAGCTCACGTTCAACAAGGAACGCGTGGAACATTGGCTCGGCCTGGGTGCACAGCCCTCGCTGTTGGTCAGCAACCTGCTTCGCAAGCAGGGCATCAATGGCAAGACCACGCGCGAACTGCGCCAGAAGGCTTCCGGCAAGCGCGCCTAGCGACTCTTGCCGCTGTTCTGCTGCTTCTCAACTTCGGGGTGTTGGGCTGCACCGGCCCCACACCCCGTGATCTTGATAGAGACGCCACCATGGAGGCGCGGGCCCGCGAATATGCGGCTCCCGTGCGTCCGCCCCTTGAGCCCGCGCCACAGTCGCAAGCGCCTTCGGCCCCCGTCCTTGAACAGTACGCCAAAGACCTGGCCTCCAGCACGCCCCTGGTGCGCATGCAGGCCGCCAATCGCCTTCGTCAGGCGCAGGTTGCGGGTGTGCAGGCCTGCCTGCGCGTTCTTGATAGCGCCGAGTCGGCCGTGGCAGGGGCCATCTTGCGCTTCCTGGCCACGCTCAACCTTGAGGACATCGGTGCCGAGCCACAGGGTGCCGTGCGCCTTGCCGCGGCGCGCCACCTGAAATCTCCCGATGTGTCGCTGCGTGTCGCGGCTGCGCAGTTGCTGTGCGCCACGGGCCCGGGCCCGACGCGCACGGAGTTTTTGGCCGCAATCGTTGATCCCGAGCGCAAAGTGCGCTGGGCTGTGGTGCGCCGCTTTGCCGAATTCGCACACGAGCTTGAGAACGCCCAGCTCATGGTCCTGGTCAGCTTCCTGGCTGACGCCAAGCTTGGCAGCGCCACGCGCAACGATGTTCACACCTTGCTGCTTGCCGTGTTCGAGAAGTTTTCGCGCGGCTTGCGCCCCGAAGGATACGACCCCTACGCCGAGCCCAAGGATCAGCGCGCAGCTATCGCGGCCTGGGAGGCCTGGGCGCGCGGCGTGGCCATATCCCCGACGCCCCGTTGAGAATTGCATGCTTTGACGCTACAAGTTCTGGCCGATTTCAATGGAGCCAAGATGGCGAGTGTACGTGACCTGCAGGCCAAGGCAAAAAAACTGCTCTCCAACTGGAAGCGCCAGATCGATCCGGCTCTCAAGAAGGATAACCGCAGCACGGTCACGCACCTGTGCCTGACCGTGCTGATGCGCAATTCCAGTTACAAGACGGCGCACGCCGCCGTGCAGGCACTGCGTGAGCGCTTTGCTGACTGGAACGAAATCCGCGTAACGCCCATCGCCGAAGTGGCCGTGGTGCTCGAGGATGCGTCAGTGCCCGAGCCGCGCGCCAAGGCATTTTCGCTGCGCCGCTTTCTGCGCGACCTGTTCAGCAAGTACACGAAGACCAACCTGAACTTCGACAAGATTGAAGTGCCCGAAGCGCCCGTGGTTCTTCCGCCCAACAAGGACGGCACGCCCGCAGTGCAGCCTGCTTCGGACGATGATGACGAAGACGGCGAGGAACACACTACGCGCGAAAGCGGTTTGCCGCTGCATCCCACCGTGCCCGGCTACGTGGACGGCGACAAGATCATGACCGATCCGATCCCGCTCGATCCCAAACTGATCATCGAGAAAAACGGAATCCACGTTGCGGGGATTGCCTACGACGACGCCACGCGCGGCCCATTTGGCGCGATCTGGAAAGTGGCGCTCGCCAACGGGCTGGTCGAGCCGGAACTCGACGCCTTTGCCGCGCTGGGCCGCTTGCGCCAGGTCATGCCCGAGAAGGAGCCCGCCGCCTTCGCGTTCTATTGCATCCTGCACGCCCAGGAAAACTGGGCCGAAGTCACCAAGAAGGCCGACGCACTGCGCGAAAAATACGGCCCCGTTGATAAGGAAGAAGAAGAGGAAGAAGACGAGGCCGAAGGCAAGAAAGCCAAGGCAAAGAAGTAGCGTGAGTTCAGATTTCAGAAATCAGAGCTAATGCTGCGCCGGATAGAGCCTCTTCTGAATTCTGAATTCGGAGAATCATCAGGTTCCGAAGAATCGAGCCCAGCTCAACTATCGAGAGTCCCATGGCCATTTTCGTCAACAAAGCCACGCGCGTGATCTGCCAGGGCATCACCGGCCGCCACGGCGCGTTCCACACTGCGCGCTGCATTGAATACGGCACCAACTTTGTCGGCGGCGTCACGCCCGGCAAGGGCGGCCAGAAATTCGACAAAGACCCCGACGGCAACATCATCAAGCGCCCCGACGGCTCCACCGCCACGCTTCCGATTTACGACACCGTCGCCGAAGCTGTGCGCGAAACCGGCGCCGATGCCAGTATGATCTTTGTGCCGCCCGCCGGCGCCGCCGACGCGATCCTCGAAGCCGCCGATGCAGGCATCAAACTCATAGTTACGATCACCGAAGGCGTGCCCGTCATGGACATGGTGCGCGCCAAGCGCATCATGCAGGAGAAGTATCCGCAAACGCGCCTCGTGGGCCCCAACTGCCCCGGCGTGATCACGCCCGGCGAGTGCAAGATCGGCATCATGCCCGGCCACATTCACCGGGCCGGCGACATCGGCATCGTCTCGCGCAGCGGCACACTCACCTATGAAGCCGTGCACCAGGTGACCGGCATGGGCCTGGGCCAGAGTTCCTGCGTCGGCATCGGCGGCGACCCCGTCAACGGCACCAACTTCATCGACGTGCTCGATGCATTCAACAAAGACCCCAAGACGCGCGCCGTCATCATGATTGGCGAAATCGGTGGCAGCGCCGAAGAAGACGCGGCTTCCTGGATCAAGAAGAACATGATCAAGCCCGTAGCCGCGTTCATCTGCGGGCAAACAGCGCCCAAGGGCAAACGCATGGGCCACGCGGGCGCGATCATTTCCGGCGGCAAAGGCACGGCCAAAGAAAAGATGGAAGCCCTGCGCGCCGCGGGATTGGTGGTGGCCGACAGCCCCGCTGACCTCGGCAAAGCGGTCATGGCCGCCATCGAAAAGCGCAAGTAGCACGGGCCTCCCGGCCCGTGTCTCGAAAAGCGCAAGTAGCGGTTTTGTGGCACGGGTTGCCCTAACCCATGCCACGGCTGGAATGTCGCCGCACGTTGTACGCTCATGGCACCTCAAAGGAGAAAGCCATGAGCAATGCGCAATACCGAGTGCAGGAACCCGCGGCGCAAGGCGTCCGCGAGCGGCTCACGCCGATTCAGGCGATGTTCCGCTGCGTGCGCGACGTGAAGCTGTTCGCGCTTTACATCGAGCTGGGCGGCGCCGTGCTGGATCGCGGCATTGAGTACTTCACGCGCGTGATCAGGTCAGGCGAGGAGTGCTTCGGCCGCGCGCTGGCCAGCGAACGCGAGGAGTGGGCCAAGCACGAGAAGGATCCCGAGTACCGCATGAAGCGTCTGCGCAGCATCGTGACGGTGGGCGAGGCGCTGCGCGCATCCAACGCGCTGACGCGCGCGATGGACGACCGCCGCGAGTTGATGCTGCGCGCCGTTGAAGCCGCGCAGAACGGCGCAATCGCCCAGGAAGTGTTCCTCAAGCGAGCGCAAAAGGCGTTCGAAGAGGTGCGCAAGGGCATGAGCGACATCCCGCTGGGTTGTGATGTGAACCGTGACGCGGCCCATGATGCGGGCGTTCCGCCCGCACAGAACCGTGAATCGGCCGCGCAGGGTTCGCCCAAAGACGGGGACAGCCCGTCGGTAAACAGCGCCGGGGACACTCCCAAAAAGGCAGGTGCCGCCACGCCCGGCGCGACCAAGGCCGCCTAGTGCCCCAGCGAGTCGGGGCACTAGCGCCCGCGCTGAAAACTCGGAGCTCTTTGACATTCGAGAAGGGGAAGCGTGGCTGGCGACGCCTGTCGCCAGCATGGCGCAGGAGATTTCGAACTATTCGCAAACGCGCGAGACTTCCGTATCGTTAACTCAACATGCGCCGCGTTATTCTCACCTGCCTCGCCCTGCTGTCGCTTTCGTTCATCTCGCAAGCCGAAGCGCCATCGCTTGAGCCCATACAAAGGAAGGAAGACGTATTCAAGCTGGAAGAAGAAAACGGCTTGAAGGTGCTAAGGCTGAAGGGCAAGCAGGAACTTGTTGTCGAGTCATTGCTGCGAGCCTGGGTTGAGGCAAGCGGCAATCAGGTCATGTACCAGCCCTCGCAGGTGGCCTCCTTCAAGGTCACAATTGCCGCGCCGGAGGAGGGCAAAGCCTACGACGCGGCCGGAATCGAAGGGCTGCTGGCCGATGCGCTCTGGGAATTCAGGCTGTATCTGACGGAGCTGTCACCTCAGCGCTTTCACATTGTGCCGATCGTGGAGGCAGAGTATTACGCGCCGCTTGTGGATGTGGCCGGGCTGAAGGCCGTGCCGGAGCATCGTGTGGTGAACCTGCGCTGGCGGACACCTTTTCCGCTGCTCTTTCTGCACAGGGCCGGCGCGACGAATCTCATGTGGCCGGAGGCGATGAACATGTCGCGCGTGCCGGGCATTGTGCTGTTGTGCGAGCGCGCCGCGCGCTTGCGCGAAATCATTCCTTCGCTCGAGGAAATTGATCGTGCCGCAGCGCTGCGCGAGATCAGGCTTTACGAATCTGCATCTTCCATCGCGCCGGCCAGCGTCGCAAAGGCCCTTGACGAACTGGTTCCCAAGGACGTGTTTGTGCCCCAAAACGCCGTCTCGGCTATTCCCAACACGCGGCTACTGCTTGTCTGGGCGGTGCCCGAGATCCAGGCGCTGGTTCCCGGCGTGCTCAAGGCACTTGCGATCGAGCCCAAGGCCGCGCAGCCGCCGAAGGATCCGCCGAAGTGGGAAGTGCGCCGCTATGATTTGCCTGAGTCCGCCGACAGCGCGGACGTCATAGCCTCGCTGGAAAAGTTGTTTGACGCCGCGCGCACGCGCAGGCTGACGATTGTTTCAATCCCCGGAAAGAAAGCGCTGGCAGTTCGCGCCCTGCCCGAGATTCACGAACAAGTGGCTGAATTCATCGAACTCTTGAAATAGGTGTGCCCATGAAAACCCGCGTGCTGCTTTCAAGTGTGCTGCTGCTCGTGCTGGGCGTAGCGTCGTCCGCCCAGGAAAAAGCACCCGAAATGCCAGACGCCAAGGCGGAAGAAAGAAAGCCCTTGCACGTCACGAACAATACGAGCGATTTGTCCGTACTGGAGCTGATCAGATGGTGGTGCGAGTACGAAAAAGTGAGCGTCATCTATCAGCCAACGCAACTGATGAGTTTCAAGGTGACCCTGATGGTGCCAAAGGATGGCGAGGAGATTGCGCCCGAAAGACTGAGTCACCTTTTGGCGGATGCCCTTGATCAGTTCAGGCTTTGCATCATCGAAATTTCCGAGAACCGCTATTCGATCGTGCAGGCCACGGAGGCCTGCACTCTCTCTCCTTTCCTCGATGTCGAAGCCGCGCGCAAAGCGCCAAGTTGGAAGTATGTTGTGGTGCGCATCCCGCTTCGCCACAGCGACGCGAATGTGGCGCGTGCCGCGCTGCAGAATTTGATGTCGCGCCAAGGCGGAACAGTGAATCCACTGCAAGCGCCTCAATTCCTGCTCATTGGAGATCGCGCGGATCGCTTGCAGCGGCTGATTGATGCCGTTGAAGCTTTCGAGGCCGAGGGCGCGCGCCGCACGGCCAAAACTTACATTCTTCCGCCCGGCATCAGCGCCAATAGCGCGGCTGCGGGCTTCTCGACAATCATCGGCAGTGAGCGCTACAACCAGCCCACGCCGCCCGCGGCAGCAGTAAATGAAACCACCGTTGTTGTGCGCGCCACGCCAGAGCAACTTGTGCTTTGCGATGAGCTGCACAAGCAGCTGGTGGCCAAGGCAGAGGAAATCACCGCCCAGAGCAAAGTGTCGGCGCGGCGCTACGACGTGGGCCGCACGCCCGATAAGTTTGTCGAGAGCCTGGAGAAGCTGTTCAAGAACCAGCTTTCCGTCGCTGCTGTGCCGGGTGCCGACGCCATCATCGTCAAGGCCAACGCCGCCACCCACGAAGAAGTCAAAGCCGCGCTCGAGTTGATGAAATAGTGCGGCGCAGTTTCGTTTTCTTCCAAACGCGCGCCTTGGGCGCGCGTTTCATTTGCCAGTGCAGCATCGCGAGTGGTTCGCGACCTACCCACAACCCCGAAACCCGGAAGTCCGGCCCCCGCCGGAGGAGAACCGTCATGTCCCGAATCCTAGCCGCGCTATTTGTTTGCTCGCTGGGTGTGTTGTTCGCATTTGCACAGGAAGCGCCGCGCGCTGCACCCGCGCCGGAGAAGCGCGTTCTCGAGGTAGGCGACGTGCCCTTCCTGGTCACGGAAATCGGCGGCAAGCCGGCTTGGAAGTTGCGCGGCCAGGTTGAAATCCCGCTGGCCGAGCTCGTGGGTGCGTGGGTTCGCGCCACGGGTACGCCGGTGCCCATCAACACGCGCGCTTTGGCCTACACGTGCAGTTACCAGGCGCCGCCCGATGGCGTGACGCTGACCGGCGACGCCATTACTGACTTCGTCTCCGACATGCTGGCGCAGGTGCGCATGGTGCTTGTCGGTTTCTCCTCGGGCCGCGCGCAGATTGTGCAGTCGGCCGAAGCCGCGACGCTGGCGCAGGTGGTCAATCGCACGGAGTTGGAAAAGGCCCCGGCATCTGAATGGGTCACCTGCTGCCTGATGTTCCGTTACGCCGAGCCAAACGCGGTGCGTGCGGCCTTGCAGAATCTCGTCTCGCGCCAAGGCGGCATCGTCAACCCCGTCTCGGGCGCCAACGGCCTGCTGATCACTGACCGCGCCGATCGCGTGCGCCAGATGGCCAAGCTCGCCGACACGCTCGACTCGACGGGCCAGGGCGAGCAAACGCTGGAGAAGTACGACTTGCCCGAGAGCATTGACGCGCTGGAGGCGGGCAAGGCGCTGATGTCACTCTTCCGTCCTGCAAGCAAGTCGCTGCCGCAGATGGAAGTATCGCTCGTGCCCGGCAAGGCGCGGCTGCTGATCCGCGCCAACGCCGCGCAGCACGCCGAGATCAAGCGCGCCATCGAGTTGATGAAATAGCATCTGAGCAGGGGCGACATATATGTCGCCCCTGCTCCGCGTCATTTGCGCCATCGCTGCGCATCCTCGCGCGTTTCAAATTCGATCGCCCTGGAGAAAACCATGACCCGCCTGATTGCCGCAACCCTCGTCATCGTCTGCGCACTTGCTGTTGGCTTTGCACAGGAGAAACCGCCCGTGCTCGGGCGCGGCTCTTCAACGCTGCCCTTTGAAGTCACGGCCGTTGACGGCAAGCCCGCATGGATCGTCACGGGCCGCGGCACTGTCTATGTAGAAGACCTGCTCGGCGGCCTGGCCAACGCGACCTCGCTGCGCGTGTCGTTCACGGCGCGCGCCGCGGAATCGCGTCGCGCGGCGCTGGGATATCTCGCGCCGGATTCGGGCATGACGCTCAAGAGCGAGCAGATCCCCGCGTTCGTAAGTGAACTTCTCGCGGGGCAGGGTCTGACTATTGTCGGCTTCACGCAGGGCAACGCGCGCGTGGCGCGCATCGACGAGGCGGCCAGCCTGTCCACGCTCGTCACCGACGCCGAATTGACGAAGATCAACGACGCCGAGTGGGTCGCGCTGAACCTGAGTCTCGTCAACGCTTCGGTCGGCATGTCGAACCTGCTGCACATCTACAAGGGCGCCAACGTCACGGCCTACGACTATCCCGGCGGCGTGCTGATTTACGGCCCGGCTGAGCGCGTGCGCACCACCGCGCGCCTGTTGCGCGAACTCGACAAAACCGGCGTGGGTTCCATCACCGTGCGCACCTACGACCTGCCTGAGGGCGTGAAGGCCGACAACGCGCGCCTGATTCTCTCCGGCCTGTTCCCCAGCGACACCACCGAAGTCAAACAGATGGACAGCGGCGTGAGCGTGGTTTCGCGCTCGACGCCGCGCGTGGTTGTCATGGCCGCACCCGTGGGCAACCGCCTGATCGTGCGCGCAAGCATCTCCGACCACACCATGGTCACTCAGGCGCTGGCGGCCATGAAGTAGCGCACGGTGCCATTGCGTTGTAGCCGCGCTACACTGGCGCCCTCACGGAGGTTTGGCCATGGCGAAAATGACGCGGCTTGGACTGATGGTTGCGGCAGTGCTGGCGCTGGCGGTGGGAGTGGATTCGCAAGATCCGCCCAAGGCAAAGGCGGATTGGCGCAAGGTCGGGCTTTCGACGGAGTTCCTGGCCCACCGGCTGGTGGGGGAAACCACGGATCACTACGAGTTCACTGCGCTGGATCTGATCAGCGAGTGGGGCCGGCGCGGCGAAGTGACGGTGCGCTATGACGCGCGGCAGGTGGCCTCGGTGCCAAAGCTTTCGCTGCGGGGCGTCAAGGAGCCGAACAAACTTTCGGCCTTTGACCTGTGCCAGCGCGCGCTCGAGAACAACGGCCTGACGCTGTTTCCCGAGGCGGGCACGCCGCGCGCGTTCGTTGTGGACGCCGGCTACAACGCCGGTGAGCGCGCGCCGCTGGTTAAAGAGGAAGAGCTGGCCTCGATGGCAACAAGCGAGTGGGCGGCGCTGCTTTACACGCTCAAGAGCGCGGGCGCTGCCCATGTGGTTTCCATGGCGCAGTCGGTGATGTCGCAGAGCGGCGGCCGCATCCAGAGCACGCCCGGCCAGCCCACGCTGCTGGTAGTCGATCGCGCGGCCAACGTGATGCGCGTGCTGGAAGTGTTCCGCCAGGTGGACCTGCCGCGCGAAGACCCCAAGACGGTGCCCTATCAGCGTGCGACCAAGGCGCACCAGTTCCAGTTGGCCAAGACACTGCAGGCTTTCCTTGACCGTTACGCTGCGGAGATCAACGTGGCGGCGGGCAAGTTCTACGTTTCCTACGAGCACGAGACGCGCATGCTTGTGGGCATGGTACCGCAGGCGGTGTGCAGCTTCCTTGATGCCGCCATCGACGCCGCAGACAAGAACGTTCAGGCCAAGCGCGACGAAGACGAGTTGCAGGGCCCGAACTTCGCGTGCTTTGAAGTGCCGATTCCACCGGAGCAAAAGGCCGCGGCCATTGAAGCCTCACTGCGCCAGTTGTTCGAGCCCGAGCAGGTGGCCGGTGACATGCGCACCATGATCAAGGGCGACCAGACCAAGAGCCTGGTGGTGCGCTGCCGCAAGTGGCTGGAAGCCGGCGTGCGCGACGCCCTTGAAACACTGATGAAATAGTTAGGCACGATCGCGGAATTGCCGCCAGTTCGCCTCGTGTCGTGCCGATGCGAAATGGGGTTCCCTTTACACCGCCAGTTTTCGCGCACGTCAGATTGTGACTTAGAGACAAGCCCTTCCGAGCCCGACGCCCTGGAACCCGCTTAAAATAAGGCTTTTTTGGCATCACACCGTTTGCTCATGGTGTTTACTTAAGTGAGCGCGCGGGGGTGATCCGGGTGGAGGGCAGCATGCGTGCAATGTCCAAAGTGGCTTTTGGCCTGATGCTGGGCCTGCTGGGCGGCTCGCGCCTTTGCGCTCAGGATGATTCGTTGAAGGACGCCTTGGCCCAGCTTGAGTCTCCCTTTGCGGAAGACCGTGCCAATGGCAAAGCCGAGCTGATTGCCCGCCAAGGCGACATTGCGCGAGAACTGCGCAACGCCATGGCCGACGCGCCCGAGTGTGTGCAGGCCGAATTGCTTGATGTCGTGCAGCGCCGTCGCGATGGCGCGCTGGTGCAGCAGGCCGCGGCGCTGCTGGGCGCGCGCGGTGACCGGCTTGTGCTTGCCGCTCGCGATTACCTTCTGGCGCTGAAGGGCGAAGACCTGAAGCTCGACGCTGAGGCGCTGGGTGCGGGCAAGGGCGCGTGGGAAAACTTTCTGGTATTCCGCCGGCGGTACGCCATCACACTGGCCTTGATCGAGGCCCAGCTGAAGCCGGGAAAATTCATGGGCCAGTTCGACGCCTTGCGCGCCGAGTTTGGCGATCTGCTTGACAATGACCTGCTGGCGCTGGCACAGGCCAGGCCCGACTACAAGGAAGCTCTGCAAAAGGCCGCGGCGGACCGCGTCGCGCGCGGTCTCGAGGGCGGCGACGTAATCCGCAACGCGCGCTTTCGCCGCCTGCACAGCGGCGAGATGCTCGTGCTTGCGCTTGAGGTGATGGGCGCGGGCAAAGTGGACGCCGATGCGCAGTTGCAGCTTTCAAAGCAGGAGTCCTCCACCTTCGCAGCCGCAGTTTACATGGTGCAGGACTTGCGCGTGGCGGCCGTGCGCGCGCTGGCCCAAAGCGCCAACGGCGACGATCTTTCTGACCGCCTTGCCGCCTTCTATGCCACCGCGTGTCGGGACTCGACGCACGAATTGCTCAAGCGGCTGGTGGATCAGGACTCGCTGCGTGAAGAAGTGGAAGTGGTCTTGGCGCGCTTTGGCCGCACCGAGCTGCTCGAGGCGCGTCTGGCCGCGCTGCGCTCGCGTTATCAGCAGGCGGCCACCGGCCAGGTCGTCGCCAATGCGCGCTCCGCGGCGGAGGTTGAAACCCAGGCGCGCAACAGCGTTGCCTACCTTTATCTGCGCGCGGGCGACGCGGCTTCCGCCGAGCGGGAGTGGCAGGCGGCCATTGAGCAGGTGCAGGTGCGCATGAACGCAGCAACGGGCCGTGCGCGCAGCGCGCTGGCGGCCACCCACGGTGCGATCTACTATAATCTTGCCTGCGCCCAGAGCCTGCAACACAAGACTTCCAAGGCGCTGAGCAGCCTGCGAAAGGCGGTCGAGAACGGCTATGCCGAGTTTGGCTGGTTGCTTGAAGATGGAGACCTTGAAAGCGTGCGTTCAACCAGAGCGTTTACGGACTGGTTCAAGCACGTCGCTCCGCCTTCGTTGTCTGATGCTCTTGCTGATGGCCGTTGAAGCATGGCTCGCGCCCGCACTTGCCGCGCAGGGCGAACCCGTGTTTTCGCCGACCGCCGGCCCGGACTCTCCCTTCGCTGAAGAGCGCGCCTTGGCCGGACTGGGCCAGAGCCGGGCCGAACGGCTGGAAGCCGCGCGTGCCATTTTGCGCGCGGGCGAACCGGCAACCCAGCTGGCGTCGGCCATCGACACGATCGTGCGCGCGCGCGACAAGGCGGACATTGCGCTGATTGCGCCCTGCGCGGCCAGCCTTGATCCTGCCGTGGCCATGGGTGCGTCAGCCGCGCTGAAAGCCTACGGCCGGGATGCGCTGGCCGCTCTCGAAGCGCTGGCGCCGCAAGCGCTTGACGCGCCGACGCGCAAGAAGCTGCGCGAAATGCTGCTGCGTGATCACGTTCAAGCGTGTTGCCGCCGCGACCGCGCGATCAATCCGCTGCAACTCGAATACGAGGCGCGGCTTGATGAACTGGACAGCATCAATGAAAACCTGGACGTGCTGCTGCTCTCGCTGCTCCGCGAGGCGCTGCCGGATTTGCGCAAGGACATCAACGGGCAGTACTTCAACCGGCGTTACTATTACCTGCCCACTGAAGATAGCGAACCCGCGTTCATTGAATATGGCGCGCTGGTGATCGCCGCTCTGGCGCGGCGCAAGCCCGAAGTGCTCAAGCGCGAGACCGAAGGCCTGATGGATCAGAATGCGCCGCCATCGTATTACAATTATTGGGGACAGATGCGCCAGAGTGCCACGCGCGAGCTGGCCTGTTTCCTGGCGCGCAACGGACAGAGCGCGGCGGCGGTCAAGATGGTCAGCGACATGGAATCCATGCTGCGCTATCAGCCCGATCCCGCGTATGCGGCGGGCGTGCACCTCGATGTTGCAGCGTCCATGATGTCAAGCGGCGTGAAGGACGAACGCAAACCGGGCCGGTTTTCGCTGGCGGCAGGGCCCTTCGAAGCGGCCGTTATCATGGAGCACATCGAGACGGCGTTGCAGGCCGCCGGACAGTCAAGCCTGCCGGTGGCGTCGCAGGCCCGCTATCTGAAGGCGCGGCTGCTGATCGCGCAGGGAGACGATGGCGGCGCGCTGCGCGAGCTTGAGGAATCCATCGAAGCCTCGGATGAGCCCATGCTGCTGCTGGCCGTGGATGGCGCGTTTGCGAGCCTTGCAGAAGAACGCCGCTTCCAGACGCTGCTGCAATACACGGCGCTGATCGCGCGTCGCGTGGATGAAAACGCGCGGCCCTTCAAGGCCAAAGACCGCTGACAGCCCGGGGAAATTCGTGCCCACGATCGGCTTTGAGAACTACTGGTTCCTGCTGAGCGCTCTGCCGGTTGTGGGAGTCAGCGCCTGGTTGTGGCTGCGCACGGGTACCCCCCTGTCGCGCCCGCGCAGGTTTGTCGGGGCGGTCGGCCTCGTGCTGGCGCTGCTGGGTCTGGTGCTGGGATCGGCCGGGCTTTTCTGGAACGTGGGTTCGCAGCGCCAGACGGTGTGGGTGCTGGTCGATCGCTCGCTTTCTGCAGGCACGCGCGGAGAAGCGAAGCTGGCGGGCGTGCTGCGCGAGTTGTCGCAGAGCCTTCACGAGGACGACTTGATCGGGGTCATCAGTTTCTCCGACGTGCCGCAGCTTGAAGCCGAGCCGCAGAGTGCGCGGCGCTTCAATCCCGATTTTGCGCTCGCGCCAATGAGGCCCTCCGAGGAGACGTTTTTGGCGCCGGCGCTGGCCTTTGCGCGCCAGCGCACGCCCCTGGGCACTTCGCCCGTTGCGGTTGTGGTCAGCGACGGCCACGACACCAGCCTCAGCTACGGCGGCGAACTCCAGAAGGAGGCGCGCGCGGTGGGTGTGAAGGTTTACACGCTGGCCGTGGATTCCGACCCGCTGCCCGAAGTTGCGCTGGCGGACTTCGCCGCGCGCGTGGCGGGCAGCGAACGCACAAAGCTGGTGGCCGATCTCGTGGTTTACTCGACGGTGCGCCAGAACATCAAGCTTACGCTGACCGTCGATCGCAAGCAGGTCGCGGTCAAGGAGCTCAGTGTGGATGAAGGCCGCACGCCCGTTCGCCTGCTCTATGAGCCGCCGGTGATCCAGGCGGTTTACGTGGTGGAAGCCAGCGTGGCTTCGAGCCGCGATACCTCGACGTCCAATAACGCGCTCAAGCTTGCGGTGCGCGGGCCGGGCGAGGCGAACATTCTGCTCGTGCACGGCGCAGAGGGGCCCGATGAAGCGCTCGTGCGCGCGCTCAAGGCCGCGAGCCTGAAAGTCACGACGGGCCCGGCCGCGACACTGCCAAGCGATCCCGTTGAACTCGCGCGCTACCAGGTAATCGTGCTCTCGGACGTGCCGGCCACGGCCTTTTCGACCACTACGCTGAGCATGCTTGAAATGTTCACTCGTCAGGGCGGCGGCTTGGCCATGATCGGCGGCCCGCGCAGTTTCGCGCCCGGCGGCTATTACGAGACTGCCGTGGAGAAGGCCCTTCCGGTGACGTGCAACGTGACTGAACGCGGGCGCAAGCAATCTCCGGCCATGGTGATCGCGCTGGACATATCGGGCTCCATGGGCGCGACGGCCGGGCGCGGCCGCGAAACCAAGATTGACCTGGCCAACACCGGCTGCGTGCTGACGATCCAGTTGCTGGGGCCAGGCACGCACTTTGGCATGCTGGCCACGAACACCGAGAACAACTGGGTCGTCCCGCTTGGTCCGGTGACAAACTCCAACAAGAACGCGGCGATCCAGGCCGCCAAGGGCAACCGTGCGGGCGGCGGCGGCATCAACATGCTGACAAGTGTGACGGAGGCATTTGCCAAGCTGCGCAGCGCCAATACCTCGACCAAGCACCTCGTGCTGTTCGTGGACGGCGACGACGCCGACGAGCAGGAGGGCGTGGTCGAAATGATCCGCCAGGGAATCGACCGCGACAAGATTACGGTCAGTGTCATCTGTCTGGGGCGGGGCAAGGACGTACCCTTCCTTCAGGCCTGCGCCCACGCGGGCCAGGGCCGCTTTGAGCTGGTCATGGATGCCAATAATCTGCCTGTCGTCTTCTCGCGCGAAGCAGCGCAGGTCGGGGGCAACTTCATCCGGGAGGAAGAATTCAGGCCCAAGGCGGGTGTGCCGGGCTTCTTTACGGAAGGTTTCGACTTTCAATCAAAGGAATCACCTCCGCTTCTTGGCTACGTTGCCACAAGCGCGCGTGAAAACGCCGACACCTGGCTGTGGGCCGATTCCGAAGAAGAAAAGCCCGAGCGCCCGCTGCTGGCCACGTGGCATTACGGCCTTGGCAAGTCGCTGGCTTTTGCCAGCGATGCGCGCGACCGCTGGGCCGACAAGTGGTTGCCTTGGGGCGGCTACAACGCGCTCTGGCAGCGCTGGATTCGCTGGCTGTTGCCGCGCCCGGAGCAACTCAGCGGCGTGGAGACTGAGTGGACCATGTCGCGTGACGGCCCCGAAGTCACGCTCTCTTTCTTTGACCAGGAAGGCGCGCCGCGCCAGTTGATCGATCCGGTGGCCGAAATCTCGCTGCCCGACGGCGTGCAGGTGGATACGCCGGTGGTGGCTGTGGGCTCGGGCGCATATCGCGTGCGTTTTCCCAAGACCGGCAGCGGTGTTTATGCAACCACTGTGCGCGAGCGCCCGCCCAACGTGGAACAGCGCCTTGTGGCGCGCGAACATCAAGTGTTTGTGCCGCTCGATGAACTGCGCCGGCGCCCTGCCAATGTCGCGGCGCTTTCCGCCCTCGCACGCATCACCGGCGGCAAACTCGTGGACGAAGCCGCCTATCTGGGCAGCGTGGAGCCCGAGACAACCTACGACCAGGTGAAGCCGTCAACGGCGTTCTTCTGGCTGGGCCTTCTGGGCATGTTCCTGGCACTGGGCGCTCGGCGTTTTCCGACGGTGTGGCTGCCGCGCGAAGTGACCTCCGCTGCCGCGCGCGAACAGGCGCAACAGCGCGAGCTGGCTTCGCGTGCGGCCTTTGAGCGTGTGCGCGAGCGGCTGGACACCCGCGTGCGCGCGGCTAAGCCGCAGGCTCCCTCGGCGGTGCTTCCGCCTTCGATGCCGCCGCCTGTTGCCCCGGTAGTGCCCGTCACTCCGGTCGCCACGGTCGCCCCTGCCCCGCGCAGCCCGACGGAAAGGCCCGCGCCAGCACCCGATGGCGGCGAGGGACTGCTTGGCGCCATGCGCCGCGTGAAGAAAGAGCTCGACGCTCGCAAGGGGTCTGGGCCATGACGCGACTGCTTGTGATTCTTGCGCTTGGATCTCTGCTCGCGTGTGCGTGCACGGGGGGCAGTTCAACCACGCTGCGGCCAGCGGCGGATCGGCCCATTATCGGCCCTGACGGCGTTTTCTGGGATGCGATTGAAGCCGCGCGCGGAGGGCACACGCAGCGCATGGGCCGCGTGCTCAGCACGGGCTTTGTGCACCGCGCCATCTTGCCCAACACCCCACGCGCAGAATTCAGCGATGAAGAGAGCTTCATTTTCGCCAACGAGCGCATGGAGCGCGAGCTTGCGCCCTTCAATTCAATCCGTGAACGGCTCTGCAAGCGCTATACCGGCTGGCTCGACGAGACCACGCGCGGCCGTGTGATCGAGGCAGGGCGCCCGAGTTACGAAATCAAGTATAAGGACGGTTACGGCAGCGCGCGCGGCCCCAATACGGCGACGATCAAGGTCAACCTGCACCAGGCGCAAGCCAAGACGCCGAAGGTGCTGGCAGTGAGTTTCATCCAGGACGGCGACACTTGGCGCATTGACGGCTTCTCGCCCGACCCGCTGTTTGGCGAGTTCATTCGCTAGCCGCGTTCTTCAATGGCGTTGAGCACGCGCAAATTGACGAAGCCCGCGACGGGCAGCAGCACCAGCGCGCAGATTGCCACGGGCGTGGAAAGCTCAAAGGCTACGGTGGCGAATAGCACGACGACATCGAGAAGCGTCAGCGCAAGCAGCAGCGCCCCGTTGGCCCAGTTGCTGTCGCGCGAGAAAACGAACCTGGCGGCGGGCCAGCTTGCAAAGGGTATGATGGCCACGGCGGCCAGCACGATCAACATGCGCCAGATCACGCCCCAGGTCGAAGCCCAGAATCCGGGCCCGCTGTTTTCTTCCTCTTTAACCTTCGCGCTGCCTGAGAGCCCGGTGATGACGAGCGGCTGCGCGATGCTTGCCTTGCGATCTTTGTCCTGCGAGCGCACGATGCGCATCAGGTCGAGTTCGCACTTGCCGGAGTCCGCGCCGGACTTTGTCGTTGCGCGCGCCTGTACCACCTCATCGGCTTCAGCAGCTTTTTCGAACACTTTCTGCGGGTCGTCGGGAGTTTGCTTGCCGAGCACGGACTTGAAGATGCCGGTGGCTCGCTCCTCAAGGTCGGGATCCGGCGGCTTGACGGCTTTGAGGCCGGCGACTTCATTGAGGCGATCGAGCATGCGCGCACGGATCTCACTGTTGCTGGTGTCGCCCAGCACGGGCATGACGACCAGGCGCTGCTCACCGTTCTCGCGCACAACCTGCGAGTAATGCTCGGCCAGTTGCTCCAGCGCGTCATCGAGCGCTTCGCGCTGCAACGACTTGAGGTCGCTGGGCGGTTTGAAGAAGTTCGCGTAAACCAGCCAGCCGACTATGGCCAGCGCCGCCAGGCCGATGCCGACGGAGAACACCTTGAAGCCGGGGATGTTGTCTAGCAGTGCCACTCTGTGCCCCTGGAGCGAACCGAATCAGTTATCACTGATCTACGCCGCATTTCCAGCAAATCAGCGCTCCACAAAAACCGGCGCTTGGTAATTGAGAATCTGCTAGGACTCGCTTTCTTTTCCGTCGCCCTTCTTGCTCTTCTTGGATGTGCGCCGAGTTTTGGGCGCTTTGGCTTCCATGGCGCGGGTGTCTTCCTTTTGTTCGATTTCCTTCTCCACTTCGGCTTGTTCGCGCGCCTGTTCTCCGGTGGCGACGAAGGCCGAGCCGGCATCGGCGGCAATCTCGGCTTCGCTCTTTTTCAGGTGCAGGACGACAATCTTCTCCGTTCGCCGGTCGGCGTGCACGGGGGCTCCGGCCTCGGAAAACAGGTTGTCCAGGCGTTTGGCGATTTCGCTGGCCAGGGCCTGTGCGCCTTGGGCGTCCACGGCCTGCTCCATGCGCGTGCGCAAGTCGGCGATGGTCTTGATTTCGCTGACCAGGTACTTCTGCTTGGTCGTGACGCGCTCAAGCTCGCGCTGGCGCGCGATCAGGAAAGCATCCGTTTCGTCGAGCTTGCGCCGGACTTTGTCGGCTTCCACGCGGGCCTTTTCGCTCTCTTTCTCGCGCTCGCGCGCCTGCTCTTCCAGCGTGGCGAGGCGCTTTTCAAGCGCGGCCCGTTCTCCGCGCTGGCTGTCATCGCCGCGCCCGAGGTTCTGCGCCAGCGCACCGCGCTCGGCTTCGGCGTGAGAAAGGCGCTCGCGCAGCAGGCCGATCTCCGCCTGCAATCGGCTCGAGGCATCGGCGTTGCGTTCCTGGCCTGCGCGCAAATCCTCCTCCATGCCGGCCAGCTTCTGCTGCACATCCATCAGCCGCAACTCCGCCGCGACGAGTTTCTGGCGCGTGGCTTCCGACTCCTTCTCGGTTTCGCCCGCCTTGGCGGAAAGCTCCTGCGTCTGGTGTTCGAGCTGCTTGCGCAGCCGGGCGGTCTGTTCCTCGACTTGCAGCTTGAACTGCGACTGTTCGCTTTCATGGCTGCGCAGGCGCGCGATCTCGGCGTCGCGGGCGCGTATGGACTCGTCAAGGCGCTGCGCGGCGCGGCGCTGCTCATCGAGCGCCGTGCGCGCCTGAGCCAGTTCCTTCTCAAGGTCGCGGCCTGAACTGGAAACAGTGCTTAGCCGCGCCGACGTTTCGCCCAGTTTCGCGTTTGCTTCACCCAGGGCGCGCCGGGCATCTGCCAGTTCGGCCTCGAGGCGCGCTGTCTTCTCCGCGCGCTCGTTGGAGAGCGTCTCCGCCTCGGCCAGTTGCCCCGACACCACTTCAACGTTGCGCCGCTGCTCCTTGATACGGCCTTCAGCCTGCGTCAATCGCTCTTTGCCGTCGGACAACGCCGCTTCGAGCTGGCTGATGCGCCGTTCCGCTTCAGAAAGGCGCGTCTGGGCCTGGGTGAGCCGCGACTCGGAAACGGTTCGACCCTGCTCGGCCTTGTTCGTGTGCAAGGCGTCGGTGCGCAGTTGTTCGGCTTCGGTTTCAAGCGCGAGCATTGAAGCCTGGGTGCTGGCAAGCCGCGTCTCGCTTGAAACCAGCTCTTCGCGCAGCTCCTCGAGCGCGTGCTGCATTTCCTCGAGGGTTTCGTCGCGGCGCGCGATTTGCTCCTTGCTCTGGCTGACCTTCTCCTTGAGCGCGTCTATCGTTCTGGCCGCGACTTCGCGCTCGGCGTCAAAGCCGGCCACGCGCGTGAGCAGGTCTTCGCGCTCCAGCTCCGTGGCGGCGGTGCGCTGGAGCACGCGTGTCAGTTCAATGCCTGCGTTTTCATTGGCACCTCGCGCGGCATCGAGGTCGCGACGCAGTCGCGCAATTTCCTGCAGCCCAGCGTCGCGTTCGTGCGTGAGTTCCGCCTGGCGCGCGCGCAGGGCCTCAACGTGCGACTGCTGTTCGCGCTCAAAGCGTGCCAGGCGCTCGCGCGCGTCGGCCACTGAAAGTTCGAGCGCGCCGCGCGCTTCTTCAAGGGCCAGCGCGCGCTCACTGGAAAGATGCTCCGCTTCGCGCAGCAGTTCCTCAAGTTCGCGGCGTTCGCGCGCTGCTTTTCCGAGTTGTTCGGCAGCACCGCGCAATTCGCCGCGCATTTCGTCCAGTTCGGCCTTGAGTGCGCCCAGGCCGCGCAGGCTGGACGACGCCTCGCTCACGGCGTTATTGGCCACGACATTGAGGCGGCCACTGGAACGAGCGTGTCCGTTGCCGGTGCGGATCAGGGTGACACGCTCGCGCTCGATGCGCGCAAACACCTCAGGCGGTGCGCCGGTGAAATCGATCTGCTCGTACTCATTGCGCATCAGCGGGTCGAGCACGGTTTCCAGTTCTTCGCCAAAGGCGGGCTTGCTCATCTCACCCAGGTTGCGGGCGACGCGGGCCTCGGCGGCCATGCTGTTGCGGCGCGACTGCGCGGCGTGCCGGCCCGCGACCGCGAGCAGCAGCGTGGCAAGTTGCAGCGCCCGTTCCAGGCGGCTCTCCAGATCGTCGCGTGCCTGAGTTTGCTCGCGCAGCGTGGCGGTGGCCAGGGCGTTCACACGGCGCGTTGCGGCCAGGGCCGCGGCCTGGGCGCGCAGCACAAAGGCGCACAGCGCCGCGAGTGCAAATACACTTTCGCTGTCGCGGTAGCGGCACAGGCTGGCGGTCAGGTGGAACGCAACATCGCGATGCGGCGGCAGTCCGGAAAGAGAATAGAACTGCGTCGCGAAATCCAACACGGCCTGCGGGCGTCCGCCGAACTGCTCGAACTCTACCAGAGGAAGATCAAGAATGGCCTGTTCGGGCATGTTCTTTCCTGCGCCGTCATCCGCCGGCCGGAGGGTCTTCACGGGTGGAATTGGCCGGATCCGCAAGTGCTGAATTGGGCGAAAGCGCCGCGGCGGAATCGGCCGCGGGGCGCGCCTTGGCAACGCGCCGCCGACGCTTGGGTTTGCTCGCCCGGGCGGTGGCGCTTTCGAGCACGCGCAGATCAATGGCGTCTTCACGGCCGCCCATGAGCTGCTGCAGCTTGCGCAGCGCCTCGTTCTCAATCTGGCGCACGCGTTCGCGCGTGAGGTTGATCTTCTCGCCGATTTCGGAGAGCGTCATCGGCTTGCCTGTGCCGATGCCGTAACGCATGCGCAGGATTTCGCTCTCGCGCACATCCACGGCGTTCAGCAGGTGCACAAGCTTCTGCAGTTCGGCGTGAAGCACCACTTCGTCGCCGGGATCGCTGGCGCGCTCATCGGCGATGATGTCGTTGAAGCTGTTGTCGCCATCGGGCGTGGAAAGCTCCGTGGGTTGATTGCCCGCGTTCATCGCGCGGCGAATCATCTCGACCTGCTCGCGGTTGAAACCCAGCTCGGCGGCGATCAGGGCCACGTCCGGAGGTTGTTCGCCTTTGCGCGTGATTTCGGCGAGCTTTTGTTTCACGCGCGAGATCCATTCCACCATGTAACTGGGCACGCGCACCGTTTGTGCGCTATTGAGCAGCGCGCGGCGCATGGACTGCTTGATCCAGTGCACCGCGTAAGTCGAGAACTTGTTCTCGCGCCCGGGGTCAAACTTCTCGACGGCGCGCATCAGCCCGATGTTGCCCTCGGCTATCAGGTCCATGAACGAGAGCCCGCGGTGCAGGAACTTCTTGGCCTCGGAGATGACCAGCCGCAGATTGGCGCGGATCATCTGGTCGCGCGCGGCTGCGTCGTTTTCGCGCACCCGGCGCGCCAGCGTGCGCTCCTCCTCCAGCGTGAGCAGGGGCGTCTCGCGGATGTCCTTCAGGTACATGTCGAAGTTGCCGTCGTCGATACGGGTGCGCATGTCGCCTGATTAAACCCGCTTGCGGGTGCGGTTACAAGCTCTACAGGCCAACGATTCGCGGGGCGCACTCCACTCGCACCCCCGTTTCTGCCGATAAGCAGGCGGAGGCCTCATGCGCCTGCGGGCGAGAATTGTCGAGCGAGCTTCACTGCTTCGCGCCCTGCCCTGGGGCGTGGTGGTGCCGGCGTTGCTGCTTGCAATGCTCGGCGTTGCGTTCATTTACTCCGCGTCCACTGATTTTGCGCTTGCTGAAAGCAGCATGGCCGTTTCCGCAGCCTATCACGTCAAGCAGGCGGGGTATCTCGTTGCCGGCGTGGCGCTGATGCTGGCCCTTACGCTTTGCCCCCAGCGCTGGATTGCCAACGGCTGGCCGCTCTGGCTCGGGCTTGGCCTGTGCATGCTCGTGGCGGTGCTCGTGTTCGGCAAGACCATCAATGGCGCGCGCAGTTGGATCATGCTTGGCCCATTTGCGCTGCAGCCCAGCGAGTTCTGCAAGCCGCTGATCTGCGTCGCAATCGCGGGCTACTTTCGCTTTCACCGCCACATCGACAGCGCCGCCGCCTTTGCCGCGTGCATTGCATTGAGCCTGGTTTACTTCGTGCCGATCATGCTTCAGCCGGATTTTGGGACTTCCATGGTTTTCATTCCCATGATCGGCGCCATGTTCTGGGTCGCGGGCGGACATCGCGGCTACATGGTTTCCCTCGCCGGCATCGGCGCGGCTGCGCTGCCTTCCGCCTACCTGCTGGGAGTGTTGAAGCCGCACCAGGTCAAGCGCATTGACGTTTACCTCGGGAGTCTCTCGGGGCAGGTGGTGGATCGCACCGGCGACGGCTACCAGATTCTGCAATCGCTGACGGCTATCGGAAGCGGCGGGTTCTCGGGCAAGGGCTTTGGCGAAGGCACGCAAAGCCAGCTCGCGTTTTTGCCGGAGCGCCACACGGACTTCATCTTTGCGGTGTATGCGGAAGAGACGGGCCTGGTGGGTGTGGCGCTGTTCCTGCTGGTTTACTTCGTGATGCTTGAGCGCATGATTGCCATTGCCCGCAACACGCGCGAGCCCTTCGGGCGCCTGCTGGTCGTGGGCGTGACAACGATGTTCTTCAGCCAGCTCTTCATTAACGTGGGCGCGGCTTGCGGCGTCATTCCACTGACAGGGCTGACGCTGCCGTTCATGAGCTACGGCGGATCAAGCCTGCTGGCCAGCTTCATGTCGCTTGGGCTGGTGGCGAACATCGCGGTACAGCCGCAGCGAGTGATGGGGTCTGAGACTTTTTAGCGGCGGGCGCAGGCAAATGAACAACGCGCGGCATGATAGCCGCGCGTTGCGTTTTGTTCGAAGCGTTTAGAAGAAGTAGGTCGCGCCGAAAACCACGGTCATGGTGAAGGGGTTGTCGTCGTGGGCGCTGAACAGCGGCGCGCCGTTGTAGTCGGCGAGGAACAGCTTCATCGACATCGGTACGCTCATGATAAGGGAGAAGCGGAAGCGCCAGTTGTTGATCAGGTTGCCGGTGCGGCCAACGAAAATGGGCGTGATGTTGAAGTCAAAGCCGATGTTCGCCTGGTAGGCCGGGATGAAGTTGCCGCGGCGAACGGCGATGCCGTCGAAGTCGGGCGTACCGTTGCCGTCAACGTCGGTGGTGCGGTTGTAGAAGCCGATGTCGAAGTTGTCGTTGAGCACGTCCTGGCCGAAGGTGGGGCTGGCGGCGTTGGAATCCACCAGCGCGCCGTCCACGGGCATACGGTAGTTCATTTCCATGAACAGGTAGGGCGAGATCGAGAGCAGGTCTTCGGCTTTCTTGATCGGCAGCGGGATGTCCGCCATCACGCCGAAATCAAGGCCGATGCTGGCCAGGCCGTTGAGGTCGCTGAAGTCGCCGAACAAGAGGCCGACCTTCGGGCCGACGATCAGCGCGAACCCGAAGTTTTCGCGGGTGCGGCGGCCGTCGGTTTCGATGAACTCGCTGCTCCACAGGTTGATCGTGAAATCAAACCCCGCGTACATGAGCATCACGGCTTCATTGATCGTTTCGAAGGCGTCGTTGTCGAAATCGCGCGTGGCGTTCGTGCCGATGCTCATCGAGTAGATTTCGATGCCGAAGTCGGTTCCGATCACGCTGTTATCCGAGCCGATCTGGAAGTCGATGTCGGCGCCGAAGATCGAGCGCGACTGGTTCTGGGAGTTGCGGCGCTTGAACACCGCCTCCAGGCCACCGCCCACGTTGTCGAACCCCGCACGTTCACGACGGAAGCTCGAGCCACCGGCCATCGCAACTCCGATGCCGATGCCGAAGCCACCCGTCGAATACTTGCCTTCGTGGGTGTTCATGTTCATCAATTGCGGAAAGCGCTGGGCTTCTGCACAGGGGGCAAAAAGGCCCGCAATCAACGAGAGGCAAAACAAGGACAATACAAGGCGCATGCCGATTGCTCCTGACATGGACGCAAGCACATGCCGCGCTACCGCTTAAAGCGGCATAACGCAGACCAGGCTTGAAGACTTCTTGGGGGTATGGGGGAGATTCAATCGGCGTTCACCTTCCGTGTCAATCGCCAAATCGCTCGTGACACACACAATTCCTTCGCGTGACATCCGCACCGCCCTCAAACCCCCGCACCACCAAGCCTTGTAAGCCGTCCTTGGATTCATAAACCATAGACATCGTCACTTCTATGGATTGGGGCGCGGCTTTGGCGCCCCGGGGTGTTTATGGGCGCCGACAAAACATCGACCAGCCGCGTCAATCCGTTGCGCGACCTAAAACGCATCACCCAGACTGATCAAGAAGTCGTTTGGCACCCTTACACCCAGATGACCGAGTACGCCGCGCAAGACCCGCTGATTTTCCAGCGCGGCCAGGGTTCTTACCTATATGACGTACGCAAGCGCCGCTTCCTAGATGCCTACGGAAGCATGTGGTGCAACGTGTGGGGCCATTGCCACCCGGAACTGGTGGCGGCGATCCAGGGCCAGGCTGCGAGACTTTGCCACTCCAGCCTGTTTTCGGCCACGCACGATCAGGCGATCGATTTTGCCTACAAGCTCGTGGAGTACATCAAGCTCGATTACCGCTTTGCCCACGATCCCGTCACGTTGAACCATGTGTTCTTCAGCGACAACGGCAGCACCGCCGTGGAAGCCGCCATGAAAATGGCGCTGCAATACCAGAACCAGGTCGGGCAGATCAAACGCCAGCAGTTCCTGGTGTTTGAGGGCAGCTACCACGGCGACACAGTCGGCGCCATGAGTGCCGGCAGCATTGACGTGTTCAAGCGCAAGTTCAACAGCGTGATGTTCACCGTGCACCGCGCGCCTTACCCGATGCAGGTGGATCCCGATGAGCGCCCGGACAACTGGCGTACGGCCGAGCGTTCAATGGAGGCGCAGATTGCCGGCCTGAGCGACCGCTTGGCGGCCGTGATCATTGAACCCGTGATCCAGGGCGCGTCAGGCATGGTGCCGCTGGCCGAGGATTATCTGGCGCGCGTCAAGAAGTACTGCGCCGAGTACGGCATCCTTGTAATTCACGATGAAGTATTCACGGGCTTTTGCCGCACCGGCCCGCTGATTGCCGCCAGCCCCGAACTCGTCGAGCCGGATATTCTCTGCCTCGGCAAGGGCATCACCGGCGGCACGTTGCCGCTAGCGGTGACCGTCGCCACGGATCGCGTTTTTGACGCTTTCAAGGGCGAGTGGAGCGAGATGAAGCAGTTGATGCATGGCCACACCTACAGCGGCAACCCCATTGCCTGCGCCGCCGCGAGTAAGAACCTGGACATGATTGAGGAGCACAAGCTCGCCGGCATCGTCAAACAGCGCTCGCGCGAGCTTTCGATTCTGTTGCGCCAGCACGTGCAGAAACATCCCGCCGTGGGTCCGATCCGCCAGCGCGGCTTGGCCGTGGGCATTCCGATCAAGAACGCCAAGGGGCAGGATGGCTATGAAGCCCGCGACGACGCGATCAAAGTGGTCAATGCCTGCATAGAGAAGCGCGTGCTGCTGCGGCCCCTGGGCAACGTGATTACGATCTGCCCGCCGCTGAACATCGAGCACGAAGGCCTTGAGGAAATCGTGCACGCGCTGGCCGATTCATTGAAGGCGCTGGGTTAGCGCCTGATGCTTTAGTTTCAACGCGCCGCCACGTATGATTGGCCGCGAGGTTCATGCCAGACACCATCGTCCATAGCGAGCGCCGCTTCCAGGAAGCTTTCGAGGGCCAGGATTTTTTCCTGCTGCTCGAAGCCGACCGCCATATCGCCATGGCCAGCCAGCGCCTGCGCGTGCTGCGCTATATCAACCCGGTGAATTCGGCGGCGATTGCCAAAAAATACACCGAGCGCGAGGCGCCGCCCAAAGAGGCGCCGGTTTACGAATACCGCGAGCTCGACTTTGACCCCGAAGTTTTCAAGGTTGAACTGCTCAACCTGCCGATCGTGAGCAGCGAGCTTGGCCGCATTTACCGCGCCAAGCGCGATGAGGTGTTCAATATTCTCGCTATGTTGGAGGCCCGAGGCTCTTCCGAATTCTGTGACTGGTCAAGGCTGCTCTACGGCACCGCCGACAAGCGCACACTCGAGGTTGCCAACGAATGGCTGAAGGCCGAATCGGAGCCGGAAGAGAATCGGAATATAGACGCGAAAGAGGCGAAGAACCGGCTTACGGCGATTGTGCGCAGGCAGCGTTTCCTGTGCGAAATCCGCGTGCGCAACTATCTCTCAAGCGATGCAGCCGCGGGCGAACTTTCCGTGGCGCTGCGCAAGGGCGCGTTCTACAGCGAAAATGACCTCAAGTCGCTGGCCGTGCACGAAATCGAAACCCACGTGCTGCGCACGCGCAACGGCGAGATGCAGCCCTTCCGAGCGCTCTTTTTTCACGGGTTCCCGCGCCTCGAAGATGCCGCCAGCGGCTACCTGGCCACGGAAGAAGGCTTAGCGACGTTCAATGAAGAGCTGGCAGGCGTTTTGACCGCGCGGCGCAGGCGCGTGCTGGCGGGCCGCGTCAAGGCCGTGTACCTGATGGATAAGGAGGAGATGTCGTTCTACGACATCTTCATGACGCTCACGAACGACAACAAGTTCACCAAGGACGAAGCCTACACCATCTGCGAGCGCGTGTTCCGCGGCGGCGGCTACACGAAGGATCACCTCTATCTGAACGGCTACGAGCAGGTGAAGAAGCTCTGGACCGAAAGCCCTGAAGGCTTTGAGTTGCTCTACATGGGCAAAATCGGCGTGCAGCACCTGCCGATCGTGAAGCGGCTGTTCAAGAACGGAAACGGCATCTTGTACCCCGCGCGTCACCTGCCCCTGTTCTTCCAGGAGCTCGATGCTGCCCGCCGCCTGCGCATGCCGCAGGAAAAGGTGGATGCCGACGACGAGCACGACGACTAGCAGTTACTTTGGAGTGCGCCGGCTCGGCTCCCCTGAGCCTGTCGAAGGGCCGGCGCTTTGCCTTTCACGAACGGCAAACGTGGCCACAGTCCAGAATAAACCCTTCACCCTCAAAACTGGCGAGCGCGGCATCATTCGCAGCGCGACCGAGGCCGATGCCGCGGCGTTGCTCGTGTACGCGCGCGAGAACCTGCGCGAGGGCACAGGCAGCGTGACGACCCTTGAAGAATTCACACTGAGTATCGAGGACGAGCGTAAGTTCCTCACCGAGCATGCCGAGAAACCTGGTTGGCTGGCGCTGCTGGCGGAGGTGAACGGGAAGGTCGTCGGCTTTACGGGCTTTCGCAATAACCCGCGCAAGCGGCTGGCGCACAACGGCATGCTGGGCATAAGCGTGGCGCGCGAGTTCCGCGGGCGCGGTGTGGGCGAGGCGCTTTTGTCGGCCCTGCTTGAGTGGGCGCGCGCCAACCCGCTGATCGACAAAGTCTCGCTCGCCGTGTTCGCCGACAACGCGCCGGCGATTGCGCTCTACCGCAAACTCGGCTTCAAGGAAGAAGGGCGCCGGGTGCGGGAAATCAAGTTCGGCGAAGGACAATACAAAGACGACCTGCTCATGGCCGTGTGGGTGAAGTAGCTACTTCGTGAATTGCCGGTTCAGCGCGGCGAACATGTCGGTGATGTCGAAGTGGATCACGCTGCCGTCCTCGCAGTCGATGGCGTCGAAGCTCTTGCCATCGCACTTGAGCAGGCTCTGTTTCGTGAGCTTTTTTCCCAGAGCGCCCAGCACGTCATATTCGTCGCTCACACGCAGCACGGGATAGGGGTTGGCGCGCGAACCGTCGCCGCTCTTCAAAATGCCTTCGATACACAGGTGCGCCAGGCTCATCTCGAACTTCGCGCCCTCTTCGTCGCCCAGTTCGCGCCAGGCGAAGCTCACCATCATGTGAAGGCGGGGCGAAAGCAGGTGATCCGGCATCAGGCTGGGCACATGGTCAATGAACTCTTGAAACCTGTTCTGCTCGAGCAAAGAAGCCGCGCTTTCGAGCGAGTTGCTGTAGGGATTGTAGCTCTTGTCCTTGATGACCGCGCGACGCACGGCGGCATAGGTTTCGCGTGAGGGATTGCGAAGAAACGAATCAAATGGGTCGGGCGCGGCCATGCGGCAAGCATACCCCGTTGCGGGGCAAGCGAAGGTTGCTAATTGTGTTCTTTATGACGGACCCAGCGAACAGATGTTGGCGGCAGGCCACGAAACTCGGGTGGCGAGCGTAGGATTTTGGCTATTGCGAACGCCGCCCGGTTCTACCGGGCGTTTCTTTTTTGTTGATTGACGATTGCCCAACGGCGATTGTCGATTCAAGGCAGAGGCCAACATGCGAATTCTCAGCGGCGTTCAACCCAGCGGCAAGCTGCACATCGGCAACTATTTTGGCGCCATTCGCCAGTTCGTGGAGTTGCAGCACAAAGGCAGCGGGCTCTATTTCATCGCTGACCTGCACGCGCTCACGACGATCCGCGACCCGGACAAAATGCGTTCGCTTTCGCGTGATGTCGCACTCGATTTTCTGGCGCTCGGGCTCGACCCGGACAAAGCCACTTTGTTCAAACAGAGCGATGTTCCCGAGGTCAGCGAACTGAGCTGGATTCTGAGCACCGTCACGCCCATGGGATTGCTCGAACGTGCGCACAGCTACAAAGACAAAGTGGCCCACGGCATCTCGCCCGACCACGGCCTCTTTGCCTATCCCGTGCTGATGGCCGCGGACATTCTCATTTACCGCTCTGACGTGGTGCCGGTCGGCAAGGATCAAAAGCAGCATTTGGAGATCACGCGCGACATCGCCGTGAAGTTCAACCAGACCTATTGCAAAGGCTTTGATCCCGCCACGGGCAAGGGCGGCGTGTTGACGCTGCCTGATCCCATGATCATGGAAGACAGCGCGGTCGTGCCCGGCGTGGACGGCCAGAAAATGAGCAAGAGCTACGGCAACACGATTGACCTGTTCGCGCCCGACAAGGAAACGCAAAAGAAGATCATGAGCGTGAAGACGGACAGCACGCCCGTGGAAGCGCCCAAAGACCCCGACAAATGTAACGTGTTCGCACTGTTGAAACATTTTGCCAGCCCGCAAGAACTGGCGGCCATTCGCGAACAATACGTGAAGGGCGGTGTGGGCTACGGCGAGTTCAAGAAGAAGCTTGTAGAGTTCTTCATGCGGCAATTCGGAGAGGCCCGCAAAAAGCGCCTGGAGTTGGAGAAGAACACCGATTACGTGGACGACGTGCTGCGCAAGGGTGCTGAGCGCGCGCGGAAAATCGCCTCAGAAGTCATGGATGATGTTCGCCGTGTTACCGGTTTACGTTAGTATGGAAGCATAGAATTGGAGGAGCCATGGGATACAACGACAGAAACTACGCGCAGCAGGGTTTTCAGTATGGCCAGGCGCCGCAGGGATACTCTCAGCCCCAGGGTTATGCGCCGCAATACGGAGATGGGCAGCCCGTTGACCTCTACAACTCGCCCTATGCGGGCGACCTGGGCGACGCTGCCGTGCTTGCATTCACCAAGCGCGTCTATGCCTATTTCAGCGCTGCCTTGGCCACGGCCACCGTGGCGTGTCTGGGCGGTATGTACACGGTCAACAGCCTGATGGCTGCGGGCCAGAAGGGCATGGTTACCACGCTGGCCATTGGAAGCCTGATCGGCTTTTTTGTCTCGTACCTGATCGTCGTGTTCATGCGCAAGAACCACAGCCCGCTCAAAGTGGCGCTGCTCTTCGTGTTTGCATCCTGTGCGGGTTTCATGACCACGCCCCTGGTGGGGGCCTTCGTCAACGCCGGTATGGGCATGACGGTCGTTGCGGCGTTTGGCATTACGGCGGTGACGTTCTTCGGGCTCACAGTTTACACGCTCACTACGGGCCGCGATTTTCGCAACCTCGGCGGCATGCTGATGATCGGCCTGCTGGTGCTGATTGGCGTGGCTGTGATGTCGATGTTCATGCCGGCCACAAGCGGTCTGCATACGCTGGTGGTGATCGGCGGCATCGTGATCTTCATTGGCTTCATTCTGTTTGACACTTCGATGGTCACGCGCAACTACTTCCATTCCAACGATGCTGTTGGCGCGGCTATCCAGCTCTTCTACGACTTCTTCGCCCTGTTCCGTTACATCCTGTTGTTGCTGGGCGACCGTCGCTAGCCATGGTTTGAAGCGGTGGGGGCGCGGCGATCCGCGCCCCTACTTGCGTTAACCGCCCGTTGCCGCATGATGCCGCGATGAAGCGCCCGTCGAAGTCCGCCCGCAAACCACGCCCTTCACCGGAACGCCGCCGCCCGCGCGACGAAAAGCCGCGCACGAAAATGACACGCACGGCCACGCAGGCCCGTGCGGAAGCCGTGATAGAAGAAAGGAAGCGCCGCACGCAAGAGCAGGAAGTCCGCGCCGAAGATGAAAGCGGGTCTCTGGGGACATTTGAGGATTACGAGGCCGACGAAGACGAGACCTCGGTGCAGCCGGAGTCTGGCGCCGACGATGACGTCGCCGTGGATGTTGCGGGTGAGCCGGAGTTCGAGTCGGTGCGCCCCACGGGGCGCCTGCCGATCGTGGCCATTGTGGGCCGGCCGAATGTGGGCAAGTCGAGCCTGTTCAACAAGCTCGCGGGCTCGCGCATTGCGATTGAGGATCCGCGGCCGGGCACCACGCGCGACCGCGTGAGCGCCATCGTCGGCATCCGCGAGCCGGATCAGCGCGTAGTGGAACTCTACGACACCGCGGGCATCGGCATCGTCGATGAGAAGCAGGTTGAAGAGCACGTTCACGAGCAGATTGAGTACGGCATCGCACGCGCCGATGTGGTGTTGTTTGTGGTGGATGCCAAAGATGGCCCGACCACGCTTGACACGACTACCGCGGAAATGCTGCGCCGTACCGGGCACAAAGTCCTGCTGGTCGCAAACAAAGCTGACGCGCCGCACCAGGACGCCATGGCCACGGCGTTCTACGAGCTGGGCCTGGGCGACCCGATTGCGATCAGCGCCAAGGAAGGCCGCAACATCAAGCAGCTCAAGCGTGCGCTGACGGCTGCACTGCCGCCGCGCAGCGACGCAGAACGCCTTGAGGCTCCCGAGTTGCTGCTGGCGATTGTCGGCCGGCGCAACGCGGGCAAGAGCTCGCTGGTCAACGCGCTGGCCAACGACAAGCGTGTGATTGTCAGCGAAATGGCGGGCACGACGCGCGACAGCGTGGACGTGCGCTTTGAGTACGAGGGCAAGTCGTTTGTCGCCATCGACACCGCGGGCATTCGCCGCAAGCAGAGCTTCGAAAACAGCGTCGATTTCTTCAGCCAGTCGCGCGCCTTGCGCGCCGTGCGCCGTGCGAGCGTGGTGGTGCTGCTCATGGACGCGCGCGAGCCGGTTACGCGCCTTGAGCGAGAGCTGATTGAACTCGCGATGCGCGAAAGCAAGCCGATCATCATCGGCATCAATAAGTGGGACTTGATCAAGAAACCGACCGACAAGTTCGTGGAGTACATCAAGCGCAAGCTGGGCGAGATTGATTTTGCGCCCGTGGTGTTCGTGTCGGCCAAGACCGGGCTCAATGTGTTCGAACTGGTCAAGATCGCGGGCGAGCTGCACGAGCAGGCGGGCCTGCGCATCGGCACGGGCGAACTCAACCGCATTGTGAACGCGGCTTACGAGAAGCATCACCCGCAACCGCGCAAGAACAAGCTGGGCCGGCTGTTTTACGCCACGCAGGCGTCAATCTACCCGCCAACAGTGGTGGTGTTTGTGAATGATCCGGAGCTGTTTCCCGAGGCGTGGCGGCGCTACCTGCTGCGTGAGTTGCAGGCGCACACGCCTTACGGCGAGGTGCCGATCCGGATCAAACTCAAGGCGCGCGAGCGCATTATCCTGGATCGTTCGTAGCGGCGCGGGCTGTTGACGTGTCAACGGCTTGTCATCGCAGTGTGTCCGATAAAAAAACTTGCGGCACTTGTTTGACATCTCGCTTTCGTGCGGTACCCTTGCGCTGTCGAGTTACTGACACACCCTTGTGTGCCTTGAACTCGCCATCCGCGCCGGGTCCAGAGCGCAGCGGGCTTTCTCCGTGCAGGTGCAATTGCATGGGAGAAAGTGAGACTGCGGGCCCGGACGCGGGCATAACCACAGGCCAAAGTCGGTGCCAAGCTTAGGCCGTGCCGACAGCGGCAAAACCCTTTGCGAAAGGAGGTGGTCCATGGATCGTATTGAAGGCCATAAGCGCAGGTGGCTCGGCTAGTCAGTCTTCCGGCAGGTACTTGGCCCTTAATTCCTGCCGTGCTTGAGCTGACGGGCTCCTGACAGACCGGAGCTACCCATACTGCGTAGTGATACGCTGAGCCGGCGAACCGAAAGGTTCGCCGGTTGCGTTTTGCTGCCGTTGATCGCTCAAGGCTTGCCGCCGCGTGCAATTCGCGGTAAACAGTCGCCGTGGAATACTTTTCGTTCTTCCTGTATGTCGGCATCATCCTGGCTGTTGCCGTGGGCGCCTTGGTGCTTTCTTCGCTGCTCGGGCGCAAGCGGCGCAGCGTGGTCAAGGATGACCCCTACGAGTGCGGCGTGCCGCAGTTGGGTGAGACGCGCACCGAGTTCAACGTTCGCTTCTTCATTATCGCGATGTTGTTTGTGCTCTTCGATATTGAAGCCGTGCTGCTCGCGCCCTACGCGATCCGTTACGTGGATCTCGGCGCTGAAGGTCTGGCCGAAGTCGGCGTGTTTGTGATCGTGCTGGGCTTTGGCCTGCTTTACGCATGGCGCAAGGGGGCGCTGGATTGGAGCACGCCGCTGGGCGTAAAGCCGCAGGATTGGAAGCGCATCCAGCGCGAGTTCATGCACGCGGACAAGCCGGAAGAAGCCGCCCATGAAGATGCCGCGCACGCCGGGCACGGGAGCCACTGATGGGCCTCGAACACATGATTCCTTCGCTCGCCGGTGACGGTTTTTTCACCACTCAGGTGAACCGCGTGATCGGCTGGGCGCGCAAGAACAGCCTGTGGCCTTACCCCTTTGGCACAGCGTGTTGCGCCATTGAAATGATGGCGACGCTGAACTCGCGCTATGATCTCTCGCGCTTTGGCGCCGAAGTCATCCGCTTCTCGCCGCGCCAGAGCGACCTGATGATCGTCTCGGGCCGTATCTCGCTCAAGATGATGCCGGTGCTTACGGAAATCTACCAGCAGATGGGTGAGCCCAAGTGGGTGATCTCGATGGGCGCGTGCGCCAGCACCGGCGGCGTGTTCAACACCTATCCGCAAATCCAGGGCGTGGACCAGTTCATTCCCGTGGACGTTTACATTCCCGGCTGCCCGCCGCGGCCGGAAAGCCTGATTGACGCACTCGTCAAGATTCAGCAGATCATCGACGGCCAGGTTGAGCGCCACGAGTTCACGCGCCCCGACAAAGCGCCCGAAGCCAAAGAACTTGAATCCGCGAAAAAGAACTAGTCATGGCCGACGCGCCCAATACTTCACCCGAGCCCAAGAAGCCGCGCCTGGCGGAGAACGACCTCAACCTGGAATTGCTCAAGAGCAAACTTGGTGCGGCGTTGCTCAAGCTTGAAGTAGCCCACGCGGAGCAGGTCGTGCTGCACGTGGCGCGCGAGAGCCTGCTCGATGCGCTGCGCACGCTGCACGATGACCCGGCGCTGTCGTTCAAGATGCTGACGGACATCACGGCTGTGGACAACCTCAAACGCGAAGACTTTGAGCCCACGCGCCGCTTCAAGGTCGTGCACATCATTTATTCTCTTGAGCACAAGAAGCGTGTGCGACTTGAGACGCTCGTTCCGGAACAGGACCCGACTTGCCCGTCTGCGAGCGCCATCTACAAAGGCGCGGCCTGGATTGAGCGCGAAGTGTTCGACATGTTCGGCATTCAGTTTGGCGGCCACCCGGATCTGCGCCGCGTGCTGACGCCCGATTACTACGAGTATCACCCGCTGCGCAAGGATTACCCGATCACCGGCAAGGGCGAGCGCGACAACTTCGTGCGCTCGGAAGAACTGGCATAACTGGTTGATTGACCCGAGTCTTCGCGCCTAGCGAACGGCGTCAGCGTAGCTGCCGCCAAACACGCCGCCCTTCATGTTCAGAACGAGCACGCGGCCGCCGCGATCAACGCTCAGCGTTACGCTTTCGGTGCCGCGTGATTCCTTGATCAGCGCGTCGAGTGTTTTGCGATCGGGCACGTCGCGGCCGTTGTACTGGAACACAAGGTCGTTGGCCAAAACGCCCGCTTTCTCGGCTTCGCCACCTTTGTCCACCTTGCTCACGCGCACGCAGTTCGGAGCTTTTAGTTCGAGCGCGAAGTCGGATTCGCCCGAGCGAAGGCTGGGCGTAAACACAGTTGAACGGAAGCTGCCGGCTTCGGCCCACAGCGCGCACTCGCCGGCGGGTACATAGCCAATGCGCGCCAAGCCGCGCTCATCGCAGCGCGCCGTGAACGAGTTCTTTCCGCAAGTCAGGCTTACTCTCGCGCCGGAAGCGGGCTTGCCGTCGGGAAGTGTGACCCGCAAAGCCACGCTGGCCAGGTCGCGTACGGCGACATCCTGTGTGGTGTCGCCCACGCCAAGTTTGACGCTGGCGGTGAAGACCACGATGCGTCGCTGCGCCAGCAGCTCAAGCACGTAATTGCCCGGAAGCGCGGGCCCGAGACGATAGCCGCCATCAGCGGCGACCATAGCCGAGTAATGCGTGTTGTTCTCTGCTTTGCCGGATTCGGGGCGCAGACGCAGCATGAGGTTCTCGGGCGTTCCAGCACCGCTGACCTTGCCCTGTAGAAACGCGGCATCGGCGATGTCGAGCGTGATCTGGTTGTCGCCGTCGATGATCTTGGCTTCGTGGCGCGCCCAAGCACCGCCGCGCGCAAAATAGCGAATCGAGTAATCGCCGGGCTCCAGGCCGATGTAAACGCGCACGCCGGGTTCTTCAGCGGGCAGTGCTGTCGGGCGCGCGGTGCGTCCCTTGCGCTCGAAGGCCACATTCACCTCGGACACGGGATCGCCCCCGGTGCGGCGGAAACGCAACGTTACGCGCGCTCCAGCATTGAGCGAAAAATCCTGCGTGTTCTCGCCCGCAACAAGCGTGATCTCGCGCGTGTCGCTGCGCTCGGCAAGTGAAACGCGCGCCGTGTAGCGTCCGGGCGAGAGCGCCTCAAAACGGTAGCGGCCCAGGCTATCCGTGCGCGCGCCCGCGCCTGTGCGCTGCCCGCCTTCGCGGTCATATTCGTCGGGCGCGGCTTCGGCATCGAGCGAAGTCAGGCGCACGGTGACGTCGGGCAGTGGATTCTGCTGGGCGTCCTTGACAGTGCCGGAAAGGGTGCCAAGGCCCGAGAACACAAAGTTGGCTTCGGCGCCGGCCTGAGGAATGTCGAGTTCCTGCCGTGGGGAATCTTCCACGCCGCCAATACTCACCCACACGCTGTGGCGGCCGGGCCGCACGCGCGCTTCATAGCGGCCGTCCTGGCTTGAGATGTTCTCATTGCGAATCTCGCCGGGCATGTCTGCGCGCAGCCAGTTCACGGTAAAGCGAGTCAGGGGCTTTCCGTCGGCGTGGCTCACTTTGCCGCGCAATATGCACTCGAGGCTGAGCAGGAGCGTGACGTCATCGCCGCACGCAACGCGGTTCAGGCGTGCACTTCCGCCTGCGGGCGCGGATGCCGAAAGATCGAAGGCCATCGCGGCGTTGAGTCCCTTGAGCGTGAAGCGGCCATCAGGGCCTGTGTCGGCGCTGCGCTGCTGGGCGCGCAGGCGCTGTATGAAGCGCTCGTATTCGGCCAATTCGCGCTCGAAATCGGGTTGCGGGGCGGGCTGCTCGCGCGAGTCCGCAGGGCGTGCCACTACATGCGCAAACTCAACAGGGTTGCCGGCGCTGTCGAGCACGATGCCCGAAATCTGTCCCGAGGAATCGGCGGTGGAAACATCGCCTGTTGATGAGCTGCCGGAGCTGGCTGGCGCGGGGCGTTGCTCGGGTTTGTTGGAAGTGGTGTTTTCGGCGCCTGTTGTGCCCGTTGCGGGTTTGGAGCCTGAACCATTCGAGGCGTGAGTGCGTTCGGGTTGGGTGCCGCGTGTACCTTCATTGAACGAGTGGCGCGCGTCTTCAGAGTCCGGGTCACAGGCCGCAACGCGCGTGGTGTTGACGCGCGCTTCACCCCGGGGCGCGAAGAACATGCCGTAGGCGGCCAGCAGGAGCGAAAGCACGGTCACGGCCAGCAGGCCCAGATTCACGGTAGAAGGTTTGCCAGTTGCCATGACTTGCCCCTAACGCACTGCGCTCTCGCCGTCGATGCCGATCTGCCCGCCCTTGAGGTTCAGCGTCAGGGTCTGGCCGTTGCGCTCGATCGTGATGGTCACCTCTTCAGCCTGGTTGTACTTCCGGCGAAGACGGCCAACGTCTTCCCAGTTGCTGACCTTTTCGCCGTTGTACTCGATGATCAGGTCGCCTGCCTGAAGTCCGATTTTTGCAGCTTGCGAATCCTGGCCTACCGAAGTGATGCGCGCACAGTTGGGCTTGCGCAGTGAAATGCTGACGTCGTTTTGCCCATCTCGCACATTGACCTGAGCGGCCGGCGCGGCCAAACCCTGAGATGCCACGTGCATGACGTAGTCACCGGGCTCGATGAAGTTCAGAGTTGCAACCCCCTGCTGATTGGCCTGCGCTTCGTAGTTCCTGCCCGCTGCGCCCCTCAGCGTGACATAAGCGCGGCCCGGAGACTTGCCGCTGTCATCAAGGACGCGAACAATCAGGGTGCCGCCGGTATTGAGCGAGAAATCAAACTTGTTGTCCCCAACGACCAGATTGCGCTTTTCGCCGCCGACTTTTTTCCAGTCCTGGCCCATGACGTCGATGCTCCACAAACCCGGCTCAATGGGCCCGATGCGGTAACTGCCGTCGCCCTTGACCTGCGTCCAACGGCCGCTGCCCCAGGCTTCACTTTCGCTTTCGCCGTCCTTGACCAGGCGAATCGAGACACCGGAAAGCGGCACGCCGCTGGTGGAAGTAATCTTGCCGCCAAGCATCGCGCCATCGGGCAGTTCGAGCTCCACGATCTGTTGCGCGCCCGTGAGCTTGAGGTTGCGGCGCATGGTGGGATAGCCTGCGGCCGTCACACTCAACGTGTAGTCGTCGGCGCGCAGGCCAATGAACTCGGCCACGCCGGCCTCTTTGGCTGGCAGGCGTTCGCCCTGGAGCCACTCGTTGCCCTTGCGCAGGAACCAGACCTGTTCGACGTCCACGGGTTTGCCGCGCGTGTCCTTGAGGCGCAAGATCACGCGCACGCCGGCATCCACGCTGAAATCCTGGCTGTTCTCTCCCACGATCAGCGTCATGGTTTTGGTTTCAAAACTATCGCCGCAAACCGCAGAGAATGTGTACTCCTTGGGTGACAGCGTCTCGAACCGATAGCGGCCCTGACTGTCCGTGCGCGTTTCGACGCTGGCGTTGGGGTCGTTGTAGTAGCCGCGCCGTTCCCAGTCTTCCTTGACAGGCCCGGTGGTCACTCGGACGTTGGGCATGGGGTTGCCCTGCTTGTCGCGCACCACACCTGAAAGCAGAGCGCCCAGCGCGAGCCGGAATTCGTGCTCGATACCGTTTTCCTCGACATTGACTTCAGCCGCGTCACCCTGGGTGTGGCCCGGAGCCTTGATTTCAACCGTTGAAACGCCGGTGCCGCACTCAAGACGAAAGCGACCATCCGCGGCGACGAAGGACTGAGCGCGGCCCTCCCACGGCCGGTTGGGGCGATAGACCGTGACAGAGAACTGGGTCACGGCATTGCCATCGGTGCCCACAACGCGCCCGATCAGCCAGGTCATGGGCTGAAGAATCAGTGTTACGGTGTCGCCCGCCGCCACGCGCTCTCGTTGTGCCCTGCCTGCTTCTTCGCTGCGGGCAAACAGATCATAGGCCAGCTTTGGATCCAGCCCCGCAAAGTTGAATTTGCCGCTGGCGTCAGTCGTGGTTGTACGCGTCTGCGATTGAACCTGCTCAAGGTAGCGCGCCACCGCTTCGCGCGAAGATGCCGTGTCCCTTGCGTCCATGCCGGGCGGAGTCATGTTGAAGTTGCTGCGTCGCGCCGAGACGTGCGCACCCACAACGGGCGCCCCGGCCGAACTCAGTACAACGCCGCCCAGCACGGCATCACCGGTGTCCGACGGGCTTGCGGTCTTTATCTCAGGGGATGCAACCGGGCTCGTTTCGTCCTTGGGCAAGTCGGGGATTGGCGTCGTTCCTTTGGGCCGATCGTCGCCTTTGGCCCGGCTTGATGCAGGTGCAGAGTTGCCGCCGCTGGGCGCGGTTGGTTCCTCCGAGCACGGCGCCAGGGCTGCATTGTGTCGTGCCAGGCTTTCAGGAAGTGTGCGCGGGCGAATGTAGCCATAGGCGCCAAACAGCAGCGCGAGGATGGTGACCACAAGAAGCGCAACATTCAAACCGCTCAGCCTGTTGGAGGGCACGTTCAAACCTCGACCGTTTCAGTAGTGTTAATACGCAGAAACGGGCCTGCGCGTGCTGAGTTTTTCGCGGAAATCGGCGCTCTATCTGGGAGCTTCGCGATTAAACGTGAACTCGCCCGATCCCAGGTTCACGACCATGATCAGCTCGCTGGGCGGGTCGGCAAACATGGAGGGCGCAAAAACTGTGAGTACGCCGGACTGGCGGTCGTAAGTCATCTGGTAGGTGATATCGAACTCGCCGCCAAGTTCCGTTTGTGTCACGGCAAATGCCAACAGGTCGGGGCTTGCCGGAATCTTGCCCGGCGCGGCCCGGTAGGCCAGTTGGGCCTTGGTGGCAATTACGGCCATCTCGCGACGGGCCTCAATGACGCGTGCGCGCGGAAAACGATCTTCATCGTTTCCGGGCATGGCGACGAGCCAGATCACGATCAATACGGGCAGGCCCAGAGCAATGGCCACCACGGACCAGATAATGACGTTCGAACGCGTCGTGGGCAGGGCGCCGCTCTTGTCCGCTGCCGCCGCGGCGCGCGATTTCTGCGCGCGCGTGGGTTCATCAAAATTCGCGCTGATATTGATGGCCGGGCGCTTGGCTGACTGACCTGATGGCTTGCTGCTTTGGGGCGGTTTGCCTGCCATGTTTTCCTCGCGTGAGATGATTCTGCGATGGCGCGGCTTACAGGCAAGGGGTTCCCGCTTCAGAGAAGCAAAAAGGGGGAGGCAGAGCCTCCCCCGTTGCCCCCGAAAATTGGCGGCCTCAGGCGCAAACACGCCTGCGGCGCAGCCAAATGCCTGCCAGGGCACTCAATGCCAGGCAGACAAGCCAGAGATTCCCGCCTTCATCAAGCGAGCAGCTTCCGCCCGCGCCGTTGCCGTTGCTGCCCACGATGAACGTTGAACCCGCCCCATTGACGGTGAAATTGAACGGGTTCTCGTCGGGGTCGTCGCTGGCGATGCTCACCGTGAAGCTGAGTGCCGCCAGCGAAGCCGCAGTTACTTCCACCGAGAACGTTGTTTGCGCGCCGGCGGCGAGCGTCAGGGAGGCCGGCTGCACCGTAACGATGGCCGTGCAGTTGTTCGTGCCGCCTGCAACCACGGGCACAGGCCCGGCGAGATTGAGGGGCGCGTTGCCCGTGTTCGTAATGGTGAACGTAAGCGTGACGGGAGAGTTCACGTTGGAGTTGCCCATGTTCGCGTTGCCGCCATCGGCCAGCGTCGCACTTTGCAGGCGCACCGAAATGTCCGGCAGCGTGCCGCCCGTTCCGCTGACGTTGATGACGTAACTGGCTTCATCGGCGTCATTGCTCGCAATCGTCAACGTGAAGCCAAAAGCGCCCACTCCCGCAACCGCATAACTCACTACGAAAGATGCGTTGATGCCCGCTGGAACAGCCGCGCCGGGCATGGTCGTGACAGCCGCGCTGCAGTTGTTGATCGCCGAGATCGCGACCACCGGCGTGCCCGTGAGATTGAGCGTCTGGTTACCGGTATTGGCGATGGTGTAAGTCAGCGCCAGATTCACGCCAAAGGCCACGCTGCCCAATGCGTCCGTCGAACCTGAAGCCTTGCTCGCGCCAACAGGGCGCTGTATGTCAATCTCGGGCCCGTTGACCACGCCGACGCCGCTCACCGTAAACATGTAGGGGTTCTCGTTTGAATCATTGTTGCTGATCGAAACAGTGAACGAGAAGGCACCTGCCGCGCCGGGCGTCACCGAAATCGTGAACGTCGTCGAGGCCGAAGCCGAGACACTACCCGCGGGCTGCGCCGTGACACTCGCCGTGCAATTCGAAAGTCCACTGAGCGTGACCGGTGTTGCGCCATTGAGCGTGAGTGAAGCGGTGCCCAGATTGGCGACGGTGTAAGTCAGTGTGCTGGCGCTGCCAATGGCCAGTGAGCCGGCGTTGTCGGTGCCGCCGCTTGTAATGGTGCTGCCCGACGGGCGCTGGACATCGATTTCAGGAGCGTTCGTGGAAGTCGCGTTGCCACTGACGTTGATGATGTAGGGGTTCTTCGACGCATCGGTGTTGGCGATCGAGATCGTGAAGCTGAAGGCTCCCGCAATGCTGGGCGTCACCAGGATAACGAACGTTGTGCTTGACGCCGCCGCCACGCTGGAGGCGGGCTGCGTGGTGACGGTAACGCCGCAGTTGCTGAGACCGGAGAGAGCCACCAGCGGTGAGCCGTTGAGCAGCAGCGCGCCCGTGCCGGTGTTGCCGATCGTGTACGAGTAAGAGGATCCGGTGCCGGCGTTGATTGTTCCCAGGTTATCGCTTCCGCCGTTGGCGATTACGGTGCTGACGGGGCGCTGCACGTTCATGTTGGGCGTGCCGCCCGAAGCGCCGCCATTCCCAGCCACCGTGATGGTGTAGGGGTTGGCCGAGGTGTCGTTGCTCGCGATTGAAATCTGAAAGCTGAACGAGCCGGAGCCTGCGGGCACGATTTGCAGGTCAAACGTGGTTGACCATCCGCCGCCCTGCAGTGTGGGATAAGGCTGTGTGGTCACCGAAGCGCTGCAGTTGCTGAAACCTGAAAGCTGAACATACGGCGAGCCCGTCAGGTTCAGCGTCGCGCTGCCGTTGTTGAAGATGTACCAGGTCACGCTCTGGCCGCTGCCGGTGGGAATGCTGCCCACGTTATCCGTGCTTCCGTTGGCGATGGGTGTGTAGGCCGGACGCTGCAATTCAAGCTTGGGCGAGGGCGGCACCGCATTGCCCGTTACTGTCCAGGTGTAAGTGGGCAGATTGGGTTCGTTTACGTACATCGTGATCGATGCCGAAAACGGGCTGCCCGCCGTGGTCGGGGTGACGCCAAAAATGATGATGAAGTAGCTGTTGTCTCCGGGCGTGCCCGTCACGCCCTGGGCCGGCACGATGAACGGCACCACGGTGCAGTTGGAAATCGGCGTGATGACGGCGGTCGGGTTTTGCGTGAAGCGCAGCGCATAGGTAGCAGTCGCCAGGCAATTGAACGCGTAATAAAACGTGGACTGGACGCCCGCGGTCACGTTGCCGCGATTGTCGGTCGAGCCGCGCGGAAGTTGCGTAGTGGTCTGCATCAGGCCGTTGTCGTAAACGGTGACGTTGGCCTTTGAGCCGGTGCTGGTTCCGTAGGGAACATCGTTGTCCTCGCACTCACCGTAATCCGTGATCGCCGAGGGGCTGCCGCCTCCGTTGGCCATCATGGCACCGGAGGTGTGGCTGCCGGTGTCCCAAAGCCGCACGCGCACCTTGCAGCTCGTCCCCACAGCGCCCGAGGGAATGGCAACGCTATACGTGTTGAAGCTCGTGTCGCTCGACCCGGGCGTGGAGATGCGCGCGGAGAACGGCCCGTTGGGCGCGCTGGAGCTGTAGCCGGCCCAGATCACGCGCTCGCCCGCGTCGTCCCAGTCGCCGTCGTTGTTGAAGTCCATCCATACGCACAAGTCGCCCGTGGTAACGGTCTGCACGACGGCGACCTTGACTTGCGCGCTGCCGCCCTTGCTGAAGTTGAAGTACTCCACGCCGTCATCGCCAAAGTCGCTCGTCCATCCGTTTCCCACGCGCTGCGCCGCCAGGTATCCGTCATCGCTCACCGTGAATCCGATGACGTCAAGGCGCGTGCCCTGGCTTTGGTCCAGGTGCATGCACGCGGGATAGGGCGCGGGCGCATCACCGTAATCCTGCGCCTTCAGTGTTGCCGCCGTGATCAGCACAACTGCCAGCATCGCGATCTTGAGGTTCATTGCCGTTCCTTTTGACAGTGCCAGGGGCCATCCTCCAAAGGCGGGGCGCGTGCTCGCTGCCCCGCCACCATGACGCGTAAATCTGTCTCCAGCACCAACGTAACTAATCCAATCCACTGTTGAAGTCAGACCGACACTCGGTGTATCGTGTTCATGACACAGGCTGTTTTTCGTATCCGTTGCATGACGGAGGCTCCATGAGCAAGTCCTCTCCTGATCCCGGCTCCAATCTCGCCGTGGCCCAGCGCCTGCGTGCTTTGCTTGACGGCCGCTCCCAGGCCGACGTCGCGCGCAAGACCGGCCAGTTGCGCAATAACGTCAGCCGCTACGCGCGCGGCGCGAAAATCCCCATTGAGTTCGGCGCGGCTTTGGTGCGCGGGCTGGGCGTCAATCCGGCGTGGCTGCTGCTCGGCGAGGGCGCGCCGTTCCTGAGCGACGTTACCGCTTCCACAGTCAAGGCCGCCGAGGACTTGCTCGAACTCGTCGAGGCCATGAGTGCGGTGGCGCGCATGCAGCTGGGGTCGCTCACCGGCAAGCACCATTTGAAAGTGCTGCGCGAGCTTTCCGACGCGTTGGCAACCTATGAACGCCTGCGCCAGGATCTCAATACGCGCACGGCGCCCATTTTCCGCCAGGTGCTGGCCGATTACTGGAAAGCCCTTGAGAAGTGGGATTTTGAACGCGCCGATGACCTGCGCAAAGCGGCCTCCCAGGTGGCGCGCCTGAGCGACGACGAAAAACTCGCAGCCGAGTTCGACCGCACGCGCGCCTATCACGCTTACCTCCAGCACGACGAAGCCCAGGCGATTGCACTGCAGCGCCGCCTGTTCCAGCGCATGTTGCCGGCGGCCTCATTGCTCGATGACCGCTCGCTGCGCGAAGCATTCAACTTCGCCGCCACGCTGCAGGGCTCTTCTCGCATGGACGAGGCGTTGCGCGTGTGCCGCGCCACCTTGTTGATGGCGCCCGAGGATTTGCGGGCTGCACCGATAGTGCGCTTCATTTCCGCGCTGTGCGGCTTTGTTGAGATGGAGCTGGGCGACATCCGCTCTGGGCTGGCGCGCATTCAGGCCAGCTTCCCGCAATCCGACGAACGGATGCGCCCCTCACAGCAGAGCATGCTGCTGCATTGCCTCATGTACTCGGGCGCGATTTCGTTTGAGGCTGCGTGCGCCATGGGCCCTGTTTCGCCCGCGCACTCGCAGGGCATGCTGGTGCGCGCAGTTTACGAAGACACGCCGCAGGCTCTTGAGCTCGCCTGCCGCACGTTCATTAACAGCGGCCCGGCTTCACTGGCCGAAAACGTTCACGTTTGCGCTTACTCGCGCGCGTTGCTGGGTGCACTCAAGGGCGGCGGCCGCAAGCAGGCGCGCGAGTTCCTTGCGGGCCCGCTGGCGCACGAGCGCGAGAACGCCAAATCCGCCACCGAGAAATTCGACAATGCGCTCTTCGCCATGCGTCTGAGCCGCGCCGTCGATGACACGCCCCAGTTCACGCACTGGCTGATCGAAGCCTCGCGAATCCTGGAAGCGCTTCAGCGCGAGATCACCGTCGGCCTGCTGGGCCGCACCATTTTGTGGAAGAACGCGCTGCTGGCCCGTGACACCAAGGACGCCGCAGTATCAGCGCTGCGTAAACGCGCGCAGGCCACATTCAAGGAACTCTTTGAAAAGGGCTATGGCAGCTTTGAATCGCTGGCGGCCACAGGCGCGGCTTGAGCGCGCTTGGGCGTTTCAACGGGGATTTCGGCAATCAGCCGGGGCTTGCGCTTGATCCATGCAAACACCAGCAGGCCCGCCGCGACCATGGCCAGGCTTAACAGCTGGCCGCGCGTCAGGCCAAGAATGAACCCAAGGCCCGGCTCCGGTTGGCGGAACTTTTCAAGGATCGTGCGAATGATGCCGTAGAGGATGAGGAAGCTGGCGGTCATCACGCCCACGTGCCGGGTTTTCCAGCGAATGAGAATCAGCAGCACGAGCACAAGCAGGCCGTCGCCCAGGGCCTGATAGAGCACGACAGGATGGCGCGGATCCGTGACGCAACGCCAGACCTGCTCGAAGGCCTGGCCGGGCGCGCCGACTGAAACCCAATTGGCCGGTTGATCCTTGAGCACTTCGTAGGTCTGGTCCACTTGCCAGGGTTCGAGGTGCTCGACGATTTCCTTGGCGCCGTCTTTCTCCACGGTTTCGCGCACGAGCATGAACGTATCGCCGCGCTCGTTGGCGTAAACCTGCCGCGAAAGATAGCCCTTGAGCAGAAAGCGTGTACCCCACGGCAAATCCGTTGAGCGGCCCCATAGTTCGCCGCCCAGAAAATTCGCGACGCGGCCCAGCACTGTGCCAAACGCGATGATGATCGTGCCCTGATCAAGGATGTGCAAAAACGGCTTCTTGATCATGCGCGACCAGAGCCACACGGCAAACACGCCGCCGATGATTACGCCGTGGATGGTCATGCCGCTGGCGTTGGTGAACAGCCGCCACGGTTTGATCGTCAAGAGCGCGCCGGGATTATCGCGCACCATGCGAAACGGCTCGAAGAAGAAATATTCGGGGTTGTAGAAGATGGCCTCGCCCAGCCGCCCGCCAAAGGCCGCGCCTGCCACGGCGATCAGCACGGTGTCAAGGCAAAGCGAAGGCTCAATGCGCAGCGAGCCGCGCTTTTGCCAGGTGCGCAAAAGCCAGATGGCGACCAGGAAGACCGTGAAATAGGCGGCGTAGTAAACATCGAGGATGACAAAACCGTTCTGCGATGACTTGAGCGATTCACGAAACAGCAGCGAGCCGTTCCACCAGTCCTGCTCGTATGTCCAGGCCAGCAGCGTGGTGGTGTAGTCAGGATCCGAGACGTAGGGATGGTCGAACACACGCGTAATGTAGCACGGGCCTCCGGGCCCGTGCCGAAAAAGCAACACGGGCCCGGAGGCCCGTGCTACGAAACCGGGGAGCCTGATGGCTCCCCGGTCGAAGTTACGTGATTGACAGCTTAGGCCGCCTTGCGGCGCAGGCGCAGTGCCAGCGCGAAGGAAGCCAGAACACCGGCGAGCATCCACAGGCTGTTGCTCTCGCCCGTGCTGCAGCCGCCGCCACCGCCACTACCGCCGCCGCCGCCGCCACTGGCAGTGGTCGCCGTACCGCTGATCGTCCAGTTGTAGGGATTCTCATCGGCGTCATCGTTGATGATGGTGACTGGCGCACTGAACAAGCCCGCCGCGATCGGCGTAATGGTGATGACCAATGTCGTCGAACCAGCCGCCGCCACAGACGCCGTGGGCGCCGTGGTCACCGTGCAGGTGCAGTTGGTCAGCGCGCCGATGGTGACAGGCAGCGTCAGGGACAGCGCTGCATTGCCATTGTTGGTGATGGTGTAAGACAGCACCAAAGCCGTACCGCCCACGGCACCGGTAAGGGCGTCGGTACCGCCGTCGGCCACGGCACCGCTGCGGGTGACGTCCATTTCGGGCATCGAAGCGCCCGTGCCCGACACGGTCCAGTTGTAGGTGGCCTCATCGCCATCGTTGTTGTCAATGCTCAAGTCGAAGCTAAACGCTGCTGCGGCTGTAACGGTATAGGTGATAGTAAAGGTCGAAGTGCTGGTGCCACCGCCTGCAACGGTAGAAGCGGGAGGCGTGGTCAGTGTTGCAGACGTGATGTTGACAGTTCCAGAGATCGCTACCAAGTTTGGCGTGGTGGTGATGTTCAAGGTGCCAAAGCCGAGGTTCTGGATCGTGTAGGTGACAGTCTGCGCAACGCCATTTGGAACGCTGCCAATCGCGTCCGTTGAGCTGTCAAGCACATTGGTAGCCAAACGCTGAACGTTGATCTCGGGGATACCGGCGTTCATGGTGCCGGTCACGCTGACGTTCTGCGTCGTGGCGCTGGTACTCGTGTGGACGATGTCACCGCTAACTGCACCCACAGAAGCGGACGCTGCGATGCGGACGTAAATCGTGGTCACCGCAACGGCTCCGCCCGATTGAGTCAACGTCAGGGCCGTTGTCTGGTAGGGGCCACCGGAAACAAGGCCGATTTCAACCCCTGTCGGTGGCATGATCGAAATGTCGTTCGTCAACGAAAGACCCTGCACCGTGTATGAAGAGGGTGTACCGGCGATGCCCTGCGTTGTCGTGCCCAGGGCCAGAGTGCCGGCCGTCGAAGTCACAATCGTCGGGCCAGGAGGAGCGATGGTGATGTTGAAGTTCTGCGTAGCGTCAGGCGAAATGCCATTGCTGCAGGTCACTGTACCGGTGTAGTTGCCCGCGGCCGAGGGCGTACCGGACAAGGCGCCACCGCCTGAAAGCGTGAGGCCCGTTGGCAGCGTGCCAGCGGTAAGGGTAAAGGTGAACGTGGCCGGGAAACCAGAGGCCGCGTAGTTATGCGTGTACGGAACACCTTGGGTGCCGTTAGCCGGTGCCGCGCTGGTGAAGGTCGGGGCTTCGTTGACTGTCAGGGTGAATGCCTGGTTGGCGTCAGGCGAGATGCCATTGCTGCACACAATCGCCAAGTTGTAAGTGCCGCCTTGGCCTGCCGCAGGAGTGCCACTGAGGACACCGCCCGCACTAAGCGTAACGCCCGTGGGCAGCGTGCTGGCCGTGGACCAAGTGAACGTTGCCGGGAAGCCGGTGGCGGTGAAGTTGAAGCTGCCCGCGGTGCCCACTACGAACGCCGTATTGTTGGCGTTGGTGATGGTCGGCGCTTCATTGATGTCGATGTTGAAGTTCTGCGTCGCATCTGGCGAAATTCCGTTTGCGCAGGTCACGGTGCCCGTAAAATTGCCGGTTGCCGTGGGCGAACCGGAAATCACGCCGCCAGCGCTGAGCGTAAGGCCGGTCGGCAGAGCACCCGCCGTAACCGTCCAGGTGAAGGTGGACGGGTTGCCGGTTGCGGTGTAGGTGTGGTTGTACGCCGTGCTCAGCACGCCTGCCGCAGGGGCCGCGCTGGTGATTGTAGGCGCAGTCGCGTCGGTGATGGATACGTCGTCGATGTACCAGCCGGGCCACGTGTTACCGCTTGTGTCAGTGCCGAACCAGAAGCGGAATGTAACTGTGTTCGAAGCCGTCAGAGTAATCGAGGACATCGTGAAGAGGTTGAGTACCACCTCGCGCCAATCGTTCGTGCCGCCTTGGTAGGTGGAGGAAGCCGCCGCCGTGCCACCCCAACCGGGGCTAGCGCCGCATCCGACGATGGAGGCCTTGTCATGGCCGTTCTGCACCCAGCCGGCGTCAGCTTGAGAAACTGTCGTCCAGTTGGTGCCGTCCGTTGAAACCTGCAATACGCCTCCATCCCACCAAGTAGTCGTGCCTTCAGCGTCCATCCAGTGCCAGAAATTCAGCCGGGGAGACGTGAGACCCGCGAGTGACATCGCAGGCGAGACCAAATACGCTTGGGCGCTGTCGACCGCATAGTTTCCGGCAATAATTGTCCCAAAGCACTCGCTACCACCGTGGGCCGCAGCGGGGCCAACGGACGCAGGGGTGCCGCGTTGCCAAAGTGCACCATTCGTTCCACCAACGATCCAGTTGTTGCCGCCACCCGTTCCTTCAAAGTCAAAGGACTGGAGACCAGTCAATGGCACTGCACCGGCAACATTGATCAGGTACGGATCCTCGCTGCCTGTGGTGTCATCGTTGTCAATCGAGATTGTAAACGAGAACGCACCGGCGGCCGCCGGGGTGACGGTGACTACGAACGTTGCCGAGTTCGTTCCACCCGCCGGAATGGGCGAAGCAGGGGTCAAGGCGCCGTATGCCACGCCGCAATTCACAGGAGTGCCGGACGTGCTGATCGACGCGATGTTCAGCGCAGCCAAAGTTGAAAGGTTCTGAATCGTATAGGTCAGGTTTGCAGGAGTGGCCGCCGTAAAGCCTGAACCTATAAAATCCGTTGAACTGTGGAGTACGTTCACTGCTGAACGCTGCACGTTGATTTCCGAAGATGGGGCGGTAATCGTCACGGCAATGTTGGTCCAGGTTGCTGTAGAACCCGTGAAAGTCTGTCGGGCGCGAAGCTGCAGCGTCGAAGCGCCGCCTGGGAACGTGGCGAGAAAACTACCAGTCCATGTCAATGTCGTTGTCGCACCGGAGCTTGCTCCGCCGGTAGTGGGTGCAGTCTCGTTCAAATAGGTCGTGGTGCCGCCGTCCGTAAAGGACAGCCTGGCTTCGTTAGACCACGGGGCTCCCGCGATTTGCGACCAAGTGCAGGTAACGGTAAAGTTCAGCCAGGTTGCCGCTGGCGCGCCCGTCAAGTTCTGCGTGACGTTGGTCGTCCCAACCGGTGTGAGCGTAAACGGAGTATAAGCGTGCTGCGCAGAAGCTACGCTCGCCCCCATGGCAAGCGCAAAAAGCAACGCCAAGAAAACTGTGTTCTTCATTCCTACTTCCTCCATGTTTGAGTACTGCTTCGACGTGGCAATGGTTCAGCCTCGATTGGCTAACTGGTTAGAAATCTAGTGCTGCAAGTGAAATGGTCTCGACGTTGCAGGCTTTGAAATATGCATTTGTGCGGAGGCTAACTTTGGGGGAGCCAGACGAGCAAGAACAATCACGCAAATTCTTCTGCGCCAACGAGTCATGTTCAGGCTTCCCTGGAACGGCGGGACTAGCTGTGCGCCGGAACTTGTGTGCGTCCCAAAGACCGAAGTGCGAGTGTTCGGCAGGCGTGCGCATCTAACACCTGTGCCGCATTCGGCCGGAACTTTGAGCTCTCGAACCGGCACATGCATCGTGGTATGGAATGCCAATGTGCGTTGGCGCTTGCCTTCGCTCCTGAGAATCTTCTTTGGTTTGCGCCTCATTGCTCGGGGAAGTGACTAAGTGTTTATTTCAATATTTCGCCGGCCGCATCCTTCGCTTTCAAGAATTCCTGAAACACACGAAGGTTTTCATTTCACTTCTTTCTGAAATCTGGGCACACTCCGCAGCCTGATCTCAGACCCCCCCGCCCGCCCGGCCGGGGTGATATGCCTTGTGGGGAAATTGTGGACGCTCGCTTCAAACACGTTTGCATTGAGGCTTTAGGCCACGCGCTGCCTTCGCACGTCGTGACTTCGCTTGAACTTGAGCGCCGTCTCAAACTCTGCTACGACCGTCTGGGTTTCTCCGAAGGCCGCATTGAACTCATGAGCGGTATCCGCGAACGCCGCTTCTTCGACCCCGGCACTCGCCCTTCCTCCATAGCCACACAGGCGGCCGAAGCCGCGCTGGGCGACTTCCCCCGTGAGCGCATTGGCTGCCTGGTTCATTCCAGCGTGTGCCGCGATTTCATGGAGCCGGCCACGGCCAGCGTCGTTCACGCCAAGCTCGGGCTCTCGCGCAACTGCACGCTCTTTGATCTCAGCGACGCGTGCCTGGGCTTTGCTAACGCCATGATCGTGGTCGCCACGATGATCGAGCAGGGCAGCATCGAAGCCGGGCTAGTGGTTGCCGGTGAAGATGGCGGGCCGCTGGTTGAAGCGACGATCAAGCGGCTCAACGAAGACCCCTCGATCAATCGGAAGAACTCCAAGCTCAGCTTTGCCTCGCTGACCATCGGCAGCGCGGGTGCGGCCATGATCTTGACGCACGAGAAGATTTCCAAGAGCGGCCATCGCCTGCTTGGCGGTGTGATGCGCGCGGCTACGGAACACAATCACTTGTGCCACGGCGGCCAGAACGAGCGCGGCGACGTGCTGATGGAAACCGACAGCGAAGCGCTGATGCATGAGGGCGTGAAGCTCGCCGCGCAAACCTGGCGCGACACGCGCGAGTTGCTGGGCTGGAGCAACGCGAGCGTGCAGCGCGTGTTCACGCACCAAGTGGGCGTGGCGCATCGCAAGCTCGTGTTCTCAACGCTCGAGCTTGACCCTGCGCTGGATTTCCCAACGGTGGAGTTCTTGGGCAACACGGGAAGCGCGGCTTTGCCCGTCGGGGTTTCGCTGGGCGCCAAGGATCTCAAACGCGGCGACAACGTGGCGCTGCTCGGCATCGGCAGCGGGCTGGTGTGCGCGAACCTGGGGATCCAATGGTAAAACCGATTGACGATTGTCGATTTTCGATTGTCGATTCGGCGCACGGCAGTGCGGCCGTTCCAATCGACAATCGGCAATCGAAAATCGAAAATCCGGAGTATCCCTTTGCGCCCCACTGGCTGGACTGTGCCGGCCACAAGCTGCATTACGTCGATGAAGGCCAGGGTGCACCGCTGCTCTGCCTCCACGGCAACCCCACATGGTCCTTCCTATATAGAAAGGTGATCGCAGAGTTTGCGCGCACGCATCGCGTGGTTGCGCCCGATCACATGGGCTGCGGGCTTTCGGATAAACCGCAGAGTTATCCCTATACGCTCAAACAGCATATTGATAACGCCGAACGCCTTGTCGATTCGCTTAGTCTGCGCGATATCACGCTGTGCGTGCATGACTGGGGCGGGGCCATTGGCTTTGGGCTCGCGGCACGTCGGCCCGAACTGATCAAGCGCTTCGTGGTGTTCAACACGGCGGCATTCACAAGCAGCCGCATCCCGCTGAGCATTTCCGTGTGCCGCATCCCGGGCTTTGGTGCGCTGGCGATTCGCGGCTTCAACGCGTTTGTGCGCGGTGCGATCGCGCGTTGCTCGGTCAAAGGCTTGACGCGTCAAGCCCGAGATGGATTTCTCGCGCCTTACGCGAACTGGCACGACCGCGTGGCGAACCTGCGTTTCGTGCAGGACATCCCCATGCGCGCCTCGCACCCGACCTATGCGACGCTCAAGGCCATCGAAGAAGCGCTGCCTAAGCTGGACGTCAAACCCATGCTGATCTGCTGGGGCGCGCAGGACTTTGTGTTCAACGACAGTTTTCTCGAGGGATTCAAGAGTCGCTTCCCCGCCGCGCAGGTTCACCGCTTCGCTGATGCGGGCCATTTCGTGCTCGAAGATGCGCACGAAGAGATCCTGCCGCTGATGCGCAAGTTCATCGGGAGCAACGCATGAGCGAGCGCGTCGCCACCATCGAGAGCACGGAAGCGGCAACAGCGACACGGTGCAACGTTTCCGATTACATCACGGAGCAAGCGCGCACGCGGCCCGACGCCACGGCCATCATCGAGCAGGCCACGGGGCGGCGCATCACGTTTGGCGAGCTGGAGCGCACGATCCAGTCGCTGGCCGCGGGCCTGACGCAATACGGAATCTGCAATGGCACGCGCGCCATACTGGCCGTGCGGCCGGGCATTGAGTTCGTCGCACTGGTGTTTGCGCTGTTCCGCGCGGCTGCGGTGCCGATCGTGGTCGATCCCGGCATGGGTCGCAAGAACATGCTGGCTTGCATCGGCGAAGCCAAGCCCGAGGCGTTGATCGGGATTTCCGCCGCGCACGCGCTGAGCAAGGTTTTTCGCAAGCCCTTTGCCAGCGTGACCAAGCGCGTAACGGTGGGCAGACGCTGGTTTTGGGGCGGCAAAACATATTCACAGCTCGCAAGTGTTGACGCGTCAAGCTTCAGGGCGCCACAGACGCGGGCGAACGATCTCGCCGCGATCCTGTTCACGAGCGGTGCGACCGGCGTTCCCAAGGGCGTGGAGTACGAGCACGGCATGTTCGATGGACAGGTTCGCGCGATTCGAGATTACTTCGGCATCCAGCCGGGCGAGATCGACGTGCCCTGCTTCGCGCTGTTCGCGCTGTTCACAGTCGGCATGGGTTGCACCATCGTTCTTCCGGACATGGATTTCTCCAAACCGGGCTCGTGCGACCCCGCAAAAATCGTCGCGGCTATCGAGCAGCACAAAGCCTCGCTTACGTTTGGTTCGCCCGCAGTCTGGGCGCGCGTGGCGCCGTGGCTCGCGGGGCAGAATCGCAAGTTCCCCGAGACGCTGCGCCGCATCCTGATTGCAGGCGCGAGCGTGCCGCTCAAGACGCACGAAGCGCTTGCCGAACTCTTGCCCAACGGCCGCGTCTTCACGCCCTACGGCGCGACGGAGTCGCTGCCAGTGGCCTGCATTGACGGCCGCACGTTGCTCGAGAAATTCGCGGCGCGCATGAAAAGCGGCGAAGGCACCTGCGTAGGCAAGCCGCTGCCGGGTGTGGATGTACGGGTCATCCCCGTAGGGGCGACATATATGTCGCCCCTGCCCCAGGGCGAGATCGGCGAAATCATCGTCAGCAGCGCAACGACCACGCGCAAGTACTTCAATCGGCCCGAACAAACGGCCGCTTCCAAACTCGAAGCACGGGCCACGGACCACGAACCACGGACCACGATTTTCCACCGCATGGGCGACGTCGGCTACTTCGACGCCGAGGGTAACCTCTGGTTCTGCGGCCGGGCTAATCATGTCGTGCACACGGCGCAGGGCCCGCTTTATCCCGACATGGTCGAGGGCGTGTTCAATGCGCACGCGAACTTTGATCGCAGCGCGCTGATTGGCTATCCCGTTGGCTCGGCCGAGCAACATGCAGCTGTGGTTGTGGAGCCATTCAAGGGTCTTACGGACCCTGCAATGGAAGATGACGACTGGGCAATTGAGCTGCTCGAACTCGCCTCCAAGCACGCGGCCACACGCCACATCAGACGCATCGTGTTCGATGCCAACTTTCCGCTCGACGTGCGCCACAACGCAAAGATCGACCGCATTGAACTCGCGCGTCGCCACGCTCTGCCAGTGGGCGGCAAAGGCGGTTCCGCATGAGAATTCTCGTCACTGGCGGCAACGGCTTCCTTGGTGCACGTATCGTGCAGCGCCTGGTTGAGGCGGGGCACGAAGTCACGGTCTTTGCGCGCAGCCTTGCTACGCAAGCGGATTCGGCCATCGCCACCTCTGATCGCACGGGGCTGTTCCAGAAGGGATTCACGCGTCAAGCGCGCAACCCGAAAATGGCCAAGGGTGACATCCGCAACCCCGCTGAAATCTCGGCGGCCATCGCCGGGCACGATGCAGTGTTTCATGTCGCGGCCAAGGCCGGCGTGTGGGGGGCGCGAGGCGATTACTTCGACATCAACCTGCGTGGCACGCAAAATGTTCTGGCCGCGTGCCACGCTCACGGTGTCAAGTCGCTCATCTACACCAGCACGCCCAGTGTGGTGTTTGGTGCGGCTCCGCTGGAAGCCGCCAACGAAGACACGCCCTACGCTGCGCGCTTTCTTACCCATTATGCCGAGAGCAAATGCATGGCCGAAAAAGAAGTGCTCGCGGCCAACGGCGTGGGTGCCTTGCGCACCGTCGCGCTGCGCCCGCACCTGATCTGGGGAAAGGGTGACCCGCACCTTGTGCCGCGCGTGCTGGCTCGCGCCCGCGCCGGCAAGCTCAAGCGCGTGGGCGATGGCACGAATAAAGTCGATATCACGCACATTGAAGACGCGGCTGACGCGCACATTCTGGCGCTGGAGAGAATCGAGGCCGCGGCGGGCAAGGCCTACTTCATTTCCAGTGAAGCCGTGGTGCTCTGGGACTGGATCAACGCGCTGCTCGTGCGCATGGGCCTGCCTCCCTTGACGCGTCAAGTCTCGCGTGCGACGGCCTATCGTGCCGGCGCCGTGCTTGAGTTTTTCTACGGGCTCTTTGGCGTTTCCAAGGAGCCGCCGATGACCCGCTTTGTGGCGGAGAACCTCGCCACAAGCCACTGGTTCGACATTTCGCGCGCGCGCAAAGATCTCGGCTATGAGCCGAAGCGCTTTGGCACAGCCGCGCTGGACGATTACGTGAAAACGGAGGCTCAACATGCCGCCCACTAAGACGGAAATCCCGATGGATGAAAAACTGCGCGAGTTCTTGCCGCAGTTCGAAACCTTTTTTGAAGCGATAGGCTTCAAGCAGCGCCAAGGCCGCGTCTGGGGCATGCTCGTGCTTGCCGGCAGGCCGCTTTCGCTGGCTGAAATTGCCGAGCAGCTGGGCATTTCCATCGGCTCGGCCAGCGAAGCGCTCACGGAGTTGCGCGAGTGGGGTGCGATCACGAGCGAATTTTCGCCCACCCATCGCTGCCAGCTTCATTCACCCGTGAGCGACACGCTAAGCATCGTTGCCACCGTGCTGCGCCGCCGCGAGCAGGTCGCCATTGAGCGGTTCAAAGAATCCGCGCGCGCTGCCTTGAACGTTGTGCAGCGTGGCGACGAGCGCGATCCGCGCGTCGAGACGCTGCAAAGCATCGTGACGACAAGCGACATCGCACAGGGCGCCATCCAGTTCTTTGTGACCACGGCCAACGGCACCAGCATGGATACCGATACGCGCCTTTCCCGCCTCATGCGCCGCATGATGGGCATGGGTGCCAAGCTCAGCAACGAGGCCATGAAGCTGATTCGTAAGGGAGCCGAACGTGAGTAGCCTCCCGAGAATTGTGATCACCGGCGTTGGTTTGACGGCACCCAACGGCAACTCGCTCGCCGAGTTTCGCCAGGCTCTGCTCACGGGCAAATCGGGCGTCAAGCCCTACGAGATTCGCTACTTCGGAAAGACGCTGGCGGGCCAGTGCAACTTCGAAGCCACGCGCTATCAAAGCCGCAAGGATATCCGGCGCGGCACGCGCGCGGGCAGCATCGGCATTTACTGCGCCAACGAAGCGCTCAAAGATGCCGGCATCGAAATCAAGAACATCGATCGCTCTCGTGTGGGCGTGTTTGTGGGCACAACCGAGCACGGCAACGTCGAGACCGAAACCGAAATCCACAACGTCAAGCAATACAACTACGACTTGTCGTTCTGGACGCACCACCACAACCCGCGGACTGTCGCCAACAATCCCGCAGGCGAAGTCACGCTCGCGCTGAGCACCACGGGCCCCGCCTACTGCATCGGCGCGGCTTGCGCGGCCGGAAACTTGGGCCTGATTCACAGCGCGCAGATGCTGATGCTGGGCGAAGTTGATCTCGCGCTGGGCGGCGGCGTTTCCGAAAGCATCCACACGTTTGGCATCTTCGCCGGTTTCAAGGCGCAAACCGCGCTGGCCACTCACGACGATCCCACCAAGGCGAGCCGCCCCTTCGATGCCGCGCGAAACGGCATCGTGATTTCCGAGGGCGGTTGCCTGTACACGCTGGAGCGCCTGGATGACGCGCTCAGGCGCAAAGCGAAAATCTACGGCGAGATCGCGGGCTGGTGCGTGAACTCCGATGCCAGCGACTATGTGCTGCCGAACTCAGAGCGCCAGGCCGAATGCATGCGCGGCGCGCTGAAAAAAGCGGGCATGAAGCCAAGCGACATCCACATCGTGAACACGCACGCGACGAGCACGATGCAGGGCGACGAGCTCGAAGCCGCGGCTGTGAACGAAGTGTTCTCGGATTCAAATACCTGCGTGAACAACACCAAGAGTTTCATCGGCCACTCAATGGGAGCCGCGGGTGCACTGGAACTCGCGGGAAATCTGCCGAGCTTTGAAGACAAGATCGTGCATCCCACGATCAACGTCGAAAACCTCGACCCCAAGTGCGCCATGCGCGGCCTCGTGATCAACGCGCCCAAAAAGGTCGAGCGCGTGGACGCGATCATGAACATGAGTTTCGGAATGTTGGGCATCAACTCAGCTTTGATTGTGAAGAGATACGGGAACTGACGTGCTACGTGCTTCGTGTTCCGTGCTTCGGCACGACGAAACACTAAGCACGAAACACGAAACACGGAGAGAAACATGAACGACGCAGAAATCAAACAAGCCATCATCGACATCATCTCGGACATCGCGCCCGATGAGGACACGAGCAACCTCAAGTCCGACGTGCGCCTGCGCGAGCAGATGGACCTCGACTCGATGGATTTTCTCGACATCGTGATGGAGCTGCGCAAGCGCTACGGCGTGAACGTGCCCGACACGGACTACATGCAATTGGCCACGCTCGATTCCTGCGTGAACTACCTGCGCGGCAAGCTCGTGGCGAAAACGGCGCGAGTCTAACGGCCGTGCTTCGTGCTGCGTGTGACGTGCTTCGGCCAAGTCGTTCCGAAACACGAAACACGAAACACGAAACACGAAACGCATGCGCTACGACGCCATCATCATTGGTGCAGGCATGTCCGGCCTAGCGGCCGGCATTCGCCTTGCCATGTTCGACAAGCGCGTCGTGATTCTGGAGCGGCATTACGTCTGGGGGGGGCTGAATTCGTTCTATCAGTTCAAGGGCCGCCAGTTCGACGTTGGCCTGCACGCGATGACGAACTACGTGCCGCGCGGCTCCAAGGGCAAACCGCTCACGCGCCTGTTGAAGCAGCTTCGGCTTAAGCACGAGCAGCTTGACCTGTACGAGCAGAGTTTCTCGCTGATCTCGTTCCCGAGCGCGAATCTGCGCTTCGACAACGATTTCGAGACGCTGCGGGGAGAGGTGCGCCGCGCGTTCCCCCGCCAGATAGATGGGTTCGACGCACTCACGCGCGAGATCACAGCGTTCAACGAACTCGACCTCGATGCGCCACAGGTGTCGGCGCGCGAGATCGTGCGGCGCCACATCCGCGAGCCGCTTCTCGAAGACATGCTCTTTTGCCCGCTCATGTTTTACGGCTCCGCGCGCGAGCACGACATGGACTGGGACCAGTTCGTGGTCATGTGGAAGAGCATCTACATGGAAGGCTTCGCGCGGCCCCAACAAGGCGTACGCCATGTGCTCTCGCTGCTCACCAATCGCTATCGCGAACTCGGCGGAGAGTTGCGCCTGCGCGCGGGCGTAAAACGCATTCTCACGCGCGAAGGCGAAGCGGTGGGGGTCGAGCTGGATTCCGGCGAAATCATCGAAGCCGACAACGTGCTCAGCAGCGCAGGTCTGGTGGAAACGACGAAGCTCGCTGGTGGCGCAGGCGTCCCGCCTGCGGACATCCGGGCGTCTCGCCCGGATGAAGTAGGCAAATTGTCGTTTACCGAGACGATTTCGGTGCTTTCGGAGCCGCTTCAAAAACATCGGCCAGAGGCCGATGCCACAGGCAAATTGTCATTCACCGAAACCATTTCCGTACTCGACGCGCCGCCGAAAACCGATGCCACGATCATCTTCTTTTCCAACCGCGACCGCTTCGAATACCGCTGCCCCGAAGACCTCTGCGACGTCGATTCCGGCGTGATCTGCATGCCCCAGAATTTCAAGCTGCCCAAACCCATCGACCCGCTGGTGCGCATCACGAACATCGCGAACTACGCGAAGTGGACTGCGCTGGAGCGAGGCGATGGAAGTTCCGAGGTGCTGATTCCGAGCGAATGGAAGGTATCGGGTATCAGGTCTCAGGTATCAGGTAACGCCAAAGCGATTCCTGAAACCCGGTACCCGATACCTGATACCTCGAAAACCAACACCTACACCCAAGCCAAGCAGAATTTCTACGAGCGCAGCGTCGCCGCCGTCACGCCCGCTCACCTTCCCGACTTCCGCGCAAGCGTGCAACTGATCGACATGTTCACGCCGCGAACGATTACCCATTTCACCGGCCACGAAGGCGGCGCAGTCTACGGCTCGCCCAAAAAGTCGCGTACCGGCGAGACAGGCATTAATGGTCTGACGCTCATGGGCACCGATCAGGGATTTTTGGGAATCATCGGAGCCGCGCTTAGCGGCATTTCGATGGCGAATAGGTGGGTGCTGAAAGAAGGCGCAGTTTCAGAGCCCATCGCGTGAGCGAGGGGACTTTGTGTGCGGGTTCATAGGAATGTAGCGCATAGCTGCGGAGAGTAGAAACTTGATGGAGGATTGGCGTCGTGAAACCAAATTTCTATTGGTGCAACACCAATCGAACCTTCAGCCAAAAGGAATGGGGAGACGAACTGTACACAGAACAGTTGATGCGCGAAAAATCTTGCGCAATGGCTTGGGGCCAATTCGAACACAGAAGCACAATGAAGAAAGTGCGCAGGGGTGATCTAGTACTGATGTTTGCACGGGGAGTTGGACTGATCGGTATTGGCAAGGCCTTGGGCGGTAGACAGGTGGCGTCATTTGGAAAGGCCCAATTCATAGATAGGGCCAAAAACAAAAAGGAGAGAATGGACGAGTGGCGAATTCCGGTTAAGTGGCTTGCCTGGGAGGGGAAAGGACAGCGACCACTCAGTTGGAAAGAGTTCAGCCAAAGCAAAGGCACGCCCTTTCAACCGGCGTTTCTTTGGTTGAATCCAAAGAAGTGGGAATCAGCAATTCAGAGGGCATTAGCTCACTTTGAACTCAGGAATGGCGATACGCTCGCTCACCTGCCGAATCGCGAAGAACGTCAAGCGCCGTGGTCGCTGAATCAAGGATGGGAACGTGACCCAAAGAAGAGGAAAAAGCTTGAGAGAACCGCAGAACAACAGGCGAAAGTGTACTTCAAGGCGAAAGGGTACAAGTTTATCAAGAGAGAAGGAAAGCCCTTCGACCTCCATTTCCGAAAGGGCAAGCAAGACCTGCATGTTGAAGTAAAGGGGACTGCTTCGGATGGCTCTAGAGTGATCGTCACCCGGGGCGAGCGGGAATACTGGAGAAAAACGAGCACCGACATGAAATTGTTCGTCCTGCCAAACATCAAGCTGAACAAGGCGCTGAGAGTGGTGTCGACGGGCGAGCCTTTCACGATGTCCCTGAAGGACGAAAAGTTGGTCGATAAGCGGCTGAAGGCGACTCATTACGAACTTACAGTTGATACTAATGACCAAGAAGCGCGTGCAGGGCGCTTCTGCGGAGACGGGAGTGATTTCCGGATCTCCAAGTCTCGCGACGAAGAGTAACCAAGGCTGTTCTCTGCGCCTCTGCGTGAGATTGCTCTTGGTCGGACGCGGCAGCCCGCCGCTAACGCAGCGGGCTCTGAGTGGGTGAAATGAGCACGAAACCGTCAACCGAAGTCTTTTCCCTCGCGCGCGAGAACAAGCGCGTGTTGCAGGGTTCGTCTGGTGGGCGGGCGGAGCGTAAGCATAATCCGATTGATAAGGCGCAAACCGAGTATGACGTCGTGGTTATTGGCTCCGGCCTGGCCGGTTTAACAGGCGCCAACGTGCTTGCGAAGCAGGGGCGCAAGGTGCTTCTCGTTGAGCAGCATTACAACTTTGGTGGCATGGCGACGTGGTTCAAGCGGCCCGGTGGGCATATCTTTGATATCTCGCTGCACGGCTTTCCTGTCGGCATGAAGAAGACGTGCAAGAAGTACTGGAACGAGGACATTGCCAACTCCATCGTCCAGCTTGATTCGATTAGATTCGACAACCCTCAGTTCTCCTTCGAAACCAGTTTCAATCGCGAGGATTACTCGGCCAAGCTCGTGAGCGTTTTCGGCCTCAAGCCCGAAACAGTCGAGGCCTTCTTCACTTACTTGCGCGGCCTCGATTTCTACAACGACACCGGCGAAACCTGCGGCCAGCTCTTCGAACGCTTCTTCCCAGGACGCAACGATGTGCACCGGCTGCTCATGGAGCCGATCACCTACGCCAACGGCTCGACGCTGGCTGAGCCCGCCGTTGCCTACGGCATCGTGTTTTCGAATTTCATGAGCAAGGGCGTTTACACGTTTTCCGGAGGCACCGACCAGCTCATCCTCAAGATGCGCAAGGAGCTCCAGAAAAACGGCGTCGATATGCTCTCCGGCGTGCTTGTGGACAAAATCAACGTGGACGGTGGGCGCGTGACGGGCGTGCGTGCCAACGGGCGCGAGATCAAGTGCAAAGCCGTGCTCAGCAACGCGAATATCAAGACCACGATCCTGAACATGGTGGGGGCCGAACATTTCTCGCCCGAGTTCGCCGCCGAAGCCAAGGCGGTGCGGCTTGCGAACTCCAGTTGCCAGGTTTATCTGGGCGTGAAGCAGGGTGAGTCGATTCCGTTCATTACGGATTTGCTCTTTTGCAGCGAGGCCAAGAGTTTCACGAGCGAAGAACTGTGCGACATGCACACGCTAAGCCGCACGTTCAGTTTCTATTACCCCAAGACGCGGCCCGGGATTGATCGCTACACGATCGTGAGTTCCACGAATGCGAATTACGCCGACTGGAAGAATCTCGGCGAGAAGGAGTACGAAGCCGCCAAGGCCGATCTCGCCGAGCGAACGCTGAAGCATCTCGAAAAATATCTGCCGGATATCCGCGGCAAGCTCGACCACATCGAAGTCAGCACGCCGCGCACTTTCGAGTTTTACACGCACCAGCAAATGGGTGCGTCGTTCGGCACCAAGTGGGAAGGTCTCAAAGTCAGCATGGACCTCGACCAGAAATTGCCCGGGCTCTTTCACGCCGGCAGCGTGGGCATCATCATGTCCGGCTGGCTGGGCGCCGCAAACTACGGCGTGATCGCGGCCAACAAAGTGGACGCGTACGTGGGATCGCGAGCCTGACCAAAGAGCGTTGCGTGGCCTACGAACTTCATGCCATCATCGGAGAGGTCACTCACCTTAGGCGCGTGTGCCCACTGACGTTGAGCGTCGTTCCTTTGCCACTGGAGCCACGTTTGGCGGTGATTCCTTTGCTTGACGAGATGGTCGATGCCACCGAGTGGCCTGAACCCGGCGAATTGCCCGCACTCGACCACGCAGACCTGCTGCTACCCGGGGTGCATCGCTGGCTGCTTGACGCGTCAAAAGATCGGCTGATTGGGTACATCGAGGCCGAATACTGGGCGGGCATCGGCGCGCAGCACGCCTGGGGCTGGAGGAACGGCCAACAGGTTTATCCCGTCGGCGCGCATGCCGACGTGAACGGCCTTCTCGCGCTATTGGGCGTAGTGCGCAATCCTCCCGATGATGAATGGGACACCGTCGGCCTCGGTCGTCATCGCCACACGGAGGACTGGCTTGAATGAGGCTCTGGTCCGTCCATCCCAAGTATCTCGATGTGCGCGGGCTGACTGCCTGCTGGCGTGAAGGCCTCCTCGCGCAGGCCGTGCTTCTCGGCAAGACGCGCGGCTATCGCAATCATCCGCAACTTGTGCGTTTTCGCGCGCAGCGCGATCCCGTGGCCGCCGTGCAAATGTTCCTGAGTGCAATCGTGGCCGAAGCGCAAGCGCGCGGCTACAACTTCGACGCGCGCAAGATTGTGCTGCACAAGCCGCGCGTTTGCATGACGGTGGCGCGCGGGCAACTGGCGTTCGAGTGGGAGCATCTTCGCGCGAAGCTGAAACAGCGCGACCCCGCGCGGCTGAAGGCGCTGCCGGCCAAGCCGCGCGCACATCCCATGTTCAAGGTAGTTGCGGGCGGCATCGAAGCGTGGGAAAAGGTGTGACATGGCAGAAAGTCGAGGCCTAACAACGCCGGTGGGGTTCGGAGAAGCCTTGTTGATGTTTTGCGTTCTTGGTGGAGTGGCATTGGATGTCTATGCCATTGACCAAATTGACGGTGCTTATCACCAGTCAGCGATGAATGATCGCAGCCTATTGCTTCACTTTAGTGCAATGATTTCGATGGGTGGCTCACTACTTATCGTGCCCTCGGTTGTGGTTTTTAGGCAACGCGCATACTGGGTTTGGTGCTTGCGCGGTTTGCTGACTCTTTCAATCGTACTGTTCGTTGTAACCGCCGTGCTGGCCGCACAGGTTGAAAGCTTGCGGACCTGATTGCGCAGCACGAGTGAAGGCAGCTATGACTGACGAAAACGTCCTCCACGCGATCCCGCATCGCCCGCCGTTCCTGTTTGTTGACCGCATCGTCGATCAGGGTGAGGGCCGTATCGTCACCGAGCGCACTTACCGTGCGGATGAGGCGTTTTTTGCGGGGCATTATCCGGGCTCGCCTTTGACGCCGGGTGTGCTGCTTTGCGAGGCGTGTTTTCAGACCGGCGCGATTCTGCTGATGGGGGCGGCAAAGACGGGACAGTCCCCTTCGGGGACAGTCCCCATGCTCACGCGTATTCAGGATGCGAAATTCAGGAACGCGGTCTTGCCTGGCGAAACCTGCCGCTTTGAAATCGTGCTCGATGAGAAGATGGGCAACGCCTATCTGATGACCGGCAAGGTCACCAGCGGCGCAAAGAAAGTGCTCACCGTGCAGTTCATCGTGGCACTGATAGCGGCTGAACACGAAGGAGCGAAGTAGCGCAGGAACCCAAATCCCTTCGTTCCTTCGCTCTTTCGTGTTAAACCTCTTTCCATGCCCGACTTTCTCCAACTCAAAGACAAAACCATCCTCGTTTTCGGCGCCGCCAACAAGAAATCCGTTGCCTGGCATGTGGGCCGCGTCCTGGACGAAGTTGGCGCGCGCGTTGTTCACGTGGTGCGCAACGAGGCGCGCCGCGAGGAAGTCGGCAAGCTGCTCGACAAAGATCGTGGACTCAAGGGTTCCGCAGCCGACATCGCCGTGTGCGACGTGGAGAGGCAGGCAGAGATCGATGCTCTCGCGGCCGCGGTGAAACAGCGCCATGGCAGGATTCAGGGCTTCGTGCACAGCATCGCCTTTGCAAACTACAGCGAGGGTTTTAAGAAATTCCACGAAACGAAGCGTGAAGACTTCCTTCAGGCGATCAACGTTTCCTGTTTTTCATTCATCGCGCTGGCCAACGCCTTGAAACCCTTGATCGATCCTGACGGCGCGGCTGTCACGGTTGGCATCTCCGACATGCGTATGGCCGCGGAGAATTATGGCTACATGGCGCCCATAAAGGCTGCGCTGGATAGCGCGGTGGTGTTCCTGGCCAAGAGTTTCGCGTCGGACACGCGCGTGCGGTTCAATGCCGTGGGGCCAAGCCTGCTGAAGACGAGCGCAAGCGCGGGCATTCCCGATTATATGGACAGCTATCTATACGCCGAGATGGCGACGTTGCGCCACAAGCCCGTCGCCACGGAAGAAGTGGCGAACGTAGTGGCGTTTCTCCTGAGCCCGCGCTCCAGCGGCATCAACGCCCAGCGCATCGTGATCGACGCGGGCATGGGCAGCAATTACTTCGACCGAGAGATCGTGAAGAAAGCAACGAAGGCATGAGAGATCGAGTGTTTGAGAGATCGAGCGATTGTGTTCTGCGATCTCTCAATCTCTCGATCTCTCCATCTCTCAGCAGTTACCCCAGCTCGCCCGTAACTTCGCAGCCCTCAAGAAGTGCCTTGTTCACGGGGCACTTGGCGGCGATTTCGAGCAGCTTGGCGCGCAGGTCGGCGGGAACCTTGTCGCTGAACTTAAGCTTCTTCTTGATGACGACAGTCTTGCCGCCGGGCGGCACTTCGCTGGGGTCGCGGCGCGACATCGCGATTTCGACATCGACGCCATCAAGCGAGATCTTCTTGTGGTTGGCGTAAGCGCGCAGCGTGAACGTGGTGCAACCCGCCAGCGCGGCCATGAGCAATTCAAAGGGCAGCGGGCCGGCGTCTTTGCCGCCGGTTTCGGGCGGCTCATCGGCGACGAGTTTGTGCGAGCGCACGGAGAAGTCAGTCTTGAAGGCGTCACGCATTGAGGCGGTGAGTGTGTAGTTCTTGGCCATGTTGTCTCCTGCGAGAGGTATAGCAGGGTGAGGGGGACGTCCAAATAACCAATCGTTCGATGCCGCATGACATATTTGTGAATTGAATCGCCTGAACCGATGGTTAGCATTGCCGTTTGGGGACCAGTCATCCAATCGGGAATTCTTGTGAGCGTGGGCGTCCACGCGTTGAGGCAATTTGAGGGGAAGCTTGGGCAGCGACCGAGGAGAATGAATTCATGCGATTTCGAACGAACTGGTTTCTAGGAGCTGCGTTGCTTGCGGTGTGCGCCATGGGCGCGGCATCAGCGGCGGCGCAAACAACGTTGACTCAGTCAACGGACAACAACACGGTAACAAACAACAATTCAATCGCTTGCACGGTTGGCGGGTATCACTCCGACAACTCGTACTACAGGGCATACAACATCGCCGCGAATGCAACGATCACTTCCGTGCGCCTTGGCATTGAAGAGGACACGGGCGGCCCCAATCCGATGCAAATCAAGTTGTACACGACGAGCATCGCCTCCGGAACTCCAACGCTGGCGTCGTTGACGCAAATCGGCGTGACTACGAATGTTCTCACCCCGGGTAATGCTCTCTGGAACACCACGGTCCAGACCATTCCACTCAGCCTGCCGGTCAACGTCACGACCGGTCAAAGAATTGTGGTGGAAGTGTTTACGCCCAACAACTCGGCTGTGGGTGGATCGTTCTTTATCGGGTCCAATCAAGCGGGTGAATTGGCGCCTGGTTACATCGTCTCCGTTCCTTGCGGCATCACCGATCTTTCGATTGTCACGACCGTTGCTCAAGGAATTACGGGATTCCCGATGCACATCATTCTGGATCTGGTCACGGTGCCGAGCGGAACCGCGCCGAATCCGGAAATCGATGTGCAGAAGGTTGGTTTTGGTCCGACCGGTTCGATTGCCTCTGGTTCGACCAATGTCAGCGCGGGCTGCTTCGCTCCCGGCGGCAGCGGCAACGTTACATTCTCTGTTGCGAACCTCGGCCAGAGCACGGCGTTGACCATCGCCTCGGTAACCACCTCCGCGGCTGTCAATTGCACGCCTGGCTCTCCCACGCTTTCGGCGTCCATCACTGCCGGCACCACGGTGACTCTGACGATACCGATCACTGTTGCGGCGGGTTCGGGTTCGTTCTCGTTCACCGTTACGATCAACAACAACGATGCCAACGAAGGCACTTACACCATTGGCTGCGTAGGCGGCCGCGGCCTTACGGGCACAGTGACGATTGCACCGTCAGGCGGAACCTACACGGACATCGGCCAGGCCTTTGACGACATGGAGAACTTTGGCGTCGGCGGCAACCTGATCATCGAGATTGCAGCAGGCACCTACACATCGCTGGGCACTTGGGAGTTGGGTTCGGACCGCAGCACGCTGGGCGCAGTGGACGACGTGATGGTTTCGAACGTGGCCAACACGGTTACGATTCGCGCCGCCACGGGCGCCACGGTTAATCTGCAGGGTGCCGCGACGCAGCTCATGTTTGACGGCATCCTTGGCGCCGAATCCGGTGTCATGTCCATTGTAGGCGTGAGTAACCTGACGATTGAGCGGCTGAATTTTGCCGGAAGCGCGGGCGCGCAAGGCTTTGGTCTGCTGGTTTCCTCAGATTCTTATTCTGCCGCCAAAGCAAGCACTGTCACGGTTCGCCAGTGCACTTTCACGGGTGTTGCCAACGGTGCGGGTCTTTGGGCGGTAGGCAACGGATTCCGCTACGACGGCATCACGATTGAAAACTGCACGATTCGCAACTGTGGCGGTGGAAACACCTTGATTTACGGCACTAACTTCATGCCCGGTGCTTTGGCGATGTTCTACCCCGGTGGCGGCCCGACCGGCACTTCACCGGCCATTATTCAGCACTGCACGGTCATTAATAACGCGGGTCTCGTAACCACCGGCCAGCAAGGTAACCCCGGCGCGGTGGGTTGGCGCGGCCCCAAGGGAACTACCGTTCCACCCTCGTTGAACTTCAACATTTTCACCTCATCCACGTCGGGTTTCCCGATTTATCACTTCACGGGCACAACGACGGCCCCGCCAACGGTTCCGGAATTCCCCACCGTTGCCGACCGCAACGTCTACTTCCTCAGCAACGGTGCAGTGTTTGCCGTTGAATCCGCGGCAACGCCCGTGGTGCGCGCCGACTACACGGCTTGGCGCACGCAGTACGGTTCGATTGACGCCAACAGCGTCAACTCCGACCCGCTGTTTGTCAGTGCGACGGACCTGCACATCAACGCCGGCTCGCCTGCGCTTGAGCTTGCCACGACTTCTACGGTCAACGTGGATATCGACGGCGACACCCGCCCCAACGGCGCCCAGCGTGACTCGGGCTCCGACGAGCGTACCGGCGCGGCTACACCCACGCTCACAGTGAGCACCAACAACGTAACGGTTCCCACAACGACGGCAGGCACGGCGGGCACTCCGACCAGCTTCACGGTCAGTGGCGCCAACCTGACGCCCGCAAGCGGTACCGTTACGCTCGCACTGGTTTCGACGCCCGCAGGCATTCAGATGCGCAACGCTACAGCCAGCGGCACCTTTGGCACCGGCAACATCACCATCAACTACACGGGCGGTGCCTTTGCGGCTCAGACCATTGAAGTGCGCTTTGCTTCAACGGCCACGGCGACCACTTACACCGGTACCATCACCATTTCCGGTGGCGGTGCGGCTAACCAGGTTGTGAACCTGAGCGGTACGGTGAACGCAACTGGCACACCGACACTATCCGTCAGCACGACGAACGTGACCGTGCCAACGACCGCTGCAGGCACGGCGGGTTCGGCGACCAGCTTCACCGTCAGTGGCAGCAACCTGACGCCAGCGTCGGGCAACGTTACGCTGGCACTTACCAGCACGCCGGCGGGCATTCAGTTCCGTAACGCTACCGCCTCAGGAACCTTCGGAACCGGCAACATCACCATCGCTTATACGGGTGGTGCATTTGCGGCGCAGACGATCGAGGTTCGCTTTGCATCGACGGCCACCGCCGGCTCCTACACCGGCAACGTTACCGTTTCCGGCGGCGGCGCGGCTAACCAGGTTGTGAACCTTTCGGGCACCGTAACGGTGGGTGGTGCGCTCACGATTGTCACCACCACGCTGTCCAACGGAGTCATCGGGTCGGCCTACAGCGGCACGATCACGGCTCAGAATGGAACGGGGCCATACACATGGAGCCTGGCCTCGGGCACGCTGCCCACGGGTCTCACGCTCAACACTGCAGCCACGGGCCTGACCACAAGCATCACGGGCACTCCGACGGCCGCGGGCGTCTTCACGTTCACGATTCAGGTTGCTGATAGCGCTGCAGCGACTGACACGCAGCTCTTCAACGTGACCGTCACCAGCAGCACTGGCGGCACGATTGGCGGCGGCGGTGGCGGCGGCGGCGGTTGCTCGGCCGATGCCAACAACGCTCCTTGGTTGGTGCTGGCGGCAGTAGCCGGCATCCTTCTGGTTGCTGTTCGCAGGCGTCGCACCGCGTAAGCTGTATTCGCAATAAAAGACGCCCGGGAAACCGGGCGTCTTGCTTTTTTCTGTCCCGCTATCTGGCCGGAGTTTGCTGGGCGGGCCTGCCGTGAACGAGATGCGTGACGATGCTCCCCGTAACCACGGCCGCTGCCGTGGCGGCAAGCATGGCCAGTGCGCCCATCAGCAGCTTGCGCTTCGGCGAACGGCGGCGCTTGAGTTCCTGCCACTCCAGATATTCCGTGTCGGTGCGCACTCCGCGAACCTGGCGTAACACTTCCTGCGCAAGCCAATGATCGCCCTCGGCGGCTTCCACTACCACATTGGCATGTCCGTGGAGCATCATGCGCGCCGCATGTTCATCCTTGATGCGCACGCAAACTCCGTGCGATTCCAGAGCGCTCTTGGCCAGCCAGGCGTCCACTGAATTGACGGCGTGATACACGTTGCGCCAGCGAAGCGGCACCGGGTTGAGCTGGGCCCAGCAGAAAATGCAACGGTCGCTCGCGCCGGAACTTTCACGCAGGCACTTCGGACAACACCTTGAACCCGTGTTCAACATGGCCCAAGAGGTTACCCACGACGTAGCAACCCCGCAAGCCGCGCAGTCATGGCCGCACCGCATACTGGTGGCTAGAATTGAGCCATGCGCCCGGCCACCGAGATTGCTGCCGTACTTTCACTGCTCGATGAGCCCGATCCCGCCCGCGCCGAGGCGATGGTTGCCAGGCTGGCCCTGTGGAGTGCCGAGGAACAACAAGCGCTCGTTGTGCAGGCGCTGCATGCGGGCGAGCATGTGCAGCGCAACCTTGAAGCTGCGTTTGTGCGCGCTCGCTTTGCTCAGTTGGATGGGCCATGGCGCGAGCTGGCATCGCAGCGACGGCTCTTGCTTGAGCCCGCTCTGATGTTGCTGGCCCAGAGCGCGCCCAACACGGGCAGCGTGCAGGAAGCAACGATCACGCTCGATGAACTGGCCCGGTGCACCGGCGCACGACTGAGCGGAGACCGTGCCTTTGACACCGGCCTGGCGGCCATGCGTGCGGTCTTGCTCGAGTTTGGCCTGTGCGGCAACGAAGCGGACTACTACAACCCTTTGAACTCGTACCTTCCCTGCGTCCTGGAGCGCAAGCTGGGCATTCCGATCAGCCTTGCTTGTGTTGCAATCCTGATTGGCCAGCGCCTTGATCTTCCGGTTCATGGCGTGGGGACGCCGGGACACTTCTTGTGTTTCTATGGAGAACCCGCAATTCCCGCCGGCACGTACTTCGATCCGTTCAATGGCTTTCGCAGCATTTCGCGGCCGCAAGTGGAAGAGATGCTGCGGGCAATGGGCACCAAGCCGGAGCCTGCCATGTTCGCGCCTGTGAATGAACGTGAGATCGTGGCCAGAACACTGCGCAACCTGATTGCACACTACAAGACACACTTGGAACTGGAACGCGCCCAGCGCCTGCGTTCGTGGCTGGATTGCCTCATCACGCACGGCGCAAACCCTTGATTTTTCGATACCTGCGCCGGTTTTTGGTGTGAACTGCGTAATGCACCGGCCGTGAGATGCACTAACTAGCGGCACTCCAAAAGGGCAACGCGTATGAGGCATCAATTCACGGCGTGTTTGGTGGTAATGGCGCTCGTCGCCTCTTTTGCATTTCTGGGAACCGTTGACGCTCAGCGCGGCCCCGGCGGCGGCGGGGGCAAGGGGCCCAAAGCTCCGCCTGGACTGCCCAAGAAACTGCCCGGAAAGGGCAGCAAGACCATCCCGGCCCTGCAGATCAACGACGTCAAACCCGACGGCGAAATCGGGTTGGCCTCGTTGCTGCCTGCATCGGGTGAGCAGATGCGCTTGGGCATAACCGAAACCATGGCCTATCGGCTGGTCAGCTATTCGCAGACCTCGCATAGCTTTCGTTTTGCAACGCTTGATTTCGCCTCGCAGAAACAGAGCCAGTTTGACGTGCCCCTGCCAAAATCCGTCAAGCCGTTCAATCTGGCACCGCGCGTTTGCTTTGGCGGATCCGAGACCTGCATCGTGAGCCAGCAGGCGCAGGTGTGTTTCGTGAGCCTGAAAGACAAGAAAGTGGTCGTGGTCGGAGACATCGACTCCAAGGCGCCGCTGAAGGAAGCGGCACCCACAGTGAAGGGCCGTAAAGGCAAAGGTGCCGGTGTGGGCAAGGCCGTCGAAGCGGGCCCGCCGACGGGTGGCGAATACCGAGTGCACGGGCTTGCAGGCGGCGGTTACGCGCTGTCCGTGCTGCGCAATTATGACGGCAAGAACAAGAAATGGATCAGCACCGACGCCACGCTTTATTCGTCAGCGGGCAAGGCGGTCACGCTGAAATTTGACCACAATGAACATGGCGTTCCGCCCCGCAACAAGGATTCTGTGTTCGGCATCAAAGGCGACGAGGCGTACTTGCTCACGGTGCGTCCACAGAAGGCAGGGAACTTCAAAGCCGAGACTGAGATTCGCGTGTTGGTGTTTGATCTCAAGACTGGCGCGCTCAAGGAGGCGCAGACCTGCCCCGACGTTTGGGGAGGAGAAGACGCCGACACTTTCATGATGACCCCCACGGGCGATTTCTTTGTCGCGCAGCCGTGGGGCAAGTACGACCGTTTTGTGACCGCGCGCGGCACGTGGAAGCAGGGTTACAAGACGGATTACTACGACGCCTGTGTAGGATTCACGCCCGATGGAGCGACGGGTTTGTTCCTTGGCAACAACACGCCGCAGCGCGCGTTCTTGAGCGCGATTGCCCTGGCGGATGGCAAGGAAGTCTGGAAGACCACCGTCACGCACGAACAGGCTCAGGGCAACGCCGAAGACGAGCCTTTCACCAGCGTTTGCGCACAGGCCAAGGCGGTGGCTACTCACTTTGGGATCATCGCGGGCAAGACCGCCGATGAAGCGGAGTTCATTTTCAAGGGCGAGGCGGTGAGTTTTGAGCCGCTGGCCATGACCTATGACCAGGCCGGCAAGCAGATTGCCGTTCTCGCGACAGACCGCGTGTTCATTCTTGACGCGAAGTCACATGCGGAAACGCGCACCATTTCGTTCGAGAAAGCCCTCAACAAGGGCGCGCAGGCGGAGTGCATCAACTTCAACAAGGCCGGCGACAAATTGCTGGCCTGCGTGAAGAACGCGGGTGTCTGGTTGTTTGACCTCACCGCGGGAAACATCATCGCCACGTTGCCGGCTGTGGGCGGAGACCACGTTCGCGCACTGCCCGACCTTAGCGGAGTCCTTTTCACCCAGTCGGCTGCCGAGGGCGGCAACCTGATGCTGCAGGCATTTGGCCAGGACAAGCCCACGCGCTTTTACCGTGCGGAGTACGAAGAGGTGCAGGCGATCTGCCTCTGGAACGACGAAAAGGGCGAGAGCTTCCTCGTAACCGAGCGCGGCATGGGCGAAGGAAATCTCTTCCTGGTCAACAAGAAGGGCGAAAAAACTGACGTGTACAGTGTCAAGGAAATCGAAGCGCGACTGGTGGGAGACAACGCGGTTACGGCCTTTGTTGCAAAGAACAAGACGTGCGTTCTGATCAACGACATTGATATGGGCGGCACGTTGCTGAATTGCACGGTTATCGCGCCCACCAAAGACGACCCCGACCCGGTTACGGCCAGTTTTCAGGTCACGATCAAGACCGAAGAACTGGGCGGGCGCTCAACGTATGGAGCCACGGGCGCCTCGCCTTACTTTGCCGGCATGTGGGTGGGCGATGACAAATCAGCCTACCTCGCCTGCCCCGCTGGCGTGCTGACCGTGGACACCGGCAAGGCGTCGTTCACGCTGACTTGCTGGAACCGCAAGCCCGCAGGCGTTGTTGCGGTCAATCCGCGCTCAAAGGAGTTCTTTGTCGCTGGCAGCACAGGCATGTCAGTTTACAAGCTGAAGTAACTCAAGCCGCCACTTCTTCCATTGCGGGGTAGGGGTTCTCGAGCCCCAGGAATTCCTCGGGCGTAACGCCCAGCGCATAAAGCGCCTGGATGAAGCGTGCGATGTGGATGAACTCCCTCCTCGTCTCCCAGCGCGAGATCGTGGACGGGTCAACCATGACCATCGAGGCCAGCGCGTTGAGGCTAAGCCCCCGCTGACGGCGCAAGTCCTTCATGTGACGACCGCGGTGAATCTTCATTTCGCTTTCCATGGCATTCTCCGGTGGGTGCGCCTTTGCCGGGTTCAGTGAGCCAAGCCGCCCGCATTCTGATAAAAGGCTCCGCCTGAACCTGCTGGTGTTAGTATACCAAACAAAGCCAAAAACAGCAAATAGATAAAATGCCGCTAAACGTAGTTTTTTTCGGGACGCCCGCCATCGCGGTGCCAACGCTGCGCGAGTTGGTCGCCTCACCTTCGCTGCGCGTGACGGCCGTGTTTACTCAGCCTGCGGCAAGGCGTTCGCGGCGCGGTCAGGCGGAACCCAGCGAAGTTGCAGTCTGCGCCCGCGGCTTGAGCCTTGAAACCCATGAAGATGAGAGCGTCAACGAAGGCGCGGCTTTTGAGCGGTTGAACGCGCTTGCGCCCGAGGCCATCGCAGTCGTCAGCTTCGGGCAGATCCTCAAGAAGCGTGTCCTTGAATTGCCGCGGCATGGGTGCCTGAACTTTCATCCCAGCATGTTGCCGGCGTTTCGTGGCGCGGCGCCGATTCAGCGCGCCGTGATGGCCGGAGTGCGCGTCTCGGGCCTGACGATCATGCGTCTGGTGCGCAGGCTTGATGCCGGCCCGATACTGGATCAGCGCCCGTGGGAGATCGGCGATACGCTCAACGCCGAACAGCTCATGGAGCAGGCGGGAGGCCTTGGCGCCGTGATGATGCGCAATGTGCTGGAGCAGTTGGCGCGCGGCGAGAGCCCGGTAGCCCGCATGCAGGATGACAGTCTTGCCACGCTTGCGCCGCCGCTGGCCAAGAACGATGGCGTGCTCGACTTCCGCCGCGATGCGCAGTCTCTTTCCGATCTGGTTCGCGGTGTGCAGCCCTGGCCGCGTGCGCAGGCCATGCTGACTGGCGAAAACGCGCGCCGCGTGATTGTGCATGAGGCGGTGCCGATATCGGGCAGCGGCGCGTGCGGCGAGGTGGTCGCAATCGACAAGTCAGGAATTCAAGTCGCGTGCGGCCGTGGCGCTCTCGCTCTCCGCCGCGTGCAGCTCGAAGGAAAGTCAGCAGTGAACGGATTTGAACTGGCCAATGGCTTGCGCCTTCAGCCGGGCGCGCGTTTTGCATTGCCGGAGACACCATGAGTGGCGAAGAGTCCAGTGCCGGCGAAAAGCGGCCAGACACCAACCTCTGGTACCGTTTCGAGCCGCTGCTCAAGCCGCGCCAGATTGTTCGCGTCAAGGGGGACAAACGCGCGGTGCTGACGCAATTATGCGCGGCTGCGTCGCGTTCGCTCAACTTGACATCGGCTGAGCATGCGGAGCTGTGGTCGGCGCTCTTGTCGCGCGAGGCTGCAGTGAACACGCAGTTGGGGCCGGGTTGGGCTGCACCTCATGTGAGCATTGCCGGCTCGCACGGAGTCTTGCTGGTGGTCGGGCGATCGCACGAGGGCATCGACTACGGCCGGCCGGAAATGGGGCCGGTTCACCTCATCTTCTTGTTCGTCACGTCGCATGAAGGCCATGGTGATTACCTGCGTGCAGTCTCGACGCTGGCGCGGGCCTTTCGCGGTGAAGAGCGCGGATTGCGCTTCAAGCGCGCGCTGGCAGCCACTTCGCCGGAGCGCCTTGGGAACGCGCTCTGCGAGCAGGTAGCGCGATCGCGGGTGGTCGTTCCGCGCCGGCTGCCCGCAGTTACTCGCACTTTGATCAAACATCTGTTGCGCTTTGCAGGCGACATCGACGCCGAAGTGATACTGCTGTTTGCCGACGTGTTCCGCACGCCCGCCGAACTTGAACCGCTGATGAACACCAAGGTCGTTCTGGCTACGCGCGCTTCGCCGCTTCCTGAAGCGCTGGTGGCACGCGCCAGGGGCGTGGTGCGCCTTTCGCACAACCAGCTCTCCCATGAGAGCGCGTTTCAACTGGCTTTGCTCCAGGCCAGCGCCCGCGGTTTGATTGGTACGGGCCTGGTGGTTTCAGCGTGCGGCGACCGCGAAAGCGACGACTTGGATAGCATCCGCATCGAGACACCCTCGAAGCTGCATGCACAGTTGCTGGATGCCGAGGCGCGCAGAGTCGTTGCATCCGAGGTTCTCGAGCGCGCGCTCGAAATCGCGGTGGATCTCGCCGAGCAAGGTCGAGAGGGCGCGCCGTTGGGTATGAGCATGGTGCTGGGTGACTATGAAAACGTGAAGCCGCTCACGCAGCAACTGACGATCAACCCGTTCAAGGGCTACAGCGAGCCCGAACGCAGCATCCTCGACCCGACGCTGGAAGAAACAGTCAAAGAGTTTGCCGCGATCGACGGCGCATTCGTCGTCAGCGGCGATGGCGTAATCCAGAGTGCGGGCACCTACCTTTCGCCGCCCGCCGACACCAAGGTTGACCTTGTTTCGGGTCTGGGCGCGCGCCATCGCGCCGGTGCCGCCATGAGCAAGGCCACGAAGGCCGTGGTGATCGTGCTTTCGCAGAGCACCGGTCGCGTTACGGTGTATCGCGGCGGCCGCGAAATCATGGCGGTCTCGCCGCCGCGCGCGCGCATCGAGTTCCGCAATCCGGAGAATTGAGATGGCCGCCAGAAACCCCCAGGCCGAACAAATGGCCGACGAAAGCATGGTGCGCAACCTTGCAGCGCAGGCGAAGGCGATCTGGCCCCAGGAGCGCCCGTTATTTGAAAGCTATGCGCTCAAGAGCAGAGCGCGAATCCTCGATCTCGCGTGCGGCACCGGCGAAATCACCGAGCGCCTTGCGGATCTGTTTCCGGACGCGGAGTTGCTGGGGTTGGATGTTGAACCCGCCCACCTGGAACGCGCGCGCAAACGCTGCGAGAGATTTGAAAAGCGCGTGCACTTTGAAGTCGGCGACGCATTTGCGCTCAAGCTTCCCCGCGCGAGCTTCGATCTCACCGTTTGCCGTCATCTGTTTCAGGCCGTGCCGCAGCCGCAGCTTATCATTGAGCAAATGAAACGAGTGCTCAAGCCCAAGGGGCGAATTCATCTGATCGTCGAGGACTACAGCCTGATGCTGTTCGCGCCCACGCGCGGCCACTGCGACGAGTTCTTTGCGCGCGGCCCGCTGGCTTACGGCAAAGCCACAGGCACTGACCTGCGCATTGGCCGCAAGACACCGGCGATGCTCTTTGAGCTGGGCTTTTCGGATGTGCGCTGCAACTTCATCGTGATTGACACGTTAAGAGTGAAGCGCGCAGTGTTCGCGGGTATCTGGAAGGCATGGCGCGACGGTTATTCGGACACGATCGCAAGGCACACCGGCCAGACTCGGCGCAAAGTGTGGAGAGGCTGGAATGACATGATCGCCGCCATCGAGAATCCCAGGGGCTATGGCGTATGGCTGCTGCCATGCGTGAGCGGAAGAAAGTAGCCGCGCGCATTTGCCAAACCCGATATACATTGTATCATTATATGATATAAGTTCGCGCGCCATGTTGTGCTGGGGGTTGCCATGCGCATTCGCTCTCTCGTGTTTACCGGCTTGCTGGCCGCGCTCTTGGCTTTGATGGATGTTGCCGCTGTGGCGCGTTTTCAACGCAGCTATGAATGGTGGGACGCACTGGCCATCGCCCTTGCTGCTGTGTGCGCGCTGCTTGTTGTCGCCGGTGCCCTGCGCCGCGGGCGGCGCGCCGAGCGCGCCCCTTCTCCTCGCTGGTTTGAACTGCGCGCCAACGTTGTCGGCCTTTGTGCGCTGCCCGTTCTCGCGCTGTGGGGGGGGTTCAGGGTTCCGGCGGGCATGGGCAGCGGACCGGCCGGCCCCGCTGTTGACGTGTCAAGATTCGCCAAGCCATGGCGGCAGGAGCCCGTGCAATTTGTGGCGCTGGGCGATTCTGTCAGCACCGGATATGGCGCCGGCACGGGACTTGGCTACTTTGACCTGATCATCAAGAACCACGATGGCGTGTACCCAGAAATGCGCGGCGCGGAACTGTCGCGTGCGCTGCCCGAGTTTTCCGTGATGCGCCTGGCCGCCAATTCGACAAACTCGCTGGAGCACGAGCGCGTTATCGAGGCCATGGCCGAGGCCGATCGCGATGTCTTTGGCGTCATCTGCATCACCACCGGCGGCATTGATCTGATTCACCCTTATGGTCGCGGCACTCCCAAGGAGGGCGCGATGTTCGGCGCCACCTACGACGCCGCAAAACCCTGGATTGAGCGTTTTGAGACACGCCTTGACCGCATGATGCGGGCCCTCAAGGCAAAGTTCCCCGGCGGCTGCGCCGTGTTTATCGCCACGATCTATGACCCGACCGATGGCGAAGAGGACATTGAAAACGCCGGGCCGATTTTCTGGCTTGGCCCCTGGCCCGAAGGCATGAAGATCTTTGAGGGGTTCAACGCCGCCATCGCGCGCATAGCCGAAAAGCATGAGCATGTGCATCTGGTGGATGTCCATAAGGTCATGCTCGGGCACGGCATTCACTGCCGCGACCGCGACAATCCACACTATCACCCCGATGACCCCACTTACTGGTATTACGTGAATCTCGAAGATCCAAACCAGCGCGGCTATGACGCCATTCGGCGCGCGTTTCTCAATGCGATCGCAGACGCCCTTGAGCCGCGCTGATGGCCGCCGTAATCTGAGCCCGTGGATCCCGATCCTGTGTTTCGACTTAAGGTGCTTGTCTTCATCGCCGTGGTGCTGGGCGTGTTCCTGGTTTCGTTTGTGGCCCAACGCTGTTGGATCTGGCTCAAGACGCGCAAGCGCGACGACGTTGAAACCAGCCATGTGGTGCCGGTGCTCGACTTCAGCTTGTTGGCGCTGGGAGGCATGGTGATCTGGTTTGCGCTCGAGGGCCTGATGCTTTCGCTCGGCCTCTCGGCGTTTGCGCAGGTGCCGCCCGCACGCCAGAAAATCGCGGAGATTGAAGTGGGCCGCACGGATCCCGTCAGCGGCCAGCTTACTCTGCTGTTTTACCCGGTCGATGCCGCCGGCCAGCGCCGGCGCGGATATCACGTGCCGGTGTTTACCAGCGGCAAGCGCTTTGAATTGAATGTCGAAGTTTTCAAGTGGCGCGCGATGTGGTCGTGGCTGGGCGAAACGGGCTTCTTCCAGTATGTCAGCCTGGGCGGCGATGCCGGCGCGAACATCAAAGATCTAAAGTTCGGCGAAAAGCCGGCCGGCGTGGGCGGCGCGATGTTTCTGGCCCCGTCAACAAACTGGACAGCACGCCCCGGCCAGGATGTCCGCGAGGGTGACGTGTTTGACGTGCACCTCTCGGGCGAAAAAGCAGAAGTCACACTGCGCTAGAGTGCAGGCGGCTGAGGAGGCAGCGCCAGGGGCGGAGCTTCGGTCGTTGGCACTGGGCTCGCAATAGGCGCGACGGGTGCCTCAGACGCTGAGTGCAACGCCGATTGGATCGGCGCCAAAGGCTGTGCCGGTGTTTGAGTTGCCTGCTCAGGCATGGCAGGCTGGCGACTGAACGCATACGGGTTCTGTGCGGCCTGGGCTGTGGCGCGCGCAACCATTCCGACGATCTTGCGGTGCGAAACAACATTGAAAGCCAGAAGGCCTCCGGCAATCACCCCGGTTGCGATCAGATACGTCCAGAGTCGCGTGCTAAAACCGTCTGCACGCTGTTCGTGCCGCAGATAGTCTCCCGAGCCCTGGGGTGAAACCGACTTCATCGCGGTCGCTTTGCCTGCCGCCCAGGCATTGACGCCCGCCCACACCGGCGAGAACTGGGCCACGGTGCGCTCTTCGTCGCGCACGTTTCGGCTCATGACGCCTTCCACGATCATGGGCACGACGACCCAGGCTCCGATGATCAGTCCCGCCAGGACGCCTGAAATAGACTTGGACAGGCCCGAGAGCGAGATCCGCCACGTTATCTGGCTTACAGCCACAACCGTCAGGCCCAGCACGGTCAGCAGGTACAGGTAACCCATCTGCTCGTGTCCGAGGAAGCGCTCGACAATCTCGCGATCGCTGCTTGCACCCAGCAGCTTCTTGATGTCGATTGCGCCGCGCGAGGCAGGGGCCGTGACGCCCGGGGCAGCTATCGTGGCGGAGAAAACTGTAGGACTTGCGGCGCTGACCAGTTCCGTCGCGCGCTTGGATGCCACCACCGGGTCATCGAGCTTCGACCGGAGTTCACCGTAGCACACCATGCCGACTCCGAGCATCATAGCCGACGCGAGCACAACCAGAAAAGCGGTGTGGGCCGCGCCACGAGCGCTGCCCGGCATGAACATGACGCCGCCGGCGTTCATCAATGGCGCGGGCAGTTTCTCGATCTCCTTGCGCACACGGCGCGACGCGATGGCGGCTTCCGCAGGAAAAGTCAGCGCGGGCACAAGCAGCGCCACACTGATGTAGATCACGCTGGTCAAGAGCGTGCCTACGGCAGCGCCCGGCAGGAGCAGGCGCGTGGCCAGGAAATAGGCGCCAAAAAGCGTGGGCATGACGATCATGGCCACCGTCCAGTAGATGCGCATGGACGTGCTCTTGTTGTGCGACATCGGCTTGAGGCGGTTTGTCGTGGAGAGAAAGAAATAGGCGCAGTAAATAGAGGCGGTTACGCCAAATGCCACTGCGTAGAAAATGCCCTCCGACACCGTGGGCTCGACAAACATGCTGATGATGGGAAACGAGACGCGCAGCATGGGCACGCTGGCCGCCCAGACGATAATGAGCGTTCCTACAATCAGGATGACGCCGAGGATGATCGCGAACATGTAAGTCACGAGCACGGCCGGAATTGCCTTCGTGACCAGGCTTGAGGCGTACACGCCGATGAAACTGATCAGCAGCGAGAGCAGTACCAAAATCCACAGTGTCATGAAAAACACCGCGGGGTCGATGCCGCCAAAAACGTTCACAAGTGCGAACAATGGAATGGTGGCGACGAAAAACGTCGAGGCCTGAACCGACGCAGCTATGAACTTGCCCAGTGCTATTTCCCATGGCGAAAGTGGCGTGAGCATGAGCAGGTCAAAGGACTTTCGCTCGTGCTCCGCGGCAATGGCCGTGCTTGAAAACGCAGGGAAGACCAGCATGACCACGCACACCAGCACGATGGCCATCGTGACGAACAACCATTTGCCGATGCCCGTGGGATCGTCGTAGGTGCCGGTCTGGTTGTCGTATTGAGTGGAAATCCAGATGGAAAAAATTGCGCCCTGAACGAGGAGATAGGAGGTCAGAACCAGCGGTAGCTTGAAGCCGCGGCAGGCCACACGTAGCTCGCGCACGGCAATGGGGTTGAGGAAGATGCGTTTGAAAAGCGAAGGAGTTTCGAGCAGCGTGCTCATGGGTTACTCCATGCGCTTGATGATGTGATAGCCAAACTGCGTTTCAAACAGGCCGACTTCACCTACCTTCAGGCTCAATGCGCCGCTGGAGAAGTTCTTGTCCCAACGCGAATCATCCTTCTCGACCGGGTATTCGGTGTGCGGGGCGCCGTCTTCGTTGTGCTGCAATTGCAGCGCCTTCCAGTCTGCCGTTCCCTGCGCCTGCTCCAGAATTGCAAGTGCCAGTTTGCGTGCCTCCATCCGGGTGCGCGGCTGCTTGGTCGGTACGCCCGTGCCCGTGAAGCTGACCAGAATATGTGTCACTACCGCGCGATCCGTAACCGCTGGGCCCGGTGGGGGCAGGGGCGCGACGTCAACAAAGTCGGCGATCGGGCGGAACACGCGCGAGAGCACGTATTCATTGACCCACCAGATCAACTCGCCCTGCTTCTCCGAGGAAATCCACAGCGCCACTTCGTGTTCCTTCACTGTTCCGAAATCAAAGCGCAGGCTTTCAGTCTTGCCCGCACCCGCCTTACTGCTGAATTTCACTTCCACCCAGCGCTCGGCTTTGGCTACGCCAAGTTCAGGCCCGTGCGGGCTTGGCTTGCCGGCGACATCGGCGCCGCGCATGGTGCGCAAGGCCTCGATCGCGCCATCGATGTTGGCGCTGTTGCCGTAGCCGGGCTCGGGCTTGAGCACGTTCCAGATACGCTTGGAGGGGTCTCTGGGGTCGGTCGCGCTTTCGACTTCAATCTGAACGCCTTTGTCGTTAATGACCATGCGTTGAACTTCTGCCTCGCGGCTCAACGACTTAAACGCGGTGGCGTCAAGCCATGTGCGAACCTCGGGCTTGCCCTCGGTGTCGAGGTGAAGGCGCGATCGCAGTGTCTCCATCACGCCCGCGCTGTCCACCAGTTCAAACACCCCCGGCGGTGCATCCTTGGCCGAATACCGGATGAAATCAGCGGCGGCGCCGGTGCCTTTTCCGATCAACAAGTGCACCAGCTCCTTGCCCTGCTTATCCGTGAACACCACATGCGCGGCCTGTTCATACGTCAGTTCGAACAGTGCAAAACGCGCGCTTTCTTCTGTGGCGGCACGGTCAAGGCGCTTGGCATCCACGACTTTCTTGATCAGCGCAGCCGCGTCGTCTTTGTCGGCCAGGGCGCCGTAACGATTTGAAAGTCGCCAGTTTTCGCCGTCACGGGTGAGCTTCACTTTGCTGCCGCCAACGCCCGCGAAAATTTCAATAGCCGCAACATCAGCGTCCTTGAAACTGACCAGGGCAACTGTGCCGGCGGGTTTCTCGGCATTGCGATTGCCAAAACGATGGGCAGCAATTGCGCCCGCAAGCAGCAACAGCACCACGGCCATGATTGTGAGCTGGCGCGAGCGCTGTGACGCGATCACTTCGTCGGGTGTCTGATGAGCTTTCTTTTGTGCTGTTTCTTCGGCCATGTTGCGGCGCCGCTAGGCGGCCTCCATTTTTTCGAGCTTGAGGCGGTACTCTTCGCGGGCTTTTGCGCGCAATGCGCCGCGCATGAAGCCAAAGACCAGCAATAGCGCGGGCGTGCCGCCCAGTACCAGCACGTACCAGGTAATGCGCTCGCCGCGGGAATAGTCAGCGCGGATGCGCGGTGCCGCGCCGGTCTTGGCGCGCAGGCTGACCAGCTCGTCGCCATAGATGCCGGCATCGGCGATATTCTGGTAGAACTGCACGCCGCCGCGCAGAATGGCGTTCACATCTTCCTGTCGCCAGCTTGAGAAGTACTCGCTATTGAAGGTTCCCGCGCAGCTCATCACCATCAAACGCCCCGGCTTGGCCTTCAGTTCAGGCACGGGCTGGCCGCCGAGGTCGCTTGTGTCAGGGGCCGCGGCTGCGGCGTCCCAGCGCGGCACAAGCTTGCCCTCGCCCTGCCAGGCACTCTTGAATGTGCCCGAAAGAACACTGGCGATCAGCGCCGGGCGCCCCAGACGTTGCAGGCGTGTGGTGACGTCAGGTGCTGCGTCGGGGTTCAGTTGCACTTCCGGGCCGCCATCGAGCGAAAGCCCCAAGCGCGGAATGGAGGGCATGTCCCGGTTGTCAGGAATGAACTTGAACACCTGGCCGGCAAGCGTGATGACATCTTGACGCGTCAAGCCCTGCGCCCCGAGCTTTTCATCATCAAGCTTGAGCTCAACCGGGAACGGCAGCGGCATGCCCGAAATACCGCGTGCGAATATGCTGCCCTGATCAAGATCGTCCGGGCCAACGTTGGCCGCCAGCGGCAGGCTGACAGGCAACTGCTGCCCTTCGCGTCCGGCGCTGCGCACCACCGCGAGATCGTAGCCGCCTTTCTGGATCAGCAGGTCGGACTCAAACGAAATGCCAAGGCGCTTGCACCAGTCAACGAAGTGCGGCTGCGACGCAATCGGTGTGAGAATGATGCTGCCGGAATCAAAGCGCGCGATGCTCATGGTTGCGGCATAACCCTGATAGAGCATGACCACGTTGCCGCCCTGCGCAAGGAATCGGTCAATTTCATAGAGCTCGCGTTCCGCCAGTGTGTGCGGCTCAAACACGATCAGCGCCGCCAGATCCGGCGGGATACGCTTGTCCTGGCGCAGGTTGATTTGTCGGCCGGTGTAGCCAAGCTGGTAAATGTAATTCACCAGCGCCGAGTAAGGCGAGCGGCCACCCGCTTCGGGCGCAATGATGCCCAGCGAAGAGCGCGGTTTGACCAGTTCCCATACGCGGTCTTCAAGGCGCTTGAGGACGGCGTCAACATTGCGGTCGTCGCCGAATTCGTAGAGCAGATCCTGGCGACCGTCGTCCGTTACCAGTCCGACCACAGTGTAGTAGAAGTTGGGGCCGACTTTCGCTTCGGGTTTGACTGGCGTGTCGGGCTTGGGCGCGGCTTCGCCGCCGGGCGGCGTTATGCCGCCGGGTTGCTTGCGGGGATCTTTGCCCTCACCGGGTGCTGTGCCGGGAGTGGCGCCGCTGGTGCCGTCGCCGTCGCGGTCGTCAGGCAATGGTGGCATGCCCGGGGGTGTTGCCGGCGGCTCGGGCGCCTCCTTGGGATCGACCGTCGGCTCAGGCGTGTTGACGTAGGGCAGTGGCCTTCCTCCAACACCCACGCGCTCGCCCCACGCGATTGTGTCCGTGGAGATCTTCACTTTTTCGCCGCCCCACTCGCGCAGCCGATCCAGCGCCAGCGCAACGTTCGCACCCACTTGCGGGTTTGAGCGCGGCATCTGCTCGCTGCGGAAATAGAGCACATTCAAAGGCCGCGACATGTTGCGCAGCATCTGTTTGAATGAAGGCTTGCGCTGATCCGACTTCAACTTCATCACGGTGTACATGATGTCGAACTCAAGCGTTTCAACGCGATGCGGCCGGGCCTCGTCCGTCTTGGCATCAACCACGTTGACGATGCCGTTGATGGCTTTGGGCTCGCCCGGCCCGTAGCGCACGAGCACAGACGAAAGATAGCGGTTGACGCCAATGGCGGCGCTCTTTTCGGCCACATCTGTCGTCTGGAAGTCCTCGCTGACCTCTACGCCGTACTTGCTGAGCTCCTCAAGCTTGGTCGCGATGTTTTTCTGCTCTACGCGCTCAACGGTGTAGCTCAGCTTGCCGTTGCCGGCCTTGGTGAGCTCTTCAAGTTTTTCACGCACGTCGCGCTCGAGATTGACGCGCTTTTCCGGCGGCTCTGAACTGACGTAGTAAGTCAGCGTGATGTTGTCCGGCAGCTTCTCCAGCAGCGAGCGCGTGCCTTCGGATAGCGTGAAACGCCTGTCGCCCGTGAGGTCAATGCGCTGCCGATACTCCATGCCCAGATAATTCACCGCACTCAGCGCAAGCAGCATCAGCACGCTGAAGAGCATGAAGTAAAGCGTGTAGTTGCGCTTGCGATTAACCATAGCGCCGGCTCTCCAGCGACATCACGTTCAGCACGACAAACAGCACGATCAAGCTCGCGAAGAACACGAGCCCGTTGGTGTTCACGATGCCGCGCTCGATTTCCTTGAAGTGATCCAGTACGGAGGCCTGGGCGAACGCGGCCACGACCATGTCGGCTTTGGCATGAACGTCCAGCATAGTGGACTCTGACCAATCGAGTGTCGAAATGGCGTAAACTCCGCCATTGATGACCGCGCCGATCATCACGGCGCCGCCGCCCAGAGCGCGGTCACGACCGACCGCCGAAGCCAGTACGGCCAAAAGCACCACGGGCAACGAAAGTGCATGTGTGATTGCGGCCAAAGGTTCGTTGCGGACCAGATCGCCCACCAGCGGGCGCAACTCTCCCATGCCAACGATGCCCAGGCAGATCAACATGGACAGAAAGAACGCAAGCGCCTGGTTGTCCGTCAGGCCCGAAACAAAAGCGCCCACGGCGAGGAAGGCTGCGCCAAGAAGGAAGCACGCGATATATCCGCCCGCGACAGGGCCCCAATCGGGCGAGCCGAACTTGATCAGCATCAGCGGCCACGCAAACGTAGCCAGCAGCATGACTCCAAAGAAGGCAACGGCGGCAAAGTACTTGCCCAGTGCAACTTTCCAGGTGGGCAAGGGCAAGGTCATCAGCAGTTCAAAAGTGGCCTGACGGCGATCTTCAGCCCACAACTTCATGCTCACGGCCGGCAGCACCACCGCGGCCACCCACGGGAAGATGCCAAAGAACGTGCGCATCGTAAGTTCGCCACGGCGGAACCAGTCGCCGCCGCCCCCCATGGGATCAAGCAACAGCGACAGCAAGCCCATGATCACGACAAATGCGCCGATGATGCCAAAGCCCACCAGGCTGCCAAAAAACGCACCCAGCTCGCGCCGGAGGATCGCAATCATGCGCGGCCTCCTTCCTCTTCCGCGGGCTTGAGATCGGATTTGCTCTTGACCGGCGGCAGGTTTTGCTCGGACTTCGCGCGCGCGGCCATGGCGGCCTGCACCATTTCACTGGGTAAGCCCATCTCGGTTGCGTTTGCGTCGCGGGGTGCCGGCTCTTGAAGGAAATCCACGCGCCGGTTATCGGGCCGCTGGCTGTCGCGCGGGCCTGACTGCAACAGGCGCAGGAAAACATCTTCCAGCGTCATCGGATCTTGCGCAAGCTCGGCCACATTCAGGCCGCACTTCACTACGAGGCGTCCCACGTCCACACAGGCATCACGCGCGGCTTTGGCCCCGCCTTTGACTTCAAGGGAGAAGCGCGAGTAACCCTCGGCGGTGTCTTTGCTGTGAACCTCTACGATGCCCGCGACCGCCTTGAGCGCCTGCGGCAGGCCCGCGAAGTTTCCGAGCACAAGCAGTTTCAGGCGCGTGGTGCCCGTGGCAAGCGTTGCGAGTTGATCCGCCGTGCCATCTGCTATTTTGCGCCCGCCGTTGATAATCACCATGCGGGAAGAAACCGCCGCAGCCTCCTGCAAGATGTGGGTCGAAAAGATGATCGCCTTATTGACGCTCAGGCGCTCGATCAGCTTGCGAATTTCAATGATCTGGTGGGGGTCCAGGCCGCTGGTGGGTTCATCGAGGATCAATACGGGTGGGTCGTGGATCAACGCCTGCGCAATTCCTGTGCGTTGGCGATAGCCCTTGGAGAGTTCAACAATCGGACTCTTGAGCTTCGGCAGCAGGTTCGTGTCCTCTACCACCACTTTGAGCCGCGCCGTCAGCTCCCTGCCACTGAGGCCGCGCGCGCGACCGCAAAATTGTAGGTACTCCTCGACCGTCATGTCGCCATAGAGCGGCGGAGTTTCAGGCAAATAGCCCAGGTGCGAGCGCACGCGCTCAGGCTCGGCATGCACATCAAAGCCGTCCACGGTGGCCGTGCCTTCGCTGGCCGAAATGAAGGTTGTCAGCACCTTCATTGTCGTTGACTTGCCGGCGCCGTTGGGCCCCAGAAAGCCCAGGACTTCGCCCTTGTTGACGTGGAAGCTCACGTCGTCCAGGGCTTTGAACGTGCCGTAATACTTGGTAATGCCGCGCGCTTCTATCATGCCGATGTCGAGACTTCCCGTTGTACCGAACTGACCGCAGTCCTGTTACGCAACCCAAGGCCGCAAGCGGCAAACACTTCTGCCGATTTCCGGATATTCAGGCACGGAATCTTAGTGATGCGCGCGCGGATTGGAAAGGTGCTAGCCCGTGATGTCAGGGCGAACCTTGCGCCGGCTAAGGTCTTCCGCCCGTTTCAAGATCGCGGTCGCCACGTTTACGCCGGTGTAGCGCTCAATGCCTTCCAGCCCAGGGCTGCTGTTCACTTCCAGCAGCAAAGGCCCCAGTCTTGTTTCCAGCAAGTCCACACCCGCAACCTCGAGCCCCATTTTCGTGGAGGCCCTGACCGCAAGCTGCGAGTAAGCGCGTGGCAACGTCAATTGCTGCCCACGGCCCCCTCGATGGATGTTCGCGCGGAAATCACTCTCATCGGAGATTCGGCGCATGGCTGCCACAACGCGGCCGCCGACCACAAACGCGCGCACGTCGCGCCCGCGTGCCTCACTCACGAACTTCTGCATGATGAAGTTCTGGCCCAGGCCCCACATGGTCTCTGAGATGGCGCGAATGCTCTCGACGCTTTCCATCAACATCACGCCCACTCCCTGCGTGCCCCTGGCCGGCTTGACAATCACCGGCGGGCCGCCGAGTTGCGCCACAAGGCCCTCAAGGCCAGCCGGGTCGCGCAGGGCGACAGTGGGGGGCGTGGGCAAATCAACAGAGGCCATGAATTGCGCCGCACGCAGCTTGTCACGCGAGAGCGAGATCGCCCGGTGGTTGTTCAGAACGGGCACACCCATAAGTTCGAACTGCTTGACCACGCTCAGCCCATACTCGGTGATGCTGGTGCCAATGCGCGGGATGACGACGTCCGGCCTTTCAAGCGGCTGACCGTGATGCAGCAAAGCGAAATTGCCGTCAACCATGACCAGCGCGCACGCAAGCGTGTTGACTACCGTGACGTCATGGCCGCGCTCTTTGGCCGCTTCAATCAAACGGCGGGTGGAATAGATGAAGCGTGAACGGGAAAGGATGGCGACGCGCACGGCATCACGCTAGCGCAAGCGACGCGCGGCAGCAAGCGCCGCGCCCTTGACAATGCGCCGCGCTGATTTACCTTTCCGCTCCCTCGCGCAGTGGCGCGGGAGTGAAACGCCTCGATAGCTCAGTTGGTAGAGCAGCTGACTCTTAATCAGCGGGTCGTAGGTTCGAATCCTACTCGAGGTACCACCTTCAAAGCCGCCTCCGGAGCCAATACGGAGGCGGCTGTGTTTTGAGAACGGCACAGGATTGGTGCGTTGTTTGACCAAATGTTTGACTAGGTTTTCGCGACCGACCCAAGCACAAAAAGTTTTTTGAAAAATCCGTGTTCGAGCCTGTTAGGCAAACGTGCCTAACCGTTGCGTTTTCGTAAAGCATAGGTCGTCGGTTCAAATCCGACAGGCGGGCTCCAGCTTCTCATTGGCTTCGCAAGTACCTTCCAGAGTCATCTCGAAATCCGGAAGGTCCGTTTTTGAGAATCGCGCGCCACCCGAAACGCCACCATCGAACCGCTCCAAAAAGGCTCATTCTGACCCGAGCAGCGCGAGACACCTCGTCGATTCAACAAATTTGGCGCCTTTGTCTTCGAGTGACACGGTCCCTAAGAAGCAGAAGCCGCACTGATAATTCTTGCCCGAAGCGTGTTTGCCCTTGTCGCTATTCCACTTCCGCGCTAGGTCCTCATCATGGCCGACGTTTTCAGCCGCGCAAAACGCAGCGAAATGATGCGTGCAGTTCGTTCCAAGTGTAAAGGGCGGTTGAAAAGTGCAGCAGGTGGCGGGCGAAAAGTGCAGCACCCCTTGTCTGTGTAATCCTATTGCCGACAGTCGGCAACGGGTTGCTCTAACTTTCCTTGATCTCGGTGCTTTGCGTTGCTTGCCTGCCCCGAGATCCATCGAAGGGTTTGACTGGCTGATTTGCTGTTCTGCTTTGGCCGTGGCGTGCTCGGCGCATACAGACGGTACGGAATATGGATGGCGACTCAAATCGTGGCCGGTCAAATCCGTGAATCGTCGCCTGGGGCGCGCTGCGCTTACTTTACTCGCTCGCCGTGAGTGTACTCGTGCTCCTCGACCCCTTGTGGGCCGTAGATGCGCTCGATGCCGTGCTTTTTGCCTGCATCCCAGTTGGTCTCGGCGGTCACGTTTCCCTGTTTGTCGTAGCGAATACCCAGTCCCTTGCGCAGCCCGTCGTGAAACGTGACCACCTCGCGCAGGGTGCCGGTATCGGGATAGAAAATTCTCCACTCGCCGCTGCGCTTGTCCGCCGCGAAGTTCCCTTTCTCAAGCAGGATTCCTTCTTTGTTGAACAAGTCCCAAATGCCTTCCTGCAGACCATCGCGGTACTCGCCGCTGCTCTCTAGCGCAGCATTGCCGTGAAAACTCCTCCAGGCTCCGACGCGCTGGTTGTTGGCAAATTGTCCGGCCTCGCGCAGAACGCCTGTGGGATAGAACCCGAGAAAGTTGCCGTCGAGTGTGAACGAATTGGGCGCGCGTTCGAATTCTGTCCACTGCGCTTCTATGGCTCCGGTTTCATAGAACGTGATGCGAGTCCGGTACTGGCCGGGGGTAACAAGATCCGGCGGTTTCTTGCCCGACCGGTCCGGATTCGTCGGTGTCACTCCACCCCCGTCGGGTGCAGCAGTGGATTTGGGTTCCCCCGTTTTGGCCCCGGACTCCGGCTTACTTCCCGGTAACTCAGCGCTGCGGATTCCGGGCGTGCGGGTTGCGTCGCCGCCATCTGTTTCCGCAGGCGAAGGCATTTCTGACGCCGCCGCTGCGCGCCTTAACTGCTCGGGCGCTTCCATTGGCGATGTGACCAACCACAAGACGGCAACGATCAAGGCGGTCGCTGCGCTGAAACCGATTGCCTTGGCCGAGGAAGACAACCACGGGGCCCTGGGATGGCTCCCGTGAGTCCAACGGGCGAGTGCCGCGTCGAAGCCGCCTCGGGGCGGTGGGATGGCCACCGTGGCCAGGTAAGCCTCAAGGCCCGGCGCCGAAACACGCAGCTTCTCGCGCAGATAGGCGATGCCGCGCTGGATGCGCGATTTCAGCGTGTTGCGATTGACCTTGAGCATGGCCGAAACTTCGTCGACGCTGAAGCCCTGCATGTGGCAGAGCACGATGGCCTCGCGCTCATCGTCTGAGACTTCCTGGAGTGCCGCGAGCAGGCTTTCAGCATCAGCGGGATCGAGGCGGTCGCGCTGTGAGGCCGCGTGGTTTTCTGTGAGTTCGTTCATGGCTCGCTTTCTCCGCTTGCGGATGTGGTTGCGAGCGACGTTGCGAACGACTCCGACAAACCAGCGAATCCGGTCAGCCTGGGGAATCGACGGCGCCTTGTCGAAGGCGACGATCAGTGCGTCCTGGACGACATCTTCTGCGTCTTCGGCGTTGCCCATCATCGCAAACGCCAGACCCCAGGCGCGACGGCGGACATCAAGGTCGTTGATCAAGGTGTCGGGCATGGAGGGCTGGTAGCTCAGACGAAGCCGGATTCTAGCCCTCCATGTCGACTGCGACTACTTCTTCCGCTTGCTCTTTACCTTGGCGCGCGACTTTGCGGCCTTGGCCGCGCTCAGGCCGCCCGGACCGCTCACACACTGGCACCAGCGAAGAATCGCGCCTTCGGGTGTGGTCTCTGTGATGAGTTCGCACTTATCGCAATCGCTGCTTGGTCGGCATGAGTACTCGACCTCGGGCGGATTGGATCCCGGGATCGGCCTGCACACCAGCCTGCAGGTAGCATCCGTGCCGTCAAAGACCGGCTCGATCACGCGTACGCCCTCGTCGTTGACCGCGTCCAGCCATCTGTTCGCAATGAACTCCAACCGTTTGTACTCCATGACTGTGCCCCTTTCCCCATGATGTGGTTTCCCCGCTCAGCCCGGTGAGCCAACATCAGATGTGTCAGCGTCGAGCTTTGGGTGCGTGGATTTTTGGATAGACCAGTTTTTTCCGCCGTCCAGGCCAAAACGAGCCACCGGAATCATCGGGCCTAGACGGCTACGCATTGCGAAGGTTTCTCGGCTTCTTCAGTTCTTCAAGAAACGCAAAAAAGTCTGCATCCAGGTTTCCTGCTCAGCACATGAGATCGTGGGGGTGAACATGGCAAACACAGATGTGACGCCGAAGCTGCGAGTATTGCTCGTCGAGGACGACCGTGACGTGGCTTCGGTCGTTTGCCTTGCGCTCGAGGATTTCTTTGACGTATCGCATGCCGCGACCGCGCACAGCGCCAGGTTGGCTATCCGTTCGGCGTGCCCCGACCTGGTGTTGCTCGACTGGCACCTGGGGAACGACAGCGGACAGGCAGTGCTGGCCGAATTGGAGTTGATTGGCTCCTCGTCACGCCCGCCGGTGATCATTACTTCGGGCGGAGAAGATGAGCCCCTATTGGAAGCCGTGCGAATCGGCAGTGCGTGTCACCTGCCAAAACCATTCTCCATCGAGGAACTGGTCCGGTCAGTCACACGCCAACTGTTGCGCCGAAAGCCGAGTCAGGGCGACCTCAAATGACTGAAACAAAGGCGTACAAGCCGGCACAACTCATCGCCACACCGACAGCAGGCTGGACGCAAAGCAGAAGAGAACGATAGACCCGTGACATGACGAGGTGCTTGGGTGTGGCGTGAGGCGATTCGACACGGTTGTCCTCAAGGCCAGACGTCAATAAACGGACGATGCAGTGACTCTGCTCAATTGCTCAGATCCCCTGCCGAGACTTCAGTCAGGTTGAAATCGGGCGGACATGGTCAGAATTCGTGCAGAGTCTCACGAAAGTGTAATTTCGGATGGACACAGCTCGAAATCGTGCTAGAAATGCGGCCCCATTCTTGGAGTGATAATGGTTGCATCGCGATTTGAACGCGTGGCTGGCTCGTTCCGTGTTCTTTGCATGTCTGCTGTGGCAGTGTGCTTGCTTGTTCTTTTTGGCTGTCAGCCGGCCGTGGGCAACACTCCAACCAATGGATCCAACGTACCCGCCAATGAAGCGCCCTCGGGCAACACTCCCGCGCCAGATGGCGGTAAGCCCGCGGAACCCAAGGAAGCCAAGTATCCTCACCAGGTCATAGCCGCGCTGGCAAAGGTCTATCTTCAGTACGGCATCATTGACGAAGCGCTGCGGCTGTACGACCTGGCAATTGTCCAGCAGCTTCGTCAGACCAACACCGAAGATGCCGAGAACTGGATTGGCCTTGCTGACGCGCTGGTGAAGGCCAAAGAAGCGCAGAAAGCTTCACAGGCATACAAGCGCGCGCTCGCCATCTACGAGAAGCTTCTTCAAGAGAAAATGACGGGCGGCAAGGCAACAGATACCAAGCTCGTCAATTTCTACATCAGTCGTATTGCGGTGCTTTACCAGGTGCTGGGCGACGAGCCTAACCGCATGAAGTACCTGGGCATGCTCATCGCCGACGAGAAGAACGCGGCTGAACAACTCGAGCTCGCTAAGGTGCACGCAGGCCTCAAGAACATGGAGAAGGCCGAAGCTGCCTTCAAGAAAGCCTTGGAACTCACCAAAGACAACCTCAAGGAAAACGCAATCGTCAAAGTTGAGTATGCGCGCGCGCTCCACGATGCCAAGCGCGACGATGACGCGTTGGCGCAGGTCAAAGAGCTGGTGAACAACAAAGACTTGGCGGAAGAAACACGTAAGGCTGCGCGCCGCTTGATGTACGACATATATGAAGCGCGCGGCGAACTGGACAAGATCGATTTCAAATAACGGGCAGTGCGGTTTTTCGCTGTTGAACCAAGAACCTGTCAGGGCAAACACATGCGAAATCTTACGAACCTAGAGCGTTTTCATGATTGGTTTGCAGTATATCCGGCGTGACGGAGGTAGTTGCGGCATTCGGTTGGGGTGAACTTGTCGATCAAACTTCCGATGCGGTTCCAGAGCGCGTCCACCGTTCGTTCCT